>JAURVI010000022.1 GCA_030655515.1 Polaromonas sp. | reverse complement strand
TATGTGTATTGGGTCAAAAACTTCATCCGGTTTCATGGCCTGAAGCATCCGCGCGACATGGGGCAAGTCGAAATTGAATCGTTTTTGACGTATCTGGCCACCCAACGCAAGGTATCCGTTTGCACTTGGCTGCATGGTGCCGTGATGGTCCATTCATGCTTGCATCCTGATCCTGACCAACACGGTCAAGGCCGGCATCAGGGGGCCGCCCGCTGGAACTCCTGCGCTACTTCGGCCACCAGGGCATCCACCGGCTGCACCGCACGCACGCCCGACACGCTGTGGCCCGGGGGAATCGGGGTCAGATTCCAATTAATCCAACTTCAACTTCATTTCTCCAGCCCCAGCATGGCCGCAGCCCCTTATGGGCCGCAATGCCAAAGCGAAAGCCCCATGGGGAAACTCTGGACGAGTCAAAGCGGCAGTCTGCGAGAACAGCAGACTGGACAGTCATCTGGCGGAAGGGTGCCAATGCCGACCCGTCTTCCCGTCTTCCCGTCTTCCCGTTTCGCCGGAGTGCTGGTGCCACTGCCCGTATTTGCTGCGACAATTCGGCTCCCCCTGAATTTTGAACCACCGATTCCTGTGAGCGCCTTCCATGTCCAGCTACCAAGTCCGTCCCGCCACCACCGACGATGCCAGAACCATCGCCGAAATTCACGTCGCCTCCTGGCAAGCTGCGTACAAAAACCTCATGCCCGAGGAAGACCTGAAAAAAATCTCGGTTGAAAAACGCCTGGCATTTTGGCGCGAGGCCATCGAATACAGCGAACCGCAGTTGCTGGTGGCGACCGAAGGCGGGCAGATTGTCGGCTTCGTTGGCTTTGACCGTTCGCGCGACAAGGGCAGCAAATCCACCACCGGAGAAATCTGGGCCTTGTATGTCAGGCCTTCTCACTGGCGCCAGGGCGCCGGCCTGGCGCTGTGGGATGGTGCGCGGGATGGCCTGAAGGAAGAGGGCTGCACACAGGTCACCTTGTGGGTGTTACTGCGCAATGAACCCGCCCTGGATTTTTTTGAGCATGCCGCCGGCTTCAAGCGCGAGATGCCCTCCCTCAAGACGGTCACCATCGCCTCGGTGAAACTCGAAGAAATCCGCCTCAAGCGCGCAACACTGCACTAGTATTGAAACCCACTTGGAGAAATTCATGACACATGATTCAAACGCCCGGCCTGTGGAGGGTAATACCGCCTACGGTTTTCACCTTCGCCTGAAGCGGGGGGATTTTTCAACCCTTGTCAATCAAACCATCGAAGCACTGAAGACGGAAGGCTTCGGCGTGCTCACTGACATCGATGTCCAGGCGACGATGAAGGCCAAGCTCGGCATTGACGTGCCTTCCTATCGCATCCTTGGCGCCTGTAATCCGCCGCTTGCGCACCGTGTGCTGACGGCCGAACCCGACATTGGGCTCCTGTTGCCCTGTAACGTTGTTGTGCGTGAGGACGCGGACGGCTCGGTCACGGTCAGCTTCATGGACCCGGTGGCGGTGCTGCAACTCACCAAGCATCCGGAAGTGGTCATAGTCGCCCAGGAAGTGCGCCAGCGCCTCGAAAGGGTGCGCAGCGTGATTGCGGCGCAGACCGGCAACAGTTAAAGAGTCTCCAGTGTTTCATGATTGCGGCCACATGGTTGGCATGCCTGTTTTTGGGTGGCCTTTCTGACGTACCCGCTGACCTGTTGCTTGCTATCGCCAATGGGCCAATGGTCGCGATTCTGGTCATGCGCCTGAGCTCGCCGGGGTGAGTCTGGTTCAGCGGCGCAGGCGCGCCTGAGCGCGGCAGCCCGCTATACTGAAACTTGACGCGAGTTTTTGGCAGAACCGCCGCAACCCCACGAACCCGGACAAGTTCCCGGCCTGTCGGACCCGTCCGATGGGCTCGTTGCATCGCCCTCTTTTTCTTTTGTTTCACTTCACCCCAGGACCACTCCCATGACGCTGTCGATGTACCAGGCTTCCATTCCCATTTTCAAACAAATGCTGGGTGCCTTGAGTGGCGTGCTGACCAAAGCCGAGGCTCACGCCACGGCCCGGAAAATCGACCCCAACGCCCTGCTGCAGGCACGCCTGTTCCCTGACATGTTTGCCTTGCTGCGTCAGGTTCAGGTGGCGGCTGATTTTGCAAAAAGCGTGTCGGCCCGCATTGCCGGCGTGGACGTGCCCAGCTTTGAAGACAAGGAGGAAAGTTTTGCCGACCTGCAGGCGCGTATTGCCAAAACCCTGACGTTTTTTGACAGCCTCAGCCCGGCGCAGATGGACGGCAGCGAAGACCGGAAGATCGTGACGCAGGCGGGCACACCGAAGGAAAAAGTCTTCACCGGCCAGTCTTACCTGCTCAATTACGGCCTGCCGCATTTCTTTTTTCACGTCACCAGCGCCTATGCCATCTTGCGCCACAACGGGGTGGGGGTGGGCAAAACGGATTACATCGGCAACTATTGACGGCGCGCGGTTTGCGGCGCGGGCTGGCCTGCGGCAACTTGCCCTGCGGTCCGGCATCTGCAAGGTAGCATCGCGTCATGACCATTTTGCTCGCGCCCATGGAGGGGCTTCTGGACTTCGTGCTGCGCGACATTTTGACGCGGGCGGGCGGCATCGACCGCTGCGTGTCCGAGTTCATACGCATCACCGACCAGTTGCTGCCCGAGCGCGTGTTCACTCGCATCGTGCCCGAGCTGCACAACGGCAGCCGGACGCTGGCCGGGGTGCCGGTGCGGGCGCAGTTGCTGGGCTCGGACCCGGTGTGCCTGGCGGAGAACGCCGCCCGGCTCGCCACGCTGGGGCCGGCCGGCATTGACCTGAATTTCGGCTGCCCGGCCAAGGTGGTCAATCGCCACGGCGGCGGTGCCGCCTTGCTGGACGAACCCGAGACCATCGCGGCCATCGTCGCCGCCGTGCGGCGGGCCGTGCCGGTACACATGCCGGTCTCGGCCAAAATGCGCCTGGGGTTCAACGACGATGCGAAAGCCGTGGCCTGCGCGCAGGCCATTGCCAGCAGCGGGGCCGACGAACTGGTGGTGCATGCACGCACCAGGCTGCAGGCCTACCGGCCACCGGCTTTCTGGGAGCGCATTGCCGACATTCGCGCCGCGGTAACCATTCCGCTGGTGGCCAACGGAGAAATCTGGACGGTGGAAGATGCCCGGCTGTGCCGCCAGGCCTCGGGCTGCCAGATGCTGATGCTGGGCCGCGGCGCGGTGGCCGACCCGGGCCTGGCGATGGCGATCCGGGGCTCGGCGTCCGGCCAGGCCGGTCTTTCGTGGGAAGCGCTGTTGCCGCTGATTGCCCAGTTCTGGCAACTGGTCTGCACCCGGCTCGATGCAAAGGCGCGGCCGGGGCGGCTCAAGCAGTGGCTCAATTTTTTGCGCCGCCGCTACCCTGAGGCGCAACTGGCCTACCTGGCTTTGCGCACCGTCAACGAGCCGGCCGCGATTGACCGCTGGCTGACCACGGCTTGCGGACACACGTCCGTCAAACAGGGCGTCAAACCGTTTGCGCTGCCGCAACAAAAAACGGGTTCGCGGGAACAGGGGCGTCGCCCGCAGGGCACAATTCGATGGTAACCACTACCTTTTGCCTGCACCATGTCACTTGAAGTCATTGAAGTCGAAACCGCC
Source organism: Polaromonas sp. (assembly GCA_030655515.1). Classification (GTDB taxonomy): domain Bacteria; phylum Pseudomonadota; class Gammaproteobacteria; order Burkholderiales; family Burkholderiaceae_C; genus Polaromonas. Next base: position 26,997 of record JAURVI010000022.1, on the reverse strand, counting down.
GCCAACCCGACCGCCACGGTCTTGTGGATGCATGGCCTGGGCGCCGACGGCCAGGATTTTGTGCCCGTTGCCCAGGAGCTGTCGCTGGCGGCCGTCGGTCCGGTGCGCTTTGTGTTTCCCAACGCGCCGGTGATTCCCGTCACCCTCAACGGCGGCTACCCGATGCCCGCCTGGTACGACATCCTGGGCGCCGAGCTGACGCAGCGCCAGGACGAGCAGGGCATGCGCCGGACCCAGGGCGCGATCAACACACTGATAGCGCGGGAAACGGCGCGCGGCATCGCGGCCAGCCGCATCGTCGTCGCGGGTTTTTCACAAGGCTGCGCGATGGCGCTGATGACCGGCCTGCGTTACCCCGAGCGGCTGGCCGGCATCATGGGCTTGTCCGGGTATTTGCCGCTGCTCGCCACGCTGGCCGCAGAGCGCAGCCCGGCCAACCACGGCTTGCCGGTCTTTCTGGGCCATGGCCGGCGCGACGGCATGGTGCCGCTGGCCGCGGGTGCCGCCACCCGCGACGCGCTGACGGCGCTGGGCTACCCGGTGGACTGGCACGAGTACGACATGGAGCACTCGGTATGCATGGAAGAAATTGCCGATATAAACCGGTGGCTGTTGCGTGTGCTGGCGTAGGGGCTTTCCCGGTATGGCGGGGGCTGGTGGCGGCGTGAAACCCGTTTTACGCTACGGTTCATAGGGGAAAATAGCCATTCGAACCAGTGGGGACGGTCGCAGACAGCTATCAAAAGCATAGCAACCTTGATGCGCTGACAAATCGCGCATGGCGCCAAGCGGGCGCGCCCGTCCCGCGGCCGGACGCGCCGCCTGCAAACAGGGCTGGCCTGTGATACCTTGCACGCCACGAACGATTCAGAGAAAAGACCGATATGAACAGCTTGCATGCGCGCCCGGACGCGCTTTTGGGGGACCGCCTTCGGGCGCTTGACCCTGCCAGGCTGAAGGGCATGCGCCGCGGCATTGAAAAAGAAAGCCTGCGCGCCCAACCGGGCGGCGCGCTGGCGCTGACGCCGCACCCGGCGGCGCTGGGCTCGGCGCTGACACATCCCGGCATCACCACCGACTTCAGCGAGTCGCAGGTGGAACTGGTCACCGCCGCGCACGCCGGCCTCAGCGACGGTGTGGATGCGGCGTTGAACGAACTCACGCAAATCCACCAGTTCACCTACCGCGCGATGCAGGCGCTGGGCGACGAGATGCTCTGGGTTTCCAGCATGCCTTGCGGCCTGCCGACCGACGAGACCATTCCGATAGGCCGCTACGGCTCGTCCAACGTCGGGCGCGCGAAAAGCGTCTACCGCATGGGTCTGGGCCACCGTTATGGCCGGCGTATGCAGACCATCTCGGGCATTCACTACAACTGGTCGCTGCCCGCTGTCTCCAGCGAAGAGTACTTTGCGCTGATCCGCAATTTCCGCCGTCATGCGTTTTTGTTGCTCTACCTGTATGGCGCGTCGCCCGCCGTCTGTTCCAGCTTTGTCGCCGGCCGCCAGCACGAGCTTCAGGCCCTTGGCGAGCACACCATGTTCATGCCGCACGGCACTTCGCTGCGCATGGGGCGCCTGGGCTACCAAAGCGACGCGCAGGCCTCGCTCAAGGTCAGCTACAACAACCTCGACGGCTACGGCGCGTCGCTGCAGGACGCCTTGACCCGGCCCTACCCACCCTATGAGGCGATTGGCCTGCGCAACCCCGGCGGCGACTACAACCAGTTGGCCACCAGCTTGCTACAGATCGAAAACGAGTTCTACGGCACGATCCGGCCCAAGCGCGTGATCTTTCCCGGTGAGCGCCCGCTCCATGCGCTGCGCGAGCGCGGTGTTGAATATGTCGAGGTGCGGCTGATGGACCTCGACCCTTTTGTGCCGGTCGGCATCGCGGCTGACACCATGCGTTTTCTGGATGTGTTTTTGCTGCATTGCCTGCTGACCGACAGCCCGCCGGACACGCCGCAGGAGATCGCCGCGCTGGCGCGCAACCAGCACCGCGTGGCTGCGCGCGGCCGCGCGCCGGGCCTGATGCTCGAACGCGGCGGCCAGGAAATCACGCTGACCGAGTGGGGCGCCGAGCTGATTGCCCAATGCGGGCCTATCGCCCAAGCGCTTGACGCGGCCCAGGGCGGCACCGGCTACGGCGACGCGCTGCGCTCTGCAGGTGCCACTTTGGACCAGCCCGATGCGCTGCCTTCGGCGCGGGTGCTGGACGCCATGGTCAAAGACCACGGCAGTTCCTTCGTGGCTTTTGTCCGCGCACAGTCTGTAAAAACGAAAGACACGCTTTTGAGTCTGCCTTTTTCCGCCGGGCAGCAGGCCGCTTTCGAAGCGCTGACGCGGCAGTCCATTGACGAGCAGAAAAAGATTAAAGCGGCAGACACCATGCCCTTTGAAATCTACCGCCAGCAGTATGTGTCGCCTGAACGCCTGGGGATTCGCAGCCTGGCGCATGCAGCTTAGTCCATAAGCGCGGGCGTTTGCTCCCCGATGGGGACCGTTCACCTCAAAGAACGCCGTGCGTGGTTCACAATTCGTACTGACCGGGTGAACAGGTGAACCGGCCGACCAACGAAAAGAAAGAGCATCAAGATGGCCATCCAGTGGTTTCCCGGTCACATGCACTTGACCAAAAAAGCCATTCAAGAGCGCATCAAGGACACCGATGTCGTGATCGAACTGCTCGACGCGCGCCTGCCCGGCTCCAGCGCCAACCCCCTGCTGGCCGAACTCACCGGCCGCAGGCCCACCTTGAAAGTGCTCAACAAGCAGGACCTGGCCGACCCGGCCCGCACCGCGCTCTGGCTGGCGTACTACAACAGCCAGAGCGCGACCCGGGCGATCGGGCTGGACGCCAGCGAGACCGCGCCGGCACGGCGCCTCATCCAGGCCTGTCGCGATCTGGCGCCGCTGCGGGGCGGGATGGTCAAACCGATGCGGGTGCTGATCTGCGGTATTCCCAACGTGGGCAAATCCACACTCATCAATACCCTGACGGGAAAACGCGCCGCCAAAACCGGCGACGAGGCCGGCATCACCAAGCTGGCGCAGCGTATCTCGCTGGCCGACGATTTTTATTTATACGACACGCCCGGCATGTTGTGGCCGCGCATCATCGTCGCCAAAAGCGGCTACAACCTGGCGGCCAGCGGGGCGATTGGCCGCAATGCGTTCAACGAAGAAGAGGTGGCGCTGGAGTTGCTCGACTACCTGATCAAGCACTACCCCGGCGCGATGGAGGCGCGCTATGCGCTCCAGATTGCGCCCGGCATGAAGGACGAACAACTGCTGGAAGAAGTGGGCCGCAAGCGCGGCGCGCTGTTGGGCAAGGGCCGCGTCAATTTGCAAAAGGCCGCAGAGATAGTGATCCACGACTTTCGCAACGCGGGCTTGGGCCGGATCACGCTGGAGACGCCGCAAGAGTTTTCCCAGTGGTTGGGCGCGGGGCAACTGCTTGATGCGGAGCGGCAAATTAAAAAGGACAAGATTGTTGGACCTAGAAACCGCAGTTGACCACTTACAAGCGCTGGCAAAACCTCATGAGCGCTCATTTTCGTACCCACGAACTGCTTCACCCCTGGGGTGAGGGCGCTACGCGTCCGACTGCGGTTTCTAGGCTGGAACCGACCGTCTGCTCAGATTCCGGCGGTGACGGTGGCGCTGTGGCGCAAGGAATTGCACCGCAACCTCTTGCCGTACCGCGCCTTCTTGAGCGATCTCACTGCTAAACTCGCGTTTGGCCCTTATATTTCGTGTGCAAGATGCTACTGAAAATGTAGCAAATTTGCTCTGCAAAAAAACTACAGCGAACCCGGCGGTCCGGTTTTACCGGTCAACTTGCGTCGCAAATACACTGCGATAAAAGCGCAACCGAGCACCAGCGCAAACCAACCCACTAGGGATGCGTTGGCCACCGTGCTTTGCATGCCTGGGGACTGGATGAAGTAGGGCGATATCAGCACGGCCAGCCCGATCAGGGTACACAACAGGCCTTTGAATAAAAGCTCGTTGTTGGCCTTGTGGCTGTGGCGGCGGGTAGGGGCAGGAGGTAGGGGCATGGCTTGATTGTCATGCCAAATGGAATGGGCAGGCCAAAGCCGGGGCATCCGGGGATGCACTGTACGCCGGCTTTAATTGCCCAACTAAAGAACCCCGCCCCTTGGGGCGGGGTTCTTTATTGCGTGTGAATCCGATGCAAGACCGTTATTTTCGCCAGAAGATGCTATCAATTGGACCGCTCTTTTCGCTCGTTTTCTTCAGGCCATTTTTCAATTGAAAAAATCTGCCTGTGGCAGGGATCACTGCGCGATGCAGCTTTTCCCGGGCACGCCGGGCGAAGGCGCCTGCCGGGATTCAACGCTGCGGTACAGCGCCCTGCCCGCCAACAGGGACAGCAGAAAAGCCGCCGGCAAGCCAAGGGTATTGGCAAACAACTGTGCTGGCCAGAAATGATTGAGCACCGCATTGACCAGCAGGAGCACCGGGAAGTGAATCAGGAAAACCGAATACGATATTTGCCCGAGTTGCAGCAGCCGCGGCTGCTGCAACCAGCGCGCGGACCACAGGCCACGCTGCAGCCCCACCAGCCCCAAGGCAACAGCCAACGCTACCACCAGCCGCCCCCTGAAATCAAGCGCCAGCGCCAACCCGCCCAGCAGCGCGATGGCCAGCAGCCAGTACGCGGGCGTGACGCTACGCGAAGCCCACCAGGCCAGCATGCCCAGCGCGTAAGCGCCGAAGAAATACAGCCCCGTCATGTCCAGCCCGGTGCGCCGGTTGAAGTACAGCAATGAAGCCGCTGCCAAGCCAAACACCAGCCAGACACCCGCCGGCAGCCCCAGCCATTGCTGCCGGCTGTCGCGCGCCAAGGAGAAAAGAGCCACGCTAATGGCAAACAACTGGAAATCAATCGCCACGTACCAGATGCCGGCCGACAGCGCTTCCTGACCCAGGATATCCTGTAGCAAAAACAGATGGGTCAGCAGTTGCCAGAGCGTGGGCGCGTCCGGCACCGACGGATGCTGCAGCCATGGCCGCACCCCGGCCGCTACGACGATGGCGATAAACAAGGCCGCCAGCAGGGGCAGCACCAGCCGGCGGTAACGGCGCAGGATCAGCCGGCCCGGTCGCTGGAACACGGCAACGCCCCGTGGCGCCAATGAACCGGCCGCGAGAAAACCGCCGACGACCAGAAACACCTGCACCGCCATGCGGCCATCGCTGTATAGCCAGTTGATCAATCCAGGCGCGGCGGTATGTACCACATCGGACATCGGGCCATAAAACGCCAGGTGGTGCCAGACAATCAGTACGCAGGCCATGCCTTTGAGGGCATCGACGCCGGGCAAGCGGGGCGCGGGCGGCGTCATCATGACAGCGACAACCGGGGAACTCGTGCCGCTTGAGGCGTTAAAGGCAAATCCTTTGACGCGCTTGCTGGTACTCGCGTTTGAGCTGCGCGACATAGTCGGCGGTGCTCTGCACCTTGCTGATCGCGCCAATGCCCTGGCCGCTGCCCCAGATGTCCTTCCAGGCTTTTTTGGCATCGCCGCCGAAGTTCATCGTGCCCGGATCGCCTGCCGGCAGGTTGTCGGGGTCCAGGCCGGCGGCGCGTATCGACGGCGCCAGGTAATTGCCATGTACGCCGGTGAACAGGTTGCTGTAGACGATGTCATCGGAGCTGCCCTCCACAATGGCCTGTTTGTAGGCGTCTGCGGCGCGAGCTTCTTCGGTAGCGATGAAGGCCGAGCCGATGTAGGCAAAGTCGGCACCCATGGCCTGCGCGGCCAGCACGGCACCACCGGTCGAGATGGCGCCTGACAACGCAACCGGGCCGTCAAACCATTGACGGATTTCCTGGACCAGCGCAAACGGACTTTTGATGCCGGCGTGGCCGCCGGCACCGGCGGCCACGGCCACCAGACCGTCAGCGCCCTTTTCAATCGCCTTGTGGGCGAACCTGTTGTTGATGATGTCATGCAACACGACGCCGCCATAACTGTGCGCCGCCGCGTTGACGTCTTCGCGCGCGCCCAGCGAGGTGATGTAAACCGGCACTTTGTATTTGACGCACAGTTGCATGTCGTGGTCGAGCCGCTCGTTCGACTTGTGAACGATCTGGTTGATCGCAAAAGGCGCGGCCGGTTTGTCGGGATTGGCCCGGTTGTAGGCGGCCAAGGTCTCGGTGATCTCGGCCAGCCAGTCGTCCAACTGCGCGGCCGGGCGGGCGTTGAGCGCGGGCATGGCGCCAACCACGCCTGCGATGCACTGGGCAATCACCAGCTTGGGGTTGCTGATGATGAACAGCGGCGACCCGATGATGGGCAGCGGGAGGTTTTGCAGGGTCTTGGGCAGCTTGGACATGGTTTGCTTAGTTGGTTGGTGGGGAGTGTCATCCAGGGCTTGATCCGGGATCGCCATGACGCGCTTCAGAAAGCCTCGAGCGCCAGCGCCGTCACGCTGTCCGCGCCTTCGACAATGCTGTCGCGAATGCCCGGGGCCTTGCTCAGCAAATGGTCAGCGTAAAAAACTGCGGTGATAATTTTGGCCTGCATAAAGGCTGCCTCATTGCCTTTGAGCCGCTCTTCTTGAGCCGCCAGCAGCGAACGCGCCATTTGCCAGCCTGCCATCAGATTGCCGGCCAGCATCAGGTAGGGCACGCTGCCGGCGAACACGGCATTCGGTGATGCTTTGGCGTTGCCGACGACAAAATTCACCACGTCGATAAACGCCTGACGCGCCGCCTTCAAACGTTTGGCGACGGCTTTGGCGGCAACGCTGCCCTGCGCGATTAACTGCCCTTCGGTGGCTTCAATCTGCTGTGCGATCGCCTTGGCGGTCTGGCCGCCGTCACGGGCGGTCTTGCGTCCGACCAGGTCGTTGGCCTGAATCGCGGTCGTGCCTTCGTAAATGGTCAAAATCTTTGCATCACGGTAGTATTGCGCCGCGCCGGTTTCCTCAATGAAGCCCATGCCGCCATGCACCTGCACACCGAGCGAGGTGACTTCCAGACTCATCTCGGTGCTGAAACCCTTGACGAGAGGAACCATGTATTCGTAGAAAGCCTGGTTCTGCTTGCGCACCGCGGCGTCCGGATGGTGGTGTGAGGCGTCATACGCGGCCGCCGCGCTAGAGGCCATCGCGCGGCAGCCCTCGGTGTAGGCGCGCATCGTCATCAGCATGCGCTTGACATCGGGGTGATGGATGATGGGCGCGCTGGCGTTGATCGAGCCATCGACCGGGCGGCTCTGGATGCGGTCTTTGGCAAACTGAACGGCCTTTTGATAAGCACGCTCGGCAATCGCAATGCCCTGCATGCCAACGGCGTAACGCGCCGAGTTCATCATGATGAACATGTACTCCAGGCCACGATTTTCTTCACCGACGATGTAGCCGACTGCGCCGCCTTTGTCGCCATATTGCAGCACGGCCGTCGGGCTGGCCCTGATGCCCAGCTTGTGTTCGATGCTGACGCAATGCACATCGTTGCGCGCACCCAGCGAGCCGTCTTTGTTCACCATGAACTTGGGCACGACAAACAGGCTGATGCCTTTGACACCTTCGGGCGCACCGGTGACCCGGGCCAACACCAGGTGGACGATGTTCTCGGCCATGTCGTGTTCGCCGTAGGTGATGAAAATCTTGGTGCCAAAAACCTTGTAGCTGCCGTCGGACTGCGGTTCGGCTCGGCTGCGCACCATCGCCAGGTCCGAGCCGGCCTGGGGTTCGGTCAGGTTCATCGTGCCCGTCCATTGGCCGCTGACCAGGTTTTTCAGGTAAGTGGCCTTGAGTTCGCCGGAGCCGGCCGTCAGCAAGGCTTCAATCGCGCCATCCGACAGCAGCGGGCACAACGCAAAACTCATGTTGGCCGAGTTGAGCATTTCGCGGCAGGCCGCGCCTATGGTTTTAGGCAGGCCCTGGCCACCAAAGTCCAGCGGATGCTGCAGGCCCTGCCAGCCGCCCTCGGCGTATTGCTTGTAGGCCTCCTTGAAACCGGGCGTCGTGGCGACCACGCCGGATCGAAAACTCGACGGGTTTTTGTCGCCCTCCCAGTTCAGCGGCGACAACACGCCCTCATTGAACTTGGCGCATTCCTCAAGCACCGCCTGTGCAGTTTCAAAACCGGCCTCTTCAAAGCCTGGCATCTGCGCCACCGCATCGATGTTGGCCAGGTGTTTGATGTCAAACAGCATGTCCCTGAGGGGGGCTTTGTAGCTCATGTCTTGTCTCCAGAGTGCGTCATCCCGGACCCCGGGTCGAGTCCGGGACAGACTCTGGCCCGCAATGACATTTTTTTAGTCTTACAGCGCCGCTACCAGCTCCGGCACCGCCGTAAACAGGTCGGCCTCCAGCCCGTAATCAGCGACGCTGAAGATCGGTGCTTCAGGGTCTTTGTTGATCGCCACGATGACCTTGCTGTCCTTCATGCCCGCCAGGTGCTGAATGGCGCCGCTGATGCCTGCCGCCACGTACAACTGAGGCGCGACAATCTTGCCGGTCTGGCCCACCTGCCAGTCGTTCGGCGCATAACCGGCGTCCACCGCGGCGCGGGAAGCGCCCATTGCCGCACCGAGTTTGTCAGCCAGCGGCGTCATCACTTCATTGAACTTTTCGGCACTGCCCAGCGCACGGCCACCGCTGACGATGATCTTGGCGGCGGTCAGTTCGGGACGGTCATTCTTGGCGATCTGGCTGCCGAGGAAGGCGGATTTGCCGCTGTCGGCCACACCGGTTACCACGTCAACCGCGGCAGAACCGCCGCTCGCGGCGGCCGCGTCAAAGCCGGTGGTGCGCACGGTGACGACTTTGATCGCGTCCATGCTTTGCACGATGGCCATCGCGTTGCCGGCGTAGATGGGGCGCTCAAAGGTATCGGCAGCATCGACCTTGGTGATGTCGGATATCTGGCCGACGTCCAGCATGGCAGCGACGCGCGGCGCAATGTTTTTTCCCGACGCCGTCGCGGGAAACAGGATGTGCGAATAGCCGCCAGCCAGCGCAACCACCTGGGCCGCGATGTTTTCGGCCAGACCGTGTTCAAAATGGACGGCATCGGCATGAATCACCTTGGCGACGCCGGCTATTTGGGCGGCCGCCTGGGCCGCGGCGGCGGCGTTCAGGCCTGCCACCAGCACGTGAACATCGCCACCGCATTGGACGGCGGCCGTCACGGTATTGAGGGTCGCGGGCTTGATGCCCGCGTTGTCGTGTTCGGCTATTACAAGTGCGGACATTTAGATCACCTTCGCTTCGTTTCTGAGTTTATCTACCAGGGTGGCCACGTCGGCTACCTTGATGCCGGCGCTGCGCTTGGGCGGCTCGCTGACCTTGAGGGTTTTGATGCGCGGCTTGACATCGACGCCCAGGTCTTCCGGCTTGAAATTGTCAAGCTGCTTTTTCTTGGCCTTCATGATGTTGGGCAAGGTCACGTAACGCGGCTCATTGAGGCGCAGGTCGGTGGTGATGATGGCCGGCAGCGTCAAGGACAGGGTTTCCATGCCGCCATCGACTTCGCGCATGACAATGGCCTTGCCGTCGGCTATGTCGACCTTGGACGCAAAGGTTGCCTGCGGCCAGCCCAGCAGGGCCGCCAGCATCTGGCCGGTCTGGTTGCAGTCGTTGTCGATCGCCTGCTTGCCCAGAATCACCAGTTGTACTTGCTCTTTCTCGACCAGGGCCTTGAGCAGTTTGGCAACGGCCAGCGGCTGCAGTTCTTCGGTGGTCTCCACCAAGACTGCGCGGTCGGCGCCTATGGCCATGGCCGTGCGCAGGGTTTCCTGGCATTGCGCCACGCCACAACTGACGGCAATCACTTCGGTGGCAATGCCCTTCTCCTTCAAGCGCGTGGCTTCCTCGACGGCAATCTCGTCAAAGGGGTTCATGCTCATTTTGACGTTGGCGATATCGACGCCGGTGCCGTCGGATTTAACGCGGACTTTGACGTTGTAATCGACAACGCGTTTGACGGGTACCAAAACCTTCATTACAGGGCTCCAGAGTTGATTGAATTGACGTTAAGGAAAGCTTTTGATTCTATGCTGCGGCGGTCGGCGTTCGCTAAAAACTGCCTCGCAGTACCCGGATCAGCTTGACAAGAAAAGAAAATGCTCGCTTGATTTTATTACAAATATCGGCCTGGCCCGTTGTGCCGACCTTCCCCCTCACTGCGCCTCTGGCTGCCTTCTTTCATGAAGTACGGCAGTGTCGGCACGGGTGTGAATCACCCGCTGCGGGAAGGGAATTTCAATGCCGTGCTCGCGCAGGGCGTCGAGGATGGCCAGATTGATGCGTGAGCGCAAGTTCTGCTGGCCGTTTTCCGGGTCGGTCATCCAGTAGTTGAGCGTGAATTCCAGCCCATCGGCCCCAAAGTTCGTCAGGTTCACCGAGGGCTCGGGATCACGCAGCACACGGTCCTGCTTCAAGGCCGCTTCGGTGAGCAAGCGCATCACCGTCTGCGCATCGCTGTCGTAACTCACGGAGACCGCGGTGGATTGAAGTACGCGCAAATCACTCAAGGACAGGTTTTCAATGCGGTTGCTGATGAACATCTCATTGGGCACGATGGATTCCCGCCCGGACAGAGAGCGCACCACGGTATAGCGGGCATTGATCTCGGTGATGCGCCCTTCGAAAGTGTCCACGCGCACGTTGTCTCCGATGCGCACACTGCGTTCGGCCAGCATCACAAAACCGCTGACGTAATTGGCGGCGAGTTTTTGCAGGCCGAACCCGATGCCCACGCCAATCGCACCGCCCAGTACCGACAGCGCTGTCAAGTCAATGCCCACGGCCGACAGCGCCAGCAGCAGGCCCACAAACATCAGCGCCGCCCGTATGGCATTGCTGACCGCTTTGCGCAGAGACAACTCGCTGCCGGTGACCGAGCGCAGCAGGCGCGTTTCAATGGCCGCTGATATCCATAGCGTGAGCAAGAGCACCACCCCCGCCGTCAGCGCGCCTTCGAGCATGGTGCGTAGCGACAGGGTCGAACCACCGACCTTCCACTTGATGCCGTCCAGCTCGTCAAGAATGACCGGCAACAGGCCGCTGGCCCAGAGCACCAGGGCCAGCCAGGCCAGCCAGGAAATGGTGCGCTCCAGCGCCCGCACCAGCGGCGCATCTTTAAACGCCACCTGCAACACCTTGACGCCCAGGCGAATCAGCACCAGGGCCAGCAGCACCGGAACGGCCACCTTGAAGACCGCCAATGGAAACGCCCGCGCCAGCAGCGCCTGGACCGCATAAGCGAAGGCCAACAGCAGCAGCGGAAACAGCACGCCGTCGATAATGCGCCGGCCGAAAAGAACCGACGGCCCATCCGCCACAGGACGCGCACGGCTTGCCATGCGCACCGCCAGCCAGGCCAGCAGGACGCAGGCGGCCAGGGCGGCCAGTTCCGTCAGCGCGGAAGGCTGGGCCAGCGCAGCAAACCAATCCTCCAGGCCATCAATGCGGGCAGGGGGAGCAGAACGGGGTTTCAGGGTGTCGGTGCCGGCCATTGCGGTTTCCTTTTGTCGATGAAGGCCTGCACGCCCTCCTGTGCCACGGCGTGAACCATGTTGCAGGCCATGACCTGGCCGGCCAGTTGGTAGGCGGCACTGATGCCGGTTTCACGCTGCCGGTAAAACAGCGCCTTGCCCATCGCAATCGCCTCGCGCGGTTTGGCCAGAATCGCCTGCACAACCTGCTCGATCTCGGCATCCAGCGCGTCCAGCGCCGCCACCCGGTTGACCAGGCCCCGCAGCCGGGCTTCTTCCGCGGTGATGAAGCCGCCGGTGAGCAGCATTTCCATGGCCTGCTTGGCGGGAATATTGCGTACCAGCGGCACGCTGGGGGTGGCGCAAAACAGCCCGACATCAATGCCGTTGACGCCAAAACTCGCCTGGCTGGCGGCCACCGCCAGATCGCATTGCGCCACCAGTTGGCAACCGGCAGCCGTGGCCACGCCCTGCACTCTGGCCAACACCGGCACCGGCAGGTTCTGGAGGGTGAGCATCATGCGGGTGCATTGGGCAAACAGTTTTTGATAATAAGCCAGCTCAGGCTGGGCCCGCATTTCCTTGAGGTTGTGTCCGGCGCAAAAAGCCTTGCCCTGCGCGGCCAGCACCACGATGCGCGCGCCCGGGTCCCGGGCCACCGCATCGAGCGCAGCCTGCAAGGCGGCCAGCATCTCTTCGCTCAAGGTATTGAAGCTGTCGGCGCGGTTCAGCGTCAGCCGGTGTACGCCGCGTTCATCGCGCGTGTGCAGCACGGGGTCCAAGGAATTTTTCATGACCAGGCTCACCAGCGCGTTTCAGTGTGTTTGCAAATCAGCCAGCACGCGAATATGTGCTTCGACGCTGCGCCCCAGCGCAGCGAGGTTGTAGCCGCCTTCGAGACAAGACACGATGCGACCGCCGGCATGCCGCTTGGCGACGTCCTTGATACGCTGGGTGATCCACGCATAGTCCTGCTCATTGAGACCCATCTGGCCCAGCGCATCGTCGCGGTGCGCATCAAAACCGGCGCTGATGAAAATCATCTCGGGCTTGAAGGCTTCCAGCCGCGGTATCCACATCCTCTCGATCAGTTCACGCACCTCCGCGCCCTGGGTGTAGGCCGGCACCGGGAGGTTCACCATGTTGTTGTCCCGCGCGTCAGTGCCGGTGTAGGGATAAAACGGGTGCTGGAAAAAACTGACCATCAGGATGCGTTCGTCGCCGCGGATGATGTCTTCCGTGCCATTGCCGTGGTGGACGTCGAAGTCGACAATCGCGACCCGCTTCAGGCCATGACGCGCCAGCGCGTATTTGACGGCCACCGCGATGTTGTTGAAAAAGCAAAACCCCATGGCTTTGGCGCGGCAGGCATGGTGGCCAGGCGGGCGCACCGCGCAAAAGGCGTTTTCAACCTCGCCGGCCAGCACGGCATCGGTGGCCGCCAGTGCAGCACCGGCGGCGCGCAAAGCCGCGTTCCAGGTATGTCCATTGAGCGCGGTATCTGGGTCTATCTGCGCATAAGCCGGGCCGCCCGCCTGCACGTCGTCGGCAAGCTGGTCGCTCAGGCCGCGAATCGCGGCGATCAGCAGGCGGTCATGCGCCAGTTCCAGTTCCGCCAGCGCAGCCAGCGGCGCTTCACGCCGCTCCAGCGCAGCGCCGACACCGGTGATCAGCAGGCGGTCCTCGATGGCGTCCAGCCGCTCCGGGCACTCCGGATGCCCCGCGCCCATTTCATGCTTCCAGCAATCTTTATGGGTGAAATACGCCGTGGCACTCATAACAAAAATTTTGCGGTAAGGTGGATGGCATGAACGCGAAACAGAAAATTCAGACGCTGACGGATCAGCTTAACACGGTCATTGTGGGCAAGCCCGCCCAGGTGCAGGACTGTGTGGCCTGCCTGCTGGCAGGTGGGCACTTGCTGATCGAAGACGTGCCCGGCGTCGGCAAAACCACGCTGGCGCATGCGCTGTCCCGCTCTTTCGGCCTGCAGTTTTCACGGGTGCAGTTCACCGCCGACCTGATGCCCAGCGATCTGACGGGTGTCTCGATTTACGAACGCCAGAAGGAAAGTTTTTTATTCCACCCCGGGCCCATTTTTGCCCAGGTGCTGCTGGCCGATGAAATCAACCGCGCCAGCCCCAGGACGCAAAGCGCGCTGTTAGAGGCGATGGAAGAAAAGCAGGTCACGGTGGAAGGCGAAACACGGCCCCTGCCGGTGCCGTTTTTTGTGATTGCGACGCAAAACCCGCATGACCAATTGGGCACCTACGCGCTGCCCGAGTCACAACTGGACCGTTTTCACATGCGCATTTCGCTCGGCTACCCGGACCGGGCGGCCGAGCGGCAATTGCTGGGCGGCAACGACCGCCGCGACATGCTGGACAAACTGGCCCCGCTGCTGACGCCCCACGATTTGCTGGAACTTCAGCAGCGGGTGCTGCAAGTCCATGCCGCGGAACCGCTGCTCAATTACCTGCAAGACCTGATTGCGGCAACCCGCTCGGGCCGCTGGTTCCTGCAGGGCCTGAGCCCGCGCGCCGGCATTGCGGTGATACGCGCGGCCCGCGCCCAGGCGTTTTTGAGTGGCCGCGACTATGTTGCGCCCGATGACATCGTGGCGGTATTGCCGCAAACCGCGGCCCACCGCCTGACCCCGGTCAGCGACGCCGGACGCGGCTCGGTCGAGCAGGTGCGGGCGATGCTTGAGGCCGTGCCCTTGCCATGAAAAGGTTGGGGCATTGCGGACCGTATCCGCAGTCCGCCGCCACAACGGCCAGGATTGCGGCGCAGGGCCGGAATGACAAGCCATGAATGCAACCGTCCTCAACCCGCTGACATTCGTGCGCAGCCGATTCCAGTACTGGTGGCAAAGCCGCCTGCCGCTGACCGACAGCATCGTGCTGACGCAGCGCAATGTCTACATCCTGCCCACGCGGCCGGGCTTCATGCTGGCGCTCACGCTGCTGGTGCTGCTCGTCGCCTCGATCAACTACCAGCTCAATCTGGGCTACCTGCTGACCTTTTTGCTGGCTGGCAGCGCCGTCACGGGCATGCATGTGTGCCACGGCACCCTGCGCGGACTTGCCATGACTTTGATCGCTCCTCCCGCTCAATTTGCGGGGTCCAACGCGGTTTTTGACGTCCAACTCACGAATGCCCGGCGCGCCGTTCGCCATGGCATCGGCGTGAGCGTGCTGGCCCCCCCGGGCAAGCCAGGCAGCCTGCACTGGGCCTGGACCGACGTGCCTGCGCAAAGCAGCACCACCGTGCAGATTGCCTTTGCGCCGGGCCGCCGCGGCCTGCACCGCCTGCCCACGCTGACCGCCGAAACCCGTTTTCCGCTGGGCACTTTTCGCGTCTGGACCCTCTGGCGCCCCGCTGCGCAGATGCTGGTCTACCCGGCGCCGGAGCCGCATGCGCCGCCCCTGCCACCGGGCGAACCGCGCACCGGCGGAACCGCCGCCTCGGCTCGCTGGCAAAGCGCCGGGGAATTCGACGGCATCCGCGGCTACCGCCGCGGCGACCCGCTCAAGCTGGTGATGTGGAAGAAAGCTGCAAAGGCCGACGACCAAGGCAATGGCCTGGTGGTGCGCGACACGCAGCAGGCCCAGCGCCACGAGCTCTGGCTGGATTTTGCGCAGGCCGGCTCGCTCGGCACCGAAGCGCGGCTGTCGCGGCTGTGCGCCTGGGTGCTGCAGGCCGACAAGCTCGGCCTGAGTTATGGTTTGCGGTTGCCGGGGCGGCAGATCAAGCCTGACAGTGGTGAGGCGCATAAAAGACAATGTCTGGAGGCGCTGGCCCTATGTTGAGCGATTTCAAAGTGTTTGCCAGCTTGAGCGTTGGTAGTGCTTCGGGCTGGCCGGGCCGAGACCCGGCTTGGTGGCAACCCGCAGGCTTCAGGTCAATGACGCGGCTTCGACCCCTCAACACAACCGGCAGTCAAGGCGATAAATGCCGACCCGCCTGAACGCCCTCCCCCGCGACAGCCGCGACACGCTGTTCTTGCTGGCCGTCATCGCCTGGGTGCTGCTGCCGCAGGCCGCCAACCTGCCACTGTGGTGCAGCGCAATGGCGGTAGCTACGCTGCTATGGCGCGGCTGGCTGGCGTTCAGCGCCCGAGCCTTGCCGAGCAAGTGGTGGCTGCTGGGGCTCTCGGCCCTGGCGGTGGGCGCTACGCTGCTGACCCACCGGACGCTGCTCGGGCGTGATGCCGGCGTCACGCTGATCGTGATCCTGCTGGCGCTCAAGACGCTGGAGCTGCGCGCAAAACGTGACGCCTTCGTGATCTTTTTCCTGGGCTTTTTCACGATGCTCACCAACTTCTTTTATTCCCAGTCGCTGCTGACGGCCATCAGCATGCTGCTCGGGCTGCTGGGTTTGCTGACCGCCCTGGTCAACGCCCACATGCCGGTGGGCAAGCCTTCGCTGCGGCAGGCGGCCAAAACAGCCGGCTGGATGGCCCTGCTCGGCGCACCGGTGATGGTGGTTCTGTTTCTGCTGTTTCCGCGCCTGGCGCCCCTGTGGGGGGTGCCCTCGGATGCCATGACGGGCCGCAGCGGGCTGAGCGCAACCATGCAGGTCGGCAACATTGCCAGCCTGGCGCTCGACAGCAGCGTGGCCATGCGCATCCGGTTCGAAGGCCAGCGCCCGCCGCAGCGCGATTTGTACTTTCGCGGCCCGGTACTCTCCAGCTTCGACGGGCGCGAGTGGCGCCCGTCGGAAGCCGGCTTCCCGTCGCGCTACAAGCTGCCGGCCAACCTAAGCGTCCTGGATGCGCCCATCCGTTACGAAGTCACGCTGGAGCCCACCAGCCGGCCCTGGCTGTTTGTGCTGGACGCTGCCGCCGACAGCCCGGTCCTGCCCACTTACCGGACCCGCATGAGCGCCGATTTGCAGTGGCTGACGGACCGCCCCATTACCGACCTGGTGCGCTACAAGGCGCAAAGCCACCCGGTGTTCCGGCATGGGCCGCTGCAGCAGGCGGTCGGCCTGCAGGAATTTGTCGAGCTGCCGCCCGGCTTCAACCCCCGCACGCTGGCACTGGCCGCCGATATCCGGCGCGACCCGCGTCATGCGCAGGCCGACACCGGCGCGCTGGTGCAGGCGGTGCTGGATCGGCTGCGCAGCGGCGGCTATGTCTACACGCTGGAGCCGGGCGTGTACGGCCCGAACACCGCCGACGAGTTCTGGTTTGACCGCAAGCAAGGCTTTTGCGAACACATCGCCTCCAGCTTTGTGGTGCTGATGCGCGCCATGGATATTCCGGCCCGCATCGTCACCGGCTACCAGGGCGGCGAGGTCAACTCCGTGGACGGCTTCTGGGTGCTGCGCCAGAGCGACGCCCATGCCTGGGCCGAAGTCTGGCAGGCCGGTCAGGGCTGGCTGCGGGTCGACCCCACCGCTGCCGTGGCCCCAAGACGCATCGGCGCCTTCCAGCGACTGGCAGCGCCGCAAGGGCTGGTCGGGCAGGCGCTGGGCAACTTCAGCCCGACGCTGGCGGCGCAGCTCCGGGCTACCTGGGAAGCGGTGAACAACCGCTGGAACCAGTGGGTGCTGAATTACACCCAGAGCAAACAGCTCAACCTGCTCAGGAACATCGGTTTTGAATCGCCGAGCTGGGAAGACCTCGGTTATGTCTTGCTCGGCATCATCGTGCTGGTCAGCCTGGCGGGGGCAAGCTGGGCCTGGTGGGAACGTGTCCAGCACGACCCGTGGCTGCGGCTGCTGGGTCGCGCGCGCGCACGGCTACGCAAGAACGGCCGAGACAGCAGCGCCGCAACATCGCCGCGCCAACTGGCGCTGCAGGTCTTGCGCCAACATGGCAGCCAGGGGCAGGCGCTGCACGACTGGCTGATGCGGCTCGAAGCGCAGCGTTATGCCGGCCCTGACGCCGCCGGCACCCGCCTGGCCCGGCTGAAAAAACAATACCGCCGGCTCAATTGGCCCGGTTGACTTTTTTTTGGGCCCAGCTGACTTTTCGAGTGTACGCTTGTGTCCATGCAGTCGTTTTCCGCCCTTTTTTTTCCAGTTTTCAGGACCCGCTTTTCCGCATGATCGCCCCACCTTTCTTCAAGCTTGCTTCGCCGGGCTTGCTCACCGCTCTACTTTTGCTGGCCGTCTGCGCGGGTGCAGCAAGCACCAGCGACGCCAAAAACCTGAAAATTCGAAAAGCCAGCAGCCGGCCGGCGGCAACGCAGGGGCCGGCCTATGCGAGCCGCCCCGAAGTGATGCGCTTCGCCGACGACATCGCCGACCGGCGCGACCTGGATGCGCAGTGGGTGCGCCAAGCCATCGGCCAGGCGCGCTACCTGCCTGCCGTCGCGCGGTCGATGCAACCCCCGGCCAGTACCTTCACCAAAAACTGGCGGGTCTACCGCAGCCGTTTTATCGACCCGGTCCGCATCGAAGCCGGCGTCAAGTTCTGGCAGGACAACCAGGCCTCCCTGGCCCGTGCCGAAGCAGAGTATGGCGTGTCGGCCGACATCATCGTCGGCATCATCGGCGTGGAAACCATTTATGGCCGCGACACCGGCAGCTTTCGGGTGCTGGACGCGCTGGTCACGCTGGCCTTTGATTTTCCCGCCGCCCATCCACGCGCGCGCGAGCGCAGCGAGTTTTTCAAGGGTGAAATCGAGCAGTTCTTAACCATGCAAAAGCGCCTGGACAGCGACCCGCTGGCCCCGCGTGGCAGCTATGCCGGCGCCATGGGCATGCCGCAGTTCATGCCCTCGAGCTGGGTCAAATACGCTGTGGACTTTGACGGCGACGGCAAGGTGGACCTCTGGGGCAGCCCCAGCGACGTGATCGGTTCGGTCGCCAATTACTTCAAGGCCTTCAACTGGCAGCCCGGCATGGCTACGCACTACCCGGTACGTTTTGATGCCGCCACACTGGACATGGATTCGCTGATGGCACCGGATATTTTGCCGACCTTCAGCGTGGCCCGCTTTACCGCCAAGGGTGTGGTGCTCGAAGGCCCGGCCCTGCAACATACGGGGCCGCTGGCGCTGATCGAACTGCTCAACGGCGACCCCAACAACGGCGGCAGCGCACCGACCTATGTCGCCGGCACCGAAAACTTCTACGCGATCACGCGCTACAACTGGAGCAGTTATTACGCGATGGCGGTGATTGAGCTGGGGCGGGAAGTGGCGGCGCGGGTGAGGTGATGACGCCTGACTTCACGAGCTACCACAGGCAGCCTCATGAAATTGTTAGAACCCTCCTTGGGCTAGCCTCTCAAGGCAATGTTCCCGCTTCCACCGAAGCAAACGGATCAAACACCCGCACCCCCGTGGGCTCAAAACCCTTCACATTGCGCGTGACCACCGTCAGGTTGTGACACAAGGCAGTGGCGGCAATCAGGTTATCAATCCCCTTGTTGCCCGTCTGTACGCACAGCCGCCCCCACAGTTTGGCAATGGCCGGGGTCACCGGCAGGATGCAATGGGCAAATTGCAGTTCCATCGATGCCAGCCACTGGGCAAGCTCCGCGGCAAACCCGAGGGCAACGCTGCGTTGTTTTTCAATGCCCGCTTCAATCTCGCCAATCGTCAGGGCGCTCACAAAGACGGCATCCGGGGCCTGGCTTGTCAGATACGCCACCACGCCCGCATTCGGCCTGGCCTTGCGCAACTCGGACAGCACCATGGTGTCCAACAAAATCATGAGAAATCTACATCACGCGGCGGCACGTCCAGGCGCGGGGAGTCAGCCTCGTCGCAGGCAGGCGCTTCGGCGGATTTAGGCATGGCCAGCAAATGCTCGATCAAGCTCACAGGTGCATGAGCCCTGCCGGCCGCACTGCGCTGCAGCGCTTCAAAGTCTTCCTCCGAGAGCACCACCACAGCCCGCTTGCCGCTGCGTGTGACGTGCTGCGGCACCCCGCGCATGGCGTTGTCCACCAATGCGCTGAATTGCGCCTTGGCATCTTGCAGCCGCCAGGCTGGTGTGGGTGTTTGGGGGAGTGGAGCATGCATGAATAATTGACTAGTTTAACAGGCTAGTCTGATTCTATGCGGAAAACTTTCTGCCGTCCATCCCTGGCTCAGGGTATCGCAGGCGCAAATAATCGTCCGAATGACGGCGTTGCCGTGCATCAAAACCGTCTCACCCCATGTGCAAGCCGCCATTGAGCGAGAAGTCGGCTCCGGTGGCATAGCCGCCTTCGTCGGACGCAATCCACGAAATGATGGAGGCAATTTCTTCGGGCGTGCCGAGGCGCTTGGCGGGTACGCCGGCGACGATTTTTTCCAGAACGTCGGGGCGTATCGCCTTGACCATGTCGGTGCCTATGTAGCCCGGACTCACGGTGTTGACCGTCACGCCCTTGGCGGCCACCTCTTGCGCCAGCGCCATGGTGAAGCCGTGCAACCCGGCCTTGGCGGTCGAGTAGTTGACCTGGCCGAACTGGCCTTTCTGACCATTGACCGACGAGATGTTGATGATGCGGCCAAAGCCGGACTCGATCATGCCTTCAATGACTTGTTTGGTGACGTTGAACATGCTGTTGAGGTTGGTGGAGATCACCGCATCCCAGTCGGCCTTGCTCATCTTGCGAAACTGACCATCGCGCGTGATGCCGGCGTTGTTGACCAAGACATCAATTGGGCCGATCTCTTTTTCGATGAGCGCAACGCATTGTTGCGCAGAGTCGTAATCGGATACATCGCATGGGTAAGCGCGGAAATTAAAACCGTTTTCCTTCATGCTGGCCAGCCATTCCGCCGCCTTCTTGTTACCCGGCGAGTATGTTGTCACGACATGATATTCAAGCGCTGCCAGTTTGATGCAAATCGCTTCCCCCAAACCACCCATACCGCCAGTTACCAAAGCAACGCGTGTCATTTTTTTCTTCCTTGTCTCGTCTATGTTTACGTCTATTTTTATAAATACATTTTCATGAATCTGCTCGTAAATTTACTAATGAATTTACGCCTGCAGATTCATCTTTCAATAGCAAGCGCAACTCCCATTCCCCCACCTATGCACAAACTTGCCAATCCACGTTTCGCATCGCGTCGAATCATTTCATGTATAAGCGTCACCAAAATACGGCAACCTGATGCGCCGATAGGATGACCGATCGCGATCGCTCCGCCATTCACATTTATCTTGCTGGTATCCCAGCCCATCTCGCGATTCACGGCAATTGCTTGCGCGGCAAAGGCTTCATTGATCTCCATTAGATCGAGATCCTGATGCGTCCATCCAGCCTTTTTCAAACATAAATGTGCAGCAGGAACCGGCCCCATCCCCATCAGCGCAGGATCTACACCGGCCGATGAATACGCTTTTATTTTAACTAGTGGCTTGAGTCCGAGTTCGGCTGCTTTCTTCGCAGTCATCATGATGACTGCTGCAGCGCCATCGTTAATACCTGATGCGTTGCCCGGAGTAACAGTGCCGTCTTTTGAAAATGCAGGACGCAATGCGGCGAGTGAATCTAGCGTGGTTCCGTGCTTGATGTATTCGTCGGAATCAACAATGACGGATGATTTTTTCCCCACGATTTCATACGGAATAATTTCATCCTTGAACTTGCCAGCCTTTTGCGCAGCTTCGGCTTTGTTCTGCGATGCGAGTGCAAACTCATCCTGCTCTTCGCGAGAGATGTTGAATTTTTTCGCGATGTTTTCAGCAGTAGTACCCATGTGATACTGGTTGTACACGTCCCACAAGCCATCAACAATCATCGTGTCGACCAGCTTGGCATCTCCCATGCGAAATCCGTCACGCGAACCGTTCAATACGTGCGGCGAAGCGCTCATATTTTCCTGACCGCCGGCGATGATAATGTGCGCATCGCCGCATCGAATAGCTTGCGTCGCAAGATGCGTCGCCTTCAAACCGCTGCCGCAAACTTTATTAATCGTAAAAGCCGGCACCATATCGGGCAAGCCTCCGCGTATCGACGCTTGCCGCGCAGGATTTTGCCCGCAACCGGCAGTCAGCACTTGGCCAAGTATGACTTCGCTAATTACATCGGCACTTACGCCGCTACGCAACAGTAAGTTCTTGATGACATGAGCGCCTAAATCCGCAGCGGAGACTTTTGCAAACGCTCCACCAAATTTTCCGACTGCAGTACGACCTGCAGCAACGATAACGACATCCTCCATTTAACTCTCCATAAGGGATTGCAAAAACGAGTGTTGCGATAAACCAGAAAATTCAGAAAATCCGATTACCAACGATCAGAGATCATGGGATTTAAGGCGATTCAGCAGATAGATATCAACCGTATCCAATATTTATCAAAAACGCAATGACTCACTAGCAAAACAGCGTGAGTGGAGGCATAAAAGCGGACGATTTTTAAGAAAATATCTGATTGGACTCATGTTGCAGAAGCATAGAGATTTTTGGTGTTAAGTATTTGAATCGAACACCCGATCTGCTGATTATGAAACCGTATCTATACCGACTGAGCTACCTATGCGAAACAGAGTATTTTACGAGTGATATAAAACGGAAGAGAGATAAGAAAGAGTTAATTTATGCGAAACCACGACTGACGGGAGGGAGAATAGAGGAGCAAAGAACGGCGATAGCGTTCGATGGAAGTTATTCTGATCATTACAAGTGTATGGCATTGCAATGTACATCGATCGAGCATTTTGCATTGAGCGTTTGGTCTGATTTTCTATTAAAGCTATTTTCACAAACTGATTGCACAAAGCAAAAACCCCCGACCAGATATTCTGGAAGGGGGTTTTCTAATAAAAGCCTGACGATGACCTACTTTCACACTGGTTGCAGCACTATCATCGGCGCAAATTCGTTTCACGGTCCTGTTCGGGATGGGAAGGGGTGGTACCAAATCGCTATGGTCATCAGGCATAACTTGTAGCGTTCGCTGCCGGCGTCGTTATTCTGACGTCGTCAACAAACCAATCTGGAAGAAGTAAAGATCACACTGAGGTCATGGGTGATGACGACAGCGGTTTTGATTGCACGAATCAAATCGCACACACGTTACTTGTATGCCTATGACCTGCTAAGGTTATAGGGACAAGCCTTACGGGCAATTAGTATCAGTTAGCTTAATGCATTACTGCACTTCCACACCTGACCTATCAACGTCCTGGTCTCGAACGACCCTTTAAAGAGCTCAAGGCTCTGGGAAATCTCATCTCAAGGCAAGTTTCCCGCTTAGATGCTTTCAGCGGTTATCTCTTCCGCACTTAGCTACCCGGCAATGCCACTGGCGTGACAACCGGTACACCAGAGGTGCGTCCACTCCGGTCCTCTCGTACTAGGAGCAGGCTTCCTCAAATCTGCAGCGCCCACGGAAGATAGGGACCAAACTGTCTCACGACGTTTTAAACCCAGCTCACGTACCTCTTTAAATGGCGAACAGCCATACCCTTGGGACCGGCTACAGCCCCAGGATGAGATGAGCCGACATCGAGGTGCCAAACACCGCCGTCGATATGAACTCTTGGGCGGTATCAGCCTGTTATCCCCGGAGTACCTTTTATCCGTTGAGCGATGGCCCTTCCATACAGAACCACCGGATCACTAAGACCTACTTTCGTACCTGCTCGACGTGTCTGTCTCGCAGTCAAGCGCGCTTTTGCCTTTATACTCTACGACCGATTTCCGACCGGTCTGAGCGCACCTTCGTACTCCTCCGTTACTCTTTAGGAGGAGACCGCCCCAGTCAAACTACCCACCATACACTGTCCTCGATCCGGATAACGGACCTGAGTTAGAACCTCAAAGTTGCCAGGGTGGTATTTCAAGGTTGGCTCCACGCGAACTGGCGTCCACGCTTCAAAGCCTCCCACCTATCCTACACAAGCAAATTCAAAGTCCAGTGCAAAGCTATAGTAAAGGTTCACGGGGTCTTTCCGTCTAGCCGCGGATACACTGCATCTTCACAGCGATTTCAATTTCACTGAGTCTCGGGTGGAGACAGCGCCGCCATCGTTACGCCATTCGTGCAGGTCGGAACTTACCCGACAAGGAATTTCGCTACCTTAGGACCGTTATAGTTACGGCCGCCGTTTACCGGGGCTTCGATCAAGAGCTTCGCGTTAGCTAACCCCATCAATTAACCTTCCGGCACCGGGCAGGCGTCACACCCTATACGTCCACTTTCGTGTTTGCAGAGTGCTGTGTTTTTAATAAACAGTCGCAGCGGCCTGGTATCTTCGACCGGCATGAGCTTACGGAGCAAGTCCTTCACCCTCACCGGCGCACCTTCTCCCGAAGTTACGGTGCCATTTTGCCTAGTTCCTTCACCCGAGTTCTCTCAAGCGCCTTGGTATTCTCTACCCAACCACCTGTGTCGGTTTGGGGTACGGTTCCTGGTTACCTGAAGCTTAGAAGCTTTTCTTGGAAGCATGGCATCAACCACTTCGTCATCTAAAAGATAACTCGTCATCAGCTCTCGGCCTTAGAATCCCGGATTTACCTAAGATTCCAGCCTACCACCTTAAACTTGGACAACCAACGCCAAGCTGGCCTAGCCTTCTCCGTCCCTCCATCGCAATAACCAGAAGTACAGGAATATTAACCTGTTTTCCATCGACTACGCTTTTCAGCCTCGCCTTAGGGACCGACTAACCCTGCGTCGATTAACGTTGCGCAGGAAACCTTGGTCTTTCGGCGTGGGTGTTTTTCACACCCATTATCGTTACTCATGTCAGCATTCGCACTTCTGATACCTCCAGCAAGCTTCTCAACTCACCTTCACAGGCTTACAGAACGCTCCTCTACCGCATCATCCGAAGATGATACCCGTAGCTTCGGTGTATGGTTTGAGCCCCGTTACATCTTCCGCGCAGGCCGACTCGACTAGTGAGCTATTACGCTTTCTTTAAAGGGTGGCTGCTTCTAAGCCAACCTCCTAGCTGTCTAAGCCTTCCCACATCGTTTCCCACTTAACCATAACTTTGGGACCTTAGCTGACGGTCTGGGTTGTTTCCCTTTTCACGACGGACGTTAGCACCCGCCGTGTGTCTCCCATGCTCGGCACTTGTAGGTATTCGGAGTTTGCATCGGTTTGGTAAGTCGGGATGACCCCCTAGCCGAAACAGTGCTCTACCCCCTACAGTGATACATGAGGCGCTACCTAAATAGCTTTCGAGGAGAACCAGCTATCTCCGAGCTTGATTAGCCTTTCACTCCGATCCACAGGTCATCCGCTAACTTTTCAACGGTAGTCGGTTCGGTCCTCCAGTTAGTGTTACCCAACCTTCAACCTGCCCATGGATAGATCGCCCGGTTTCGGGTCTATTCCCAGCGACTAGACGCCCTATTAAGACTCGCTTTCGCTACGCCTCCCCTATTCGGTTAAGCTCGCCACTGAAAATAAGTCGCTGACCCATTATACAAAAGGTACGCAGTCACAGAACAAAGTCTGCTCCCACTGCTTGTACGCATACGGTTTCAGTATCTATTTCACTCCCCTCTCCGGGGTTCTTTTCGCCTTTCCCTCACGGTACTAGTTCACTATCGGTCAGTCAGTAGTATTTAGCCTTGGAGGATGGTCCCCCCATATTCAGACAAAGTTTCTCGTGCTCCGTCCTACTCGATTTCATGACTAAGAGATTTTCGCGTACAGGGCTATCACCCACTATGGCCGCACTTTCCAGAGCGTTCCGCTAATCTCAAAGCCACTTAAGGGCTAGTCCCCGTTCGCTCGCCACTACTAAGGGAATCTCGGTTGATTTCTTTTCCTCAGGGTACTTAGATGTTTCAGTTCCCCTGGTTCGCTCCATACACCTATGTATTCAGTGTAAGGTAACCATCTTATGATGGCTGGGTTCCCCCATTCAGACATCTCCGGATCAAAGTCTGTTTGCCGACTCCCCGAAGCTTTTCGCAGGCTACCACGTCTTTCATCGCCTCTGACTGCCAAGGCATCCACCGTATGCGCTTCTTCACTTGACCATATAACCCCAAGCAATCTGGTTATACTGTGAAGACGACATTCGCCGAAAATTCGCAATTACTCACAAATTTTACCTTAGCCTGATCCGTTACCAGTGAAAGTAACGTTCAGTCTATCTTTCTATCACATACCCAAATTTTTAAAGAACGATCTAATCAAAGACTAGAAATCAACATTCACCATCACAACGATGGAATGCTCATTTCTAAGCTTTCATAACGTAGAAGCAGTAGTGGTGGAGCCAAACGGGATCGAACCGTTGACCTCCTGCGTGCAAGGCAGGCGCTCTCCCAGCTGAGCTATGGCCCCGTATTTCTACAGGCGTTTCCCACACAAAATTGGTGGGTCTGGGCAGATTCGAACTGCCGACCTCACCCTTATCAGGGGTGCGCTCTAACCAACTGAGCTACAGACCCAATTTCGGGCTGCTTCTTATCGTCTTCTTCAATGAATCAAGCAATTCGTGTGGGAACTTATGGAGCAGCTGATGTCGTCGATTAAGGAGGTGATCCAGCCGCAGGTTCCCCTACGGCTACCTTGTTACGACTTCACCCCAGTCATGAATCACACCGTGGTAACCGTCCTCCCGAAGGTTAGACTAGCTACTTCTGGTGCAACCCACTCCCATGGTGTGACGGGCGGTGTGTACAAGGCCCGGGAACGTATTCACCGCGACATGCTGATCCGCGATTACTAGCGATTCCGACTTCATGAGGTCGAGTTGCAGACCTCAATCCGGACTACGATCGGCTTTCTGGGATTGGCTCCCCCTCGCGGGTTGGCAACCCTCTGTACCGACCATTGTATTACGTGTGAAGCCCTGGCCATAAGGGCCATGAGGACTTGACGTCATCCCCACCTTCCTCCGGTTTGTCACCGGCAGTCCCATTAAAGTGCCCAACTAAATGATGGCAATTAATGGCAAGGGTTGCGCTCGTTGCGGGACTTAACCCAACATCTCACGACACGAGCTGACGACAGCCATGCAGCACCTGTGTTACGGTTCCCTTTCGGGCACCAATCCATCTCTGGAAAGTTCCGTACATGTCAAGGCCAGGTAAGGTTTTTCGCGTTGCATCGAATTAATCCACATAATCCACCGCTTGTGCGGGCCCCCGTCAATTCATTTGAGTTTTAATCTTGCGATCGTACTCCCCAGGCGGTCTACTTCACGCGTTAGCTGCGTTACTCATGGATTTTACTCCACCAACAACTAGTAGACATCGTTTAGGGCGTGGACTACCAGGGTATCTAATCCTGTTTGCTCCCCACGCTTTCGTGCATGAGCGTCAGTATTGACCCAGGGGGCTGCCTTCGCCATTGGTATTCCTCCACATCTCTACGCATTTCACTGCTACACGTGGAATTCTACCCCCCTCTGCCAGATTCTAGCCTTGCAGTCTCCATCGCAATTCCCAGGTTGAGCCCGGGGATTTCACGACAGACTTACAAAACCGCCTGCGCACGCTTTACGCCCAGTAATTCCGATTAACGCTTGCACCCTACGTATTACCGCGGCTGCTGGCACGTAGTTAGCCGGTGCTTCTTATCAAGGTACCGTCAACCTCATCCTATGTTAGAGGATAAGTTTTCTTCCCTTGCGAAAGAG
>JAURVI010000013.1 GCA_030655515.1 Polaromonas sp. | reverse complement strand
GGATTCCCGGCGCTTGGTTTGGGATGGGCTGCAAGGCGCAATTTGCAGCCAATAGCCGTAGCTATTGGCAAAAATTGCAACGCCGCAGACCGCCCAAGCCAAGTGATCGGGGGCCGCGAGGAATAAATCCGCGCTTCCCTTGGCATTCTTAACCTTTTTTCGAGCCTGTCAACCGGGTGTATGTACTGACGACGAGCCGGCGCTGGAGAGGGGCTGGTTCCGGGGGCTGCCTCGTTTCGTAGCCGCTTTCAAGGGCCAAAAAAAAAGGCCACCCAACGGTGGCCTTTTTCAATGGGCGTGGTCTTTATTTCTTGGCGGACACCGCATCGGTGATGTAGGGTCCAACCACCTTCCACTTGCCGTCCTGAATCTGCGACAGGCGCGAAGCGTCGCTGCCGAGTCGTTTCGTCGGTGAAAAGGTCAACGGGGCGCTGCCAAAAATGTCCGGCGGGATGCTCATGGTGTCCATGACCTTGATAAAACTCTCGGTGTTCAGGTTCTTGCCCGCCTTGGTCGCGGCATTGGCAAATGTGTTGATGAAGATGTAACCGTATGCCGAAAACACGCCCGGGTCTTCGTTGAATTTGGTCTTGTATTTGTTGGCCCAGAAGCGGATCGGCTGCGAGGCCTCATCCGCGTAAGGGTTTTGAATGGTCATTGCCGCATACAGCCCATCCATCGCCTTGCCGCCAAGTTTGTGGATCAGGTCGGCATAACCGGCGGCGGAAACCAGAAATGTCGGGTTGAACCCGGTTTTGCGGGCTTCTGCAATGGTGCCAATGGTTTCGCGAATGACGGTGCCCATCACTACCAGGTCACATCCCGCGGCCTTCATCTTCGCCACCTGGGAGGAGAAGTCGGTCGCTCCGCGTTTGAAGGAGGTTTTTTCGGCGAATTCCATGTTGATGGTTTTCAGACCGGTTTCGCCGCCGCGCAGCACCTCCAGGCCGTATTCGTCATCCTGGTAAATGGCGCAGACTTTTTTAGAGCCCTTGTCCTTGACCATTTGCGGCACGGCGCGGCGCATCTGGTCAAAGTAGGGGGCAATGTAGGCGAACTTGAGCTTGTGGAAGGGCTCGTACATCTCGCGCGCCGCTGTCAGGGGGAAAAAGTTGATGACGTTTTTCTCGAACTGAACCGGCATGGCGGCGTTGTTGTGCGCCGTGCCGATGTGGCCGATCATCATGAAAATCTTGTCCTGATTGACCAGCTTTTGTGCCGCCAGAACCGCCTTCTTGGGGTCATAGGCGGCATCTTCAACAATCAGTTTGAGCTTGCGGCCGTTCACTCCGCCCTGCTCGTTGATTTCATCCACGGCCAGCAGCATGCCCAGGCGTGCCTGCTTGCCGGGGCTGGCCAGGGGGCCGGACAGGTCCTGAATGGAGCCGAGGGTGATTTCGGTATTGCTCACGCCTTGGGGTGGCGCCACCTTTTGGGCCTGCGCCAGCGTGGCGCTCACGGCCATGGTCGCCAGAACGGCTGCCGTTTTCATCGTCAATTTCATAGTCTGTCTCCTTTAAAGTTAATTGCCAGTCTACTTGTACATGGCCTCGATCTGGGCCGCATATTTCTTTTCCACCAGTTTGCGCTTGAGTTTCATCGTGGGTGTGAGTTCTTCGTCTTCCGCGCTGAGCTGTGTTTCGAGGAGGAAAAACTTCTTGATCTGTTCGACGCGCGCAAACTTCTTGTTGACGCGGTCCAGCTCGGACTGGATCAACGCCTGGACTTCTGCCGAGCGTGTCAGGCTCTGGTAGTTGCTGAAGGGCACGTCATGGTCCTGGGCGTATTTTTCGACGTTGTCCTGGTCGATCATGACGATGGCCGTCAGGTAGGGGCGTTTGTCGCCAATGACGACGGCATCGGTGATGTAGGGGGAAAACTTCAGCTCGTTTTCCAGTTCGCTGGGCGTCACGTTTTTACCGCCGGCGGTGATGATGATGTCTTTCATCCGGTCAATGATGCGGAAAAATCCATCCGCATCCATCAGGCCGACGTCGCCGGTATGCAGCCAGCCGTCGGCGTCGATGGCTTCGGCGGTTTTCTCCGGCAGGTTCAGGTAGCCCATGAAAACATTGGTGCCGCGCACCAGGATTTCGCCGGTGGCCGGGTCCAGCCGGACCTCGTTGTAACTGGCCGCCGGGCCGATGGAGCCGGGCTTGATACGGCTGGCCGGAACGCCGGTCGATGCGCCGCAGGTTTCCGTCATGCCCCAGACTTCCAGCATGGGTACGCCGAGCGCCATGTACCACTTGACCAGTTCGGGCGAGATCGGGGCGGCCCCCGTCACGCAGTAGCGGGCGCGGTGGATGCCTATCAGTTTGCGCGCGTTGTCCAGCGCGACCCAGCGGGCCATCATGAACTTCAGTTTGAGCCAGTTGCCGACCGGCTGGCCGGCCATGACCCGGTCGGCGATCTGGGTGCCCACGCCGATGGCCCAGGCGTAGACGGCCTGCTGCAGGCGGCTGGCTTCCTTGAGGGAAATCATCACGCCCGAGTAAAACTTTTCCCAGACGCGGGGCACCGCCAGGAACACGGTGGGCGCGATCTCGCGCACGTTTTCCGGGATGGTTTCGGGGTTTTCAACAAAATTGAGCTTGGTGCCGGTGTACATCGCCAGGTACTCGCCGCCCATGCGCTCGGCGATGTGGCACAACGGCAGGAAACACATGCGTTCGTCGCTTTCGTCCTGCGCCATGAGGGTGTTGAAGCCGCGCGTCGCGAAGACCAGCCCCCTGTGGCTGTGCATGGCGCCTTTGGGTTTGCCGGTGGTGCCCGAGGTGTAGACGAGGATGGCCAGGTCTTGCGGCCGACAGGCCTTGACGCGCTCTTGCACGGCGTCAGGATGCCGGGCCAGGTAGTCGCGCCCCAGGGCGCGCAAATCATCGAGACTGATGACATCGGGCTCCGTGAGGTGGCGCAGGCCCTCCATGTCGAACACCACCACTTTGCGCAGAAGCGGAAGCTGGCCGCGCACTTCCAGGGCTTTGTCCAGTTGCTCGTCGTCTTCGACAAACAGGAGGGTGGTGCGCGAGTCTTCACAGAGATAATGCACCTGCGTAGCCGCGTCGGTGGGGTAAATGCCGTTGGCCACGCCGCCGCAGCTCAGGATGGCCAGATCGGCCAGCACCCATTCGACCACGGTGTTCGACAGAATGGACGCGCACTCGCCCGGCGCAAACCCCAGGCTCATCAGACCGCCGGCGATTTCACGCACCGCCTGGCCGGTCTGGCTCCAGCGCCAACTGCGCCAGATGCCGAGTTTTTTCTGCCGCAGCCAGATTTTGTCCTGGCGCAGTTCGACCGCATTCCAGAACATCGCCGGGAGGGTGTCGCCTTCGAGTACCACCCGGGTTTCCGGCTGGAGGTGTGAGAGGTTCCAGAGATTTGACATTCACTTATCTCCAGTTCTTTTTTTTCTTCCAGCGCCGCTCGCTGCGAACGCCTTCTTCCTTCATGCCCAGGTAGAACTCCTTGATGTCTTCCTTCTCCCGCAGCCGGGCACAGGCGTCTTCCATCACGATGCGGCCGTTTTCCAGCACGTAGCCGTAGTCGGACGCGTTCAGGGCCATGTTGGCGTTTTGCTCGACCAGCAAGATGGTGGTGCCGCGCTCACGGTTGATGCGCACCACCATCTCGAAGATTTCCTTGGTCAGTTTCGGTGACAGGCCCAGGCTGGGCTCGTCCAGCAAGATCAGGTCCGGCGCAGCCATCAGGGCGCGCGAGATCGACAGCATCTGCTGCTGGCCACCGGACAGCAGGCCAGCGTCCTGCAATGCGCGCTCCCGCAGGATCGGAAAGTAGCCGAAAACCGTTTCCATGTCTTTGGCCACGCCGTCGCGGTCCTTGCGGGTGTAGGCGCCCATCAGCAGGTTGTCCCGCACGCTCAGCAAGGGAAAGACCTCGCGTCCTTCCGGGACATGGCTCAAGCCCTGCTGGACGATGTAGGCCGGGTCTTGCGCCGTGATGTCGCCACCCTTGAACTCGATCGAGCCTTTGCGCGGATCAATGATGCCGGAGATGGTTTTCAAGATGGTGGTCTTGCCGGCCCCGTTGGAGCCCAGCACCGTGGCGATTTCGCCGCGGCGAACCTGCAGGCTGACGCCCCGAATGGCCTTGATCGGTCCATAGGCGCTTTCGACATTGAGCAGCCTGAGCACCGGCTGGTCGCTGACCGGCAGTGGTGCGGCGCTCATGACCGGGCCTCCTGGCTCAAGTCCGGTGCGCGGTGCTGCCGGCGCAGCGAGGACACATCGTCGATGGAGCCGAGATAGGCCTCGATGACCCCGGGGTCGCTTTGGACTTCGCGCGGTGTGCCCATGGCCAGCACCTCACCCTGGTTCATGGCCAGCACACGGTCGGACACTTTGGAGACCAGCGTCATGTCATGTTCGACCATCAGCACGGTAATGCCCAATTCATTTTTGATGTCCTGAATCCAGAAAGCCATGTCATCGGTTTCCTCGACGTTCAGCCCGGACGAAGGTTCGTCCAGCAGCAGCAGCTTGGGATCGGTGCATAGCGCGCGGGCCAGCTCCACCACCTTGCGCACGCCGTAGGGCAGGCCGGCCACCAAGGCGTCGCGGTGGTGCTGCAGGTCCAGGAAGTCGATGACCTGCTCGGCTTTTTCACGCGCCTGCAGCTCGGCCTGGCGGGTTTTCTGGGTGAAGAAAATCTCGCTCCACAGGCCCGTCTGCCGGTGCGTATGCCGGCCGATCAGCAGGTTGTGCAGCACCGTCGCATGCTCGAACAATTCGATATTCTGAAACGTGCGCGCAATGCCCAAAGCGGCAATTTTGTGGGGCGGCTGGTCGGTCAGCTTCGCGCCCAGGTAGTCGATCCCGCCCGAGGTTGGTGTGTAGATGCGGCTGATCAGGTTGAACACCGTGGTTTTGCCGGCGCCGTTGGGGCCGATCAAGGTGAACACCTCGCCCTGCCGGACATCGAAGCTGACATTGTTGACGGCCAGTACGCCGCCAAAACGGACGCTGAGGTTTTTTGCCGACAGCAGGGGCTGGCCGACCGGTTGTTGGGCTTGGCTCATTTCAGACGATCCGATTTCTGGAAGGTTTTTTGGCGCTTGAACATGCCTTTTCGGTAGAAGGGAAACATCTGAAAATAGGTGCGAATCTTCAGCCAGCGCCCATAAATTCCCTGCGGTTCAAACAGCACAAAGGCAATCAGCACGGCGCCGTAGACCACGCCCTGCAGGCCCGGTGCTTGCCCGATGGCCGCGGGCAGGTAGTCCTTGACCAGGGCAATCGCCTGGGGCATGGAGATCAGGAATATAGCCCCCAGAAAAGCGCCATGCACCGAACCCGCGCCGCCCACCACGATCATCAGGAGCAGGTCGATTGACTGCAAAATATTGAACTGGTCGGGCGAAATGAACTGAAGCTTGTGGGCATACAGCGCGCCCGCAATGCCGGCCAGCGCGGCCGACAAGGCAAACGACAAGGTTTTGTAGCGCGCCAGGTGAATGCCCATGCTTTGGGCCGAGATTTCCGAGTCGCGGATGGCCACAAAGGCGCGGCCGGTCGGCGAGCGCAGCAGGTTCAAGATGGCCAGCGTCGAGGCGATGGCGATTACCAGGCAGAGAAAGTAAAACCCTTGGCCGCTGTCTATCTTCCAGCCAAACAGATCGGGCGCCTTGATGTGGATGCCGGCATTGCCGCCGGTCACGCTTTCCCAGCGCGCAAATACTTCCTCGACGATGAAGCCGAAGGCCAGCGTGGCCATGCCCAGGTAAATGCCTTTGACGCGCAGGGCGGGCAGCCCGACGATCAGCCCCACGGCGGCGGACAGGCCGGCGGCGCAGGCCAGTGCGATCGGAAAAGGCAGGCCCGCATTGGTCAAAACTGCCTGCGCATAGGCGCCGACGCCGAGAAAAGCCGCATGGCCCAGCGAGAACAGGCCGGTGAAGCCGGCCAGCAGCATCAGCCCCAGGCCGGCGACGGCGTAGATCAGGATAAACGTCAGTTGCGCCAGCCAGTACTCGGCGAACAGCCACGGCGCCGCGAGCAGCAGCAGCAACAGGGCGCCGTACCAGAACACCTGGCCGCCGTGTCTGGCAAGATTGATGTCCTGCCCATAGTCGGTCTTGAAGATGAAACGCATGTCAGACCTTTTTACGCAGTTTTTCGCCGAACAGGCCGTTGGGTTTGACCATCAGCATGACCAGCACCACGACATAGGCGGCGACGTCCTTGAAGCCGTCAGGCAGGTAAAACCCGGACAGTGATTCGACGATGCCGATGATCAGCCCGCCGACAATCGCACCGGGCAGGCTGCTAAAGCCGCCGACCACCGCTGCCGGGAAAGCCTTCAGGCCGATGAAGCCCATGTTGGCGTGTACAAAAGTGATCGGCGCCAGCAGCAGACCGGCAATGGCCGCGACCGCGGCGGCCAGACCCCATACCAGGCCGTTGAGCCGCTTGACCGGAATGCCCATGTAATACGCGGCCAGTTGGTTCTGCGACGAGGCCTGCATGGCGATGCCCAGTTTGCTGTACTTGAACAGGGCAAACAGTGCCAGGCATAAAACGGCGGTGCTGCCGATGACGACCATATGTTCGACGTTGAGAACCAGGGCGCCGACGTTCCATATCTGGTCTTTGTAGGGCACGGGCAGAGTGTGGGTTTCGGTGCCGATCATCGGAATCATCGTGATCAGGCCGCGCGCGACGTAGCCGACACCGATGGTCAGCATCACAATCGAAAACGCCGGCTGACCGAGGACGGGCCGTATCACCAGCCGCTCCAGCAGCACGCCGAACAAGGCCATGCCGATGATCGAACTGAGGACCGCCAGCCAGAACGGGAAGCCGAGCAGGGTCATGAGGGCCAGCCCGCCAAACGCGCCCAGCATCATCAGCTCGCCTTGCGCGAAGCTCACGGTCTCGGTGGCCTTGTAGATGAGAACGAAACCCAGGGCGATCAACCCGTAAATGCAGCCTTGCGCGATGCCGCTGATGATCAATTGCAATAGCTGCACTGTTGCTCCACAATTAGTTTTTTCCAAGCGATCGATTCGCAAAAGCAATTTAACACTAGAAACGCGGATTAAACGGGGTTTCTAATCCGGTTTAACCCCAATGCTGTTCGCTTAACCGTTCGGGCTGAGCTTGTCGAAGCCTGTTTGCACTGTGACGACCCTTCGACAGGCTCAGGGCGAACGGGGTTGTAGCGCTTCAATGAACAGCATTGGATTTAACCCTGACAGGACTGACCAGGAGCCGCATTCGATGAAAAAAAATCAATGACGGCGGCCTTGCTTCGCATCGCTATTGATGTGATGTGGCCTCCGGCGAGCTGGCGCAACAGGCTGAAAATTCACAGCGGTCGCGGCGGCGATGCGACAGGCAGGGGCCGCGGCTGGCCCGTGTCGTCAATCGCCACATAGGTCAAACTGGCTTCGGTGACTTTGACGTAGCGCCCCTGTGAGTGAAAGCGCTCGGCATAGACTTCGACTTTGACCGTTATCGAGGTGCGGCCAATCCGCGTCAGTTCCGAATAGAACGACAGGATGTCGCCGACCCGCACCGGCTGCTTGAAAATGAACTCGTTGACCGCCACCGTGGCCATGCGGCCTTCGGCGTAACGCGCCGGAATCACCGAGCCGGCCAGATCGACCTGCGCCATGACCCAGCCGCCAAAAATGTCGCCGTTGGCGTTGCAGTCCGCGGGCATCGGAATCACCTTGAGCACCAACTCCTTGTCAAGCGGCAGCGTGACACTCAAAGGGTCATGGGGAAGGCCGGGTTGGGTAGACATAGGCACAATCGGGATGAAGAAAATTAAAACGAAACTGGATCATTGTCTCCGATGCGCTCTCATGCTCCTACTGCCCCCTCCCTGCCCAGCACGGGCTCACCCGCCCAACCTGCC
Source organism: Polaromonas sp. (assembly GCA_030655515.1). Taxonomy (GTDB): domain Bacteria; phylum Pseudomonadota; class Gammaproteobacteria; order Burkholderiales; family Burkholderiaceae_C; genus Polaromonas. Next base: position 51,092 of record JAURVI010000013.1, on the reverse strand, counting down.
CTGAACCGCTCTGACTGGGCCACGCTGCAGCGGCTGTTTCCGTATCTCTGGGACTACAAGTGGCGGGTGCTGGCTGCTCTCGGCTTCATGGTGGGCGCTAAGGTTGCGAACGTCGGTGTGCCGCTGCTTCTGAAAAACCTGGTGGACACGATGAACGTCAAGCCCGGCGGGATGCCGGCCATGCTGATCGTGCCGGTCGCGCTGCTTGTCGGTTATGGGTTGCTCCGGCTGTCGACCTCGCTGTTCACCGAGCTGCGCGAGTTGGTGTTTGCCAAAGCCACCGAAGGCGCGGCGCGCCGCATCTCGCTGGAGGTATTTCGCCATCTGCATGCGCTGAGCCTGCGCTTTCACCTGGAGCGCCAGACAGGCGGCATGACGCGCGACATCGAGCGCGGCACGCGGGGCGTGCATTCGCTGATCTCTTATTCGCTGTACAGCATCATCCCGACGCTGATTGAGGTCGCGCTGGTGCTGACGCTGCTGGCGGTCAAGTTCGACATCTGGTTTGCCGGCATCACCCTCATCGCGCTGGTGCTCTACATCACCTTCACGGTGGCGGTGACCGAATGGCGCACCCAATTCCGCAAGAAAATGAACGAGCTCGACTCCACGGCCCACAGCCGGGCGATTGACTCCCTGCTCAACTACGAAACCGTCAAGTACTTCAACAACGAAGATTTCGAAGCGCGCCGCTACGATGAAAACCTGGCAAGCTACCGCCGCGCCGCCGTCAAGAGCCAGACCACGCTGAGCCTGCTCAACACCGGCCAGCAGCTCATCATTGCCACCGGCCTGGTGGCCATGCTCTGGCGCGCCACGCAGGGCGTGGTGGACGGGCGCATGACGCTGGGCGATCTGGTCATGGTCAATGCCTTCATGATCCAGCTCTACATTCCGCTGGGTTTTCTGGGTGTGCTCTACCGCGAGATCAAGCAAAGCCTGACCGACCTGGCGAAGATGTTCGACCTGATGGAAAAAGAACGCGAGGTCGCCGACCAGCCGGGTGCGCCGGCGCTCAACATCAGCGCGTCGCCCGAAGTCCGGTTTGAAAACGTCAGTTTTGCCTACGAGCCGTCCCGGCCCATCCTGCACAACATCAGCTTCGAGATACCGCCGGGCAAGACGGTGGCCGTGGTCGGTTCGTCGGGAGCCGGCAAGTCCACCCTGGCGCGTCTGCTGTTTCGCTTCTATGACGTTCAGCAGGGCCGCATCACGGTGGCCGGCCAGGACATCAAGGCAGTGACGCAGGCCAGCGTGCGCCAGGCCATCGGCATCGTGCCGCAGGACACGGTGCTGTTCAACGACACGGTGGAATACAACATCGCTTACGGAAAGCCCGGCGCCAGCCGCGCCGAGGTCGAAGAGGCCGCGCGCGCCGCCCGCATCCATGACTTCATCAGCTCGACCCCGGCGGGCTACGGCACCATGGTCGGCGAGCGCGGCCTGAAACTCTCGGGCGGCGAAAAGCAGCGCGTGGCGATTGCCCGCACCCTGCTGAAGAACCCGCCCATCATGATTTTCGACGAAGCCACCTCGGCGCTCGATTCCGCCAACGAGCGGGCGATCCAGGCCGAGCTGCGCAGCATCGCCGAAAACAAGACCACCCTGGTGGTGGCGCACCGGCTGTCCACCGTGGTGGATGCGCATGAAATCCTGGTCATGGAGGCGGGGCGGATCATCGAGCGGGGCGCTCATGCCGAACTGCTGGCTTTGGGCCAGCGTTATGCGGCGATGTGGGCCCTGCAGCAGAGTTCCGAGTGAGTCCTTGCGTGACCGGCCCGTTCGCAGGGTACGGCGAACGGAGGGCCTTCCGGTGTGTTTTGTGGTACATTTGTACCACAACAGGAGCTGACCATGTCTACCGCTACGCTTCGTCTCGATGAATCCCTGCGTGAGCGCATCGTGCGCCTGGCGGGGGCCACCGACCAGACGCCGCACAGCTTCATGGTGCAGGCGCTGACGGAAAAAGTGGATGAAGCCGAGTGGAAGCTCGCCATGCAAGAAGATGCCCGGCAGCGTGATGTGGCATGGCAGGCCGGTGAGTCCGGTGTTGACTGGCATGAGATGCGCGACTGGCTGCAGCGCCGGCTGGCTGATGCCCCCAAACCAAAGCGGCGCCGGTGAGCCGCATCGTCCTCGCACCCCAGGTGCGTGAGGATTTCGACCGCATCTTCGACTTTCTCTTTGAACATGCGCCCGAATATGCCTCCGTGCGCATTCAGGCGATCATCTCTGCCATCGACGTGCTTCAAACCAGTCCGCAGATCGGCAGGCCCGCAGCTTTTGGTCAACGTGAACTGATCATTTCTACCGGCGCCAGCGGGTATCTGGCGCTCTACCGTTATGACCCGCCCACCGATACGGTGCGCGTGCTGGCTGTGCGCAGCCAGCGGGAACGGGATTACCGCGGAAAATGGGCGCGGCCTTGAGCGCTAAGGCCAATGCTGTTCGCTTAACCGTTCGGGCTGAGCTTGTCGAAGCCTGTTTGCACTGTGACGACCCTTCGACAGGCTCAGGGCGAACGGGGTTGTAGCGCTTCAATGAACAGCATTGGCGCTAAGGCGGGTGAGCGGGGTAAACACCAGCAATGTGGGATGCCCCGCAGTTGCAGTGCATGCTCCTGATCGCATAATCGAATCATGGAAACCAAATGGCTCGAAGACTTCGTCAGTCTCGCTGAAACCCGCAGCTTCAGCCGCTCGGTGCCCCGTTCTACGGTACCAATCCCGACCGTGCTGCGGTGCGCCTAATTTTTGCTACTGTGGATGTGGGGAAGATTGAGGAGAGGATTCGGCGGTTGGGGTAGACGTTGTGAAGCTCTGGGCGCTTCACAACGGCAAGTCAAACAAAACCAAATCCGGGAGTTCAAAATATATGGCCATACACAAAGTTCAAGAAGAGGTCGCAGACTATCTGAGTGGTTTGCGCCAGGCCAATAGCGAAGAGGCGAAGAAGCTTCGCTTTCAGAATCTGCTTACCCGTCTGTTCCAAGACAGCCAGGCCGCCAAAGACGTCGTCAACCAATTAGCGCAAGGCGGTGAGAAGACCATTTTCAACATACCTCGTCCGGGCATACCCAAAACGGGGTATGCGGACATTGCATACAGCAACGTCATTATTGAATGGGAGAAAGATCTAGCCAAAACTGGCCGACATGCAGAAGATCAATTGGCCGAATATCTTGCTGGTCGGTGGAACAGCGGAGACCGGTATGACTACGTACTGATAGCGACCGATGGTCGTGTCTGGCGTACTTACGCGCCCAATCTTGAAGTGCTGCTGGGCCAAGAGACTCCGAATCGCACAGCGTTGCGTCAGGTAGAAGACTTCGAGGTCAAAAAAGACAACGAAGACAAGTTTTTCTTTTTTCTTGACCGGATTCTTTTCCGTTCAACCAAGCAGCGCGCCACACTTGACGCCATCCAGCTCGATTTTGGCGACACTTCGCGCATCTTCATTAACGCTGTGCAGGTCATGCAACGCGTCATGCCCGTGCAAGATGGTTCGTCACCGGTACACGTCGCATTTGAGCAGTGGCAGCGATTTTTGCAATTGGCCTATGGCAAGTTTGAGCTGGGTAACTCGGTGTACCTCGTGCATACCTACCTGAGTGTATTTGCCAAGTTGCTGGCTTATGCCGTGCTAAAACCAGCCACGCACCCCAGCGATGATGAGCTCAGAGGCATCCTGTCGGGCGAAGCATTTGCCGCATTGAATGTTGCCAACTTTGTTGAAGGCGACTTTTTCTATTGGGTCAGTGATCCGAAGTTTTTTCAGCAACTGGCGCCCATCCTGCGCGAGCTCTATAACCAGATTTCGGAGTATGACTTCACGGATGTCGAGGAAGACATTTTGAAGGGTGTCTACCAGGAGTTGATTGATATAGATACCCGCCATGCTTTGGGTGAGTACTACACACCCGACTGGCTGTGCGAACGAGTTGTGGACGACTTGCACCTTGAGCGGGGGTTCTACGCGCTCGACCCAGCATGTGGCTCGGGTTCGTTCTTGCGAGCCCTGGTCGCGCGTTACCGACGCGAATGGCCGGACATGCCGCCCCAACAAATCGCCAACCAAGTGAAAGGTGTGGACGTTCACCCTTTGTCAGTGCAAATTGCCAAGACCACCCTATTGCTGGCACTGGGGGAGGGTGTTGCCAGAGCCCGTGCGCCAGTGGTATTGAACGTCTACCTGGCCAACACGCTTTTCCTTTCTTCTGACGAAGCGAAGAAATCACTCTTCACCTCCGGACATCACTTTGCAGTGCGTGTTGATGACACGCGTTTGCCGCTCGACATGGCCCCCTTCATCGGGCAACCAGACAGTTTTTCCAAGGCGATTGATCTGGCGCAGCACTTCATTGACGAGCAGCTCAACGTTGAGCAAAGTATGGATGGATTTGAAAAAGCTCTGCGCAATCGCGTGCCTGACGCCGACCTCGCACGTCAGCACGTTGGCGAGTTGTATGCCGTGTACCAGGCCATGCGAAAAGCCAAGCTCAACAACCGCGATGGCATTTGGCGCTTTGTGCTGCAAAACCTGTATCAACCCGTCTTCATGCACCGGATGTTTGATGTGGTGGTTGCCAACCCGCCATGGCTGACCTACGCTGACATTACCAGTGGCGACTATCAGGCGGACGTGCGCGCGCTGGCGGCCTATTACGGTTTGATGCCCGGGTCCAAGTCCAACAACCCGCACATTGATCTGGCTGCCGTTTTTCTATCGCACTGTGGGAAGTATCTGGCCAAAGATGGCGCCCAACTGGCATTTGTGTTGCCCCGTTCTTTTTTGAGTGCGGACCAGCACCATAACGCTCGCAGCGGCGAGGCCCGCGGCTTCAAACTCACTGAGGTGTGGGACCTGAAGGACGTTTCACCCTTGTTTAACGTGCCGGCTTGCGTGCTGATGGCGACCGCCTCGCAAGCCGAAGGCGTGGACACCCAACGCCAGCGCGCTTTGCCACGCAATGGCCTGGTAGGGCGCGTTCTCCACGGCAAGTTGCCTCGGCCCCACATGCACTGGAACGATGCACAGGCCTTTGTGAAGGAAGACAACACGCGTTGGTATTTTCAGGAATTGGGTGGTGCGCAGAGCAAGAAGAAGCGCTCTGCTTTAGTGGAAAATAGACTGCAAGGTGGCCGCGGTGGCAATGCCTACGCGCCGCGTTTCAAGCAGGGCGCCACTATCGTGCCGCGTGCTTTTTACTTTGTGCAGCCCCAAGGCGCTTCGCTGGACGGCTTGACGGACCTTTCCGAGCATACGGTGAACTTGCGCACCCACCCGCTGGCCGTGGAAGGGGCAAAAAAGCCCTGGGATGGCATCCTATTGACAGGCCCCATGCAAGGCAAGTACCTGTTTCGAACAGCCCTGGCGCGCAATATTTTGCCGTTTGCGCTGGTCAATCCACCGCTGGTAGCCTTGCCGCTGGTGCAGGAGGATGAAGTTGATGCATCGGGCCAAGCCTTGCCCGGCAAGCGCCATTGGCGCCTGCTGGATGCGACTGAGTTGACGGCGTGCGGTGATATCGAGGCTGCGCGCTGGTTCGGGCAATGCGAGCGGTTGTGGGACGAACGGCGTAGCGACAGTGCGAAGAAACAGAAAATGAGCGCCTATAACCGGCTGAATTTTCAACGCGGCCTGACGGATCAGCCTGTCGATGCCCAATGGGCGGTGATGTATACGGCCTCCGCCAGCGATGCTTCCGCGTGTGTTTTGGATGTTTCGTCCAGAGACCTTCGTTTTCTGGCGGAATCAACCTGCTACATCTCTTTCACACAGACTGAAGATGAAGCACGGTTTGTCGAGTGCTACTTAAACAGTGGCTATGCAAATGGCAGGATCAAGGAGTTTCAGGCGCGCGGCCTCTTTGGCCCGCGTCACGTACACAAGAAAATCCTCGAACTCCCGTGGCCAGAATTCTCGCGCAACCAGCCTTCCCACCGTCGCTTGGTCGCCTTGGGCCAACAAGCAGCTCAACAAGTGCAGAAAATCCTGGGGAGCCAGCAAGACCTGGAACTGGACCCGCGTACCCTGGGCCGTTTGCGCACCAGTATTCGCCGCGAACTCGCCAGCGTGATGGGTCAGATTGATTTTCTTGTTGAAGCTGTCTCAACGGGCCGAGACCTGCAAGAACAGTCAGAAGACTGGATCCGTTTGACTCACAGATCCGGCCCAACAGGCAAAGGTCAAAGTGCCGACGAACTAAGCGAGTTTTTGCGAGCGGAGAGAAACCGCTGGACCGAGCGTGAGTTGCTGTCCGGCGGGAATCGTAAATGAGTCACGTGCTTCTGCTTGATACCAATGTCTGGAGCCATTTGATCTTGGGGGAAGAAAACAAGCGCCAGAAGGTGCAAGCTGATCTGGATGCCCTGTTATTGAAGTACCCCGGTGCGGCGCGGGCTACCAGCCGCATTTGCGTGGCCGAATGCCTTGTGGCGGCCCGGCGTTTGCTTGACCCGGCAGAACGGGCAGCGGCGGAGGCGGCATTCGCCGCAGAGTTTGATAACCCGCAGCTAATCATCGTGGAGGTATCCAAAGAAGTTGCTGACGTGGCTGCAACCCAGAGAGCTGAAATACTACGCCGCGTCGCCGCGGTCGCTGGCGGAGCGCCGGCTGGTCCCGATGGCGGGCGTCTTAAGTTGCCTGACGCGTTCATCGCAGCCAGTTGCCTGGACTTCAATCCACCTGCAATTTTGGTGACTGAAAATGAAGTGGATTTCCGTTACGTCGAAGACGGGATTCAAAAAACTGTTGCGGGACTTATCGTCGAAAAAATTGGATAAGAAATGCAGTTTGTAAAAACGGCATGATGCCCATCAACCCGGTTTGTTAACAAGAATCTGAAACCATGGAAACCAAATGGCTCGAAGACTTCGTCAGTCTCGCTGAAACCCGCAGTTTCAGCCGCTCGGCCACGCTGCGCCACGTGACGCAGCCGGCGTTTTCACGGCGCATCCAGTCGCTGGAGGCCTGGGCCGGCACCGACCTGGTGGACCGCAGTTCCTATCCGACACGCCTGACCCCCGCCGGGGAAACGTTGTACACCCAGTCGCTGGAAATGCTGCAGGGCCTGCAGTCGACGCGCGCCATGCTGCGCGGCCACAACTCGGCCGGGCAGGACGTGATCGAGTTTGCCGTGCCGCACACCCTGGCCTTCACCTTTTTCCCGGCCTGGGTCAGCAGCCTGCGCGAGAAGTTCGGTCCCATCAAGAGCCGCCTGATCGCGCTCAACGTCCATGACGCGGTGTTGCGCCTGGTTGAAGGCAGTTGCGATTTGCTGATTGCCTACCACCACGATTCGCAGCCTTTCCAGCTCGACGCCGACCGGTATGAAATGGTCAGCCTGGGGCGGGAGATGCTGGCGCCTTTCGTCAAGGCCGAGGCGGACGGCGCGCCGCTGTTCCGGTTGCCGGGCCGGGCGGGCCAGCCGCTGCCCTACCTGGGTTATGCCCCGGGCGCTTACCTGGGCCGGGTGGTGGACCTGATCCTCAAGCAGTCGGGCACCGCCATCCACCTGGACCGGGTGTATGAGACCGACATGGCCGAAGGCCTCAAGGCGATGGCGCTGGAAGGCCATGGCATCGCGTTTTTGCCTTTGAGCGCCGTCAAAAAGGAGCTCCGGGCGAAAAAGCTGGTCAGCGCCGGCCCCGGGCTGGAAATGGCCATGGATGTGCGCGTTTACCGCGAGCGGCCGACCGGCAAGGACACGGCCAAAAGCCCGGCGCAGGCGCTGTGGCATTTTCTGGAAAGCCAGGCCCTGCCCAGGCCGACCGGAAAAACCCGTCTCAATGGCAACCTTGGGTCGCCTTAAATAAAATGCGTCAGCTCGCCGTTTAGGGCCTGTACACAACTAAAAGCATCTCCCATTTACTTATGAACAGGCCCTAGAATGTTGCTCATCAACCTCTTCATTTAACCCGAAGGAAATCCCATGAAACTCAAACTAGCCGTACTGGCCATCGCTGTCCTGGCATCAGGCGGCGTATTTGCCCAGGCCAACGACACCATCGCCAAGGTCAAAGCCTCCGGCGTCGTCACCATGGGTGTGCGCGACTCATCCGGTCTTTCCTTTACGCTCGGTGACGGCAAATACGCCGGTTACCACGTTGACATCTGCCAGCGCATTCTGGCCAATCTCGAAAAAGCGGTAGGCAAGAAGCTGGAAGTCAAATACTTGCCGGTGACATCGCAAAACCGCATTCCGCTGGTTCAAAACGGCACGGTCGATATTGAGTGCGGCTCCACGACCAACAATGCGGCCCGTCAAAAAGACGTTGCGTTTGCCGTCACCACCTTTGTTGAAGAGGTGCGCATGGCTGTCAAAGCCGACTCCGGCATTACTTCCATCGCCCAGCTCAATGGCAAAAGCGTGGCAACCACAACCGGCACGACCTCCGTTCAGACCTTGCGCAAAAATGAGCGTGCCAACGGCGTTGACTTCAAGGAAGTTTTCGGCAAAGACCACTCCGACAGCTTTTTGTTGCTGGAGTCCGGCCGTGCGGAGGCGTTTGTCATGGATGGTTCCATCCTGGCCAGCAACATCGCCAACTCCAAGAACCCCGCCGGCTTCAAGGTCGTCGGTGAAGTACTGAGTGTTGAGCCCATTGCCATCATGATGCGCAAAGACGACCCGGCGTTCAAAAAATTGTCGGACGACACCATCAAGGACCTGATCAAGTCCGGCGAGCTGGAAAAAATATATGACAAGTGGCTCATGCAACCCGTCCCGCCGAAAAACGTACGCATTGGCTTGCCCGCCAGCGAGAGCACCAAGGCCGCCTGGGCCAACCCCAATGACAACCCCATGGAAGCCTACGCCAAAAAGTAATCCTGGCAACTGAAGTCAAACAAACCCCGCTGGTGACTTTCCTGGCGGGGTTTGTTGTTTTTCCCAGAGCCAAACAACAAGATCAAGGCAACGCACAAATTTCGTTGGAGGCCCCATGACCTGGGATTGGCAAGTATTTCTCAATGACGATGGCAGCGGACGCACCTATTTGCAGTGGATGTTCGACGCCTGGGGCTGGACGCTGGCCGTTGCCGGCTGTTCATGGGTCGTTGCCATCCTGATGGGCGGGCTCATGGGCACGCTCAGAACCCTGCCGAACAGCCCCTGGCTGGTGCGGCTGGCCAATGCCTGGGTTGAGCTCTTTCGCAATGTTCCCCTGCTCGTGCAGATTTTCATCTGGTATTTCGTTGTTCCAAAGATGTTTCCCGCCATGCAGCAGGTGCCGAGCTTTTTGCTGGTCGTGTTTGCGCTGGGTTTTTTTACTTCGGCGCGGATTGCCGAGCAGGTCAGGGCCGGCGTGCAGTCCCTGCCGCGCGGCCAGCGTTATGCCGGCATGGCCATGGGTTTCACGACGGCGCAGACCTACCGCTACGTGATCCTGCCGATGGCGGTTCGCATCATCATCCCGCCGCTGACCAGCGAGTCGATGAACCTGCTGAAAAACTCGTCGGTGGCTTTTGCCGTGTCGATTGCCGAGCTGACCATGTTTGCGATGCAGGCGCAGGAGGAAACCTCACGGGGCATCGAGATTTACCTGGCCGTGACAGCGTTGTATGCCGTGTCGGCCTTTGCCGTGAACCGGGTCTTTGCGTTCATTGAAAAGAAAGTCCAGATTCCGGGCTACATCGTGGCCGGCACCGCGGGCGGAGGTCACTGACATGCTGGGTCTCGACCTGAGCTTCCTGAGCTGGGACATTATTTCCAGGTTCGTCATGAAAGGTTTCATCTTCAGCGTGGAACTGACGGTGATTGCGACCATTGGCGGCATTTTCCTGGGCACCGTGCTGGCCCTGATGCGGCTGTCGGGTGCGAAGATCCTGGCGCTGCCCGCGACCTTTTACGTCAACGGCATGCGCTCGGTGCCGCTGGTCATGGTGATCCTTTGGTTCTACCTGCTGATGCCCAGCGCATTTTTCGACATGATTCCCGGGGGCGCCAACAACCGCTCGGAAATTTCGGCCATCATCACCTTCATTGCCTTCGAAGCGGCCTATTTCAGCGAGATCATGCGGGCCGGCATCCAGTCGATCTCGCGCGGCCAGATCAACGCCGGCCTGGCGCTGGGCATGACTTACGGGCAGAACATGCGCCTGGTTGTGTTGCCGCAGGCCTTTCGGAACATGGTGCCGATTCTGCTGACGCAGACCATCATCTTGTTCCAGGACACCTCGCTGGTTTACGCCATCGGCGCCTATGACCTGCTCAAGGGTTTGACGACCGCCGGCAAGATTTACGGCCGGCCCGAAGAGGCTTACCTGCTGGCCGCCGTGGTCTATTTCGTGATCTGTTTTGGCTTGTCGTTCATCGTCAAGAAGCTGCAAAACAAGATTGCCATCGTTCGATGACAGTTCGTTGCACGCTATTTGCTAACAACTCGCCCAAACGCCCTGGAGAACAAGATGATTCAACTCAAAGAAGTTTCCAAATGGTACGGCGCCGTGCAGGTGCTCAACAACTGCAGCACCAACATCGAAAAAGGCGAGGTGGTCGTGGTCTGCGGTCCGTCCGGCTCCGGCAAATCGACGCTGATCAAGGTCATCAACGCGCTTGAGCCTTTCCAGAAGGGCGAAATCTATGTCGATGGCCAGGCGGTGCATGACCCCAAGACCGACCTGCCCAGGCTGCGCTCCAGAGTTGGCATGGTGTTCCAGAACTTCGAGCTGTTTCCCCACTTGAACGTGACGGAGAACCTGACCCTGGCCCAGATCAAGGTGCTGGGCCGCAAGCCGGACGAGGCCAAAACCCACGGCCTGAAATACCTGGACCGCGTGGGCCTGATGGCGCACAAGGACAAATTCCCCGGCCAGCTCTCGGGCGGGCAGCAGCAGCGCGTGGCGATTGCCAGAGCCCTCAGCATGGACCCGATTGCGATGCTGTTCGACGAGCCAACTTCCGCGCTGGACCCCGAGATGGTCGGCGAGGTGCTGGACTGCATGATGGGCCTGGCCGTCGAAGGCATGACCATGATGGTGGTCACGCACGAGATGGGTTTCGCCCGCAAGGTCGGCAGCCGCGTGATTTTCATGGACGTGGGCGGCAAGATCCTCGAGGACTGCTCGAAAGACGAATTCTTCAGCCACCCCGAAAACCGCCGGGAGCGCACGCGGGACTTTCTCAACAAGATTTTGCAGCACTGAGTCCGCGGCGACTGCCTTGTCCCCCTCGCCCTCTGGGAGAGGGTGGGGTGAGGGCTCCCCGGTTCCCGCCGCAGTCGGGAGATATTTGGGACAATGGCGCCATGAGTCAAATAACCATCACCCGCCCCGATGACTGGCACCTGCACGTGCGCGACGGCGAGGCCCTCCACACCGTGGTGCCGCACACCGCCGCCCAGTTCGGCCGCGCGATCATCATGCCCAACCTCAGGCCGCCGGTCACCACCGCCGCCCAGGCCGTGGCCTACCGCGAACGCATCCAGGCCGCGGTGCCGCCGGGCGTGCGCTTCGAGCCGCTGATGACGCTGTACCTGACCGACAACTTGCCGCCCGACGAGATCAGCCGGGCCAAAGAGGCGGGCGTGGTGGCGCTCAAGCTGTACCCGGCGGGTGCCACGACCAACAGCGACGCCGGCGTCACTGACTTGCGCAAGACCTATAAAACGCTGGAAGCGATGCAGCGCGCCGGCCTGCTGCTGCTGGTGCATGGTGAAGTGACCTCGCCCGACATCGACCTGTTCGACCGCGAGGCGGTGTTCATCGACACCCAGTTGATCCCGCTGCGCCGGGATTTCCCTGAGCTCAAGATCGTTTTCGAGCACATCACGACAAAAGAGGCAGCGCAGTATGTGCGCGATGCCGACCGTTTTACCGCGGCCACCGTGACGGCGCACCATCTGCTGTACAACCGCAACGCGATTTTTACCGGCGCGAACGGGTCAGGGTTGCGCCCCCATTACTACTGCCTGCCGGTGCTCAAACGCGAAACCCACCGCCTCGCGCTGGTCGAAGCGGCCACCAGCGGCAATGCCAAGTTCTTCCTTGGCACCGACAGCGCGCCGCACCCGGCCCACCTGAAAGAGCACGCCACCGGCTGCGCCGGCTGCTACACCGCCCACGCGGCCATGGAGCTGTACGCCGAAGCCTTTGAGGCGGCCGGCGCGCTCGACCAGCTCGAAGCCTTCGCCAGCTTCAACGGTGCCGACTTTTATGGCCTGCCGCGCAACACGGGCACCATCACGCTAAAGAAAGAAAGCTGGACGCCGCCCGAGAGTTTTGCGTTTGGCGCGGCCCGGCTCAAACCGCTGCGAAGTGGCGAAACTTTGAACTGGAAAATGGTATGAAGCCTGAGCAGGCTGGAAGCTATCGAATCGCGTTGTTGATTGACGCGGATAACGCGCCTGCCGGAAAAATCGAGGCGATTTTGGCGGAGCTCTCCAAGCACGGGTCTATCAACGTGCGAAGGGCTTACGGCAACTGGAAAAAAAGCGAGCTGAAGGGCTGGGAAGAAGCGCTGCATGAACACGCGATACGACCGATGCAGCAGTTTGACTACACCAAAGGAAAGAACGCCAGCGACATGGCGATGGTGATCGATGCGATGGAGTTGCTCTACACGGACAGGCCTCACGCGTTTGGAATTGTTTCTTCCGACGCAGACTTCACGCCGCTGGTCATGCACTTGAAGTCTAAAGGCGCAGATGTTTTCGGATTCGGGCAAAAAAAAGCGCCTGAGCCATTCCAAAGAGCTTGTTCTACATTTCTGTTTGTCGAGAACCTGGGCAATGAACCGGAGCAGCTAGCCAATGCCGAGCCTTCACTTGCGGTTGCTCTTGAGGCGGAGACGCTGCAACCCGTGCCGACCGCTAAGCTCAAAATGGATACGCGGCTGGTAAAGCTGCTTCGTGGAGCGGTTCAATCTGCTGCCGATGAAGATGGCTGGGCAATTCTTGGATCGGTTGGAACGCATATTTCCAATCAGGCTTCCTTCGATCCGAGAAATTACGGTTACGAGAAGCTGGGTGCGCTGTTCGAGGCTACCCAGCTTTTCGAAACGAGACGCATCAATACCGTGATGTTTGTGCGAGATGTTCGCTTCGGAAAAGCGAGGGCCGTTCAGAAGCCAGCCAATGCTTCGGAAAATTGATTGGACACGGCCTTGGCTCAGCGCATGGCGAACACAGGGCGAGGCTGCTGCCAGTCGAGTACGCGCACACAGGAGTCAGTCCGAGGCGCTTAACGAGACCGGTTTGGCACCGGTGCGGTTTGTTCCCCAGGAATCTCTTCCAGATGGCGTGGCCTACGAGCAGTTTATTTTTGAGACCGGCACCGTCCCCACGCGCGACAACCTGCACGACTTTTTCAACGGACTGTGCTGGATTCGTTTCCCTGAAACAAAAAATAAACTCAACCAGTTGCAAGCCGCAGAGATCGCCAGGGCAGGCGTTTCACCGCTTCGCGGACCGGTGCGCGACGCGCTCACGGTGTTCGACGAAAATGCGGCCTTTCTGATGGCGCCGCAGGCGCTGTGGGATGCGCTGATTGAAAAAGACTGGCACAAGCTGTTCATAGACCTGCGGCCGCTGTGGGCGCAGGCTCGGTTGGTGCTGTTTGGCCATGCGCTGCTGGAAAAGCTCGTTTACCCACGCAAACCGATCACGGCCCACGTCTATAAAGCGCAGCCGGCGATTCATTCAATGGCGGCGCTGGATGCCTGGGTGGCGCAGGACCTGAGCGCGGAGAAACTCGCCGGCAAGCCTTTTGCGCCCTTGCCGGTGCTCGGGGTGCCGGGCTGGTGGCCGGACAACGAGAACTTTTCCTTTTATGATGACTCTGTTGTATTCCGTCCACGAAAAATTCCATAACGACTAAAAAATAGCGCAATTTTCAAGGCCCGGCGGCTTGAGATGGCCGGGCCGGGCCCCATCTTCCGCGCAGAGAAGTTTCCCGCTGCGCACTTTTATTACCGACCTCACGGAGTTATATGAAACGCATTTTCTTATTTGTCATGACCAACCTCGCTGTGGTGGTGGTGCTGGGCATTGTCGCCAATCTGCTGGGCGTCAACCGTTACCTCATGCCTCAGGGGCTGAACCTGGGCATGCTGCTCGGCTTTGCCGCCGTCATCGGTTTTGGCGGGGCCATCATCTCCCTGCTGATCAGCAAGCCGGTGGCCAAGTGGAGCGCCGGTGTGCGTGTCATCAACGACCCGCAAAACGCCGACGAGGCCTGGATTGTCGAGACCGTGCGCAAGCTGGCTGAGAAGGCGAAAATCGGCATGCCCGAGGTCGGCATTTTCGAGGGTGCGCCCAATGCCTTTGCCACCGGTGCGTTCAAGAATTCGGCGCTGGTCGCCGTCTCCACCGGCTTGCTGCAAGGCATGACGCGTGAAGAGATCGAAGCCGTGCTGGGTCACGAAATTGCCCACGTGGCCAACGGCGACATGGTCACGATGACCCTGATCCAGGGCGTGATGAACACCTTTGTGGTTTTCCTCAGCCGTGTCATCGGCTACGCGGTGGACAGCTTTTTGCGCCGCGGCAGCAGCAGCAATTCCGGCCCCGGCATTGGTTATTACGTCACCACCATCGTGCTCGACATCATTCTCGGTTTCGCCGCCGCCATCGTGGTCGCCTGGTTCTCGCGGCACCGCGAGTTCCGCGCCGATGCCGGCGCGGCCGAGCTGATGGGCCGCAAGCAGCCCATGATCAACGCGCTGGCGCGTCTGGGCGGCATGGCGCCCGGCCAGTTGCCCAAGGCGGTGGAAGCCATGGGCATCACCGGCGGCATCGGCAAGCTGTTTGCGACGCACCCGCCGATTGAAGAGCGTATTGTCGCGCTGCAGACGGCCCAGCCCGGCCAGGTTTGACCTGACACCGGACAGATCAAAAGCCGCTGCGCTTGCAGCGGCTTTTTTTATGCCTGGGCAATTCTCCCGGTGATGTCGAGCGCCACTGCCTCGGCAACTTCAATCCCGTCCACACCGGCCGACAAGATGCCGCCCGCGTAGCTGGCGCCTTCGCCGGCCGGGTACAGGCCCTTGACGTTCAGGCTCTGGAAATCGTCGCCGCGCGTGATGCGCAGCGGCGACGAGGTGCGGGTTTCCACGCCGGTCAGCACCGCATCAATCATGTCGAAGCCCTTGATCTTTTTGCCGAAGGCCGGCAAGGCTTCGCGGATGGCGCTGATCGCGTAGCCGGGCAGTGCGCCGGCCAGGTCCGTCATCAGCACACCGGGCTTGTAAGACGGCGTCACGCTGCCCGGTTGGCTCGATGCCTTGCCTGCAATAAAGTCGCCGACCAGTTGGCCCGGCGCTTCATACGTGCCGCCGCCCAGGGTGAAGGCGTGCGACTCCAGTTGCCGCTGGAAAGCGATGCCAGCCAGCGGCCCGCCGGGGTAGTCGGCAGGCGTGATGCCCACCACGATGCCGGCGTTGGCATTGTGCTCGTTGCGTGAATACTGGCTCATGCCGTTGGTCACGACACGGCCGGCCTCGGAGGTCGCCGCGACCACCGTGCCGCCCGGGCACATGCAAAAGCTGTAGACGGAGCGGCCGTTGCTTGCATGGTGGACCAGCTTGTAGTCAGCCGCGCCCAGCAGCGGGTGGCCGGCGTGCTGGCCCAGCCGCGCGCGGTCGATCAGGCGCTGCGGATGCTCGATTCGAAAGCCGACGGAAAAGGGCTTGGCCTCCATGGTGACGCCGCGTTCGTGCAGCATCGCAAAGGTGTCGCGCGCGCTGTGGCCGGGCGCCAGCACCACCTGGTCGGCGCGCAGTTCGTAGCGGCTGCCGTCCTGCTGGTTCTCCACTGTCAGGCCTCGAATGTGGCCGTCCTCGATCAACACATCGCTCAGGCGCTGCTGGAAGCGGATTTCGCCGCCCAGTGCTTCGATTTGCCCGCGCATGTGCTCGACCACCCTGACCAGCTTGAAGGTGCCGATGTGCGGCTTGCTGACCAGCAAAATTTCTTCCGGCGCGCCGGCCTTGACGAATTCGGTCATGACCTTGCGGCCGAGAAAACGCGGGTCCTTGATCTGACTCCACAATTTTCCGTCGGAAAATGTCCCGGCGCCGCCTTCGCCAAACTGCACGTTGGATTCCGGGTTCAGCACCCCTTTGCGCCACAGACCCCAGGTGTCCTGGGTGCGTTCGCGCACTTTCTTGCCGCGTTCCAGCACGATGGGTTTGAAACCCATTTGCGCCAGCAGCAACGCCGCAAAAATGCCGCAGGGACCGAAGCCGACCACGACGGGGCGCAGCGACGTTGGGGTAAGCGGCGCGCTCTCAACCCGTGCCACGAGGTGGTAGCTTTGATCGGGTGCGGGGCGGATCTGGGGGTTGGCTTCAAACTGCCTGAGCAGTGTCGCCTCCAGTTCGGCGCTGGCTACTTCCACATCGGCAATGTAGACCAGCAGCAGCTTTTGTTTGCGCGCGTCGTAGCTGCGTTTGTAGATGCTGTGGCGCAGCAGCTTGGCCGGCGTGATGCCCAGCGTCTTGACAATCAGCGCGGGCAGGGCGTCTTCGGGGTGGTCAAGCGGGAGCTTGAGCTCGGTCAGGCGAATCATGGGGTGTTACCTCGTGGATCTGTATTTCGGATCTATGGGGCATTTTAAGCCCCTGGCCAAGATATGGCGGGCGCAGGCAGCTATCAAATAAATAGCAGCAGAATTACCGGGATAATAGGGGGGTGAAGCACGCCAGACTGCCGCTGGTGCAAGGGTGGAAACACCGCACTGGAGGAAGGTCCGGACTGCAAAGGGCAGCGTAGCAGCTAACGGCTGTCCACCGCGAGGTGAGGATCAGAGCTACAGAGACGAGCCGGTTCAGTCCGGGTGAAACGAGCAATCTCTACGCGCAGCAATACCAAGTAGGCACATGTTGACGGGGCCCCCGGAGTGTGCGGGTAGGTAGCACCGAGCCGTTTGGCGACAAACGGCCCAGATTAATGGCAGTCACGGGGCGGCGACCGCAAGGAAACCGTCCCGCACAAAATCCGGCCTATCGGCGGGCTTCACACTTTATTTTTCCCCGGAGCGGCCAGGGGCCGAACGGGGATGCTGGTTCTGCCACGGCATGTCAAGCGCCTTCGCATTTCTTTTGGGCCTGCTTAAGTGGAGGCACATATTTTTCTCGATGTGTATATACTGTACTTACATCGGAGAATTCACATGCGTGCTGCCCTCAAACCCACTGTTTTGCCCACCCGCATCTTCAAGAGCGGCAATTCGCTGTCTGTGCGCATTCCCAAAGAGATGGTGCCGGCAGATGTGCCGCAGGATGCCGAGATTCAATACAGCGGCGGCGTGTGGACCATACGTCCTGTCCACAAGCGCAAGCTGACCGATCTGGCGGCAAAGTTTCGGGCTTTTTCGCCGGGATTCATGAGTGGTGGCCGACTGCCGCAGGATCAGCTTGAGCGGGATTGGGGCAGGGCCGAAGTGCCAGAAGCACCCAAAGCCATTAAATCTGCCCAAACCGCTCGGGGAAAAGGTTAAACCAGCATGCGCTACATGCTGGACACCAATATTTGTATTTGCCTGCTCAGAGGGCAGCCGAAAAAGGTACTGAATCGGTTGGCCAAAGAGGACGTTGGCAACGTCGTCATGTCCTGCCTGACCTTGGCCGAATTAAGGCACGGTCTGGAGATGCAGCGAGCCCAAGTGCGGAAAAATGACGAGGCCGCTTTTGAAGCCCTGCTGCAGGACATTCCCGCCATAGGCTTCGACCAGGAAGCCGCAAAAGCATTCGGAATTTTGGCGGCTACCGGCAAGCTCAGGCGCAGCCGGGCGGTTGACAACCTGATCGCTGCTCACGCCATCAGCCAGCAAGCCGTCCTCGTGACGAACATCGAGAAGGACTTCAAGGGCTATCCGGGGTTGGTGGTCGAAAACTGGACGTAGACACGCAGCTCTTTTTATACCTCCCTGGGTTTCAGTTGAACAAACCCTGCGCCTCGATGCGTTCCACATGCGCCAGCAGCGAGCGTTTGGCCACCGGCCAGATGCTCGGATCAACGTCGTCGTAGGCCAGCGCGACCCAGTCGTCCATCGAACCGTGCGGCTGGGCCTGCATCACGCCAATGATTTTTGCCTCGCGTTTGAGGCGGTGCGCCTTGAGTTGGGCAATGGCGGTTTTTGCCTGGCCCAGCACATAGCCGTGCGCCGGCGCGATGAATTCGATGTGGTGTTCATCACAGGCAGCGCTTAAAACATCCAGCGAGTCGAGGTAGGCGTTCATATGGCCGTCGGGCGGGTCCACCACGGTGGTGCTGCCGTTGAGGATGTGGTCGCCGCTGAACAGCAGGCCGTCTTCGAGCAGCACCAGGCTCAGGTGGTTGGCGGCGTGGCCGGGCGTGTGGATGACCTTCAGGGTATGGGTAATTTCGCCGTCAGGCCCTTGGCCGGTGAGTGCCAGAAGCTCCTGATTTTGTAGCGCCCGGTCCGGCTTGAAGGCGCTGGCGGCGCGTGCTGTCGGTGCCGAGGGAAGGCCCAGGATGGGGGGAGCGGTGCTGCACATGGCCTGCAGCGGTTTCGCGCCGGGCGAATGGTCGGGGTGCGAGTGGGTACACACGATCATGCGGATCTGCCCACCCGCAGCGCGCCACAGACGTGCCAGGTGGTCGGGGTCGGACGGGCCCGGGTCAATCGCGATGTAACCCGTGTGGGGGTCGCCGACCAGGTAGCTGTTGGTGCCGGGGCCGGTCATCACGCTGGGGTTGGGCGCGGTCAGGCGCATCAGGTTTTTCAGCAAGGCCACCGGCTGCGCGCTTTGCCAGTCCAGCGCATGAACCATCTGCCCGTCCGGGCTGGTCAGTGCCAGTTCGCCATAGGGTGCGTCCATCTCCATGTAGCGCGTCTCGGCGCCGGCCAGCAGTCCACCGCGCGGGCAGGATGTCCACAGCGGCTGCTCAGAGGCCGCGCAGGCCTGCAGCACGGCCTCCACCGTTTTGAAATGCTGCAGGCGTTCCAAAGTGCGTATCGTCGGAAAGATCATGAAAAAGCTGCCGTCCTCGTGCCGCGCCAGCGCGTCGGCCGGGCGGACCCAGACCGGCTCGAACTGCTCGGTCTCGTCGGCCACCGGGGTCTGGCCGTCGGGCATGCGCGCCACCAGAAAGGGCACGTCGAAGCGGCGCGGCAGGTCGCGGTCGGTGATCCAGTGCGCCAGCACAAAAACCTGGTCGCCGGCCAGCGTGAGGCCGCGCCCGCCTTCGAAATTTTGGCACTGCGCAGCAAACGGGGCTTTGCGGTCCAGCGCCGCGATGTCTGCGGTGCTGGCGTAGCGGCCATCGGCATGGCGGGCCAGCAGCACGCCCAGTTCCTCAAAACTTTCGCGAATCGCCGCAATTGCCTGCGTCAGGTGCAAGTCGCTTTGCGTCGCGCGGCGCGTGGACTGCGAATGCGCGGCTGCATCGGCCGCGTCCACGCCGCCGCCCGGAAACACATAGGCGCCCGGCGCAAAGCTGGCCGTCATGGTGCGCCGTGTCATCAGCACTTCAGGCCCCAAGGCGCTGTCGCGTAGCAGCAGCACGGTGGCGGCGGGGCGGGTGGGCGCGGGTTCGCGCTGCGGATAAAGGAGTTGGGAAGGTCGGGTCATGGCCTGATTTTGCATCGAAACGGCTGGAAGGCGCTTGGGGGCCAAAGTGCCGGGGGTGTTTTTACTGCTCCGGCGACACTCCCAGCGCGACCAGAAAGCGCGCGACCATGTTGTAGGTGGCAATCGCGCTGGTCAGCTCCACCAGCGCGGTGGTGTCAAAGTGTCGGCGCAGCGCTTCAAACACCTCGTCGCTGACCTTGACGTCCAGCGTCATCTGTGCCGCGTACCGGATCACCAGTTGCTCGACCGTGCCCAGCGCCGGGTGTGCCGCGGCTTCGCGCGCATTGTTCTTCGCCAGGACATTCAGGGCATCGAGCTCGGCCTGGCTGCCGCCGGCGGCCAGGAAGTCCGGCGCATGGTGGTGGTACTCATAAGCGGCACCGGTGAGCAGCGCCACGGTGCAAATGCCCAGTTCACGCAGTTTGCGGCTGGTTGGCAGCCCGGTGCGCACCGCGCCCAGGTAGACATTCCAGGCGCGCGCCAGCGGTTCGCTCCACAGCAGCGCCTTGTCCAGGTTCATCAGGGCGCCGCCGCGCCGTTTCACGATGGCGTCGACCAGTTCCTGTGGCTGGGCTTTGAGGGCGGGGCTCCAGTCGGGAATGCGCATGGGTGTCTTTCTTGAGGGGGGTGATGGATGAAGGAAGGACGCCAGGCGGCAAGGCGCAGCCTCAGCGGACAATCTCGGATAATGCCCGGATGCTAATCCGATTTACCAAAATGCAGGGCGCGGGCAACGATTTTGTGATGCTCAACGAGACCCGCGAACGCCTGAACCTGACGCCGGGCCAGTACCGCTTTCTGGCGGACCGCCACTTCGGCGTGGGTGCCGACCAGATCCTGTCGGTGCGGCCCCCGCCGGGGGAGGGCATTGATTTCGAGTATGTGATCCATAACGCCGACGGCGGCGAAGTCGAGCAGTGCGGCAATGGCGCGCGCTGCTTTTTGCGTTTTGTGCGCGAGCAGGGCTTGACGGCCAAAGACACGGTACGGGTCAAAACCCTGGCCGGCGTGATCGAGCCACGTTTGCAGCCTGACGGCCGCGTCACGGTGGACATGGGCGCGCCGGCGTTCGATTTGGCGCGTGTGCCTTTTGACGCCGACGGGTTGACACCGCAAGCCGTTCATTCATGGGAAAAATGGCCGCTGACCCTTGACGGGCGGGCACAAGCCGATCCTGTGTTGATAGCCGTTTTATCCATGGGCAACCCGCATGCGGTGCAACTGGTGAACGATGTGGAGACGGCGCAGGTAGCGCAGACGGGGCCGCTGATTGAAAACCACCCGCGTTTTCCGCGCCGCGTCAATGCCGGTTTCATGCAGGTCGTCTCGCGCAGCCAGGTTCGCCTGCGGGTCTGGGAGCGCGGCGCCGGCGAAACGCTGGCCTGCGGCAGCGGGGCTTGCGCGGCGGTGGTTGCCGGCATACGCTTGGGGCTGCTGGACGCGCGGGTCGATGTGTTGACCCGCGGCGGCACCCTGATGATCGCGTGGCAGGGCGGGTTGTCGGCCAACGCCTCGCCGGTGTTGCTGACCGGGCCGGCGACCACCGTCTTTGAAGCCGAAATCAATGTCCCGGACCACTTGTAGACTTGGCGATACCGATTTACCGGAAACCACAACAGCATGAATCCAAGCGAACACTCCATCCAGAACCCGATCACCGAAGACGACATCGCCAACTTTCTGGCCAACACGCCCGATTTTTTCGAGCGGCATGCCGACTTGCTGGCCACGGTCCAGTTGTCCAGCGGTCACGGCGGCCGGGCGGTCAGCCTGCAGGAGCGGCAGGCCGGCATGTTGCGCGACAAGATCAAGGCGCTGGAGGCCAAAGTGGTCGAGATGATCCGCCACGGCCAGGAGAACGTGGGCATTGCCGACAAGCTGCAGCAATGCACACTCAATCTGCTGTTGACCGCCCATGCGCGTGATTTGCCGGACACCATCGTGGGCGAGCTCCAGGCGCGGTTTTCGATTCCACAGGCGGCCATCAAGGTCTGGCATGTCAATGGTATTTTTTCCGACGAAAACTTTTCCACCGGTGTCAGCGCCGACGCACAAACCTTTGCGTCCTCGCTGACCGCTCCGTATTGCGGCGTCAATTCGGGTTTCGAGGCCGCCACCTGGCTGCCCGATCCGGCGCTGGCGATGTCGGTGGCGCTGATTCCGCTGCGCCCCGGCAAGGCGCTGCCGGCCTTTGGCATGCTGGTGCTGGCCTCACCGGACCCGCAGCGCTTTCACAGCGCCATGGGCACCGATTTCCTGGAGCGCATCGGCGAGCTGGCCGGTGCTGCGCTGACGCGTTTGCGGCCGTCAGCCGGGTAGCGCGCCATGGTCGAACACGCGCCAGCCGGCTGCACGGTTTCTGGTGCGGCTGTGCCCGAGCCGGTGTACGAAGCAGACCTGCTGGTCGAGCGTTACCTGGCGCATGTGCGTGTTGAAAAGCGCCTGGCCCAACGCACGGTTCTGCTGTACGCGCTGGACTTGCAGAAGTTGCAGGCTAACTGCCGGCAAGCCGGCGTGGCGCTGACCCAGGTGCAGAATCAGCACATGCGGCGCTGGGTGGCCCAGATGCATGGCGCGGGCCGCAGTGGCCGCGGCATTGCGCTCATCTTGTCGGGCTGGCGTGGTTTTTATGCCTGGCTGGGGCGCGAGGGTCGGGTGGCCAGCAACCCGGTGCAGGACCTGCGCGCGCCCAAGGCCGCCAAACCCCTGCCCAAGGCGCTGAGCGTCGATGAGGCGGTGCAACTGGCCGCTTACCACGCCGACGGTCCGGCGGGTGATGCGCCCTTGCAGGCCAGGGACCGCTGCATCACCGAACTGCTCTACGGTTGCGGCCTGCGCATTGGCGAGCTGACCGGCCTCGATGTCGTGGCCAGTGCGCAGGCGCGCGGCTGGGTCGATCTGCAGGCGGCCGAGGCGCATGTACTCGGCAAAGGCTCCAAGCGGCGCAGCGTGCCGGTGGGCAGCAAGGCGCTGGAGGCTTTGCAGGCCTGGCTGGCGGCGCGCAGCGCCTGGGCCAGGGGCGATGCGGCGCTGTTTATCGGCCAGCGCGGCACACGGTTGACGCCGCAGCACATCCGGCTGCGCCTGAAGCAGCGCTCGTTGCAGGCCGGGCTGGCGACGCCGGTGCATCCGCACATGCTGCGGCATTCGTTTGCCAGCCATGTGCTCCAGTCCAGCGGTGATTTGCGGGCGGTGCAGGAACTGCTGGGCCACGCCAACATCACGACCACGCAGGTTTATACGCGGCTCGATTTCCAGCATCTGGCCAAGGTGTATGACGCTGCCCATCCGCGCGCGACGCTGGCGCCCGCCAAACCGGCTGGCAAGGGCGGCCGCTGATTCGTTGGCAGGCCGGCGCGGGTGGATTTACGCCGGTGCCGAGTAATCGGCCAGCATGAAGACCGCGCGTTTGCTTGCGGGGGGTATGGCGGCCAGTTTTTGGGTCAACCGGGCCAGCACGGTCTGGGTGGTCGGCCCCTGGCGCGGCACCAGCGCATAGGCCACGCGCACCTGCGCCACGCAGTCCGCCGGCAGGCCTTTGTAGGGCATCAGGCAGCGCGCCACAATGCGCGGCCCCAGCGTGGCGGCTTCTTCGGCCGAAAAAGGGCCTTCCACCAGCATGCCGAAACGCTGCTCCGACAGGCGCGCGGCGCTGTCGATCTCGCGGGCCGTCGACAGCAACCGATCTGCCACGCGCAGCGGCAACTCTCCGGCGGCCTTGCGCCCGAAATCGCGCTGGACCTGCTCGGTGTTGACCAGGTCAATCATCAGCACTGCGCTCTGGTGTTTAAACCGCTGGGAGCGCGCAATCATGCGTGTCATGCGTTCGACAAACACCGGTTCGTTGATCAGGCCGGTGGACGGGTCCACCCGGTCCAGTCCCTGGATCCTGCGCAGGTTTTCACGGCGCCGCCGGCTGCGCAGTATCAATACCGCCAGTATCGCGGGCATTTGCAGCGCCATGCTGGCCAGCACCCCCTGCTCGGTGGAAAAACTCTGAGGCAGCCATTGCAGGTAGCGCGCAATCGCCAGTGTCAGACTGATCGCAAAGGGCGCGGCACTGAGCAGCAGCCATCCGCCAAAGCGGTCGCCGTGCCGCCACGTCCAGAGGTTGATCAAGAGCATCAGCACCATCACCAGCACCAGGTAAGGCACGAGCAGCGTGAAGCGGATCGCGCTGTCGGTCAGGGCCAGCAGAACGGCCAGCACGGCACCGGCCAGCACGACGGTCCAAAGCAGGGCATTCAGAATTCTGGAGCGTTGCGCCAGCGACACCACGGTGGCATTGAGCAGCAGCAGCGACATCAGCATCCAGGTGGCCAGGACCACCAGCGAGCGGTCTGCCCAGTTCGGCGAGCCGGGCCACAGGTGCAGGCCCGCCACGCCGGTGGCGGCCGCCTGGGTCAGGCCGATCAGGGTCGAACACGCGCCGTAGTACAGGTAGGCGCGGTCCCTGAACCAGAACACACCGGCCAGACCGATGGCGCCGCCGAGCAGCGCCAGGCCGAAATAGGCACCGAGAAACAGCGACACCTGCTGCTCGCCGCGCAACACGTAGCCGGAACTGACGAAGCGGATGGGCGCGCTGAAGCCCTGCGCGTTTTCGATGCGCAAAATGTAGTGCGTTGGCACCTCGGCATTGAAGTTGACCACCAGCAGCGGGTGGCGGTGCGGTGTCGGCCAACGGTTGATTGACGTCAGATCGCCGGCGCGCTGTTCCAGCCATTGTCCCGCGCTGTCGAGGGTGTAAAGCGAAGCCCGGTCCAGTGCGGGATAAGGGATTTCAAGCAACCAACGCTCCGAGTCGGGTGCCGGCGGCACGGTGAATCGGATCCACAGCGCCTGCCCGCGCTGCAGCGGGTAAATGCCCTGCGGCAGCGTTGCTTGCCATCCCAGCCCGGTGTTGGCTGCTACCTGATCGGCCGTCAGCAGGGATTGCGCATCGATCCAGTAGTCACCCCAGTCGGCCAGTGCGACGGGTTGCTTTTTTGCGTCGAATTCCAGGACCGTGCGAGACAGGGCCAACGGACTCAGAAAGCCCAGCGCCAAGCCCAGGCCCATGCCTGCCATCGAGCGCCTGCTCGATGGAATCCATGCCCTGATGTTTGTAAAATACGATGAAAAGCCGCTAAAAGCCATTAACTCATTGTCGCAAATTTTCGGAAGTCCTATGAAATCAATAGGACTGAAAGAAGGCAAAGCGCGTTCGCTGCTGCGGCGCCACCCCCGGATTTTTGACGGAGCCATTGCCAAAGGCGGTGTCGATGCTTTCCAGCGCTTGGCGCTTGCCCGGCATCAGGGGCTTGATTCGCCCGCTAAACTCCCTGTGCCAAGAGTGCGTGCGCACGCACCGGCGATCCCCCTGTTTTTATTTTAGGCAGACACCATGCGTTTGATTCCTGTGACCATCCTGACCGGTTTTCTGGGTTCCGGCAAAACCACCTTGCTCAAGCGCATCCTGCTGGAGTCCCACGGGCAGAAGATTGCCGTGGTCGAAAACGAGTTTGGAGAAGAAAACATCGACAACGAGATCCTGGTCAACGACACCCAGGAAAACATCATCCAGATGAACAATGGATGCATCTGCTGCTCCATTCGTGAAGACTTGCGTGAAACCCTCCAGTTGCTGGCCGCGAAAAAACGCAAGGGCCTGCTGGATTTTGACCGGGTGGTGATTGAAACCACGGGCCTCGCCGACCCCGGCCCGGTCGCGCAGACTTTTTTCATGGACGAAGAAATCGCCGAGCAATACCTGCTGGACTCGATTCTGACGCTGGTCGATGCCAAACACGCGCAGACTCAGCTCGACGACCGCCAGGAGGCGCGCCGCCAGGTCGGGTTTGCCGACCAGATATTCATCAGCAAGGCCGATCTGGTGGCAGACAGCGACGTCAAGGCGCTGAGGCATCGCTTGAGCCGCATGAACCCGCGCGCGCCGCAGCGGTCCGTGCATTTTGGCGAGGTGCCGATTGCCGAGGTGTTTGACCTGCGCGGCTTCAACCTCAACGCCAAACTCGACATTGACCCCGATTTCCTCAAAGCCGACGATCACGCCGACCATGACCATGTGCATGGCGCGGATTGCGACCACCCGTCCCATGATCGTGCGCACGGCCACCATCATCATGACGACGATGTCAAAAGTTTTGTGTTTCGCTCCGAGCGCACCTTTGACCCGGCCAAGCTGGAGGACTTTCTGGGCGCCATCGTCAATATCTACGGCCCGCGCATGCTGCGCTACAAGGGCGTGCTCAATATGCAGGGCACCGACCGCAAGGTGATTTTCCAGGGCGTTCACCAACTGATGGGAAGCGACCTGGGTCCGGCCTGGGCCAAGGACGAGAAGAAAAACAGCAAGATGGTGTTTATCGGCATCGAGTTGCCGAAAGATATTTTTCTCCAGGGGCTGGAACAGTGTCTGGTTTGAGGTAGGCTGTCCACTCATTGTTTTTGAAGGCGGAGGGTCTCGATGTTTGTCTCCATTCTCCAACGTTTAGGTGTGCGAGCCTCACAGCATCCAGGTGAGCCGCTACAATCGCGCGCCGACTCCAATACCCGGAAGTCCCGATCAGGAGGTCAGGGTCAAAAAGTCAGGAAACAACCCGCCCAACCCGGAGTCAGCATCAGGGTCCTGCCGAAGCTGATTCCCCGAGGAGACACGACGTGAAAGCTCAAGCGAAGAGGTCCAAGCCAGCGGTCAAAGCCACCGGGAAACCTGCCGGCAAAGCCAAAACCATGGCCAAAGTGGGGGTCAAGGCCGCCAAGCCTGCGGCTCCAAAAACAGCCGTCAAGAAGCCGGCCCAACCTGTTGTCAAAGCCAAGGTGGCGGCCAAGCCCGTTGTGAAAGCGAAAGCCAAAGTCGGGGCCAAAACCGCCCCCGCCAGGAAAGGCCCGGTTGCAGCCAAAAAACCGGCATCCGCGACTGCCGCCAAAAGCCGTCCGGTCGCCAAGCCCGTGAAAGCTGCCCCCACCCGATCTATCGTCAAACCTGCGGTGAAAGCCGCCAAACCTGTCACCAAGCCGGCCCCCCCCAAGCCGGCGGCGACAGTCAAGGCTACCGCCCAACCTAAAGAAAAAGTCATCATCAAAACGATTACCAAAACGGCTGCAACCCCCGCAAGCAAAGCGGTGCCCAGCCCTGCCACCACCGCCGCGGCGCCCGTTCTGCTTCAGACACCCGCGCTCAAGCCAGGACGCCGGGCTTCTTCGAGGAACTCGTCTTTTGCGTCTGCCCCGGCACCCATGGCGCCCACCCATTCGCCTGACGCGGCCAAGGCCAGCTATCTAGCCATCGCCGAACGGGTGATCGCGCCGCCGCCGCATGTGGCTGCCAAAAAAGACCCCAAGCTCGCCAACAACTGGAAAACCAAGCCGGCCGAGCAGTTGACCGATGAAGAAGTCAAGGCCATGCCTGATTCGGAATACATGAACGAAAAGCAGTTGGCGTTTTTCCGGTACAAGCTGTCCCTGCTCAAGCAGGACATCCACAACAGCGCCGGCGAGACGACCGAGCACCTCCGGGAAGACACCGTGGTGGTACCGGACCCGGCGGATCGTGCGACGATCGAAGAAGAACACGCGCTGGAGCTGCGAACTCGGGACCGGGAACGCAAGCTGCTTAAAAAAATCGAACAGTCCATTGCCCGCATCGACTCCGGTGACTATGGCTACTGTGACGAAACCGGAGAAGCCATCGGGGTGGGGCGTTTGATTGCCCGCCCGACGGCCAACCTGTCACTGGAAGCACAGCAGCGCCGCGAGATCAAGCAAAAAATGTTTGGGGACTGATTTTTTTCATCGCCACCGATCGTCCTGAACCTTTGCTTATGGCCAAAGAAGACACCGTACCTGGCACCGTATCAGGCTTGTTGTCGAAAGTCGTGAAATTCGTCCGCAATCCGACGACGAACTGGGCCGACCTGGATGGCAAGGAGTCGGGCCGTGACGAGATGTTGAGCAAGCAGTTGCTCAAGGAAATGATTGAGCGCAAGCGCCGCAACGATTTTGTGCGCAAGCGTGAGTTCGACATGCTGCGAAAAATCCGCAAGAGCGAAGCCATGATCGGCCAGGAACCGGGCACCGGTGCTTCTTTTTTCCAGAGCAGCCTGCCATCCAAGCCGGACGACCGCGCAGTGACGTTGAAGAAAATCGACGAAATTGAAGCCCAGATGTCCATGCAATGGTGGAAGACCAAACATGCAAGCTCGGCAATGGGTTCGGCCAACGCCATGCATGGGTCGAGGCAGGCCGCCATGCCCGGCAACCTCAGTGCCCACGCCCCGCTTCTGGACAATGCGTTGCCGGACGGCTACGCGCCAACCGGTCCGACTGCTTTGACAGCATCGACCGCCAAAGCCGGTCCTGCCGCGCCGCCCGCGCCGGTGCCGCGCCCTCGGAACCCGGCCGCCAAAGCGCCCGGCCCCCCGTTGGAGCCTGCCGCTGTGGGCCGGCCGGGCATTTCCCCGCTGTCCCGCGATGGCGCCTCTTCGGGCTTCTCGGCTTCCAAATTCTCCGTGGTGGAGGCCGCAGAAGTGGCGCATGATCCCGAGCTCGAAGAAGCCTCCATCCGTTTTGCCAACGGAGATGATGCGGGTGCGGAAGCCGGTTTGCTCGAAACGCTGGGGCCGAAGGGTAACCGGGCCCAGCACGCAGACACCTGGCTGACGCTGTTTGACCTGTACCGCGCTACCGGCCAGCAGGATAAGTTCGAAACCCGTGCGATCGAGTTCGTCGGCCGCTTCGACCGCTCCGCGCCGCAATGGTTTTCCATGCCGGACATGGTTCAACAGTTGTCCAGCCCGGTCAGCGCCGGCTCGGGCAATGGCCCGGCCGCCGACTGGACTTGCCCTTCGAGCCTGGGCATTCAGACCATCGCGGCGCTCAATGCGGCGCTGGCCCGTGCGCCCATGCCGTGGCGCCTGGACTGGACCAACCTGAAAACGATTGACGCCAGTGCCGTCGAGCCATTGTGCAAGGTATTCGGTGGCTGGTCCGCTCGGCCCGTACAGTTGCGCTTCATCGGTGAGCCGCAATTGCAGCGGGTGCTGCAGGATGCCACCCCCTCAGGGGTGCGCGATACGCCCCAGGAATGGTGGCAACTGCGAATGGAAGCGTTGCGGGTGACGCACCAACTCGATGAGTTTGAGCTGGCTGCACTCGATTTCTGCGTGACCTATGAAGTGTCGCCGCCTGCCTGGGACAGTGCGCGTTGCGAGTACAAACCGCTGGTTCCCCACGGCGCCGCGCTGGCCGGGCAAGCCATTATTGGCGATGTCTACCGTGACTCGGCGGCGCCATCGGGCATCAGCGCGATGGAGGGCGATACCCTGATGGAGGGCAATTCGCAAATGGCCAATTTGTTTACGGTCGAGTTGGCCGGTCAGATTCAAGGCGATGCCATCGAGGTGTTGGACAGGCTGGAGGCCAAGCTGACGGGCGCAGACATCATGGTCATTTCGTGTGCGAAACTGATACGCGTCGACTTTGCCGCAGCGGGCACCTTGCTCAACTGGGTTTCTGCCCGCGAAGCAGAACACCGGGCCGTGCAGTTTACCGAGGTCAATCGTCTGGTGGCCGCGTTTTTCAATGTGATCGGCATCACCGAACACGCCATGGTTTTGCCGCGGGTCGACTAACGGGTCCAGGCACCCTGTCCTGCGCAAACCCTGCAGCCTCCGCTGCACTCGGGGCCCGCCCCCTCTTCTTTCCGGCGCTGACTGGTAAACGCTGTGCCAGATGCTGCACCGGGTGCAGCTTAATGCAACACTTTCACTGCGTGTGCTAAGTGCTTAATTTAGAACATTTTTTAACTGCAATGTGTTTGCGGAAATGCTTCTAAGTGATTGATTTCATTGAAAAAATTTGTTGCAAACCACTTGCATGAGAAAACTTTCCTGATAAAGTGGGAAAAAGTGCAATTTAGTGGTGAAATGTGTTTTTCAAAGGTTTTTAACAGTGTTTCAAGGCGCGTCTTCTGTAGCTCTCGATAGCAAGGGTCGGCTCTCTGTGCCGACCCGGCATCGTGATGTGCTCAGCGCCACGGCCGCCAGTCAGTTGACCATCACCAAACACCCGCATGGCTGTCTGATGCTGTTTCCTCGCAACGAGTGGGAAAAATTTCGCGAGCGGATTGCTTCGCTGCCGATGCAGGCGCAGTGGTGGAAGCGGATTTTTCTTGGCAATGCGATGGACGTCGAGATGGACGCCGCCGGCCGCGTGCTGGTGTCGCCCGAACTGCGGGCGGCGGCGGGCATCAGCAAAGACACGGTGCTGCTCGGCATGGGCAGCTATTTCGAGCTGTGGGATGCAGCGACTTACGCGGCCCAGGAGGCCGAGCAGATGAAGGGCGAGATGCCCGATGTGTTCAGAGACTTTTCATTCTGAAAGATGGCGGTGCAAGACACATGGACACATCGCACCGTCTTGTTGAACGAAGCAGTCGAAGCGCTTCACATCAACCCGGACGGACACTACATCGACGCGACTTTCGGGCGTGGCGGTCATGCGCGTCTGATTCTTTCCCGCCTGTCCGCTCAAGGACGCCTCGCCGCCTTCGACAAGGATCCCGAAGCCATTGCGCAAGCGCGCGCCATGGCCGACCCGCGAATGGCGATCCGCCACGAAGGCTTCAGCCAGTTGGGCGAACTGCCGGCGGGCAGCGCGGCAGGCATCCTGATGGATCTGGGCATCAGTTCACCGCAGATCGACAATCCGGCGCGCGGTTTTTCATTCCGCTCGGACGGGCCGCTGGACATGCGCATGGACACCACGCGCGGCCAGAGCGTGGCCGACTGGCTGGCCGATGCAGAGGTGGACACCATCGCGGAGGTGATTCGTGACTATGGCGAAGAGCGGTTTGCTGGGCAGATTGCAAAGGCGATTGATCGTCGCCGACAGGAGCGGGGCGCTTTTCGAACCACCGCTGAACTGGCCGAAGTCGTGGCTGGCGCGGTCAAAACCCGCGAGCCGGGCAAGGACCCTGCAACGCGCACATTTCAGGCTTTTCGGATTTTCATCAACGCCGAGCTTGAAGAGCTGCAACAGGCGTTAGAGGCCTCGCTCAAAGTGCTGCAACCGGGAGGACGTTTGGTGGTGATCAGTTTCCATTCGCTGGAAGACCGGATCGTCAAGCAGTTCATCGCCGAGCACTCGCGCGAGGTGTTCGACCGCCGCGCGCCTTTTGCGGCGCCCAAGGCCATGCGTCTCAAGGCGCTGGCGCGCGTCAAACCCGGTGCGCAGGAAGTGGCGGCCAACCCGCGTTCGCGCAGCGCCGTCATGCGCGTGGCCGAGCGGACGGACGCATGAGCCTTGCTCGCTTCTTTTATTCCCTCTCCCTCTGGGAGAGGGCTAGGGTGAGGGCACAGCGCGCCCAAGACTCTCACCCCGGCCCTCTCCCAGAGGGAGAGGGAGCAACACCATGACACGCCTGAACCTGGCGCTTCTCATTGCCGTGCTGTTCAGTGCGCTGTACCTGGTGCGCACGCAATACGAATCCCGCCGCCTGTACGTCGAGCTCGAAAAAACGGCGGCGCTCAGCCACCGGCTCGAAGCCGACAAGGAACGGCTGCAGGTCGAAAAGCGCGCGCAGGCCACGCCACTGCGTGTGGAACAAATTTCCAAGGATCGCCTGCAGATGCGCACGGCAACACCGGCCATCACGCAGTATGTGACGTACAAAAACGGATCAGCAACGGAGGGTGCGCGTGAGTAGAAGCGTTCTTTACACCTCCAGCCCGCTGCTGGCCAGCAAAACGCCGGTCTGGCGCAGCAAGCTGATCGTGGGTGGCATTGCGCTGGCCTTTGCCGGGCTGGCCGGGCGCGCAGCCCACGTGCAGGTATTTGGCAACGCCTTTTTCCAGCGTCAGGGAGAAGTGCGCTTCGCCCGCACGCTGGAGCTGCCCGCCAGTCGCGGCCGAATTCTGGACCGCAATGGCCTGATCCTGGCGTCGAGCGTACCGGCGCCCAGTATCTGGGCTATTCCCGAGGACGTCGATGGCAGCAAAGCCCAGCTCGCCGAGCTGGCCCGGTTGCTGCAAATGCCTGTGCCGGAGCTGACAAAAAAACTGGCCGACGAAGACAAGAGCTTTGTCTGGATCAAGCGGCAGGTCGATGAGTCCGTTGCCCAGAAAATCCAGGCCCTGGGCCTCAAGGGCATTTACCAGCGCAAAGAGTACAAACGGCAGTACCCGGAAGGCGAAGCCGCCGCCCATGTGGTCGGTTTTACCAACGTGGAAGACATGGGCCAGGAAGGCATGGAGCTGGCCTTCAACAAGGACCTGGCGGGTCATGCCGGCTCACGCCGCGTGATCAAGGACAGGCTGGGCCGGGTCGTGGAAGACGTGCGCGAGCAGGTGCCACCGGTGGACGGCAAGGATATGCAGTTGTCCATCGACAGCAAGATACAGTTCTTCGCCTACCAGAAGCTGCGCGATGCGGTGCTGGCCCACAGGGCCAAGGCCGGCAGTGTGGTGGTGCTCGACAGTGTCAGCGGCGAGGTGCTGGCGCTGGCGAACTACCCCAGCTTTGCCCCCGACAAGCGCCAGAACCTGAGCGGCGCGCAGTTGAGAAACCGCGCGCTGACCGATACCTTTGAACCCGGCTCGACGATGAAACCTTTTGTCGTGGCGCTGGCGCTGCAAAAAGGCCTCGTCACACCGGAGACGCAGATTCAGACCGCACCCGGACGCTTGGCGATAGGCGGTTCGACCATTTCGGACGCGCACCCGCAAGGCCTGCTCACGGTCAACCAGGTGATCCAGAAATCCAGCAACGTCGGCACGGTCAAGATGGCCATGCAAATGCAGCCGCGCGAGATGTGGGAGATGTACACCCAGGTGGGCTTTGGTCAGAAACCGCGGCTTCCCTTCCCGGGCGCCGTCAGCGGCCGGCTGCGCGCCTACAAGACATGGCGCCCGATCGAGCAGGCCACGATGAGTTATGGCTACGGCTTGTCCACCTCGCTGTTTCAACTGGCGCATGCCTACAGCGTGTTTGCGCGAGACGGTGATCTGGCGCCGGTGAGCCTGATCAAAAGCCCGGAGCCCGCCGTCGGGGTGCGTGTGATCAGTGAAAGACATGCCATCGCCGTGCGCAACATGCTGCACCTGGTCACTGGGCCGGGCGGCACCGCGCCCAAGGCGCAGACCATGGGCTACTCCGTAGGCGGCAAAACCGGCACGGCGCACAAGCAGGAAGGCAAGGGCTATGCCGATAAAAAATACCGCGGCTTCTTTGTCGGCATTGCGCCCACGGAAAAGCCGCGCATCGTCGTCGCCGTGATGATTGACGAGCCGAGTAACGGCAAATACTTTGGCGGCGACGTCGCCGCCCCCGTATTCAGCGAGACCGTGCAGCAGACCTTGCGCATGTTGGGGCTGCCGCCCGATATGGCGGTCAAGCCGCAAATCGCCGCCAACCGGGTGGAGGAGTCTTTCTGATGGAGCGGCTGCACACCCCCGAGCAGGCCGCGCGCTGGTTGCGCCAGCGTGTCACCGGCAGTCTGTGGACCGATAGCCGCAAGGTCGGGGTCGGTGATGGTTTTATTGCCTGGCCGGGCGCTGCCACCGATGCGCGCAAATATGTCGCCGATGTGCTTGCGGCCGGCGCGCAGGCCTGTCTGGTGGAGCAGGAGGGGGTTGATGCCTGGGGTTTCACAGACCGCCGCGTGGCGGTCTACAGCGGCTTGAAAATCGCGGCGGCGCCGATTGCGGCGGCCTATTTCGACCATCCCAGCCGGCAGCTCGATGTGCTGGCGGTGACAGGCACCAACGGCAAAACCTCGACCGCCTGGTGGCTGGCCCAGGCCCTGGGCAAGCTGGGCCGCCCCTGCGGCGTCGTCGGCACACTGGGGATCGGTCAGCCCGATGCGATGGTCTTCAACGGCCTGACGACACCCGATCCGGTGTTGCTGCAACAGCAGCTCAGGCGCTGGGTCGATGACGGTTTTGCCGCGTGCGCGCTGGAGGCTTCTTCGATTGGCATCGCCGAACACCGGCTAGCCGCCACCGTCATACGCGTTGCGATTTTCACCAATTTCACGCAGGACCATCTCGACTACCACCACACCATGCAGTCCTACTGGGAGGCCAAAGCCAGGCTGTTTGGCTGGCCGGGGTTAAAGGCCGCCGTGCTCAACATCGACGACGCGAAAGGCGCGGCGCTGGCCGTTTCGCTGCGCGATTCTGGCCTCGACGTCTGGACGGTGTCCTGCGTGGCGCCGGCGCGGCTGCAGGCCCAGGCTATTCATCATGGCCTGGAGGCCTTGAGCTTCGATGTGGTGGAAGGCGCTGCGCGGCACCGGATATCGACACGTCTGGTCGGGCAATACAACGTCTCCAATCTGCTGGGCGTGATGGCGGCCTTGCGGGCGCTCGGACTGCCTTTGCCGGCGGTCGTTGATGTCTGCGCCCACTTGCTGCCTGTGCCCGGGCGCATGGACACGATTGCGGTGCCGGGCCGGCCGCTGGTGGTGGTCGACTATGCACACACCCCCGACGCGCTCGACCAGGTGCTGGGCGCGCTCAAGCCGCTGGCGGCCGACCGCGCCGGCAAGCTCTGGTGCGTTTTTGGCTGTGGCGGCGCGCGTGACGCCGGCAAGCGCCCCCTGATGGCGGCGGTGGCGGAAAAACACGCCGACCGGGTTGTGCTGACCAGCGACAACCCGCGCAGCGAAGATCCGGACGCCATCATCAGCCAGATACTGCAGGGTTTCAGCGATCAGGATGCCGTGCATGTCCAGCCGGACCGTGCGCTGGCGATTGCCCATGCGGTCGGCTTGGCGCAGGCGGGCGATGTGGTCCTTCTTGCCGGCAAAGGGCATGAAAGCTACCAGGAAACCGGGGGCGTCAAGCGGCCGTTTTCCGACAAGTCGCAGGCCGTGGCTGCGCTGGAGCAGGGCATGATGAGCTTGCAGCAAGCCCTGCACTGGCTGCCGTCGGCCCAGATGGTCGGAGACGGCGCGCTGGCGTTCAAAAGGGTGCATACCGACACGCGCAGCCTGCAAGCGGGGGACTTGTTTGTCGCGCTCAAAGGCGAGCGCTTTGATGCCCATGATTTTCTGGCCCGGGCCAAAGACCACGGCGCGGTGGCGGCTTTGGCGCAGCATGGATTGAGCGCCGGGCTGCCCGGTTTGCTGGTGGCTGATACGAAGCAGGCGCTGGGCCAGCTCGCAGCCGGCTGGCGCGCGCAGTTCACTTTGCCGCTGATCGCCGTGACCGGCAGCAACGGCAAGACCACGGTGACGCAAATGATCGCCTCCATTCTGCGCGCATGGAGGCACGACGGGGCTTTTGCAACCGAAGGAAATTTCAATAACGATATCGGTGTGCCTTTGACCCTGCTGCGTTTGCGCGCCAGCCATCAGGCCGGCGTGATCGAGCTGGGAATGAACCACCCCGGTGAGATTGCCTACCTGGCCGGACTGGCCCGGCCCACGGTGGCCCTGGTCAACAATGCCCAGCGTGAACACCTGGAGTTCATGGCCACCGTGGAAGCGGTGGCCCGCGAAAACGGTGCCGTCATCGAGGCGTTGCCGGCGTCGGGCATCGCTGTGTTTCCGGCCGACGAGCTGTACACGCCGATCTGGAAGTCGCTGGCTGCTTCCCGCACGGTGCTGACTTTTGCCGAATCGGGCACCGCCGATGTGACGGCCTCTTCCCGCTGGACGGGCAGCGACTGGCAAGTGAAGGCGAGTACGCCGCAGGGGGCGCTCGATTTTTCGCTGCGGGTGGCCGGCCGCCACAACGTCAAAAACGCCCTGGCCGCCACCGCCTGCGCCCTGGCGGCTGGTGTGCCGCTGGCGGCGATTTCCGCCGGGCTCAGTGCTTTTGCACCGGTGAAGGGCCGTTCTCGCGCCCTGCAGCTCACCGTGGCAGGCCGGGCGATCACGCTGATTGATGACAGCTACAACGCCAACCCGGATTCCGTGCGTGCCGCCATCGACGTGCTGGCCGAACTGCCGGCGCCGCGCCTGCTGGTGCTCGGTGACATGGGCGAGGTGGGCGATCAGGGCCCCGCGTTCCATGCCGAAGTCGGCGCCTACGCGCGTGCGCGCGGCATCGAGCAGGTGTGTACGCTGGGGCCGCAGTCGGCCCACGCTGCGCAGGGTTTTGGCAATGGCCGGCACTTTGGCGATGACGTTGCCGCACTCCAGGCTGCGGTGACGGCGGCCTTGCCGGGTGTAGCCAGCGTGCTGGTCAAGGGGTCGCGCTTCATGAAAATGGAACGCGTGGTCGAAGCCGTCACCGCCAGCGCACAACAACAGCAACAACAAGAGGAGAAGACCCATGCTGCTTAGCCTGGCTCAATGGCTGCAAACCTTGTCGCCCGAATTCGGCTATTTCAGGGTGTTTCAGTACCTGACGTTTCGCGCGGTCATGGCGGCGCTGACCGCCCTGCTGATCGGTTTGCTGGCGGGGCCTTTTGTCATTCGCCGTTTGACGCATCTCAAGATCGGGCAGCCGATCCGCGACTACGCGATGCAGACCCACTTGAGCAAAAGCGGCACGCCCACCATGGGCGGCGTGCTGATTCTTCTGTCGATCGGCATCTCCACGCTGCTGTGGTTTGACCTGAGCAACCGCTTCGTCTGGATTGTGCTGGTCGTCACGCTGGGTTTTGGCGCCATTGGCTGGGCCGATGACTGGCGCAAGGTCGTGCATAAGGACCCGGAAGGCATGCGCTCGCGTGAAAAATACCTATGGCAATCGGTGATCGGTCTGCTCGCCGCCCTGTACCTGGTGTTCAGCATTTCGGAAAGCTCCAACCTGCGGGTGCTGGAGCTGTTTTTCAGATGGGTGCAGTCGGGCTTTGACGTGAACCTGCCGCCCAAGGCCGGGTTGCAGTTGCCTTTCTTCAAGGAAATCAGTTATCCGCTGGGCGTGTTCGGTTTTGTGCTGCTCACCTACCTCGTCATTGTCGGCGCCAGCAATGCGGTGAACCTGACCGATGGCCTGGACGGTCTGGCGATCATGCCGGTGGTGATGGTGGGCTCGGCCCTCGGTGTGTTTGCTTATGTGACGGGCAGCGCCGTTTACTCCAAGTACCTGTTTTTCCCGCATATTCCGGGCTCGGGCGAGCTGCTGATTTTCTGCTCGGCCATGGCCGGCGCCGGCCTGGCGTTTTTGTGGTTCAACACCCATCCCGCGCAGGTCTTCATGGGCGATGTCGGTGCCCTGGCGCTGGGCGCGGCGCTGGGCACGATCGCGGTCATCGTGCGCCAGGAAATCGTGCTGGCGATCATGGGCGGCATATTTGTCGTTGAAGCCCTGTCGGTGATGCTGCAAGTGATTTATTTCAAATACACGCGCAAGCGTTTTGGCGAAGGCCGGCGGCTTTTTCGAATGGCGCCGCTGCACCATCATTTCGAAAAGAGCGGCTGGAAGGAAACACAAGTCGTCGTGCGTTTCTGGATCATCACCATGCTGCTGTGCCTGGTCGGTCTTTCAACCCTCAAGCTGAGATGAAGCACCTGGCGCAACAACATGTTCTGGTTTTGGGGCTGGGCCTGTCCGGTCTGGCGCTGGCGCGCTGGTGCGCCCGTTGCGGCGCACAAGTGACTGTGGCCGATACGCGGCCAGCGCCGCCGCAGATGCAGGCCTTGCGCGAGAGTGTTCCTTCCGCGCAGTTTGTCAGCGGTGCGATGGTGGCGGACCTGGTGGTCGGGACGGACATCCGCATGGTGCTCAAGAGTCCGGGCCTGGCGCCAGGCTCGGTCGCCGCGGTGATCACCGCGGCGCAGGCGCAGGGCCTGCCCTGCGGCAATGAACTGAGCCTGTTCGCGCAGGCCCTGGCTGACCTGAAGGACGGCCAGGGCTACGCGCCGAAAGTCATCGGCATCACCGGCACCAACGGCAAAACCACGGTGACCGCGCTGACCGGCCGGCTGCTTGCGCGCGCCGGAAAATCGGTGGCGGTGGCCGGCAACATCGGCCCGACCCTGCTGGACACCCTGGCTGCCAGACTCGATGCGGACGAACTTCCCGAGGTCTGGGTGCTGGAGCTGTCGAGTTTTCAGCTCGATCAGGTGCGCAGCTTTGAGCCTTCTGTCGCCACCGTTCTGAACCTCAGCGAGGACCACCTGGACTGGCACGGTTCCATGCAGGCCTACGGCGCCGCCAAGCGCAACATTTTTGGCAGCCAGGGCCTGATGCTGCTCAACCGCGACGACGCTGCGGTGATGGCTGGCCTGCCGCCGCTGGTCAAAGGTAAACAACTTCGCGAGTACGCCACCTTCGGCAGCGGCGAACCGCAGCGACCGGGCGACTACGGTATTGAAACCGTCAACGGCATGGCCTGGCTGGTGCGTGCGGCCGAGGCGGACGAAACGATAAGAAAGAAGCGCCCCGGCGGCGTTCAATACAAGGACGAAGACGTGGCGCTGCACATCCAGCGCCTGATGCCGGTCGAGGCTCTGCGCATTCGCGGGCGCCACAACGCCACCAACGCGCTGGCCGCGCTGGCGCTGGCCGGCGCCGTGGGCGGCAGCATGGCGTCCATGCTGCATGGCTTGCGCGAATACACCGGCGAGCCGCATCGCGTGGCCTCCGTCGCGGTGGTCCGTGGCGTCGAGTACTTTGACGACAGCAAGGGCACCAATGTGGGGGCCACGGTGGCCGCGCTGACCGGGCTGGGCGCCGAGCGCAAGCTGGTGCTTATTCTCGGCGGCGAAGGCAAGGGGCAGGATTTTTCGCCGCTGGCAGAGCCGGTGCTGCGGCACACGCGGGCGGTCATCCTGATCGGGCGGGACGCGCCGGTCATTCGTGCCGCGCTCGAAGGCACAGGCATCACCCTGCTCGATGCCTGCTCGATGCCGGCTGCGGTCGAGCTGGCTGCCCGGCAGGCGCAAACAGGCGACGCGGTGCTGATGTCGCCGGCCTGTGCCAGCTTCGACATGTTTGACAACTACGCGCACCGTGCCCAGGTGTTTTGCGACGCGGTTCATGCGCTGGCGCTCGATGCCGGGGGGGTGTCATGACGACAGTGGCAGGCCGTGTTGTCAGTTGGTTTTCCGGCCTGGGCGGAACCGCGTCTGATGGCTTGCCGGTTCGGCTGGGCGGTCAGGGGCCGTCGCGTTCGGCCTCGGCGCCGGTGCGCCTGTCGGGGGTGGACCAGGCGCTGATCTGGGTCACGGTGGCCTTGCTGGTCTGGGGCCTGGTCATGGTGTATTCGGCTTCGGTCGCGATGCCGGACAACCCCAAGTTTTCCCGTTATGCACACACTCACTTTCTGCTGCGTCATGCGCTGTCGCTGGGGGTGGCCTTTGTCGTTGCCTTGCTGGCCTTTCAGGTGCCGGTCGCGACCTGGGAAAAGCTGGCGCCGTGGCTGTTCATCGCCTCCCTGGCGCTGCTGATGCTGGTGCTGATTCCTTTTGTCGGCAAAGGCGTCAACGGCGCCCGCCGCTGGATTTCCCTGGGCTTCATGAATTTTCAGCCCTCGGAGCTGGCGAAGTTTGCCGTGCTGCTGTATGCCGCCGACTACATGGTGCGCAAGATGGAAGTCAAGGAACGATTCTTCCGCGCCGTCATGCCGATGGCGGTGGCCATCGGCATTGTGGGCTTGCTGCTGCTGGCCGAGCCCGACATGGGCGCCTTCATGGTCATCTCGGTGATTGCGATGGGCATTCTTTTTCTCGGCGGCGTCAATGCCCGCATGTTTTTTGTCATTGCGACGGTGGTGGTGATCGCCTTCGGTCTGATGGTGATGCTCAGCGACTGGCGGCGCGAGCGGATCTTTGCCTACCTGGACCCCTGGAGCGACAAATACTCGATGGGCAAGGGCTACCAGTTGTCCCACTCGCTGATCGCCTTCGGCCGCGGCGAAGTTTTTGGCGTGGGCCTGGGCGGCAGCATTGAAAAACTCCATTGGCTGCCGGAAGCCCACACCGATTTCCTGCTGGCGGTGATCGGCGAGGAGTTTGGTCTGTTGGGCGTGTTGTGCGTGATCGGCGCCTTCATGTGGATGACGCGCCGCATCATGCACATCGGCCGCCAGTCGATTGCACTGGATCGCCTGTTTGCCGGCCTGGTTGCACAGGGCGTGGGCATCTGGATCGGTTTTCAGGCCTTCATCAACATGGGCGTGAATCTGGGCGCGCTGCCGACCAAGGGACTGACCCTGCCCTTGATGAGTTACGGCGGTTCGGCCATTTTGATGAACCTGATTTCGCTGGCGGTGGTGCTGCGCATTGATTATGAAAACAGGCTTCTCATGCGCGGGGGCCGCGCATGAGAAGCCTGTTTCGCCAAAACCGGCTCAGCGCGCAGCGCTGCAAGACGCGGAACGCGGCTTGGCTGATGCGGGGAGGGCGAACATGACCGCAAGCCGCACTGTCCTGATCATGGCCGGCGGCACCGGCGGCCACATCTTTCCGGGGCTGGCCGTGGCCGAAGCGCTGCGTGAGCGCGGCTGGCGGGTGCATTGGCTGGGCAGCCAGGGCACGGCCAACCATCCGAGCATGGAAAGCCAGTTGGTTCCGCCGCGCGGCTTTGCTTTCGAGAGCATTGATTTTTCCGGCGTGCGCGGCAAAGGCCTGGTCACGCTGGCTTTGCTGCCGCTGCGCCTGCTCAAGGCTTTCTGGCAGAGCATCATTGTGCTGCGCCGCGTCAAGCCGGACGTCGTGGTGGGCCTGGGGGGCTACATTGCCTTTCCGGCCGGTTTGATGAGTGTGCTGCTGGGCAAGCCGCTGGTGCTGCACGAGCAGAACTCGGTCGCCGGCCTGGTCAACAAGGTGCTGGCCGGCGTGGCTGATCGTGTCTTCACCGCCTTCCCGGATGTACTGAAAAACGCGCGATGGGTGGGCAACCCCTTGCGACCGGCGTTCATGCGGCAGGTGGATCCAGCCGAGCGATTTGCCGGCCGCAGCGGCCCTTTGAAATTGCTGGTGGTCGGCGGCAGTCTGGGTGCCCAGGCCCTGAACCGCATCGTGCCGCAGGCGCTGGCTCTGATTGCGCCGGCGCAGCGCCCCAGCGTCATCCACCAGAGCGGCGCCAGGCAGACTGACGAACTGAGCGAGAACTACCGCGCCGCCGGTGTGCAGGCCGAGCTCACCCCCTTCATCGACGACACCGCCCAGGCTTTCGCCGAGGCCGACCTGATTGTCTGCCGCGCCGGCGCGAGCACCGTGACCGAAATCGCGGCCGTTGGCGCCGCCGCGCTGTTTGTGCCGTTTCCGGCGGCGGTCGATGACCACCAGACCACCAATGCGGCCTTTCTCGTGGCCAACGGCGGCGGCTGGCTGGTGCAGCAAAAAGACCTGACGCCCGGCATCCTTGCCGACATGCTGCAACAAACAGGGCGGCCTGCGCTGCTGGCGCGGGCGCTACAGGCCAAAAAGATGCAAAAAATCAATGCCACCGCCGAGGTGGTGGCCGCCTGCGAGGAACTGGTGCGATGAAACACGCCGTCAAACACATTCACTTCATCGGTCTGGGCGGCTCGGGCATGTCGGGCATTGCCGAGGTGCTGCACAACCTGGGCTATGTGATTTCCGGCTCCGATTTGTCCGACAGCGCGACCCTGCGGCGCCTGGCCGGCCTGGGCATCAAGACCTTTGTCGGCCATGCGGCGCAGAACCTGGCCAGCGTTGATGCGGTGGTGACCTCGACGGCGGTGCAGCCCGACAACCCCGAAGTGCTGGCCGCCCGCGAAAAACGCATTCCCGTGGTGCCGCGCGCGCTGATGCTGGCCGAACTGATGCGCCTGAAGCAGGGCATTGCGATTGCCGGAACCCACGGCAAGACCACGACGACCAGCCTCGTCGCCAGCGTGCTGGCCGAAGGCGGGCTGGACCCGACCTTCGTCATCGGCGGGCGCCTGAACAGTGCCGGGGCCAATGCCAAGCTGGGCTCGGGCGACTACATCGTGGTCGAGGCCGACGAGTCGGACGCCTCCTTCCTCAACTTGCTGCCGGTGATGGCGGTGGTCACCAACATTGACGCCGACCACATGGAGACTTACGGCCACGACTTCGGCAACCTCAAAAAGGCCTTTGTCGATTTTCTGCACCGCATGCCGTTTTACGGCACCGCCGTTTTGTGTACCGACGATGCCGCGGTGCGCGACATCGTGCCGCAAGTGTCCTGTCCCATCACCAGCTACGGCTTTGGCGAAGACGCCCAGGTGCGCGCCATCGACGTGAAGGCGGTTGGCGGCCAGATGCACTTCACGGTGCAGCGGCGCAACGGCGTCACCTTGCCCGATCTGCCGGTGGTGCTGAATTTACCCGGCGCACACAACGTGCTCAATGCGCTGTCGGCGATTGCGGTGGCGGTGGAGCTCAATGTGCCGGACGCTGCCGTGCAGAAGGCGCTGGCCGAGTTCAAGGGCGTGGACCGGCGCTTTCAGCATTACGGCGAGGTGACCGCGCCCTCGGGCGGCAGCTTCACGGTGATTGATGACTACGGTCACCACCCGGTCGAGATGGCCGCCACCTTGGCAGCGGCACGCGGCGCCTTTCCGGGCCGGCGTCTGGTGCTGGCCTTTCAGCCGCATCGCTACACCCGTACGCGCGATTGCTTCGAGGACTTCGTCAAGGTGATCGGCCAGGCCGACTGTGTGCTGCTGTCGGAGGTCTACGCCGCTGGTGAAGCGCCGATTGTGGCGGCCGACGGCCGTTCGCTGGCCCGTGCGCTGCGCGTGGCCGGCAAGGTCGAGCCGGTGTTTGTCGATGACATCGAGGCCATGCCGCAGGCGATCATCGACAACGCGCTGAACGGCGACGTGGTGATATGCATGGGGGCCGGCACGATGGGCCTGGTTCCTGGAAAAGTTATTGAGATGCTAAAAAAAACAGAGCTTTTTACGAAGGAAGGAACTGGGTTGTGAGCCTAATTCAGTCAAATTTTGGCAAGGTGGCGGTGCTCCTGGGCGGTCAGTCGGCCGAGCGCGAAATCTCGCTGATGTCGGGCCGGGGCGTGCTGGCGGCGCTGCGCGCGCGCGGCGTCGATGCACATGCCTTCGATCCTTCGGAGCGTGAACTCGGCGAGCTCAAGCGCGAGCGGTTTGACCGCTGCTTCATTGCCCTGCACGGCCGCTTTGGCGAAGATGGCACCGTTCAGGGCGCGCTGGAGCTGATGGGCATTGCCTACACCGGCTCGGGCGTGATGGCGTCCAGCATGGCGATTGACAAGGTGATGACCAAGCGCGTGTGGCGCGCCGAAGGCCTTCCGACGCCGGGCTGGCGCGAAGTCGACAGCGCGGAAAAAGCACGCGAAGCTTTTGACGCGCTGGGCGCGCCCATGATCGTCAAGCCTTCGCGTGAAGGCTCGAGCATCGGCCTGACCAAGGTCACGGACCGCAGCCAGTGCGAAGCGGCCTACGCTCTGTCGGCCCGGCAGGATCCGTCGGTGCTGTGCGAGCAGTTTGTCTCGGGGGACGAGGTGACTTGCGCGGTTCTGGGCACGGGCCAGCAGGCGCGCGCTCTGCCGGTGATCCGCATCGTGGCGCCGGACGGCAACTACGACTACCAGAACAAATACTTCACCGACAGCACGCAGTACCTGGTGCCTTGCCAACTGCCGGCCGGCGAAGAGCAGGCAGTGCAGCAGATCGTGCTGCGCGCCTACCGAACCCTCAATTGCCGCGGCTGGGCCCGCGCCGACGTGATGATCGACGCCAAAACCCGCCAGCCCTACCTGCTGGAAATCAATACGTCTCCCGGCATGACCGGCCATTCGCTGGTGCCGATGTCGGCGCGCGCCGCCGGCATCAGTTATGAAGACCTCTGCCTTGAAGTGTTGCGCATGGCCAGTCTGGACCACACCCAGGCACCGGGAGGCGCCGCGTGAATCAAGCCATGCCTGTACCGTTGGACGTCAAGCTGATGAATGCCACATCGCTGGTGCTGGCGCTGGCGTTTGCGGGCATGCTGATGGCATTGCTGCTGTCATGGCTGATGCAGCAAAACCTGTTTCGGCTCAGCGCCATCAAGGTGCGGGGCGACGTGGGCCACAACAACGCGGTCACCTTGCGCGCCAACGTCGTGCCCCGGCTGTCCGGCAATTTCTTCACGGTCGATCTGGGTCGGGCGCAAGCCGCTTTCGAGGCCGTGCCCTGGGTGCGCAAAGCGGTGGTGCAGCGCGAGTTTCCGAACCGGCTGAAGGTGGTGCTGCAGGAACACCAGGCCATCGCCTATTGGGGCCAGGAGGGCGATGTCCGCCTGGTC
This sequence comes from Polaromonas sp., assembly GCA_030655515.1. Classification (GTDB taxonomy): domain Bacteria; phylum Pseudomonadota; class Gammaproteobacteria; order Burkholderiales; family Burkholderiaceae_C; genus Polaromonas. Next base: position 7,395 of record JAURVI010000013.1, on the reverse strand, counting down.
AACAGTTATGGCGAGGTTTTCGAGGCCAACCAGGGCGACGTCGAGTCCGACGACTTGCCGCTGCTCAACGGTCCCCAGGGACAGGCCGGTCTCGTCCTGCAGAGCTACCACAGGCTTGCACCGGTGTTCGAAAAAATAGACGCCAGGCTGGCGCAGTTGGAGCTGACCGGACGCGGCAACTGGCGGGCCCGGCTCGATGACGGCGCCGTGCTCGAACTGGGGCATGGTTCGCTCGACGAGATATACAGCCGGGCGGAGCGATTTGCCGCCACGCTGACGCAGGTGGCCAGCAAATTCGGCGGGCGGCTGGAGTCGGCTGATTTGCGCTACGGCAACGGGTATGCACTCAAGCTGCGGGGCGTCACCACCACAGCCTTGGGCGACAAAGAAGACAAGAAAGCTAAAAGGTAAAGATATGGCCAAAGAATACAAGGATCTGGTGGTGGGACTCGACATTGGCACCAGCAAGGTCATGGCGGTGGTGGCCGAGGTGTTGCCCGGCGGCGAGCTCAAGCTGGCCGGCCTGGGTATTGCCTACAGCAATGGCCTCAAGCGTGGCGTGGTCGTCAACATCGACGCCACGGTGCAGAGCATCCAGCAGGCGCTCAAGGAAGCCGAACTGATGGCCGACTGCAAGATATCCCGCGTCTACACCGGCATCACCGGCAGCCATATCCGCGGCATCAACTCCAGCGGCATGGTGGCGGTCAAGGACAAGGAAGTCACGCAGGCCGACGTGGCCCGCGTCATCGAGACCGCCAAGGCCATCAATATTTCCACCGACCAGCGCCTGCTGCTGGTGGAACCCCAGGAGTTTGTCATCGACGGGCAGGATGTGCGCGAGCCGATCGGCATGAGCGGCATACGGCTGGAGGCCAAGGTGCATATCGTGACCGGTGCGCAAAGCGCGGCGGAAAACATCATCAAGTGCGTCCGCCGCTGCGGGCTGGAAGTCGATCAGTTGATGCTCAACCCGCTCGCGTCCAGCCTGTCGGTGCTCAGCCGCGACGAGCAGGAGCTGGGTGTGGCGCTGGTCGATATCGGCGCCGGCACCACCGACGTGGCGATTTTCACCGGCGGTGCGATCCGGCACACGGCCGTGATTCCGATTGCCGGCGACCTGATCACCAGCGACATCGCGATGGCGCTGCGCACCCCGACCAAGGATGCCGAAGACATCAAGGTCGAAAGCGGTTATGCCAAGCAGTTGCTGGCCGACCCCGACCAGCAGGTCGAAGTGCCGGGCCTGGGCGACCGCGGCCCGCGCATGTTGTCCCGGCAGGCGCTGGCCGGCGTGATCGAGCCGCGCATCGAAGAGATTTTTTCACTGGTGCAGCAGGTGATCCGCGAGTCGGGTTACGAGGAAGTGCTGTCCTCCGGCATCGTGATTACCGGCGGCAGCGCGGTGATGCCGGGCATGGTGGAGCTGGGCGAGGACATCTTCCTCAAACCGGTGCGCCGCGGCATTCCGCGCTATTCCAGCGCGCTGTCGGACATGGTGGCCCAGCCCCGTGCCGCCACCGTCATGGGCTTGCTCGAAGAAGCCCGGCTGGCGCGCATGCGCGGCCACCGGGTCGCGCAAAAAGCAGGCAGCGTTCACAACGCTTTTGGCCGGGTCAAGGACTGGCTCGTGGGGAATTTCTGATGAAAATTTTTTCAACTTTTATCTGGCAGGCTCCGCGGTGCAGACACTCGGGCGGCGCTGACCCGCCTGCCTGACTCATTTTTTTTCGAAAAGATATTTAAAAAATTTTTGGCAACTGCATGTTTATTGATAGGAGGCTCCCATGAGCATCGAAATGATTGAAATCGAAGAGTTCAACCAGGGCACGCAAATCAAGGTGATTGGCGTAGGCGGCGGCGGCGGCAATGCGGTGGAACACATGATCGAGCGCAGCGTCCAGGGCGTTGAGTTCATCTGCGCCAACACCGACGCGCAGGCGCTCAGCCGCGGCAGCGCGCACAAACAGATCCAGCTCGGCGGCAGCGGCCTGGGCGCGGGCAGCAAGCCGGAAAAAGGCCGCGACGCGGCCGAAATGGCGGTGGACGACATCCGCGCCGCCATCGCCGGTGCGCACATGCTGTTCATCACCGCCGGCATGGGCGGCGGCACCGGCACCGGCGCGGCGCCGGTGATAGCGCGCATCGCCAAGGAGATGGGCATTCTCACCGTCGGCGTGGTGACCAAGCCGTTCGAGTTCGAAGGCGGGCGCCGCATGACCAACGCCGACCTGGGCCTGGCCGAGCTGGAGGCCAACGTCGATTCGCTGATCGTGGTGCTCAACGAGAAGCTGCTCGAAGTGCTGGGCGACGACGTCACGCAGGACGAGGCGTTCGCCCATGCCAATGATGTGCTGAAAAACGCGGTCGGCGGCATTGCCGAGATCATCAACGTGCCGGGTCACGTCAACGTCGACTTCGAAGACGTGCGCACCGTGATGGGCGAGCCCGGCAAGGCCATGATGGGCACGGCCCGCGCCAACGGCCCGGACCGTGCGCGCATCGCGGCCGAGCAGGCGGTGGCCTGCCCGCTGCTCGAAGGCATTGACCTGTCGGGCGCCAAAGGCGTGCTGGTCCTGATCAGCGCCGCCAAAGGCTCGCTCAAACTCAGCGAGTCCAAACTGGCGATGAACACCATTCGCGCCTACGCGTCGCCCGATGCGCATGTGATCTACGGCACGGCCTACGACGACGAGCTGGGTGACGACATCCGCGTCACGGTCGTGGCCACCGGCCTGAGCCGCCAGGGCGTGCGCCGTCATGCGCCGCCGCTGCAGGTTCTGCGCACCGGCACCGACAACATGCCGGTGCTGAACATGGCCGTGGGCGGCGCGGCGGGTGGCAGCACGCACCCGGGCGGCAACAGCATGGGTGCGGCCCCGCCTGACTACGGCAACATGTCCGTCCCCAGCGTCTGGCGCACCAACCGCACGCAGGCGGCTGCCAAGGTGGATGCTTTGGCGTCCGGGGGCATGGATGATTTCGAGATTCCGGCTTTTTTGCGCAAGCAGGCTGATTGACCGGGTTTTCGGCGTCAAAGCAGATGACCGTGCTTCATGTGCGGTTCATCGGCGCCACTTAAAATAAGGCCATGCTCGCCCAAAGAACCCTCAAATCCCTGACCAAGGCGGTGGGCGTGGGCCTGCACAGTGGGCAGCGGGTGGAGCTGACCTTGCGGCCTGCCGCGCCTGATACCGGCATTGTGTTTCGGCGAGTCGATTTGCCGCAGCCGGTCGATATCGCCGTTTCCGCGCAGGCGGTCACCGACACCCGGCTGGCCTCGACCATTTCCAGCGGCAGCGCCAAGGTTCACACGGTGGAGCACCTGATGTCGGCCTGCGCCGGACTGGGCATTGACAATCTGTACGTCGACATCACGGCCGAGGAAGTGCCCATTCTCGACGGATCAGCCGCCTCGTTTGTGTTTTTGCTGCAATCGGCCGGCATTGCGTTGCAGGCAGCGCCGAAACGGTTTATCCGCGTACTCAAGCCGGTCGAGGTGCGCGAGGGTCAGGGTGCTTCGGAAAAATGGGCACGCCTGAGTCCCTACAACGGCTACAAGCTGGGTTTTGAAATCGACTTCGACCACCCGGCAGTGGACTCTACCGGCCAGCGCGTCGAATTCGATTTGAGCACCGGCGCTTACACCCGCGACATCGCCAGAGCCCGCACCTTCGGCTTTACCAAAGACGTGGAGATGATGCGCGCCAACGGGCTGGCGCTGGGCGGCGGCCTGGACAACGCCATCGTGATGGACGATTACCGGGTGCTCAACACCGACGGCTTGCGTTACAACGACGAGTTCGTGAAACACAAAATCCTCGATGCGATGGGCGATTTGTATCTGCTGGGCAAGCCGCTGCTGGCCGCCTACAGCGCGTTCCGCTCCGGCCATGCGCTGAACAACAAGCTTCTGCGTGAGCTGCTGTCCCAGGCCGATGCCTATGAAGTTGTTTCATTTGAAGACGAAACCCAAGCGCCCCAGGGATTTGCCCAACTGGCGCGGGCCTGGTAGCCAGAAGCCACTGAATCATGCTGCTGTTTCGTTGGGCCATTTTTCTTTTGCTGCTCAGTGCCGTGGTGGCCTTCGTTTTCTATGCAGGCACCGGGCAAGCGCGCTTCAAGCGTGCCGGTCTGACGATTCTCAAGTGGACGCTGATTGCCGCCTTCGGCTTTTTTGCCGTGCTCATTCTCGAGCGGGTGGCCTGAACCAGGATTTTCAATAGTGCCGGCCATCCTTGAACGAGGCGGTTGACTTGCGGTGCAGCGTGGCGGCGCGCGCCAATATCGCCGCTGATCCGCCCACATGCGCATGGGTGATGGCCAGACCCAATGCATCGGCCGCGTCCTTGCCGGGCAGCGCCGGCAGTTTCAGCAAACGCTTGACCATCTCCTGCACTTCGGGCTTGCCGGCCTTGCCGTAACCGGCCACCGCTTTTTTCATTTGCAGCGCCGTGTACTCGGCCACTTCCAGCTTGCAGGACATCAGCGCCGTGACACAGGCGCCGCGTGCCTGGCCCAGCATCAGCGTGGCCTGTGGGTTGACGTTGACGAACACAATCTCACAGGCCGAGCAGTCCGGGGTGTAGCGGCCGGTGATTTCGCAGATGCCGTCGAACAGCACCTTGAGCCGCGCCGGCAGGTTGCCTCTGGCCAGGTGCGTGGTTTTGATCGTTCCGCTGGCCACATAAGTCAGCGCATGGCTTTCGACGTCAATCACGCCAAAGCCGGTGATCTGCAAGCCAGGGTCAATGCCGAGGATACGCATAGTCAGGGCAGCTCGATGCCGCCCATGCGCGCGGCGATGGTGGCGGCGCGCGAGGCCAGGTAGCCGGAGCCGGGGCGCGTCTCAAAGTACTTGGGGCGCGGCAGCATGACGGCCAGGCGTGCGGCCTCGTAGGCGCTGAGTTGGGACGCGGGCTTGCGGTAGTAGTGCCGGGCTGCGGCTTCCGCGCCAAACACGCCTTCGCCCCACTCGACGTTGTTGAGGTAAATCTCCAGGATGCGCTGTTTGTTCAGCAGCGCTTCGAGCAGCAGCGTCAGCAACAACTCCTGTCCCTTGCGCATCAGGGTTCTCTCGCCCGACAGGAACAGGTTTTTCGCCAGTTGCTGGGTGATGGTGGAGCCGCCCACGATCTTGACCGGCCGGGTGGCAGCTTTGGCGCCCGCCGGTGCGGCCTTGCTGGCACGTTTGCCGGCTGCTTTTTCGGCGCGCTGCTCGGCTTGGGTGTTTTTCTCCCAGGCTTTCTCCAACGCCTCCAGATCGACGCCTTCGTGCTCGACGAAGGTCGCGTCTTCGGAGGCAATCACCGCCCGCTTCAGGTGGTTGGAAAGTTCGGTGTAAGGCACCCACTGCTGGCGCCATTTCAGTGTGCCTTTTTCCACCACCAGGCGCAAGGCCTCGGAGCGCTGGAAGGCGGTCGACTGCGGGTCGATCACCGCCATCAGCGCGATGCGGCCCGCAAAATACAGTTGCAGGGCGATGCCTGCCAGCAGCACCAGCGCGATCCAGCGCAGCAGGGCTTTCATGGCAGGGCCTTGCGCAATTCCTGCAGCACCTGCGCGGAAGGCGGGTACACGCCGCGCCAGAACAGAAAGGACTCGGCGGCCTGTTCCACCAGCATGCCCAGGCCGTCCCGCGGGACGGCGCCGTGCGCCAGCGCCCAACTTGCAAAGCCTTGCGCCGGCGCGCCATACATCATGTCGTAGGCCAGCGCGTGCGGTTTGAGCACGTGAGCGTCCACCGGAATGGCGCCGCCGCTCAGGCTGCTCGCGGTGGCGTTGATGATTACATCGAAATCGCCCTGCAGCCCTTGCAAATCCTGGGCAAGAAGCTCTGTTTTTTGCAGCAATTTTTGCAGTGCGGGATGGCTGGCGTGGCGCGCCACCAGGTTGACGGCTTTGTCCGGCGTCCGGTTCGCCACCACCAGCCGGCGCGGCCGGGCCGCCAGCAGCGGGCCGAGCACCCCGGCCGCGGCGCCGCCGGCGCCGAGCAGCAGCAGGTCGCGCCCGGCCAGGCTGACGCCGGCATTGCGCTGGATGTCATTGACCAGGCCGATGCCGTCGGTGTTGTCGGCGTCAATGCGCCCGCCGTCAAACTTCAGTGTGTTGGCCGCCTGGGCCAGTTGCGCGCGTTCGGTCGCCGTGTCGGCCAGCCGGAAAGCCTCGAACTTGAAGGGCACCGTCACGTTGCAGCCGCGGCCGCCGCCGTCTATCCACTGCCGCAGCGTACCGGGAAAGTCATCCAGCGGCGCCAGCAGTTTGCTGTAGCGCATGGCCTGCCCGGTCAGTTCTGCAAAGCGCGCGTGTATCAGCGGTGACTTGCTGTGTTCAACCGGGTTGCCGAGAATACAGTAGTGATCCATGCTGGTCGGTCAGCGCCCGGTGAGCCGGGTTTCCAGGGTTTCGTCGCGGGTGAATTTGAAACGCGAGACCACCACAATCTGGTCGGCCCTGCGGCGCATGGCTTCGTTGAAGCGGTCGAACGGTCCGGTGCTCCGCGCAATGCTCTGCGCGCGCCGGTCCAGCGTCAGATTGCCCGAGGTTTCGGCCACTTCGGTGGACAATACGCGGCCGTCAAAGTTGATGGTCAGCACCATGGTCAGTTCGCCATAGAGTTTTTTGCCGGCCTGCTCGGGGAAGTTCAGCGTGCCTTTTTCCTCGATTTTTCGGCGCAGTGTGTCGTAGTACACCGCATACACCTCTTCGCGCGTCGCCGGGCTGATGTAGCGTTTTTTCGGCCGGGCGTTTTCTTCGTTGATGCGCCGTTCGATCTCGGCCAGGATCTTGATCAACTGCTTGCGTTTTTCTTCGCGCTCGGCCTGGGCCGCGTCATGGGCCGGCAGTTTGGGGTCGGGTGGCGGCATGGATGCCAACTGCTTTTTGATCTGCGCCAGCAACAGGGTCTGTTGTTCCTGCATCGACTCGACCTTGCGCTGGGCGTCTTCGCTGGCATCGCCCAGGTCGGTCAGTGCCGAAGGCGGCAGCGGGCTGGTGGCGCGGCCTTTGTCGGCTTCACCGCCGCCGGCCAGCGAGGCCTGGGCAATGGCTTTGGCGACATCCGGGCGTTCACTGGATTTGGCGTTGACGAGGATCACTTCCAGCGGCGTGTCCTGGAAAATGCGGTTGAAGCGTTCCGGATCGACAAAACGCACGGTCAGCGGGACCGCGTGGATGGCGACCGAAACGCCCAGGGCGATTTGCAGGGTGCTGAGTGACTTCACAGGACTGGATTATCGGCGACTTGACTAGGCCCTAGTACTGCAACCCGGAAGTAGCGAAACATCATGAAAGTGATGGATTCGTACCCAGGGCAAGGCGCAAGCCGCAGCGAAGGCTGGCCGCCTTCGCAAGGGTTGCAACGCCGCCATGGGTGCGAAGACGCGCTTTCATGTT
>JAURVI010000012.1 GCA_030655515.1 Polaromonas sp. | reverse complement strand
GGATTCCCGGCGCTTGGTTTGGGATGGGCTGCAAGGCGCAATTTGCAGCCAATAGCCGTAGCTATTGGCAAAAATTGCAACGCCGCAGACCGCCCAAGCCAAGTGATCGGGGGCCGCGAGGAATAAATCCGCGCTTCCCTTTATGCCCTCGGCCATCCTACTTGCTTACCCCGCCTTTGGAAAGACGCGGGTCACAGACCGGTTACCGGGAAGGGGCAAAGACCGCCGCCGCCTCATCGACACCCCGCGGGCGCACCGCCTTATCGCAGCGTGATCTCGACCCGGCGGGCCTCGGCGGCACTGCCGGAGCCGGCCATCTGCTCCGGTTTTTGCAGACTGATCCGGCTGTCGGCCACGCCTGCCGCCTTCAGCACATCACGCACCGCGAGCGCACGCTCACGGGCCAGTGCGGCATTGAGCGCCGCATTGCCTTTCGAATCGTGAAAGCCTGCGATGACCACTGTTTTGCCACCCTTGGCCGCCCGGACCACATCGACGAGCGCTTCACCGGCGCCGGGTGCCAGCTCTGCTTTTCCGGACGCAAAGTAAAACTTCACGACACCATATTCCACCGTGATGCTGGCAGCATCGGACGCCGCCTGTGCCGACTGCGCCGCCTGTGCCGACTGCGCAGGGCTGGGCGCTGCGGCGCCTGATGGGTCGGCAGGCGCCGGCGCGGGCATGAGAAGGAGCGTCGCCACACGGGTCAACGTGGCGGGCGCCACGGCGCCCGGACGATGCAGCGCGGCAGCAATCACCAGCGCGATGACCACGGCAACGATGGCAAAAACAAGGCCGAAAACCAGCCCCAGTGGCTGATCATCTGACTGGGAAGACATTGAAAAAAAACTCCGTAAAAACGCGCGGGCGAATCGCCTGTGCCGCCCCGGAAAAATAACCGGCCTGTCCGCCGGTGCGGACCGGTCATTGTAAAGTATGCGTGTGGACAAACCCCTTCTCAAAGAGCTGCCGCCCCTGCGCGATCCTGCCCCCATGCTGGAGCGGTTTTTGCACCAGTGGGGCGGCAGGGAAGACCTCTGGATTTTCGGCTATGCCTCGCTGATCTGGCGACCTGATTTCGATTTTGCCGAACTGCGGCGTGCCAGGATGCACGGCTGGCACCGGGCACTGAAGATGTGGAGCCGCGTCAACCGCGGCACGCCCGATTGCCCCGGCCTGGTGTTTGCGCTGCTGTCGGGCGGCAGTTGTCATGGCGTGGTGTACCGCATTCCCCGGCACGAGGTGCGGGACGTGGTGGCCACGCTCTGGCTGCGGGAGATGGTGACCGGTGTCTACGACCCGCGCCTGTTGCGCTGCAACACGGCCGGGGGGGCGGTTCAGGCGCTGGCCTTCACCCTGTCGCGGCACAGCCCCAACTTCACCGGCGAACTGAGCGAAGCGCGTTACCGGCAGGTTCTTTCGGACTCCTGCGGGCGTTATGGGACAACGCGCGACTATGCACGCCAGACACTGGAAAGCCTGCGGGACCACGGCATTTCGGATACAGCACTCGCACGGTTGCTAGTGCAGTGTTGCACGCCATCTGGAACATAAAAACGCGTCTTTTGCGCCATGGCGGCGTTGCAAATCCGCGCGATACCCGCAGGTATCGCTGTGGTTTGCGCCTTGCCCTGGGCACGAAGCCACCACTGTCACACTTTCATTATGTTCCGCTACTCCTGGGTTGCAGTCTCAGCGCGCAGCCAGCATTTGCTCGGCGCGCGCCAGGTCGTCCACGGTGTCGATGTCGGTCACGATGCCGACATCGTCCAGCGCCAGGAACACTACTGAATTAACAGCTTGCTGCGCCCGTACCGCGGGGGCGGCACCCTGATTTCCCTTTAAATCCAGGAGTCCTTCGCGGCAGACCGCCGAAAAACCGACCGGGTGGCCGCGCATGCCCTTGAACGCCGCAATCGCCACCGCATGCTGCGCCAGCGCCTGAGCCACGGCCTGCAGGGTGCTGCCTCGCACCAGCGGCAAATCGCCCGGCAGGACCAGCCAGCCCGCGGCGTCGGGCGTAGCCCGCACGGCCGCAGCAATCGAATCCCCCATGCCGGGATGACCCGCCTTTTCAAGATGCCAGGGCAGGCCGCTTTCAGCCACGGCATCCAGCGTGTGCTGCAGCACCGGTTTGCCCGCCAGCAGTGCCTGCAGCTTGTGCGTATGGCCTCCGGACGCGGTGAAGCGCTCACCGCGTCCGGAGGCCAGCACCAGCACCGTCGGTAAAGCGGTGGACCGGGCCGCGCTCATCACGCCAGACTGAAGGGCAGCTCGCGCAGGGTCTTGCCGGTCAGGCGAGCGACCGCATTGGCAAAGGCCGGGGCCAGCGGCGGCAGGCCCGGCTCACCGAGGCCGGTAGGCGCGTCGGCGCTGGGCACCACAAACACGGCCACCGCCGGCATGTCGGTGATGCGCGGCACCGGGAAGTCGCCAAAGTTGCTTTGCGCCACCACGCCGTCTTTCAGCGTGATGGCAGCGCCCGGCAGGCACATCGACAGGCCCATCAGCGCCCCGCCCTGGATCTGCGCCTCGATGCTGGTGGGGTTGATGGCGAGGTTGCAATGCACCCCGGCGGTCACCTGGTGCAGCACCGGCGTGTTGTCCTTGACGGAAGCTTCCACCACATAGGCCACCACGGTGTTGAAGGACTCATGGACCGCCACGCCCCAGGCGCGCCCGGCGGCCAGCGTGCGTTTGCCGTAACCGGACTTGCCCACCGCGAGTTTCAGCGCGGCGGTATGGCGCGGGTGTTGGGCGCCAAACTGCCTGAGGCGATAAGCCACCGGGTCCTGCCCGGTGCTGCGGGCGATCTCGTCGATCAGCGTTTCCATCACGTAGGCGGTATGGGTGGAGCCGACACTGCGCCACCACAGCACCGGCACGTTCAGTTTCGGGTGATGCACCGACAGCCGCATCGGTATGTCGTAAGGCTTCTTCATGCCCTCGACCATGGTGTTGTCCACACCGTCCTTGACCATGAAGGCTTCAAAGAGCGAGCCCGCCATGATGGACTGGCCGACGATCACGTGGTCCCAGGCGAGAATGTTGCCCTGGGCGTCAAAACCGATCTCGGCGCGGTGCAGATGCATCGGTCGGTAGTAGCCGCCCTTGATGTCGTCCTCGCGGCTCCACAGCGTGCGCACCGCGGCGGTCAGCCCGGCGGCGCGCGCCGCCCTGGCGACGCCGCAGGCTTCGACCACGTAGTCGCTGCTTGGAATCGCGCGGCGGCCGAAACCACCGCCCGCCATCTGCACGTTCATCCTGATGTTTTGCGGCGCCACGCCCAGCACTTTGGATGCCGCCATCGCGTCCAGCCCCGGCATCTGCGTGCCCAGCCAGAGTTCGGCCCGGGTGTCCGCGCCCTGTCCGCTCAGTTGCACCGTGCAGTTCAGCGGCTCCATGGGCGCGTGGGCCAGATAAGGAAAGACAAACTCGGCGCTGATCTTTTTCGGCGCCGCCGCCAGCTTGCCGACATCGGCGTTGTACTTGATCGCACCGGGGGTTTGCGCCAGCGCACGGTAGCTGGCGAGCTGCTGCGCGCTGTCCACCTTTTCCACCGCATGGGCGTCCCAGTCCACCTTCAGCGCGTCCCGGCCCTGTTTGGCAGCCCAGTAGCCGTCGGCCACCACCGCCACGCCCTCGCCCCCACGGTCCAGTGGCACACGCAGCACGGCCTTGACCCCGGGAACGGCGCGGGCCGCCGCATCGTCGAGCGACCGGACCTTGCCCGCAAAGACTGGTGGATGCGCGACCACCGCCGTCAGCATGCCGGGCAGGCGCACGTCGATGCCATAGCTCTGGCCACCGGTCGATTTGGCGCGCGCATCGAGCCGGCCCGTGGGCCGGCCGATGATGCGGAACTGTTTCGGGTCCTTGAGCGTGACCGTCTCCGGCACCGGCAGCTTCATGGCCGCGTCCGCCAGCTCGCCGTAACCCAGGCGCTTGCCGCCGGGGCCGATCACCACGCCTTCACGGGTGCGCAGGCTGGCAGCATCCACACCCCATTGCGCCGCCGCCGCCGACACCAGCATGGCCCGGGTGCGGGCGCCGAGTTCGCGGTATTGCATGTAGGAGTTCTTGATCGAGCCCGAGCCGCCCGTGATGTGCATGCCGAAGGCCGGGTCCACATAAGCCGGGGCGGCATTGCCGTGCTGGCTTTTGACCAGGCGCCAGTCCGCATCGAGCTCTTCGGCCAGGATCATGGGCAGGCCGGTCTGCACGCCCTGCCCGAAATCGAGGCGGTTGAGGGTGACGGTGACGGTGCCGTCCTTGTCGATGCGCACAAAGGCCGAGGGTTGCTGCGTCGGTTTCAGACCCGAAGCCACAGCCGCGGGCCCTGGGTCCTGAGCCTGCGCCAGCATCGGAAACACGCCCAGCGCAAAACCGCCGGCTGTGGCGACCTTCAGGAAACTGCGGCGTTGCAGTCCCGCCATTGCTTCGTTTTCAGGAGCGTCTTCACTTTTGCTTCTAAGAACTTGCAGGCCTTTTGGCAAGTGCGCGACGATGCCGGAAGATGTCGGATGGTACATGGTGCTTTCCTTCAAGCCAGGGCCAGGGCGGCGTCTTTGATGGCGGCGCGGATGCGCACATAGGTGCCGCAACGGCAGATGTTGCCGGCCATGGCCGCATTGATGTCGGTGTCGGTCGGCTTGGAGTTGGTCTTGAGCAGGGCGGTGGCGCTCATCACCTGGCCGCTCTGGCAGTAACCGCATTGGGCCACATCGTGTTTGACCCAGGCCGCCTGGACGGCCTTGCCGACACGGTCACCGGCCACGGCTTCGATGGTGGTGATTTTCTGGCCCATCGCCGCCGAGACCGGCGTCACGCAGGAGCGGATGGCCGCGCCGTTCAGATGCACGGTGCAAGCGCCGCACAGCGCAGCACCGCAGCCGAACTTGGTGCCCGTCATGCCCAGCGTGTCACGCAGGACCCAGAGGAGGGGGGTGGATTCGTCGGCGTCGACGGGAATGTCTTTGCCGTTGATATTCAGGGCAGGCATCGTGGAGCTCCTTGTGAAATCGGTCGGGAAAAGTTATTGGGCGAATTTATATTCGCTTCAGTGCGGTGCGCATTGACATGATGAGTGGTCATCACGCCTTGATGGCGTCCCAGCATAGCGTGAAAGCGGCCAGATGCACGGCTTCGTCGTCGGGCAGCACCTGGGTGCGGATCAGGTTGGCGGTTTCGCGCGCCGCGCCGAGGAGATGGCCTCGGCAATCGCACACTGCTTTTCGTCGTCTTTGGGTTTCATCTGAAACAGAAATATAAATGAATATTAATTCGCTTTCAAACCCCCGAACACCAACCAGTCGAATGACCATGCACAATCGTGCGCATGAGCCAACCACCCTCCATCGCCGACCTGCGCAAAAACTACGAACGCGCCGAACTCAATGAAGCGGCCTCGCACGCCGACCCCTTGCGGCAATTCGCCCAATGGCTGAACGAAGCCATCACGGCACAGGTGCCGGAACCGAACGCGATGACACTGGCCACCGTGGCCAGCAACCAGCGCCCTTCGACACGGATCGTGCTGGTCAAGGGTTTTGACGAGCGCGGCATCGTCTGGTTTACCAACTACGACAGCCGCAAGGGTCAGGAACTGGCCGGCAACCCCTTCGCGGCCTTGCAGTTTCACTGGGTGGCGCTGGAGCGCGTGGTGCGCATCGAGGGCGCGGTCGAAAAAGTTTCAGCCCAGGAAAGTGATGACTACTTCAACAGCCGTCCGCTGGACTCCCGGATCGGCGCCTGGGCCAGCCCGCAAAGCCAGGTGATCACGGGGCGGGCCGTGCTCGTCGCCAATGCGGCGAAATACGGCGCGAAGTTCCTGCTGCAGCCGCCGCGTCCGCCGCACTGGGGCGGCTACCGGCTCCGTCCGGAGCGCTGGGAGTTCTGGCAGGGCCGCAAAAGCCGGCTGCACGACCGCCTGCGCTACACGCTGCAAGCGGACGCCAGTTGGCTGCGCGAGCGCCTGGCGCCTTGATACCTCCTTGATTCCTGATTGCGTGCCTCAAATCGCCGCAGCGCCCAGACGCTCAATCGTCTGGTGCGCCACGGCGGCCAGTTGCTCCCGGGACACCCGTGCCGGCGCAATTTCCGCCAGCGGCACGAGCACAAAAGCGCGCTGCGTCATGCGCGGATGCGGCACCGTCAGCCGCGCTGAATCAATGCAGCCGCTGCCATAAAGCAGCAAGTCCAGATCCAGCGTGCGCGGCGCGTTGCGGTACGGCCTGTCGCGTCCAGCTTCTTGCTCGATCTGCTGGAGATGGTCCAGCAGTGCGGGGGCGGTCAGCGCTGTTTCGACCTCCAGCACGGCGTTGAGATAGTCGCCGCCCAGCGCGCGCACCGCAGCGCCTGAATCAGTATTCGTGTCCAGCGGCGCGGTTTTGTAAAGACTGGAGCGCTGGCTGATGCGGGTCAGCGGCAGGCGGTCCAGGGCTTGCATGGCCTGCCGGACTGCCGCGCTTGCATCGCCCAGATTGGCACCGATGGCCACGTAGGCCGTGACCCGGCCCGCGCGATCACTCCGGTGTTCGCCCGTTCGCATGGCACAGGGTCAAAAGTCGGCAGGCGTATCGGAAGGCGGGCTGGCGGACACGGCACCCCCCTCACGGTTGACCGGTTTGCGCCGACGCCTGCGCTTTTTGGCGGGCGGTGCATCAGCCAACTCACCCGGCTCAGCCGTCGATGCCTGCTCGCTGCGCGCGTCGGCGTCAGCGTCGGCCCGCTTGACCCGGGTTCGGGGCTGCTGCGGCTTTTGCAGTTGTGCCAGCCGGGCCTGCTCAATCATGTCATGGCGCTCGTCGTCATAGGCGGTACTGAACTTTTCCCACCACTCGGCCAGCTCGGGTTCGATCTCGCCGGTTTGCGCACGCAGGCGCAGGAAATCAAAACCGGCGCGAAAACGCGGCTGATCCAGCAGCGAATAAGGCGAACTGCCGGTGCGTTTTTCAAAACGCGGCTGCATGGTCCATATCTCGCGCATGTCGGTGCCCAGCTTGCCGCGGCCCGACACATCGCCGATCCTGGCGTTGAAGGCATCGTCGATCGCGTCCTGCAGCGCAGGCATGGTGTGCTCTCCACGCTTGAGGCGCCGGGCCCAGCCTTCGCGCACATCGACCCAGAGCACACAGGCCAGCAAAAAGCTGGGGGCCACCGGTTTGCCTTCGCCGACGCGGCGGTCGGTGTCGAGCAGCGCGAGCTGCAAAAAGGGTTCCTCCGACGTATCCACCACCACGTCGAGCAGCGGGTAGATGCCGGTGTTCAGGCCCAGGTATTTGAGCTGCTCGATGCTGGCGAGCGCGTGGCCGGTTTGCAGCAGCTTGAGCATTTCGTCGAACAGGCGCGACTGCGGCACATCGGCCAGCAGGCCTTTCATGGCGCGCAGCGGCAGGGCGGTCTTGTCCTCGAACTTGAAACCCAGTTCGCTGAGCTTGGCGGCAAAACGCACGGCGCGGATGATGCGCACCGGGTCTTCGCGGTAACGCGTGGCCGGATCGCCAATCATGCGGATGATTTTTTTCTTCGCGTCGCGAATGCCGTGGTGGTAGTCGACCACGATCTGCGTTTCGGGGTCGTAATACATCGCGTTGATGGTGAAATCGCGCCGCGCGGCGTCTTCTTCCATCGGACCCCAGACGTTGTCGCGCAGCACACGCCCGGAGGCATCGACCGCGTGTTTCATGCCGACCAGCTCGCTTTTGCTGGTACGCTCGTTGCCGCCCACCTGTTCGGCCAGGCTGCTGTCCAGGTGAGCGCGAAAGGTCGATACCTCGATCACCTCATGCTCGCGTCCGCGGCCGTAAATCACATGAACGATGCGAAAGCGCCGGCCAATGATGAAGGCCCGGCGGAACAACGTCTTGACCTGCTCGGGCGTGGCATCGGTGGCCACGTCAAAATCTTTCGGCCGCAGGCCGACCAGCAGGTCGCGCACCGCGCCGCCGACGATGTAGGCTTCGTAGCCGGCCTGCTTGAGGGTATGCACCACGTCCATCGCGCGTTCATCGACCAGCCTGGGATTGATCGCATGGTCTTTGGGGCCGACTTCGCGGCGCTCGCCGAAAGCTGATTTTTTGGAGCGGGTGGCGCCGCTTGCAGGGCTGGCCGACTTGCCAAACAGCTTGTCTATGAATTTTTTGATCATTGAATCAGGAGATTTTGCCGGACCGGCCGTGCTTGCAGGGCAAGGGCGACGGTCCCCGGCAGTTAGAACAGCTCAAGTATGCGCCATCCGCGATCAGTCGCGATGGCGCGCAGCCGTTCGTCGGGGTTGGTGGCCACGGGGTGGGTGACTTTTTCCAGCAAAGCCAGATCGTTCATGGAGTCGCTGTAAAACGTGCTTTCAACCTCGTTCCACTGCAACTGACGGTCGGCCAGCCATTGCTGGACCCGCGCCACCTTGCCCTCCCGGAAAGAGGGCGTACCGCGGATTTCGCCGGTCAGACTGCCGCCGGCGTCGCGCTCCAGCTCGACGGCAATCAGCTCGGCAACGCCAAACTCGGCGGCAATGGGCCGCGTCACAAACTCGTTGGTGGCCGTGACAATGACGACCTCGTCGCCGGCCGCCCGGTGCTGGCTGACCAGCTCCAGCGCCGGTTTTTTGATGCCTTTTCTGACAATTTCACGCATGAAGCGGGCGTGAGCAGCCATCGAATTGACAGCGCCCTGCTCCCGGATGGCCTGCGTGGCAAACCGCACATAGTCGTGGATGTCGAGTGTTCCGGCCTGGTATTCGGCAAAAAATTCGGCGTTGCGGCGCTTGAAGTCGCCGACATCGCACCAGCCCAGCGCAATCGTGAACTCGCCCCACTCATAGTCGGAATCGAAGGGGATCAGGGTGTGATCGAGGTCGAACAGGGCAATGCGCCGTTTTGCAGCGCCCACGGTCGATTTCACAGCGTCTCCAGCATGGACTTGATCAGAGGAATCGTGATCGCGCGCTGGGTCTGCAGCGCATAGGCGTCAAGTTGGTCCAGCAACTGCATCAGGTTGCCCAGGTCGCGCGAGAAGCGGCTCAGGATGAAATCCATCGCCTCATCGCTCAAAAACACGCCACGCGCGTCCGCCTCCTGGCGCAGCACGGCCCGGCGTTCGGGCTCTCTCAAGGCCTGCAACGCGAACACATGGCCCCAGCCCAGGCGCGTGCGCAGGTCTTCACGCAAGGCCAGATCGCCCGGCGGCGCGCTGCCGGCGGCCAGCACCCAGCGCGGGTGGCCGTCGGCGGCATTCAGGGCATTGACAAACCAGTTGAACGCGGCCTGCTGCTGCACCGCGGTGTACAGGTGGCAATCGTCGAGGAGCACCGCGGCCCAGTTTTCATTGAATTCGGGCGGCTCCAGCAGCGAGGCGTCCAGCCAGCCGACCGAGGCCCCCTGCTCGCGCAGCGCTTCGCTGACGGCCTTGAGCAAATGGGTCTTGCCGCTGCCGGGCTCCCCCCACAGGTAAGTCGGCACCGGGGAACGCAGGCTGTTGCCGGCCCACAGTTCCAGGTGCCTGAGCGCGGCCTCGTTGGGTCCGGCAAAAAAATTGGCGAACGACGGGGGCGATGCCAGCCCGATGTCCAGTGCAATCTGCTTCATGGCTTGTCAGTCCCCGCATCGCACATGACACGCAGCGAAAGCGTGGGAGTTATGGTTTTTCCGCCGGGCCGCCCCAAGGAAAAATGCGCCCCCTCGGGGGGCAGCGCAGTACACGAAGTGACGAGCGTGGGGGCCATTTGTTCAGCCCTGGTACAGCCGGCTGGTCATGTAGCCGGCCCGCACGCGGCGAATGGCGACCAGCAACACCGCGCTGGCGGGCAGGGCAATCAGCACACCAAGAAAACCCAGCAGTTGCCCGAATGCCAGCAGCGCAAAAATGACGGCCAGCGGATGCAGCCCGATGCGCTCGCCGACCAGCCGCGGGGTCAGGTAGAAACTCTCGACCAGTTGCCCGGCGCCATAAACACCGGCCACCACCAGCACGCCGTACAGGCTGCCGAACTGCAAAATCCCGGCCAGCAACGCCAGGATCAGCCCCAGGCCGAAGCCCAGGTAGGGAATGAAAAACGCCAGCCCGGTGAATACCCCCACCGGCACGGCCAGGTCAAACCCGAACAGCGCCAGCGCCACGCTGAAATAGACCGCCAGCACCCCCATCACCAGCAGTTGGCCGCGCAGGTACTGGCCCAGCACCGAGTCGGCCTCTTCCATGAAACCGTCAAACGAAGCGCGCATTTTCGGTGGCACCAGCTCGATAGCGAGGGCGACAAAGCGGTGCCAGTCCTTGAGCAGCAAGAACAGCGCCACCGGAATCAGCACCGCATTGCCGATGATCGCCAGCGCCACACTGCCGCCCAGCTTCACCGACGACAGGACCGATCCAAACGCATCTTCAAAATTGGCATTGAGGTACTTGACGACAAAAGTCTTGATGCTTGCGACGTCCAGCGACACCTTGATGCCGAACTGCGCCAGCCACGGGCCCAGCGCGTTGTTGAGCCGGTCCGCCAGCACCGGCACCTGCTCGCGCAGCAAAGGCAGCTCTTTGGCGAAAATCGGCACCACCAGCAGCACGATGGACAAAAGAACCAGCAGAAACAGGAACTCCACGATCAGGACGGCCAGCACACGCGGCATCCGGCCCAGGTCCAGGTTATCGAGCTTGTCCACCACCGGCGTCAAGGCATAGGCCAGCACGGCGGCCACCACAAAAGGCGTCAGCACCGGCCCCAGAAACCACAGCGCCAGAATCACCAGCGCGGCGATCAGGCACCAGGTCGCGGTGCGTTTTTGGGTAGAAGTAAATTGCATACAGCCTTGCAGGAGGACACCCTTAGAATCTTAGGCTGGATTCTATCGGGCTTGGTGCCCGGACTGAACCGCAGCCCCACTCACCCACGCCACATGACCACTTCCTCCTCTTCCCCCCTGAACTACAAAGACGCCGGCGTTGACATCGACGCCGGCGACGCCCTGGTCGAACGCATCAAGCCGCTGGCCAAAAAAACCCTGCGCGAAGGCGTGCTGGCCGGCATCGGCGGCTTTGGCGCGCTGTTCGAGGTGCCCAAACGCTACAAGGAGCCGGTGCTGGTCAGCGGCACCGACGGCGTCGGCACCAAGCTCAAACTGGCCTTCGAGTGGAATATGCACGACACCGTGGGCATCGACCTGGTGGCCATGAGCGTCAACGACGTGCTGGTGCAGGGCGCCGAGCCGCTCTTCTTTCTGGACTACTTCGCCTGCGGCAAGCTCGATGTGGACACCGCCGCTGCGGTGATAGGCGGCATCGCCAAAGGCTGTGAATTGAGCGGCTGCGCGCTGATCGGCGGCGAAACCGCCGAGATGCCCGGCATGTACCCTGCCGGCGAATACGACCTGGCCGGCTTTGCCGTCGGCGCCGTGGAAAAGTCAAAAATCCTGACCGGCAAGGATGTCAAGCCCGGCGACGTGGTGCTCGGCCTGGCCAGCAGCGGCGTGCATTCCAACGGTTTCAGCCTGGTGCGCAAATGCATCGAGCGCGCCGGCGCCGACCTGCCGGCCACGCTGGACGGCATGCCTTTCAAACAGGCCCTGATGGCACCCACCCGGCTGTACGTCAAGAACGTGCTGGCGGCGCTGGCAGCCCACCCCCCTTCGACAGGCTCAGGACAGGGAATCAAGGCGCTGGCCCACATCACCGGCGGCGGCCTGCTGGAAAACATTCCGCGCGTGCTGCCCGAAGGCATGGCCGCGCACCTGACGAAGGGCAGTTGGCCGCAAACCGGGCTGTTTGCCTGGCTGCAAAAGACCGCTGCCATTTCCGACTTCGAGATGAACCGCACGTTCAACAACGGCATCGGCATGGTGGTGGTGATTGACGCGGCCAGCGCCGCCGCCTGCGCCGCCATGCTGCGCGAAGCGGGCGAGACGGTGTATGAGATTGGTGTGATCGCGGCTCGCGGTAAGGGTGCGAGCGTTACCGTGGGCTGAAAAATCTCAGGCTGGCGTTTGCTTGGCGGTAACCCAGTTTGGGGAATTTGTTTGATAATTCACCGATGCATCGTTCCTTGACCGCTCAACTCCCCCACATCACCGCCTTGTGTGAAAAGCACGGCGTTGTTCATTTGGAACTGTTTGGCTCAGCGACCGGCGCAGAGTTCAATCCCGATTCCAGCGACTTTGATTTTTTGGTGGAGCTAGACCCGAAAATTCCGGGTTCTCGCGCCAAGCGCTGGATCGAGCTGGCGGACGGACTTGAACAAATTCTGGGCCGGCATGTCGATCTGGTGAACCCGCGTTACATCCGCAATCCGTACTTTTTACAAGCAGTCAACAACAGCCGCACCCTTATATATGACCGACAAAACACCCAAGCTGCTGGTTGACGCGCTGGGTGCCATCGACTCGGCCCCATCATAGGGGTCAGGTCTTGCATTGCAACATTAGCCGCTGTAGCATCAGCCCATGTCCCGCCCCTTGCGCGTTGAATTCCCCGGCGCTCTGCACCACGTTACCTCGCGTGGCGACCGGCGAGAGGCGATCTATCTGGACGATGCTGACCGCCAGCAGTGGCTCACCTTCTTCGGCCAGGTCTGCCAGCGCTTCAATTGGGTATGCCACGCCTACTGCCTCATGGACAACCACTTCCACATCGCCCTTGTAAACCATCGACGGCAGTTTGAGCGCCGGCATGCGACAGCTCAACGGCGTGTACGCATAACCGGGCTCATGGCCGCGTCGGGCATGTGTTCCAGGGGCGATTCCAAGCCGTCCTCGTGCAGCGCGAGTCTTACCTGCTGGAGCTGGCGCGCTATGTCGTCCTCAACCCGGTGCGCGCAGGCCTGTGCGCCCTGCCCGATCTGTGGCCCTGGAGCAGCTACCGCGCCACGGTGGGCGACGCGGCGCCACCCGAATGGCTCCAGACTGCCTGGCTGCTTTCGCAATTTGGCGGCCAGCCCGGGACCGCCAGCGACGCCTACATCGGCCATGTGCGCGCGGGCATGGGCCTGCCCAGCGTATGGGCGCATTTGAAAAGCCAGCTTTATCTGGGCGATGGCGACTTTTGCAAAGCGCTGCAACCGCACACCCAAGGCCAGGCCGGCCAGACAGAAATTCCAAAAACGCAAAGGCGGGCCGCCGCGCCACCGCTGGCCCATTTCGCCACGCTGCCGGAGCGCAACAGCGCCATGGCACAGGCCTGCGCCACCGGCTGCTACAGCCTCAAGGAAATCGCCCAGACCTTCGGCCTGCACTACGCGACGGTCAGCCGGGCGGTGCGTGCGGCGCAAAGCACTGCGGGCAGATGAAATGAAAATTGCCATGAATACAAGAGCTACTTGTGCCCTACTGACATGCGCTACATGCCTATTTCATCCGCAAATTCAATCCAAGACCTGCCCTAAATACCCCTTTAGTCGTTCAAGTCAGCCAACTCTTTTTTACGGCTATTTATGGCTATATTTACGGCTATGTTTGATACCCCGCACCTGATGCGCGAACTTGTCCAGCAAGGCGCAGGCCGTGGCACCTGGTACAGCCCCGCGACGCAAAACGCATAAGCCACCCACGTTGGCGACCGTTGGTGAAATAACTACGCGAATCATCCATGACCCAACCCGCCAGCCCCGCACCCCGCCTTCCCGCCGCCATCTGGGCGCTCGGTTTTGTCAGCCTGCTGATGGACATCTCGTCCGAGATGATCCACAGTCTCTTGCCGGTTTTCATGGTCACCGTGCTGGGCACCAGCATGTGGGCCGTTGGCCTGATTGAAGGCCTGGCCGAGGCGACGGCGCTGATCGTCAAGGTGTTCTCGGGTGTGCTCAGCGACTACTGGGGCAAGCGCAAACCGCTGGCGGTCCTGGGCTACGGCCTCGGCGCGGTTTCCAAACCTCTTTTTGCACTGGCGACGAGCACCGGCCTGGTACTGACCGCCCGCCTGATCGACCGCGTCGGCAAAGGCATTCGCGGCGCGCCGCGCGATGCGCTGGTGGCCGACCTGGCGCCGCCCGGTATGCGGGGGGCGGCCTTCGGGCTGCGCCAGTCGCTCGACACCGTGGGCGCTTTCGTCGGGCCGCTGATCGCCATGGGTTTGATGCTGCTCTGGGCCAATGATTTCCGGGCCATTTTCTGGGTCGCCATGGTTCCGGGTTTCATGGCGGTGGCGTTGCTGCTGTTCGGCGTGCAGGAAGCCGCACCGGCACCGGACAAGGCTGCGGCGCCACGCCGCAACCCGATCAGCCGGGACGAGTTGCGGCGGCTGGGTGCCCCGTACTGGCGCGTGGTCGTGATTGGCGCCGTCTTCACCCTCGCGCGTTTCAGCGAAGCCTTTCTGGTACTGCGCGCGCTGCAGGGCGGCCTGCCCGTCGCCTGGACGCCACTGGTGCTGATCGGCATGAACCTCGTTTACGCCGTGGGCGCCTACCCCTTCGGCAAGCTGTCGGACAGCATGAGCCACACCACGCTGCTGGCGGCAGGACTGCTGGTGCTGATCGCCGCCGATGTGGTGCTGGCCTCGGGCAACCACTGGACCTTTGTCTGGGCCGGCATTGCCCTGTGGGGCCTGCACATGGCGATGACCCAGGGCTTGCTGGCCACCATGGTGGCCGACGCCGCACCGGCCGACCTGCGCGGTACCGCCTTCGGTTTTTTCAACCTGCTGAGCGGCCTGGCCATGCTGCTGGCCAGCACGGTGGCCGGGGTGTTGTGGGACCAGTTGGGCGCCCCGGTGACCTTTGCCGCGGGCGCGGTCTTCAGCCTGGCGGCGCTGGCGCTGCTGGGGTACTGGCGCGGGGCACGGGTCCACGATGAAGCCGTACCATCCCCTGAATAAGACATTTTTGCTACAAAAATACTAGCTGCTTACGCCTGCATTCATTGGGCAGACTGGACTTTTTAGTCATCTTGTATCAAACTGTTCCATCTATCCGTTTCTGGAGCATTCATGCCGGTCATCGCAGTCGTCAACCGCAAGGGAGGCAGTGGCAAAAGCACGCTGGCCGCCCACATCGCGGCCTGGTGCGCGCGCAACGGCAGCTCGGTCATGCTCGGGGACGTGGACCGCCAGCAATCGGCACGCGCCTGGCTGAAACGACGCGAGGCCTCGCTGCCCATCATCGCCCCGTGGGCGGTTGACCAGAAAAACATGCTGCGCGTACCCACCGGCATCACCCATGTGGTGCTCGACACACCCGGCGGCATGCACGGGTTCGAGTTGGCGCGGGTGGTCATGTTTGCCGACGCCATCGTGATGCCGGTGTGCCACTCGATCTTCGACCGCGAATCGGCGCAGGCCTGTCATGCCGAGTTGATGACGATGCCGCGCGTGGCCAGCGGTCGCTGCCGTCTGGCGGTGGTGGGCATGCGTATTGATGCGCGCACCCAAGCCGCGCAAGTCCTTGCCGAGTGGTCCGAGTCGCTCGGCGTGCCTTTTCTGGGCGCGTTGCGCGAAACCCAGCTCTACGTGCGCAGCCTGGAGCGCGGGTTGACGATTTTTGATTTGAAGCCGCAACTCGCGGCGGCCGATCTGGCGCAATGGGCGCCGATTTTGCAGTGGCTCAAGCCGCAGCTCTACCCGCCGCAGGCGGCCAACGACGGCGCGGACGCCCTGCGCCCTGTCGCACGGACCCTGGCGCCCCAAAAAATGGTCTCCCGACATCTGGGTTCGCTGCCCGGCAGTCTGATGCCGGCGCAGGAATCCATGGTGCAGGGCGGACGCCTGTCAGCACTCAGTGCCGGGCGTCCGGCCACGGCGCCAGTTCAGCCAGCAGGCAAACCCACGTTGGTACGCCCCGCCCGTTCAACCGATGACCGGCAGATTCCGGAGTTTTTGAAGCGCAGCGGATAGCGTGCCACAACACCAGGGCCGCATCAGCTTTTCTGGCGTCGCAACCGCGCCAGGCGGTCCGCAATGACATCGAGGTCCAGCGCATCCTCGGCGTGGTTCAGGTAGATTTCCAGATCAGGCACGGCGCGGCTGGCCTGGCCCTGCTCCGCCAGCGCCAGGCCGCGGTCGCGGTATTCGGACCAGGCGTCGGGGTGCAGCACGATCAACCGGTCCTGCACGGCAATCAGGCGCTGCCAGTCCTGCTGGATTTTATGAATTTCCTTCAGGTTGCGCAGCATGCGGCTGATGATGTCGCGCGAAGGCACCGACTGCAGGTACAGGCCGATTGGCACCTCGAATTCATCGACCAAACCGCTGCGCTGGCGAAACGGCTCCAGCCGCTCGGCCAGTTCCTCGCGGCTCAGTGACTGGCCGGTAAAGGGGTCGAGGACCACCTGGCCCTTGGGCAGGTTGACCTTGACCATGAAGTGGCCCGGAAAAGCCACGCCGCGCGCATTGAGCCCCATGCCGACCGCCAGTTCCAGCCACAGCACCGCCAGCGAGATCGGAATGCCGCGGCGGGTTTTCAGCACCGCGTTCAGGTAACTGTTGTCGGGGTCGTAATAGTCATTGACGTTGCCGCCGAAGTTCAAATCGCGGAAAAAGAACTGGTTCAGCGCCCGCAAGCGCTGCAAGGCCGGGGCGTCGGCCGGCAAACGGCGTTTCAGGCGGGCCAGCAACTGGTCTACGTCGCCCAGTACCTGCTGCACGTCCAGATCGGGGTATTCGTCCTGCGCGACACTGATGGCCGCTTCCAGCAGCGGAAAATGCTCGTCGCTTTGAACCAGGCTGGCAAAGTACTGCAAGGGCGACGGGACCTCGAAATTCAATCGCATGCCGCTACTTTCTCACAAAGCGCCGGGCGACGCGAGTGCCACGTATTTTCCAAGCGTTACCGCCGCATCAACTTTTGCACTTTCAGGCCAGCCGCCCAAATAGCTCCGAAATAAATAGCAACTGATGCACAAAGAACAAGGACCAGCAGCCCAATACGTTTGAAAGACTCGGCCCGCAGCGCGGTCCAACCGACCGCCTGGGCGGCCCACATCAAAAATACCGCCAGCAGCGCACTGGCCGCCAGCACCTGCAGGGCAAAAATACCCCAGCCGGGGGCCGGTTTGTAGCTGCCGCGCTTGAGCAGCCCCAGCAGCAGCCACAGCGCGTTGATCAGCGCGCCTATGCCGATGGCCAGCGCCAGCCCGGCGTGCTGCAGCAGCGGCACCAGCACCAGGTTGAGCAACTGCGTGATCACCAGCACCGCCACGGCGATGCGCACCGGGGTCCGGATGTCCTGGCTGGCGTAAAAACCCGGCGCCAGCACCTTGATGGCCACCAGCCCCACCAGGCCGGCGCCGTAACCCATCAGCGCCGTGGTGGTCTGCTGCACATCGCGGTCGGTGAACGCGCCATAGTGGTACAGCGTCGCGACCAGTGGTTGGGAAAAAGTGAGCAAAGCCACCGCACTGGGCACCGCCAGCAACACCACGATGCGCAAGCCCCAATCGAGCATGGCCGAGTATTTGCCACTGTCTCCGGCGGCCCGGGCGGCGGCCAGTTGCGGCATCAGCACCACGCCAATGGCCACCCCCAGCAGGGCCGTCGGAAACTCCATCAGCCGGTCCGCATAAGTCAGCCAACTGACGCTGCCGGGCGTCAGGTGCGAGGCAATCTGGGTGTTGATCAGCAGCGAAATCTGCGCCACGCTGACCCCCAGCAAGGCCGGCACCATCAGACGGGCGATATTCTGGGCTCCCGGATCGGCCCAGGCCGTGCGGATGGCCGTCCAGCGCAAGCCCACACGCGGCAGCATGCCGATTTTCAGCAAGGCCGGCGCCTGCACCGCCAGTTGCAGCAAGCCGCCCAGCATCACGCCGGCCCCCATCGCATAAATCGGCTCAATGCCCTGCGCCTTGAACCAGGGCGCACCCAGCCAGGCCGCCGCAATCATCGCCAGATTCAGCAGGACCGGGGTGGCTGCGGGCACGGCAAAACGCCGCCAGGTATTGAGCACGCCGGAAGACAGCGCCACCAGCGACATGAAGCCGATGTAAGGGAACATCCAGCGCGTCATGAACACGGCGGCTTCAAAACCGCGCGGCTCCTGCTTCAGGCCGCTGGCCATCAGCCACACCAGAAGGGGGGCAGCCGCCACGCCGATCACGCAGGTCAGCAACAACACCCAGGTCAGCAGCGTGGCGACCCGGTCGATCAGCAGCCTGGTGGCGGCCTCGCCTTCGCTGGCATGGCTGGCCGCCAGCACCGGCACAAAGGCCTGGCTGAAAGCGCCTTCGGCAAACAGCCGGCGAAACAGGTTGGGAATGCGAAATGCCACGTTGAAAGCGTCCGTCATGGCGCTGGCGCCGAAGGTCGAAGCCATCAGCAGTTCCCGCACCAGACCGGTGATCCGGGAAACCAGGGTGAGCAGGGAGACGGTGGACGCGGATTTGAAAAGTGACACGACCAGAGTTTAATGGCCCCCGCGTTCGCTCTACTAGCGTGTAGCTCTCTGCCCCCCGAGGAGGCTAATTTCCCTTGGGGCGGCCCGGCGGGAAATTGCCGTGCGCCGCGAAGGGCCGCCCCGAGCAAGCACAGACCCCTCGGGGGGCAGCGTAGTACGTAAAGCGACAAGCGTGGGGGCGTTATATAATGACGGGCTTTGCTAGCATCATCCGCAAACTCCTCCCCGGATTAAAGGAAACCCTATATGGCTACTGCCAAACCCAAGAAAAAGAACCCCCGCCTGGCCTCAGGCCGCAAACGCGTCCGCCAGGACAGCAAACTCAATGCCGCCAACACTTCGCTGCGCTCGAAATACCGCACCGCTGTGAAAAACGTCGAAAAAGCCGTCCTCAGTGGCGACAAAGTCAAAGCCACCGAGCTCTTCGCCAAGGCGCAGAGCATTGTGGACACGATTGCCGACAAAGGCATCTTCCACAAAAACAAGGCCGCTCGCGACAAGAGCCGCCTGTCGACCAAGGTGAAAGCCTTGGCACTCGCCGCCCCAAAGGCCGCCTAAGCAATTAGGGCAATCGCCCGGACTGATCTTCTTCAGTCCGCCGTTTCGCAGGGTGCGCTGCCAGCAAAGCAAAAAAGCCGTCTATCGACGGCTTTTTTTGTTTGGCGAAGCCAAACTGCGCGAAGTGCAGCTTGGCTGGCACCCGAATCGTCCCCGAACCTTGCAGTGCGGATGACCTTATGGCCTGTCCGGCAGCAAACAAGCCTCGGCCATCTGCAAATCATTGTCCTTGGCAAAGTTGAGCGCAAAGTCCCAGGCCATGGGCTCGGCCTCGCGCAGCGCGCTGTTGACCACCACACATTTGACGCCGTTGATCACCGTAGGCACGCACCAGGGCGAATAGGTCAGGTGGCTGCCGGGCTGCGGACCGTCGGGCCGGAACTGGCTCATCACGCCGCAAAGCCGGTCCGCCCAGTCGCTCGGGCGAAAGGTTTTGCCGTCGCGGGTGATGCCTTGAATGAAAACTTCTTTGGCAGAATTGGAGACCATCGGGTTGAAGGTTTTTTCGTGTGCCAGAGGCGAGGGTATGGCCTCATGCTGCACCGCACAATGATTCTATCTTATAGAAGACTGGGGGTCTGTCGGCCTTGCGCATGGCTGCGATGCAGGATCGTCACGAAAGGCGGCGGGCTCTGCGCCTAAAATCACTTCAGCCTGGCCCACCTCATCGCGGCTTCCTGTTTTTTGCAATGCTCCCGGAGTTTTCCCAATGACCGCTGCCCTTCCCAAGCACATCGAAGCCGCCTCCCCCCACGTGATGAACACCTACGGCCGTCTGCCGATTGCGCTGTCGCATGGTCAGGGGTCCAGAGTCTGGGATGTCAACGGCAAGGTCTACCTCGATGCGCTGGGCGGCATTGCGGTCAACACGCTGGGCCACAACCACCCGCGCCTGGCGCCCGCTCTGCAGGACCAGATCGCCAAGATCATCCACAGTTCCAACTACTACCACGTGCCCAACCAGGAAGTGCTGGCGGCCAAACTGGTCGAGCTGTCGGGCCTGACCAATGTGTTTTTCTGCTCGACCGGGCTGGAAGCCAATGAGGCCGCGTTGAAGTTGGCGCGCAAGTTCGGACACGACAAAGGCATCGAACGCCCCGAAATCGTGGTCTATGAAAAAGCCTTTCACGGCCGCAGCATCGCCACCCTCAGCGCCACAGGCAACCCCAAGGTGCAGGAAGGTTTCGGCCCGCTGGTCGAAGGCTTTATCCGCGTGCCGCTGAACGACATGGCCGCCCTGGAAACCGCCACCGCCGGCAACCCGAATGTGGTTGCCGTCTTTTTTGAAGCGATTCAGGGTGAAGGCGGCATCCACCCGATGAACGCCGGCTACATGAAGCAGGTGCGCAAGCTCTGCGACGAGCGCGACTGGCTGCTGATGATCGACGAAGTGCAGTGCGGCATGGGCCGCACCGGCAAGTGGTTTGCGCACCAGTGGGCGGACATCTTGCCCGACGTGATGCCGCTGGCCAAGGGCCTGGGTTCGGGCGTGCCGATCGGCGCGGTGGTGGCCGGCCCGAAAGCAGCCCACATTTTTGCCCCCGGCAACCACGGCACCACCTTTGGCGGCAACCCGCTGGCCATGCGCGCCGGGGTCGAAACCATCCGCATCATGGAAGAAGACGGCCTGCTGATCAACGCTGCAAAAGTAGGCACTCACCTGAAAGCGGCACTGAGCCGCGAACTGGCTGCCGAGCTGAAGTCCGGCGCGGTCAAGGAAGTCCGCGGCCTGGGCCTGATGCTGGGCATCGACCTGTCTCGACCCTGTGGCGACCTGGTCAAACGCAGCGCCGACAACGGCCTGTTGATCAGCGTAACCGCCGACAGCGTGATCCGGCTGGTGCCGCCGCTGATCCTGACGCAGGCCGAAGCCGATGAAGTGGTCGGCATTTTGTGCCCGCTGATCAAGCAGTTGCTGGGAGAAAAATCATGAGCACCGTCAAACGTAGCGCAGGGCCGTCCCAAGCAAGTTCAGCCCCCGCGGGGGGCAGCGTATTACACAAAGTGAAAAGCGGGGGGGCATTGCCTCTGCGTCACTATTTGCAATTCAGCGACCTGAAGGCCAAAGAGTACGCCTACCTGTTCGAACGCGCCGCTTTAATCAAGAAAAAGTTCAAGGCCTACGAAAAACACCAGCCGCTGGTAGACCGCACGCTGGCGATGATTTTTGAGAAAGCCTCCACCCGCACCCGCGTGAGCTTTGAAGCCGGCATGTACCAGATGGGCGGCAGCGTGGTCAACCTGACCACCGGCGACAGCCAGTTAGGCCGCGCGGAACCCATTGAAGACAGCGCCAAGGTCATCAGCCGCATGGTGGACATTGTGATGATTCGAACGTTCGAGCAGACCAAAATCGAGCGCTTTGCCGAGCATTCACGCGTACCGGTGATCAACGGCCTCACCAACGAATTTCACCCCTGCCAGATTCTGGCTGACATCTTCACCTACATCGAACACCGCGGCTCCATCGCTGGCAAAACCGTGGCCTGGGTCGGCGACGGCAACAACATGGCCAACACCTGGCTGCAGGCCAGCGAAATCCTCGGTTTCAAAGTGCATCTAAGCACACCGGGCGGCTACGAGGTTGACCAGTCGATTGCCGGCATCCGGTCCACCGAAAGCTACAAGGTTTTCAAGGACCCGATGCAAGCCTGCGCCGGCGCCGACCTCGTGACCACCGATGTCTGGACCAGCATGGGCTACGAGGCCGAGAACGAAACCCGCAAAAAAGCCTTTGCCGACTGGTGCGTGGACTCCGAGATGATGAAGGCCGCCAAACCCGACGCCCTCTTCATGCACTGCCTGCCTGCGCACCGGGGTGAAGAGGTGGAAGCCGACGTGATCGACGGGCCGCAGTCCGTCGTTTGGGATGAGGCAGAAAACAGATTGCACGTCCAGAAGGCGCTGATGGAATTTCTGTTGCTGGGGCGGGTTGGCTGACGCCCTAACCCCGGTCCACAAAAGGCATCTTCGTCGCCATGAGGGTCATGAACTGCACATTGGTGGACAGCGGCAAGGCGGCCATATGCACCACCGCATCGGCGACGTGGTTCACGTCCATCGGCGGTTCGATGGCAATCTCGCCATTGGCCTGCAACACCCCTTTGGCCATGGGGGCGGTCATTTCGGTCTGGGCGATGCCGATGTCGATCTGGCCGCAGGCAATGTTGTACTTTCGGCCATCCAGCGAGATCGACTTGGTCAGGCCGGTGATCGCGTGTTTGGTGGCCGTGTAGGGCGCCGAGTTCGGGCGCGGCATGTGCGCGGAGATGGCGCCGTTGTTGATGATGCGTCCGCCCTGGGGCGACTGTGCTTTCATGAGTCGGATCGCCTGCTGCGCGCAAAGGAAAGAGCCGGTCCGGTTGATGTTGACGACGTTTTGCCATTGCTCAAACGTGAGATATTCCATCGGCGCCGACCCCGGCGTTGTTGAACAGCGAATCGAGCCGCCCAAACATCTGCCGGGTCTTGTCAAACGCCGCGCGCACCGAATCGGGCTGGCTGACGTCGCAGGACACAGCCAGCGCCCTGTCGCCGCAGCCCGACTCTTGGGCCACCTCGTGCAGGCGCTCCATGCGCCGGTCCCGCAGCACCACGCGGTACCCCTCGCGCAGGAGCGCCAGGGCCACCGCCTTGCCGATGCCGCTGCCCGCCCCGGTGACCACCGCCACTTTGCCTCTGCCGCTGGAATTCATGGTGTTCCTCTGAATGATGTGGGTGATGATGACCCACCCGCTGCGGGCACTTGCGCTTTATCTATAGGCGCAAGCAGCTACTGATTCAATAGCAAGTCAAGGGCTGCCGTACAGCCACGGCAGATTCAGCAGCCGCTCGCCCAGCAGTTTCAGCGAAGCATCACGGCCCCAGCGCATGACACCGCTGGCATGGAAAATCTGCCCGTTGCGAATGGCACGCGCCTGCACCCGCGCATTGCGCTGCCAGCGGTTCAGCGCGTAGCGGTTGAGCATGGTGGGCATGTCGAGGGCCGGGTCCAGCGCGTAAGCCAGCACACGCCCGAGTTCCGCCGCGTCTTCTATCGCCATGCCGGCGCCCTGGGCCAGGTAGGGGCGCATCGGGTGCGCCGCATCGCCGAGCAGGGCCACGCGGCCCAGCGCATGCTGGTAAGCGCCCTGCATCGGCGGACGGTCACACAGCGCCCAGAGCCGCCACCCGTCAATCGCCCGCACCAGGTCCTGCAGCGGCGCGCAGGTGCCGGCCAGCGCCGCACGCAGCTCGGCGGCATCGGTGCCGTGATCCCAGTTGTCGAGATCGCCTTGCGCCTGGCCATGCACAATGCCGACCACATTGAGCCACTCGCCACCGCGCACCGGGTACCGCACCACATGCAATTGCGGACCCAGCCAGACGGTGATCTGGCTGGAGCGCAGCGCTTCGGGCAGGCCGGCCTGCGGCACCATCGCGCGGTAGGCCAGGTGGCCGGTGCTGCGCGGCGGCCCGTCGCCCAGCAGCCACTGCCGCACCGGGCTCCACAAGCCGTCGGCCCCCACCAGCACATCGCCTTCAATCGGCGGACCGTCCGGGGTTTGCACCGTCACCGCATCGGCGGTTTGCGTGAACCGGCTCAGCGTGTGATTGCGCTTGAGCGTCACATCCTCCTGCCGCACGGCATCGAGCAAGATGCCATGCAGATCGGCTCTGTGAATGGTGGCATAGGGCGCGCCATAACGCTGCGCCATCGCCGCACCCAGCCGCAGCCGCCCCAGCGTGTTGCCCGAGACCGCACTGCGCACCTCCAACTGCTGCGGAAACGCGGCCACCTCGGCCAGCGCCTCGGCCAGACCCCAGCCGTGCAGCAGCCTGACGACGTTGGGCCCCATCTGGATACCGGCGCCGACCTCGCTGAAAGCCGGCGCGCGCTCGTACAGCCGCACCTGCCAGCCGGCGCGTGCGCTGGCCAGCGCAGCGGCCAGCCCGCCTATACCGCCGCCCGCGATCAACGCCTGCTGTGGCATTGGCCCCCACGCCCATCACGGCGTGTAGCTCTCTGCCCCCCACGGGGGCTAATTTCCCTTGGGGCGGCCCGGCGGGAAATTGTTCGCCCCCACGTTCGCTCACTGCGTGTAGCTCTCTGCCCCCCACGGGGGCTAATTTCCCTTGGGGCGGCCCGG
>JAURVI010000008.1 GCA_030655515.1 Polaromonas sp. | reverse complement strand
CTCTTTGATGAAGTCCTTGACCTCCTGTGAACCCGGCGGATACGCCTGCTTGCAGTCGCACAGTTTTTTGGCCAGGCGCTGGGCCAATATGCCCAACAAGGCGTCGGCAAAATTGAAGGGGTCCATGCCCATGTCCAGCAGCCGCGTGATGGACTCTGGCGCCGAATTGGTGTGCAGCGTCGAAAACACCAGGTGGCCGGTGAGCGACGCCTCCACGCCCATGGACACGGTTTCCTTGTCGCGTGACTCGCCGACCATGATGATGTCCGGGTCGGCGCGCAGGAAGGCGCGCATGACCAACGCAAAGTCAATGCCCGCCTTTCTGTTGATCTGAACCTGGCGCAAACCTTTCTGCGTGATCTCGACGGGGTCTTCGGCCGTCCAGATTTTCCGGTCTGGCGTGTTCAGGAATTTCAAAATCGAGTGCAGCGTCGTCGTTTTGCCGGAACCCGTCGGGCCACAAACGTAAAAAAGGCCATAAGGCTTGGAGACGGTTTTCTCCAGCCGCTCCCTGTTATGAACCGTCAGCCCGAGCTTTTCGAGCGGAATCGGTTCGCCCGCCGCCAGAATCCGCATGACGACGTCCTCGACCCCCCCTGCGGACGGGATGGTGGCGACACGCAGTTCGATATCGAGCGGCCCGTATTTCTTGAACTTGATTTTGCCGTCCTGCGGTTTGCGCTTTTCGGAAATGTCCAGATCGCACATGATTTTGAGCCGCGTGACCATGGCCTGGCGAAACTGGGCCGGCACTTCGACGTAAGGCAGCAAGGTGCCGTCGATGCGAAAACGAATGCCGGTCTTGGCCTTGCCCGGCATGGGCTCGATATGGATGTCGGACGCCTTCTGCTTGTAGGCGTCAATGATGACCTTGTTGACAAACTTGACGAGTTCGTTGTCGGCAGCCGCCGACTCCAGCGCCGAATCGTCATTGGCATCGTTTTCGAGCGGCGAGTCCATGTCGGCCAGAAGCTGGTCAATGGAGCCGCCCTCGTTGCCTGCGCCAAACAGTTGGCTCAGGGTTTCGTCAAATTCGGTCTGGGTGGTCACGCAATAGGCAAATTTGCTGATTTTCGAAAACACCTGCGGAACCACCCGGGCGCCACGCACCGCCTCGGGGTCAACGCACATGATGACCAGCCCGTCCGGTGTTTCTTCCAGCGGCATCCAGCCCTGCTGCTCGATAAAATGCCGCTTGAGCAGGCCATGCAGCATTTCAGAACGTATGCGCCCCGCGTTAAAGCCTTCATAAGGCACACCAAAAAATTTGGACAATGATGCGCCGATTTGCGCCGGACGGATGTGATGGTCGGCCATCAGGAGATGCTCCACCGACTGGACTTCCTCGCGCGCCTTTTGAATACATTGCTGCAGCTCGTTCTGGGACAGCACCCCTTCGGCCACCAGACCGTCGTACTTGGTGGCCTTGCGCCGCTGGCTGTCTTGCGCCTTCTGCATGCGCTGGCGAATGGCGATTCCCAATGTTTTGCACAATTGCTGCGCGCCGTCTTCTTCCAGCTTGGCAAAGGGCTGGTCGCTGCGGTTGTTGATGACCTGCAGCACACCATACAAGGTGTTCCCGTCCATCACCGGCGCGACCAGCATTTGCTTGGTACGGTAGCCGGAGCGTTTGTCGACTTCCTGCAAAAAGCTCAGGTTCGGATGGATATTCTTGAGCGCGTCGTCGTCGTACACATCGGCAATGTTCACCATTTGCCTGGACATCGCCACATACCCGGCGATGCTTTGCGCACTGATGGGCAGCTTCAGGTCGCGGCTGGTGTTCAGGCCCGTCTTGACTTTGGAGGTGATGGCCGTGCGGTCTTCATTGACGGCGTACAAGGTCAGCCGGTCCGCATTGAACAGTTTGCAGATGTCCTGGCTGGCTTCCAGCATGATCTGGTCAATGTTTTCGGTTTCATGAATGCGGTTGGTCACCAGTTGCAATTGGCGAAAATACAGCGCTTCAAAAGTCACGCCCCGCTCTTGGGGCGGAAGCATCTGCGAGTCAAAAAATGCGCCCTCGGGGTCGCGCTGCAGTACGGCACTCATAGTTCAAACTCCTGACCTGCGCGCAACCAGCGTATGTCGTGGGTGACGTTGGGACCGAACGGCGCCGTCTGGTCGAAACGCTGTATCTCGGCCATGATCAATTCGGTTTCCGCCGGCTTGGTATGGGTAATGTAAATCGGATAGTTCCTGCCCTTGTCGATGCAGTCCAGTTCACTGGCAAGCGAGTGAGGCGACAGGTGCAAACTTCGCCTGGCCAGGTCGCGCTCCCGGTTGCTGAAGGCGGTTTCAATCACCAGCATGGATACGTTGAGCTGATTGATCCGGGCCCACAGCGCGGGGTTGCGCTCCGTGTCGCCGGTAAACACCCAGCAACCGGTGCCGGCGGTCACCGCATAACCGACCGCCGGCACCGTATGCACCGCAGGCAATACTTCCACGTGTTTTCCTGCCATCAGCAGCGTTTGGCCTGTCGTCAGCGGGTGGAAGCTGAGAAAAGGGGCTTCCGGCGTGGGAATCCTCGAAAAATCAGGCCAGATCGTGTTGTTGAAAATATGCGCCCTCAGCGCGTCAATCGTGCCCTGCAGGGCATGGATTTGTATCGGCGTCGTTCGTTGCCCCGCAATCGCGTCAACCATCAGCGGCAATGCGGCCACGTGGTCCAGGTGGGAGTGCGTGAGCAGAACGTGGTCGATGCCGCGCATCTCGTCCAGCGTGAGATCGCCGACCCCGGTCCCGGCATCGACCAGCACGTCGTGATCCAGCAGGAAGGACGTGGTCCGGCAGTCCTTGGCGATGGCTCCTGAACAGCCCAGTACGCGTACTTTCATGGTCTTTTCCGGCTTGATGCGTCCACAGGCTACTTGGTTTCGAAGTTGGTTGCCCCGTCCCACTCGGGATCAAAGGGCAGCAGTCTCATGGAGGCTACACGCTCTGCATACAGGCGGTAAAGGTATTTTTGCGCATTCATGCGCTGTAAATTGAGCAAATGCACGTCGCAGTCGTCCCACGCCTGATCCCGATAGGCCTTGATCGCCAACGCCCATTCTTTCAGTTCGCCGCTCACCTGCTGGTCGAGCTGGCCCAAAGGCGTCACCGGGCAAAAAATGACCACCGCCCGGTCTTTGCCTTTGACCCGGACTTTATCAAGTTCCTGCCAGGCGAAATCGGCGGAAAGTTTGCGGGTGGACTCGCTGGCCACTGTTTCGACGCCATACGTTTTCGAAAGCCCCTCCAGGCGGGAGCCCAGATTGACCGCGTCACCAATGACGGTGTAACTGCGGCGAATATCCGACCCCATGTCGCCGACACACATGGTGCCGGTGTTCAGCCCGATGCCGATGCCAATTTCAGGCAGTCCTTTGGCACGGTGCTCTTCGTTGAGCTGACGCACGGCATGAACCATCTCCAGCGCGGTCTTGACCGCCAGGCTGGCATGGTCCGGCGTGTCCACGGGCGCACCCCAGAAAGCCATCACACAGTCGCCCATGTATTTGTCGATGGTGCCGCGGTTGCCGCGAATCAGGTCCGTCAGCCGGCTGAACACACTGTTGAGCAAGGCCTGCAGTTGCGTGGGCTCCATGGTTTCGGAAATCCGGGTAAAGCCGCGCATGTCGCAAAACATCACCGTCAGCTCCTTGGCCGATGCTTTCATGCTGTAGCTGTCGGGGTCTTTGACCATTTCATCGACCAGCTCGGGCGGCACATAGGTTCCAAACAGATTGGCCAATTCCCGCTTGGAGCGGCTCTCGACGAAGTAGCCATAACTCATGTTCAGGGCAAACGCCGTGAACGCCATCACCAGGGCGGCGGCCAGCGGCAAGACCAGGCCATGGGCCGAATACAGCCAGAAATTGAGGCCCACCAGCGCCGCAGTCACGCCCACGCTGGCCGCGACCGCCTTGGGCGCAGACAGCAGGGGCAGCGCGAACGCCAGCGCCAGCCCCGCCAGAACAAGAACGAGCACCTCAAAACCGACTGCGTAGTCCGGTTTGACCAATACCTGGCCGTCCAGAAGCCCGGAAATCACGTTGGCATGGGTCTCGACACCGGGATAGGTTTCGCCCACGGGCGTGACCCGCAGGTCGAGCAAACCCGGCGCCGTCGTGCCGAGCAAAACAATTTTGTCTTTCAATTGACCCGGCGCCACCCTTTTGGCCAGCACATCGGACGCCGAGATATACCGGTAAGAGCCGCCATTGGCACCGCCCGGACCCCGAAACGGCACCAGGGTGGCGACCCGGTCGTCCACCGGAATCGCCAGCGTTCTACTGCCTTGCCTGAGCAAAATGCTTTCCAGGCTCTGGTAATTCCGCGTGAGAAGTTTTTCTTGCGGAAAACCCGGCTCCACACCGGGCAGGCCAACCAGCATCCGGAACATCGCCAGCGACAGGGACTCGTAGTACCGGCCTTTGTATTCAGCCAGCAAAGGGATGGAGCGTACAACGCCATCGCCTTCAGTGATCGAGTTGAAGAACCCCGCCATCGGCACGGCTTTGGCGAGTGTGTCGATGTTGGCGCCGTAGCCATTCCAGTTGGTGAACCTGATGGGCCGCCCTTTCAGCGCCTCGCTGCCCATCACCGGCGCGGGCAAAACGCCGTTGACCCGGCCCTCCCGGTCGCTGGTGAGGTAATAACCCAGAACGACTGGCCGCTTTTCGAGGGATTTCGCAAAGACGGCATCGTAATCAAGACGGCCTTGTATCTGGTTGAGCTTGTCCGCAAAAGCGGGCTGATCCTTCAGTTCGTTCTGGGCCAGTTGCTTGAGCCGTTTCAGGCCGGAACTGTCATCGGCCTCGGCAAAAACCACGTCAAAACCCAGCAGGGCGGCTTGTTGACGGTCCAGCAGTTCTTCCACCAATTCAGCCAGCTTGTTGCGCGCCCAAGGCCAGCGGCCTCCTTCGGCCAGGCTTTTTTCGTCAATATCCACAATGACGATCCGCTCATCAAGCGTGCGGGGCATGGTGGCGCGAAGACGGGCATCGTAAAGAATGTCGTCGAGCCGCTGCAAAACGTCGATGCGAAGCACGCCGCCAGCATGCAGCAATGCAAAAACGAGCGGGATCAGCGTGACGGCAATGCGAGGCCAGTGCCGGGAAAGAAGTCGCATAAGACCCCTAAAAGGGCAGCGCCATGAAGCGGTTTTCCGGTCAGCGACCGGAAAACCCCTTGGGAAGCGCGGATTTATTCCTCGCGGCCCCCGATCCCCTGGCTTGGGCGGTCTGCGGCGTTGCAATTTTTGCCAATAGCTACGGCTATTGGCTGCAAATTGCGCCTTGCAGCCCATCCCAAGCCAAGCGCCGGGAATCCACGACGAATAAATCCGCGCTTCCAAAGTTAAAGTTGCCGAATCATCATCGCCACCCTGTCTGGCTCCGACGCTACAACTCCATGACGCACTCCACCATCGCCGACGCCACCGACCAGATACGCGAACGCAGTCGCGCCACCCGCAGCGCCTACCTCCAGCGGCTGGACGGCGCGGCCGCACGGGCCGTCAGCGTCGAGCGCATGGGCTGCGGCAACGTCGCCCATGCCTTCGCCGGCATGCCGCTGGACGACCGCTTCAAGGTCGTCACGCAGCGCGCGCCCAACATCGGCATCGTCACCGCCTACAACGACATGCTGTCGGCGCACACGCCGCTGCAGTCCTACCCGGACCTGATCAAGCAGGAGGCGCGCTTGTGGGGCGCGACCGCCCAGGTGGCCGGCGGCGTGCCCGCCATGTGCGACGGCGTGACGCAGGGCACCTCCGGCATGGAGCTCAGCCTGTTCAGCCGCGACGTGATTGCGATGGCGACCGCGGTGGCGCTGAGCCACGACATGTTCGATGCGGCCCTGATGCTCGGCGTGTGCGACAAGATCGTGCCGGGCCTGCTGATCGGCGCGCTGCATTTCGGCCATCTGCCCACGGTGTTTGTGCCCGCCGGGCCGATGCCGTCCGGCCTGCCGAACAAGGAAAAAGCCAGGGTGCGCGAGCTGGCGGCCCAGGGCCTGGTCGGGCGCGAGGGTTTGCTCGATGCCGAGCTCAAGTCCTACCACAGCCCCGGCACCTGCACGTTTTATGGCACGGCCAACAGCAACCAGATGCTGCTCGAAGCGATGGGCCTGCATGTGCCCGGCACCGCTTTTGTCCAGCCCGGTGGCGCCCTGCGTGACGAACTGACCCGCGAGGCCGCGCGCACCGTGCTGGGCATCGTCAAGGCGAAACGCTTTGCACCGATTGGGAAAATTGTGGATGAACGCGCCATCGTCAATGCGATGGTCGCGCTGCTGGCCACCGGCGGCTCCACCAACCACCTGATCCACTGGGTGGCGGTGGCGCGTTCGGCCGGCATCCTGATCGACTGGAACGATTTTTCAAAGTTGTCCGAGGTCGTTCCTTTGCTCACCCATGTCTACCCCAACGGCAGCGCCGATGTCAACGAGTTCCAGGCCGCCGGCGGCACGGGCTTCGTGATCCGCGAGCTGCTCGATGGCGGTTTCATGCATGAGGACGTGCTCACGGTGCGCGCGGGCGGCATCCGCGAGTACACCCGCGAGCCCGCGCTGGTGCAGGGCGTGCTGGCCTGGCACGAGATGGGCGAGAGCAAAGACGAGGCCATCGTGCGGCCCGTCAGCCAGCCTTTCAGCGCCAGCGGCGGCCTCAAGCTGCTGCAGGGCAACCTGGGCCGCAGCGTGATCAAGGTCTCGGCCGTGCCGGATGACCGCCATGTCATCGAGGCGCCCGCCCGCGTGTTTGATTCGCAGGAAGGCCTGCACGCCGCCTTCAACGCCGGCGAGCTGGACCGCGTGTGCCTGGAAAACGCCGCAGGCGGCGTGGTCTGCGTGGTGCGCTGGCAGGGGCCGCAAGCCAACGGCATGCCCGAGCTGCACAAGCTGACGCCGCCGCTGGCGGTGCTGCAGGGCAAGGGCTTCAGGGTGGCGCTGGTCACCGACGGGCGCATGAGCGGCGCCTCGGGCAAGGTGCCGGCGGCCATCCATGTGTCGCCGGAAGCGGCGGCCGGCGGCCCGCTGGCCAAGGTGCGCGATGGCGATGTGATCCTGCTCGATTCCATCACCGGCGTACTGCAGGTCAATGTGCCGGATGACGCATGGGCCGCCCGCCAGCCGGCAAGCATGCCGGAGGCGCTTTGCATCAGCAATGGTTTGGGCATGGGGCGCGAGCTGTTTGCCGGCATGCGCCGACACGCGCTGACCGCCGAAGAAGGCGCTTTGTCGTGGATGTGAGTATCGATATCAAGGGGCCGCTGACGGCCTTGCAGGTCATGCAGGACGCCGCGGTCATTCCGGTGATTGTGCTGACCGATGTGGCGCATGCCGTGCCGCTGGCGCGTGCGCTGGTGGCAGGCGGGATTCGCATGCTGGAAGTGACTTTGCGCACGCCGCAGGCCCTTGGCTGCATCGAGGCCATTGCCCGCGATGTGCCCGAGGCGGTGGTCGGCGCCGGCACCGCGCGCAGTGCGGCCGACGTGCAGGCCTGCGCGATGGCGGGGGCGCGTTTCATCGTCAGCCCCGGCTACACCCACGCGGTCGGCCAGGCCTGCCGCGATGCGCACCTGCCCCTGCTGCCCGGTGTCGCCACCGGCAGCGAAATCATGGCGGCGCAGGAAGACGGTTTCACCGAACTGAAGTTTTTCCCCGCGCTGCAGGCCGGCGGGCTGGCCATGCTCAAGGCCTGGGGCGGCCCGTTCGGGGATGTGAAGTTTTGTCCCACGGGCGGCATCACACTTGCCAACGCGGCAGCGTTTTTGGCCTTGCCCAATGTGGTCTGCGTCGGCGGCTCATGGCTGGTGCCCGCCGATGCGCTGGCTGGTAACGACTGGGCGCGGGTGAGCGAATTGGCGCGGCAAGCGAGCGAGCTGCCCAGGCAGTTGGTTTGATCTCCGTTTAAGGAATAAATCGAGAGGCGGCGGCCGGTGCGCTTTTCGCCTACTGCTTGGCCCTCAGCGCCAAGGCCGCAGTACGCGAGGCGGCCAGCGCCTGCGTCTCGGGCGGTGGCTGCGTCGGCCAGCCGGCCAGATGCTGTT
Organism: Polaromonas sp.; assembly: GCA_030655515.1. GTDB lineage: Bacteria > Pseudomonadota > Gammaproteobacteria > Burkholderiales > Burkholderiaceae_C > Polaromonas. The sequence goes on along the minus strand of JAURVI010000008.1, from coordinate 49,770 downwards.
GCGCCAGGTCGCTGAGGGCGCGAATCCATGCGGGACTGTCATTGAGGCAGGCAATGTAGTGGAACGCTTGCCCCCCTGCATGCAGGAAAGCCTTTTTGGCTTCCTGCGCAATTTCTTCCAGCGTTTCCAGGCAGTCGCCGGTAAAGCCCGGGCACATCAAATCGACGCTTTTGACGCCGGCCCGCGCCATGGCCACGAGGGTGGGCTCGGTAGAGGGTTCAAGCCACTTGGCCTTGCCGAAGCGCGACTGGAACGTGACGGTGTACTGCTCTTTGCTCAGGCCCAATTGCGCGGCCAGCAGTCGCGCGGTTTTGTGGCATTCGCAGTGATAAGGGTCACCCAGATGCAGCGTGCGCTCGGGCACGCCGTGAAAACTCATGACCAGTTTGTCAGACTGGCCATGGGCCATCCAGTGCGCGCGGACTTTGGCGGCGAGCGCGGCGATGTAGCCGGGGTGGTCGTGGTAGTGGTTGACAAAACGAAGCTCGGGAAGGCGGCGTGTCCTGGCGGCCCAGTTGTACACCGCATCGAACACACTGGCAGTGCTGGTGCCGCTGTATTGCGGGTAGGCGGGCAGTATCAAGATACGCGTGGCACCCTCGGCCTTCAGTGCGTCGAGCTGCGAGGCGATGGACGGTTGGCCGTAGCGCATGGCGTAGCGCACCGCGACCTGGTGGCCGCGCTCACCGAGGTAACTGCGCAGCAGCGTCGCCTGCCTGGCTGTCCATGTTTTCAGGGGCGAGCCCTCCGGCGTCCAGATGCTGGCGTATTTGGCCGCTGACTTTTTGGGTCGAACCCGCAGGATGATGCCATGCAGGATCGGCCACCACAGCACTTTGGGGATTTCGATCACGCGGTGGTCGCTCAGGAACTGGGCGAGGTAAGGGCGCAGCGCGGCAGCAGTCGGTGCGTCGGGTGTACCGAGGTTGCAATACAACACAGCGGTGCCGCTGAAGGCTTTGGGTGGCTGTCCGTGGGCAAACGGCGGTTCGGGAGAAAAAGACATGGGTTATTCTCCACTACCTATGCTTGATCTGACAATCATCAAAGCCATCACCCTGGACCTTGACGACACTCTGTGGCCGGTCTGGCCCGTCATCGAGCGGGCCGAGGCCGCACTCGACGAATGGCTGGGACACCATGCACCCATGACGGCGGCGTTGTTTTCCAACCCCAGCGCAAGGCATGATATCCGCGCGGAAATTGCCCGCACGCGGCCCGAGCTCAAGCACAACCTCAGCGCGATCCGGCGCGAGGCGATCCGCCTGGCCTTGTCCCGCGCGGAAGAAAATCCCATGCTGGCGGAAGAAGCCTTCGAAGTTTTTTTTGCCGCACGGCATCAGGTGACGCTGTTTGACGACGCTTTGCTGGCGCTGGAGTTTCTTTCGACCCGTTATCCCGTTGTGGCGCTCTCCAACGGCAATGCCGATATCGAGCGCATCGGGCTGGGCGCCTATTTTCGCGCCGCCATCAGTGCGCAAGAGTTTGGCGTGGGCAAACCCGATTCGCGGATTTTTCATGCGGCCGCCGGTGCCGCGGATGTCGATCCGCACAATGTTCTGCATGTGGGCGATGACGCGGCGCTGGATGTGCTGGGCGCGCTCAATGCCGGCATGCAGACCGCCTGGGTCAACCGGGCCGACCATCTGTGGACACACCCGTCCTCGCCGCATGAAACCGTGGCCAACCTGACCGAGTTGTGTGATCTGTTCAGGGCTTCCGGCGCACAGACGTAAGACGGAAGGCCGGGACGGCAGCAGGGCCTGTACAAGGCCCCGAATAATTGACGGGCAGATTAATGGATGGCAGCTCTTGCGGCCTGCAAACCCGAACGCACCGCACCTTCCAGTGTCGCCGGGTAAGGGCCGTCAATGTAGTCGCCGCAGGCCAGCAGCCCCGGCAGTATTTGCGCGCTGGGCCGCTGCAGGCCGGGCAGGCAGGCAAAGGTGGCGCGTTTTTCCACAATGGTTTGTACGGCGTTCAGTGTCCTCAGCCCCAGTTGCCGCTGGCCTTGCGCCAGCACCTGGCTGCCGAGTGCGGCGCTGTCGCCGGTGCTGGCACTGACTACAAAAGCCAGCAGGCCGATGGGTCCGCCGAGCTGACCCCGGTCAAACACAAACTGCGCCGGTACCGGGCCGTTCGGGGTGCAGGTGCGCAGGGCGAGCATGGGCCGGGCCAACACGGTGCCCGGCGAAAAAGCATAGACGGTGGTGATGGCTTCAAACTGCAGGGCACGGGCTTGCGCCAGCCAGGCTTCGCAGGGCAGGCCGCAGGCTTGCGCCAGCCGCGCAGCTTGCGTCGGCGGGCAGGCCAGAATCACCCGGTCAAACACCGCGTCATCGACCCGCCAGCCGGACGCGGTGAAGACCAATGCCTGGACACGGTGCCCCAAGCGAACCTCGCCACCGCGCTGCGCGACCCACGCCAGCGCCGCATCCGGCAGCAGCGCGCTCAGATCGGCGCGCGGCAGCAGCAGGTTGGAGCCACCGGAGTGCGAAAACAGCGCATCACGCAGCACCCGCAAAAACATCTGGGCGCTGGCGCGTTCGGCCGGGGTGTTCAGCGCCGACACACACAGTGGTTCGATCAGGCCGGCCATCACGGCTGGGCTGAGGCGCTGGCACAGTTGCGCGACCGACTGTTGCGGCGCGCAGCGAAAGCCCGCCCATTGCCAACGCACGGCCGCGTGCATCAGCAACAGTTTGTCGCGCCAGGTCCAGCCGCGTACACCCGCAATGCCGACCAGCGTGTCCAGTGGCGTGGGCAGTTGGGGAAGCTTCAGGCCGGTGCCGTCCGGGAACTGCATGGTCAGCGGCAGCCGCAGTAGCGAGGTTTCGGTGTCAACGCCCACATCGCGCATCAAGCGAAGGGTGTCGCTGTAAGCCCCAATCAGGATGTGTTGGCCGTTGTCCAGCGGCAGCGCTGTGCCATCAGGCCATTGACCGTCTACTCGCCGCGCTCGACCGCCGGGAATACGCGCCGCTTCAAACACCGTGACCTGCTGGCCCAGCCGTGTCGCTTCGACCGCCGCCGCGCAGCCGGACCAGCCCGCGCCTATGACGGCTGTCTTCATCGCGCGAGTGCCAGGAATGATTTTTCCGCCGGGCCGCCCCCAGGAAAAATAGCCCCCTCGGGGGGCAGCGCATTACACGCAGTGAAAAGCGTGGGGGCCAGCGTATGTGCCTGATTGCGTTTGCCATCAACGCCTCGACCCGCTGGCCGCTGGTGATCGCGTCCAACCGCGATGAATTTCTGAACCGGCCCACCCTGCCGCTGGCGCGCTGGCACACCGATGCGGGCACCGAAATCATCTCCGGACGTGACTTGCGTGCAGGCGGCACCTGGCTGGGCCTGAGCCCCGGCGGCCGCCTGGCGATGCTGACCAATGTGCGCGAGCGCCAGCCGACCACCGGCGAGAAATCCCGGGGCGAACTGGTCCTGCGCTGGCTGGAAGGCCGGATGGATGCCGCCCAATTCATGGCGCAAACCGACAGCGCGGCCTATGGCGCGTTCAACCTGGTGCTGGGCGATTTTCAGGCCGCATCCTGGCACTGGCTGACCAACCGGTCCGAGGATGCGACGGGCTGGCATTCACGCGCACTGGGCCCCGGCATTTATGGCTTGTCCAATGGCGCGCTGGACACCCCCTGGCCCAAAACCCGGGCGCTGAAGCACGCGCTGCAAACCGCGCTGGCCGCACCTGGGCAGGACGCACTGCGCACCGAGCTCTGGTCCGCCCTGCAAGATCGCCGGCGCGCCAGCGCAGAACTGTTGCCCAGCACCGGTGTGCCATTGGCGCAGGAGCACGCGCTGTCCAGCGCCTTTGTCGATTTTCCTGAAAATGGTTATGGCACCCGCTGCAGCACCTTGCTGGTGGCCAGTGCCGTAGCAATCGAGCCCGCTTTGACCTGGGACGTGCGGGTCGAGGAAACCACCCATGCATATGGCGGGTCAGATGCGCGGCTTGATCACAGTTGCCAATTGACGTGGCAGCCCAGCCCTGCCTTCGCTTCCACTGGCGCCCTTTAATGCAATGCTGAATAAGTCTCCCCGTTCGGACTGAGCCTGTCGAAGTCCTTCGCAAGTTGTTGATTTGCAAGGGCAGCGTTTCGACAGACTCAACGCGAACGGACTTATTCAGCGTAGCCTTAAAGCCTCATGAGGATAAAGACTTGACCATCTCGATGTGCGGAATTTGCACCTCATCGAAAGGCTGGCCGCGCGAACGGAAACCGAGGCGGCTGTAAAAACCCTCGGCACTGCGCTGGGCGTGCAGCAGCACGTCGGTGTCGCCGCGCCGCCGGGCCGCTGCCATCAGCGCCTGCAACAGCGTGCGCCCCAGGCCCGAACCCCGAAGTACGCGGCTGACGGCCATGCGGCCAATTTTGCCGATGCCGGGCGCATGTTGCAGCAGCCTGCCGGTGGCTATCGGCTGGCCCAGGCCGTTGTAGGCCACCGCATGGATGGCGGTCTTGTCGGCGTCGTCCCATTCCATGTCCAGTGCAATGCCCTGCTCCTGCACAAAAACGTCGGTTCGGAGGGTGGCCGCATCGGTGCCCAGATCGGCCCACGATCCAAGCCGGACCGTGACCATCGGCTCGCCGGCTTCGTAGCCGGTCAGGATGCGGCGCAGCTCGGCGGGCACCGGTTTGGAGGTTTGCGTCGCCGGATCGGCAAACACATAAATCAGCTCGCCGCTGATCAGCAACTGGTCGCCGCGAAAGATGCCGCTTGCGAACACCATTGACGAGTTGCCGATACGGGAACGCTTCATGCCGACATCGAGCTGGTCGTCATACCGGGCCGAGCCATGGTACTCGACCGTGGCCTTCTTGACATACAGGTCACCGCCGAGCTGGTGCATCGCGGCCTCGTAAGGCAGGGCCAGCGCGCGCCAGTAATCGGAGACCGCCGTGTCGAAGTACATCAGGTAATGCGCGTTGAAGACGATTTTTTGCATGTCCACCTCGGCCCAGCGCACCCGCAGCCGGTGGAAACAGCGGAAGTCCTGCCGGTTCATCAACCTGGAAACCGCCGTTCCAGCAACTCTGCCTGCAACTTTGGCGATACGTAATACCCGTGCGCCTGCCAAGCGGCCAAGGCAGGTTGCACACCGGCTATCAAACCGTGGGATTTGAGCGCCAGCAGCACAGCGCCGCAGCCGACTACGCTCACGCCCAGACGCTGAGCGATGATCGCGGGTGCGTTTCTGCCGGGGAACTGAATGGGGGATGGGCATGATCGGGATTTTTCGTATTGTCGAAACACGATTCCCGGGTTCAAATTCCCGCGCGCAATCGACCAAACCCTGCGCCATCGCCCTCGATTCCGGGCGCCGCGCCCAGCTCGCGGGCAATCGGCAGAACGATTTCGACATCTGGCTTGAACGACGACGTTGCCATGCATCAAAACCGCCCTGTTTTCAATGACTTGGAGGCTTGTCGAAACCGGGGGGCGGAAGGCTGTCGAATCCGGGGGTTTCGACAATGTTCCGATAACACCGCAGCGCATTGAAATACAAAGGATTTCAGGTGATAGTTGGACTGATGCAGGGAAAAATCATCATTAAAACCTGCTGTTTACATAACGCTGATTGTAAAAGATGCTGCGTACCCTTTGGCCGCAATGTCCTTGAAGGCCGGCCCAACCATTTTTTTGTCTTTGGCATGACAAGCCATGCATCCGGCTTTGTTCATGGCTTCTTCAGGCGCTGCGGCCTGGGCACCGAAGGCCAGCATCAGAGCAGTGAGGGAGAGAGCAGTGAGGGAAAGAGAGCGCTTCATAAAATTTACCCCAAAGATGTAGGATCAAAATTCGTTGACCGTATTGATCAACTCCGAAAAAAGGTCGTAGGGCAGCTTTTTGATAATGAAGTCGGTCATGTTCGTATTCACCTTCAGGGCGAACACCATTTTACATCCAACTCATTGAGTTATAACGATAAATTTGGATTTTTTACAACGAGGTCACGGATTCAGGTGTACGATTTCATGATTTATCTCCAAACTCATTTAAAAGCATAAATTTACATAAGGCTGGTCGTCGAACTTCGTATAAACAATCGAACTGGTATTGATCGGTATAATCTGACAGGTGATTGGTTTCCATATTGAAATCTAAAACATTTCAGATATTTAATTAGCGATGTGGAGTATTTTGCAAGGGTTGGGGTCGGATTATTTCTTCTACCAGCCAATTGCCCGCATGTTGCTTGAGAATGTATGTGTGGCGCGTCGTTTCACGATAGGTGTAATGATATTTACTCTCGATTAAACTCCACCACCTCAGATACCAATACTCGACGGTTCTCACCTCTGCTGTGTCGCCGACTATTTCTTTGATGTTAATCGACAAAAGTCGTCGTGTCGATGGATTGCGCGGATTCGTCAAAACCAGGGCGCGTTGTGCTACCCGTTCCAAGGCGTGAAGTAAATCCCGATGCGCTGGCCCTTGGCTGACAAACCACGGCGAGATCTTTGTGTCGTCTATCTTGGGCAGTGTCCGGTACGCTTCAAATTCGGTATCAATGCAAGCGGCGATAACCATTTCAATATGCTCACGGTTTGTTGTCGCCGATTGCAGGGAGTCTGAGGTGTCACGTCTGTCGCTCACCAGCAGGTGGTATCCCCCAATTTCGGGATACTCGTCATCGACAACAAGGTTTTCGCGCTGTGCGTCGCGGCGGCTGGCTAGCCGAAAGACAAACGCCGGCGGTTGACCATCGCGTAAGTACAAGCGTCGCAACTTGTTCTCTACTTCAAATTTGTATTGCGCAATTTGAAGCGGACGCCAATCCGCTGATTGGGGTGAGGCGCCCAGGGTTTGGTCCAGGCACAAACGGAAGAATTGCCATTGCGCGGCATTCTTTTTTGGGGCCAGACTGCGATTGCCCATCAGGACATCGAACCAGGCTCGAATTTCTGGGGCACGTTCCCGAACCTCCGCCAATGTTAAAAAGTTCATGTGTTCCGACATCCTCTCCAATCGCGAATTCCAATTGGAGTTTAACTGGCGCCATACACACGATAGGACTTGCAACTGAAAGAACTCATGGCAGAAGATAGCGGTGCAAGGAAGGGATATCGCTGCTGACTTGTCACCATCAACTTTCAAGGAGCCAATCATGGTTCATTGTTTCCTGACGGGCGTTCAATTTGATCTTGAGCAGGGGTTTGTTCTCAACCGACGAGAAGCGCATGACCTCCTCGCCGAGCTCAATGATCGCGCTGCCAGTCTGCAGCGCGTGATTAACCAATTTTCCCCGCTGGACGATAAAGACGGCAGTGCGTCGCCCGCCCACCCTCAGCAGTCCGGTCTCACGCGCAAGAAACACCGCCTCGTCTGCAAGGCAGTGGCGGACGCGCTCGTACCTGGGTTCCCCGAAATCAAGCTGTTTCTTCACTGGCCTGAATACCATGCGCGCTCTCGGCTGCGGCGCACGGCATCCTATGACGATACGCCAGAACAGGCCGCTGTGTCGGCACTCCCCAAAGATGAAAACCAGTGCCCACCGTGAGGGGCCGCGGCCGCTGCTGATCCTTGGGCGCGTTGTAAACGCCGCCGGCCTCGCGTTGCGCCGGATTCTGCACGCCAAGGAGCGGGGACAGTCACTTGTCGTCGTGGACTATCAGGGTAGTCTCGCGTCCTTGTTGACTGAGAAAAACAAAGGTAATCTGCACAAAGGGCCGCTGCTCTGGTGCGATCTTGCCAACCGGCGGCGGCCCACCGCTTTGTTTCGCTTCAGGCGTTCACCGGGGATGAAATCCGCTTTGCGTGGATTTCTCGAAAGTTGCGTCCAACATGTCGCTGCACCTGTTTCAGGGCCGACGATAGACGCCGTCGTTGACTTGGCGTATCACCTTGCGGACCAGGGAAGCGTTGGGCTGGCTGCTTTGGTTCGCAGTCTTCGCCGCCCCGAGACATCGCATCTGCTACGCCGCAACCAAAGCCTTTCGGGCGAATTCGATCGCCTGATCGAACTGCTGGATTGGACCTTGCGGTTTCCCGCCGTATGGAGTCTCTCGGAAGGAAATAATTGCGTCGACTTGAGCCACGCTTTGACGCTCGGAGGAACAGTATGGATCGAAATGCCAGGTTCGCATTTCGAGCGATTGGAGCATCAGGTGGTTTCATGGATGGTCGATGCGGCGCTTATGGATGCGCTGCTTTCCCGTAACGGCGACAAACCACAGGGCGAAGCGATTCGGCATTCGCCCATCCTTATGTACGGTTTTCCGACTGCCTGCCCACTGCCGCTGGCGGCCGGCGAGGTGGACGCCAAACATGTCGGGCTGTTCTCATTTTCCGCCGCGCATCCGCTACCCGCGCCAGCGCGACACTGGCTCGAAGCCAATGCCGACTGTTGGATCGTCGGAGATATCGGCGATTTACCTGCCACAATCAAAACAGGGTGGCTCGACGACGCCGAGCGCAATCGCCTGCGGGATTTGCAGTCCGGACAAGTCTGGGTGCGATCCGGTGCCAACCATAAAGCGGTGACCGCACTTGTGCGGCCTCCTGAAGCCAGCGGCTCTTTGTCCCAGGGCTTTCGTCGGCAAGCACTAAAACGGCTGCGCTTGTCGCCGGTAAAGCAGTTCTCGACTGCCCTTGCGAGTAACGACTCACAGGCTCCGCAGAACGCCGACCTGTACCGCAAGCTATGCACGAAGGAAGCCCTGTACGCCGGCTGGTTTCGCGTCAAGGGACACAATAAATACTCCCACGGCCATGATCGCATCACGATTGAGCAGTTCGGCACCATGCTGGATGTCGAACTCCAGCATCTGGTCGAGGAACTCGCCGAAGGCCTCTACCGTTGCCGTCCACTGCGAACCGCGCGCATACCCAAGCCTGACGGGGACTATCGAACCCTCAAGATCGCCTGCGTTCGCGACCGCGTGGTGCAGGCGGCTTGCCTGCATCTCATCGAGCCGTTGTTTGATGCGCGATTCAGCCCGTCGAGCTTTGCCTACCGGCCAGGTCGCGGTGCCCATCACGCCGTCGCTCTGGCGCGTTCCGCGATCTATTCAGGTAAGCAATGGGCCGTCACCGCTGACATTCGCAAGTGCTTCGATAGCATCGACCATGAAATCGTCCTTAGACTGGTTGGCGACGTGATCGGAGACCGCGACCTGATTCAATTGATCCGGCATTGGCTGGTGGCGGACGTCATCGACTTCATGGACGTCATCCCTTCCGAGTTGGGCGTACCACAAGGCGAGGCAATTTCTCCACTATTGGCCAACATCTATCTCGATCCACTGGACAAGGAATTCGAGAAAACCGGCACCACGTTTGTACGATACGCCGACGACTACGTCGTACTCTGCAATTCAGAAGCCGAGGCGCAGGCTGCGCTGCGCCTGATGGGCGAATTTCTCCAGGGTGTTCTGCGGCTGGCCCTCAAACCGGCAAAGACACACTATTGCCGCGTAGAAGAGGGGATTGGGTTTCTTGGCTTTCAGATTGGCTTGTCGGACGTTCGTCTACCGCAGGACAAAATGGATCGTACCGTGCAAACTGTCGGCAAGCTTGTTGAAACCATCGCCATCCCCCAGTCAACATCGATGGAGAAATACCACGCCGTCATGGGTATGAATGCGCTGATCCGGGGCTTCCGAAATTATTTCTTGATCGACAATGCACCAGTCATTCGGGCGCAACTGGCAGAGATGGATGCCGCTGTCGACGCCCTGGCCAGTCAGCGGTTTGCGACGGCTCCCGGAATTGATCTGGCGTGGGAGTCGCGCGAGAAGTTCCTGCCCGATATGGATGTCGTCACGCGCCAGGCCCGAACCGTTGCCGAAGTCGCCATCCTGACTGGTGCCTACCCGCTGGATCGCCCCTCGCACCTTGCCGACGAGTTCGCGACAGATCAGATGAGTCGAACTTCGGGCCTGCCAAACGCCTCTCCTCCGTCCGGTGAACCACGCTCAAGTTCAAACCGTACGAACACCGATCAGTTGACGGATCAAGTGACCGACCCGGATGTCCTGGTCATCGACGGGCGATTGCACGTTATGACGAGCGGCTGTTTTGTCACCGTAAACGGAGACAACCTGGTGGTACGACGGCGAAAGAATGAGATATTCCGCATGGCGATTGCCGAACTGACAATGGTGTACCTGGAAGGCAAGGGGATTGGCCTCTCGGCCGACCTGACGATGCGCCTGTGCGAAAAAGACATTCCAGTTGTCTTCACCCCCCTGGTGGGGATACCGGCGGCCATTGCTTTGCCTGTCCAGACCACCCGGTCGAATCTGAGGCAACAGCAAGTCTTGCGCAGGAACGATCCGGATATCCTAAAGGTCGGTTTGAGCATGCTTGCCGCCAAGGTCGCCAACCAAGCTTCCGTTTTGAAGTATTTCGCCCGCTATCGCAAGCGCACGAACGATGCGGCCTATAGCGAGCTCACACGATGCGCCGATGGCATCCGCGGCATCGCCGAAACGCTCGATGGCCTTGATCCGTCCGCCGTGGCCGCACGCGCCTCGGCCATGGGGCACGAAGGCCGTGCGGCGGCGAAGTATTGGTCCTCGTTCGCCATCCTCATCCCCGGCGAATTATCGTTTCCCGGGCGCCATACACGTCATGCGACAGACCCCGTCAATAGCGCGCTCAACTATATCTACGGCATGCTGTACGGTGAAGTCTGGCGAGCGGTCATACGTGCTGGCCTGGATCCCTACTTCGGAATCATTCACGGCACGGAGCGCGATCAGGGGAGTCTCGTGTTCGACCTGATCGAAGAGTTTCGCGCACCATTCGGGGACCGGCTCGTACTTGGCATGCTGGGTCGAGGCTTCGCCCTCGAGCTTGATAAAGAGGGGCGCTTACGCGCTGCTTCCCGCCATAAACTCGTTCATGCCTTCCACAAGCAATGGCATCGCGAGGTGCGCTGGCGCGGCAGGGCACGCGCACCGTCCGACATCCTCGAACTGCAGGTCACGAGCCTGCAAAACGCCTATCTTGGAAAGGATGATTACCGAGCCTTCAGATTTCGATGGTAACCGGTAATCACAGTGGAACATGCCCCGAGAAAAAATGAAGTCAATATCTTTAAAACTGACATCAGTTTTTGATTATCGTTTCAGTCTCGCCAATTTGCCAAACGCCGAGGCCATTGCGGTGTTGCCTGGCGCCTGAGGGCTGCCACCCTGCCGCTGGGAGGGCCGGCCCGGTGCGTATTGGCTGCCTTCGAAGCGGTTCTCGCGCGGCGCATCGCGGCGCGCGCCCGGTTCGCCCAGCTTCTTCATGCTCAAGGCGATGCGTTTGCGCGCGACATCGACCTCGGTGACCCGCACGGTGACGATGTCGCCGGTTTTCACCACCTCGCGCGCGTCGTTGACAAATTTGTCGGCGAGCTGGCTCACATGCACCAGGCCGTCCTGATGCACGCCGATATCGACAAACGCGCCAAAGACCGCGACGTTGCTGACCGTGCCTTCCAGCGTCATGCCTTCCTTCAAGTCCTGGATGGCGTCGACACCGTCGTTGAAGCGCGCGACCTTGAAATCGGGGCGCGGGTCGCGGCCCGGCTTTTCCAGCTCGGTCAGGATGTCCTTGACGGTGATCACGCCGAACCGTTCATTGACAAACAGTTCGGGCTTGAGGGTTTTGAGCATCTCGGCGCGGCCCATCAGCTCGGCCACGGGTTTGCCGGTGTGGGCCATGATTTTTTCGATCACCGGGTAGGTTTCTGGATGCACGCCGGTCATGTCCAGCGGGTTGCTGCCCCCGCGCAGGCGCAAAAAACCGGCGCTCTGCTCGAAGGTTTTGGCGCCCAAGCCCGTCACCTTGAGCAGGTCGGCGCGGCTGGCAAACGCGCCGTTGGCGTCGCGCCAGCGTACCACCGCCTTGGCGACTGTCTGACTCAGGCCCGACACACGCGCCAGCAGCGGCACGCTGGCGGTGTTCAGGTCCACGCCGACGCTGTTCACGCAGTCTTCGACCACGGCGTCCAGGCTGCGCGCCAGGTCGCTCTGGTTCACGTCGTGCTGGTACTGGCCGACGCCTATCGATTTCGGGTCGATCTTGACGAGTTCGGCCAGCGGGTCCTGCAGGCGGCGCGCAATGCTGGCCGCGCCGCGCAGGCTCACGTCCACGTCGGGCATTTCCTGCGACGCGAATTCGCTGGCCGAGTAGACCGAAGCGCCGGCTTCGCTGACCACGACGCGCTGCATGCCGTCCATGCGTTTCATCAGGTCGGCGGCCAGCCTGTCGGTCTCGCGGCTGGCCGTTCCGTTGCCGATGGCAATCAGGTTGACGCCGTGTTTTTCGCAAAGTTTGCCCAGGGTGTGCAGCGAGCCGTCCCAGTCCCTGCGCGGCTCGTGCGGGAAGACGGTGGCGGTTTCGACCAGCTTGCCCGTGGCATCGACCACCGCCACCTTGACGCCGGTGCGTATGCCCGGGTCCAGTCCCATCACCACGCGCGGGCCGGCCGGTGCGGCCAGCAGCAGGTCGCGCAGGTTGTCGGCAAAAACCTTGATCGCCACTTTCTCGGCCTCTTCGCGCAGGCGGCTGAACAGGTCGCGCTCTATCGACAGGCTGAGCTTGACGCGCCAGGTCCAGGCCACACATTTTCGGAGCAGGTCGTCGGCCGCCCTGCCCTTGTGGCTCCAACCCAGGTGCAGCGCAATTTTTCCTTCGGCAATGCTGGGTTTGCCGGGCTCCGACTGCTCGGGCAGCACCAGCTTGGCGTCCAGCATCTCCAGGCCGCGCCCGCGGAACACCGCCAGGGCGCGGTGCGATGGCACGCGGCAAATCGGCTCGTCGTAGTCGAAGTAATCGCGGAACTTGGCGTTGTCCAGATTGTTTTCATCCTTGCCGCTGACCAGTTTTGACGAAAACAGGCCTTCGCTCCACAACCACTGCCGCAGCCATTGCAGCAGCGCGGCATCCTCGGCCCAACGCTCGCTCAGGATGTCGCGCACGCCGTCGAGCACGGCCTGCACGGTGGTGAAGTCGTCGCCAGTTTCACTCTTTTCGGCTTTCACAAAAACCACGGCCTCGTCAGCGGGCGCCAGGGTCGGGTCGGCAAACAGTTTGTCGGCCAGCGGCTCGATGCCGGCTTCGCGCGCCACCTGGCCCCTGGTGCGGCGTTTTTGCCTGAAGGGCAAATACAGGTCTTCCAGCGCCTGTTTGGTCGGTGCGGCGGCAATGGCTGCAATCAGCTCGGGCGTGAGCTTGCCCTGCTCGTCAATGCTTTTGAGTACCGCCTCGCGCCGTTCCTGCAACTCGCGCAGGTAACCCAGACGGAACGCCAGCTCGCGCAACTGAATATCGTCCAGCCCGCCGGTGACTTCCTTGCGGTAACGCGCGATAAACGGCACAGTGGCCCCGCCGTCAAGCAGCTCGACCGCAGTTTTGATCTGATGTTCCTGAACCCGGATTTCTGCCGCGATCTGGCGGATGATTTTCTGCATGCTTTTCGAAATGACGCTGATGGAATGTGAAACAAAAAAGGGGGCAGTTTGCCACACGTGGCAAGCCGGGAACCGGACGACTGTTTGCGCCGCAAAGCGGCAAAACCTTGCAGGCGCCCGGTTTGCCGTGCCAGGGCCGAGGTTTACTGCGGCATGGCGCGGCTGATGATGGCGTCAAAATCAAGCGCCCCGCCCAAGGTGCCAAAAGCTTGGCCCCAGTGATCCCCCAGGCGGGAATCACAGAAGGCGGCAAACACGGCCGCTGGCGCGGTCTGGAACAGCAGTGCCGCCTGCACCGCCAGGGCGACATCCTGCGCCAGACGGCGCGCCTCCATCTCGGTGACCATCGCGTCCACCCGGCTGGGCAGTGCGGCGGCCAGACGGTCCAGCGCCGCATGGGCGCCCCGGGCCGGCGCCAGTTCCTGCGCCAGCGCGGCGGCGGCATCGGCGCGGCGCAAGGCGCGCAGCAGGTCCAGCGCCATGATGTTGCCGGCGCCCTCCCAGATGGAATTGACCGGCATTTCTCGGTAGATGCGGGCCATGATGCCCTCGCCGCCCTCCTCCACGTAGCCGTTGCCGCCCAGGCATTCCATCGCTTCCTGCGAAAAATGGCTGCCGCGCTTGCAGATCCAGAACTTGGCAATCGGCGTGAGCAGTCGGGCCATGACGGCCTCGCGGGCGTCGCCTGCGCGGTCAACCGCCCGTGCCAGCCGCAGGGCCAGCGCGGTTGCCGCCTCGGACTCCAGCGCCAGATCGGCCAGCACATTGCGCATCAGCGGCTGCTCGATCAAGCGCTTGCCGAAGGCCTGCCGCTGTGAGGTGTGATGCAGTGCCAGGCTCAGCGCCTGACGCATCAGCCCGCTCGTTCCCAGGGCGCAATCGAGCCGCGTCATGCTGCCCATCTCAAGGATTTGAGGCACGCCCCGTCCCTCCTCGCCGACCAGCCAGGCGGTGGCGTGCTCGAACTCGACTTCGGAACTGGCGTTCGCTTTGTTACCCAGCTTGTCCTTGAGGCGCTGGATGCGGATCGCGTTGAGGCTACCGTCGGGCAGCACCCGCGGCATGAAAAAGCAGCTCAGGCCGGACCGGCTCTGGGCCAGCACCAAGAATGCATCGCACATGGGCGCCGATAAAAACCACTTGTGCCCCACCAGGCGAAAGCGCTGGCCCCAGGCGTCGGAACCATCCGCCGTGGCTTGTGTTGTGTTGGTCCGCACGTCGGAGCCGCCCTGCTTTTCGGTCATGCCCATGCCCATGGTCACGCCGGTTTTTTGGGAAAACAGCTTGAGTGCCGGGTCGTAGGCACGGCTCGTGAGTTTGGGCGCCCAGTCGGCATGAATGGCCGCATTGCTGCGCAGCGCCGGCGTGACGGCGTAGGTCATCGAAATCGGGCACAGGATGGAAGGCTCCAGCTCGGTAAAGAGCATGAAACCTGCGGCGCGCTGGACGTGCGGTGAAGAAACCCCACCCTTCGGGAGGGGGTGAGGGCTTCCCCAAGGGGTGCCATGCAGGCCCGCGCTGGTGGCGAGCGCCATCAACGCGTGGTAGCTCGGATGAAACTCGACCTGATCCACGCGCTGGCCAAAACGGTCGTGGCTGTGCAACTGCGGCGTTTGGGTGTTGGCCAGGCGCGCATGGGTTTGCATGTCGGCGCGGCCCAGCGTCGCCCCCAGCGTCGCCAGCGCCGCCGTGTCCAACTCCGGCGCGTTGAATGTCAAAGCGTCGCGCAAGGCCCGGTTGGTCTCGAACAGGTTGTAATCGACCAGCGGCTGCGGCTGGTTGAAGACGTCATGCGTGGTGTTCATGGTTTTCCTTTCAGCGGCTGGGCGGGCAAGGCACGCCGCCGCGTCAGATCATTTTGACCAGTTGCTTGCCGAAGTTTTTGCCTTTTAGCAACCCGATGAAAGCTTGCGGCGCCGATTCAAGGCCCTGCGCCACCGACTCGCGGAACTTGAGTTTGCCGGTCGCCACCAGCGTACCCAGCTCGGTCAGCGCGGCGGGCCAGTCTTCCATGTGCTCGCTGACGATGAAGCCCTGCATTTTCAGGCGGTTGGTCAGAATCAGTTGCGGCTGGGCCAGCGGCACCGGCTGGCCGTCATAGCCGGCGATCATGCCGCAGACGGCGATGCGGCCGAAGGCGTTCATGCGGCTGAGCACCGCGTCCAGAATGCGGCCGCCGACGTTTTCAAAATAGCAGTCCACGCCAGCAGGCGTGGACTCCTTCAACGCGTTGTACAGCGACCTGGCGTCTGGATGCGCCTTGTAGTCGATGCAGGCGTCCAAGCCCAGTTCTTCGACCACATACCTGCATTTGTCCGGCCCGCCGGCCAGACCGACAGCACGGCAGCCGCGCGCTTTGGCCAGTTGCCCGACGGCGCTGCCCACCGCGCCGCTGGCGGCGCTGACCACCACGGCTTCACCGGCCCTGGGTTCGCAAATTTTCGTCAAGCCGTACCAGGCGGTGACGCCGGGCATGCCGACCGTGCCGAGGTAGGCGCTCAGCGGAATCTGCGCGCTATCGACCTTGCGCAGCACACCCGGCTGATTCGCATCGACCACGCTGTACTGCTGCCAGCCACCCATGCCGACCACCTGGTCGCCCACCGAAAACTGCGAATTCTTCGACTCGATCACCTCACCGGCCGTGCCGCCACCCATGACCTGGCCCAGGGCCTGCGGCGGGGCATAACTCTTGGCATCGTTCATGCGCCCGCGCATGTAAGGGTCCAGGCTCAGGTAGTGGTGGCGCACCAGCACCTGACCGTCCTGCAGCGCCGGGGTGGCGCTGCTGACGCGCCTGAAGTTGCTGACGCTGGCTTCGCCGCTGGGACGACTGTCCAACAGGATTTGCTGATTTTCTGGCATCTGCGGCTCCGGTACCTGCTATCGATTTATGAGATTCTTACGCACGTCAGAAAGTGGCGAAGACTGTTTTGACAAAGAAAATTAAGGCTACGCTGAATAAGTCCGTTCGCGTTGAGCCTGTCGAAACGCTGCCCTTGCAAATCAACAACTTGCGAAGGACTTCGACAGGCTCAGTCCGAACGGGGAGACTTATTCAGCATTGCCTTAATCCGTTGAAATGACAGTATTGAGCCGGTTCACGTTTTTCGGCCCCACGGCAACACCCTTGACGTATTTGAAAGTGCCGGTGGCATGGGCGCAGGCCCGACCTTCTGAATCGTAAACCGTGGCTTCGGTGAATGCCATGGTGGCGGTCCGGTGCATCAGCCGGCCCTTGGCGATCAGCTTGCCGCTCGCCGGCTGCATGAAGCTGGTTTTCATTTCGACGGTGACCACCCCCATGTCCTGCTGCACACTGCGCGCTGCCCGGGCCATGGCCACGTCCAGCAAGGTCATCAGCGCGCCGCCGTGCGTGGCGTGAAACGAGTTCAGATGTTCAGGTTTGGGCCAATAGTCGATCTGCGAGCGCCCGCCCTCGAACAACGTCAGATCGAAACCCAGGAGGCTGACAAAGGGAATGTCGATGCCGAAGTTCATGCTGATGCAAACGAAGCAACAAGCGTGGGGGCCAAGGTTTTTCCGCCGGTCCGCCCCAAGGAAAAATGCGCCCCCTCGGGGGGCAGCGTAGTACGCGAAGCGACAAGCGTGGGGGCCATATTCCTAGCCACCAGTGACCGCCGAGACGCCGCCGTCTACGGCCAGCCACTGCGCCGTGATGTGTTTGCCGGCGCTAGAGGCATAGAGCACGCACAGGCCTTTGAGATCTTCATCGTCGCCCAGGCGGCGTAGCGGTGCGTGGGCCGCGAGCTGTTCTTCGCCCAGTGCCTTGAGCGTTCCCATCGTCATCTTGCTGGGGAAAAATCCTGGGCAGATGGCGTTGACGGTGATGTTGTACTTGCCCCATTCGCAGCCCAGCGCGCGGGTGAAGTTGATGACCGCGCCTTTGGACGTGTTGTAGGCCAGCATGGTCATCTCGGGCGGATTGCCGCCCAGGCCGGCGATGGACGCGACGTTGATGATGCGGCCTGACTTGCGCGGGATCATGCTGTGCTTGGCAATATGCTGGCTCAAAATGAAATAACCGCGAACATTCAGGTTCATCACCTTGTCCCAGGCTTCCACCGGGTGGTCCTCGGCGGGCGCGCCCCAGGTGGCGCCGGCATTGTTGACCAGAATGTCAACGTGGCCGAAGCGCTTGATGGTTTCATCAGCCAGCGCGCGGATATCGGCTTCCTTGGAACAGTCGGCGGCGATCCAATCGACATCAATGCCTGCGGACTTCAATTGGGCTGCCGCCTGCACCAGGTCGTCGGCCTTGCGCGAGCTCAGCATGACTTTTGCGCCGGCTTCGCCCAGCGCCTGCGCCAGTTGCAGGCCCAGGCCGCGCGAACCGCCGGTGACGAGTGCGGTTTTTCCGGTGAGGTCGAACAGTTGCTGAATGGTACGGACGGTCATATGGCCCCCACGCTTGTCACTTCGTGTACTACGCTGCCCCCCGAGGGGGCGCATTTTTCCTTGGGGCGGCCCGGCGGAAAAACCTTGGCCCCCACGCTTGTCGCTTCGCGTACGGCGCTGCCTCCCGAAGGTGCGTTCACTTGCTTGAAGCGGTTCTGCGCTGCGTTCATGGGATCTCCTTAGGTTTCGTAATCAAGCACGGAGCGAGTGTCGCGCAAGACACCCAGGCCGCTGCTGATTTGCTGATGATGGGGGTGATTCTGATAGGCAGCCAGTGCTGCGCTGTCTTCAAATACCGAGTAAAGCACAACATCGCAGTTAGCCTCCAATCCCGCCGTGCTGGTGGCGACTTCAAATGCCAGCATACCCGGAACCAATTGGCGGCAAGTATCCAGTTGCGCCTTGAAATTGCTTGCATCGGCTGCGTTCTTGAGTTTCCACATCACGATATGTTTGATCATTGCTTCACATTTATTTTTGAACGGACATAAATCAGCACAAAGCCAAGCACAGCCACCAGCGCGCCGCCGACCACCAGCAACTCGCCCAAGGCGTCATCGGTGCGCTGTACCGACAAGCCCAGGATCAGCGTCAGCAGGCCGCCGTAAATCAGGACCCAGATCAATTGCTGCAGCCGGGCAATGGCCTTGTTCGAGGTCGCGCCGCCTGATTCCTTGAAAAACCCCATTAGAAAACCTCCTCCGGCAGTTCGGCGCAAGCCAGGTCGCGGAAGGCAACCACTTTCAGCCAGACGTCTATTTTGGGTAACTCGCAGTAATAAAAATGAGAAGGGCATCAGGCCAGATCGTTGATGTGACGTTTTTGCACCTCAACCAGCGGCATCACGAACTCCTCGACCCTGCGACCTGCCTGTTTGGCTAGTTGCGGATTCGCCAGCCAGATTTGCGCAAACGCAGTGGTTAACTCAAGCGACTGTTCCCATCGCGCATTGGCGTCCTGCGCATTGATGGTTTTGGTTTGTGGGTTCGGTATGTTAGGCATAAGGGTCTTCCCCGCGCTTGATCTTTTCAAGCGCCTCAATGTCGATGCGGTCTTTCGGTCTGTTGGCAATACGCTTCATGAACAGCAAATGGTCAATGGACGCGATCTTGACTGCGCGATCAAACAGATGCACGGTGACAGCCTCGGCCTGCAACTTGTCGAACAAAACTTCGGGGCGCACCAGCACGTCAATCACCGATCCGGCGACCTGGGGCTCGCGCAGCGCAAAAGCGAGCATACCCTTTTCGCGGTGCCACTGGTCAATCTGCTGCGCGTTCTTAAGTGAGTCGATATTGACCGGAATGATGGGGGCCAGTCCAAACTGTTTGGCGACAGTGATGAATTTAGACAAATTGTCGTCCTCCATCGCCAGCACCAAGTCGAGGTCGATCGTGGTTCGCACAAAGCCGTGCAATTGCACGGCAAAACCGCCGACCAGAACAAACCGAACGTCGGCATCTGTCAGAGCACGCAAAATGTCAGGGATGCTTTTCATGGTTGGAGTTTAGAACCACCGTCACGCAATCTCTGATTTCCGTACTGTGCCCGCCATCAGTCCCTTTGAGCTTGTCGCTCAGAGAACTTCGAAAATACCCGCCGCCCCCATTCCCCCGCCAATGCACATCGTCACGCAAACCCGTTTGGCACCGCGGCGCTTGCCTTCGATCAGGGCATGGCCCGTCAGGCGCTGGCCCGAGACGCCGTAGGGGTGGCCCAGGGCAATCGCGCCACCGTTGACATTGAGCCGGTCGTTGGGAATGCCCAGCTTGTCGCGGCAGTAGATCACCTGCACCGCAAAGGCTTCGTTGAGTTCCCATAAATCAATGTCACCGACTTGGAGTCCGAGTTTTTTCAACACCTTAGGCACCGCGAACACCGGGCCGATGCCCATTTCGTCAGGCTCGCAGCCGGCCACCGCAAAACCGAGGAAGCGGCCCAGCGGCTTGAGCTTGTGTTTGCCGGCGTAGGCTTCGCTCACCACCACGCAGGCGCCGGCGCCGTCGGAAAACTGGCTGGCGTTACCGGCCGCGACCACGCCGCCCGGCACGGCGGGCTTGATGCCGCTGATGCCTTCCTTGGTCGTGCCTTCGCGCGGCCCCTCGTCTTTGCTGACGGTCACTTCCTTGGTGCGCAGTCCCATCACCGGATCGGCGACGCCAGCCTTGACCGTGATGGGCGCGATCTCGGCGTCGAACCTGCCCGCGGCTTGCGCGGCGCAAGCTTTTTGCTGGCTGGCCGCGCCGTACTCGTCCATCACATCACGAGCGATGTGGTAGCGCTTGGCCACCTGCTCGGCGGTTTGCAGCATGGGCCAATAAATTTCGGGCTTGAGCTTGGCGAGTTCGGGGTCTTTAATCATGTGAAGGTTCATTTCTTGTTGCACGCAAGAGATGCTCTCCACGCCGCCGGCCACATAGACCTCGCCCTCGCCGGCAATCACGCGCTGCGCGGCCAGGGCGATGGTTTGCAGGCCCGACGAGCAAAAACGGTTGATGGTCATGCCCGACACCGTGACCGGAAAGCCGGCCATCAGCGCGATCTGGCGCGCGATGTTGTTGCCTGTCGCGCCCTCGGGGTTGGCGCAGCCCATGATGACGTCCTCGACTTCGGACGAGTCAATGCCGGCGCGCTGCAAGGCGTGTCGGGCGGCATGGCCGCCCAGGGTGGCGCCGTGGGTCATGTTGAAAGAGCCCTTCCAGCTTTTGGCCAGGGGTGTGCGGGCAGTGGAAACGATCAGGGCTGAGGTCATGATGACGTCCTTTAAAAGTGTTGGGGACAGCGCTTGCGGCATTACCGCCGCGGTCTGTCCCGCAAAATGGCAGGTTAATTGAAAGTCTTGCCTTCGGCCGCCAGCTTGGCCAGCAGCGGTGCCGGCTGCCAGAACTTGGCGTCGTCCAGCGGATTTTTCGCAAAACGCTTCATGCTCTGGACGACGTTGAACAAGCCCACCTGATCGGCGTACAGCATGGGACCGCCGCGGTAGACCGGGAAGCCGTAACCGGTCAGGTACACCATGTCGATGTCGCTGGCCTTGGAAGCAATGCCCTCTTCCAGAATGCGGGCCGCCTCGTTGACCATGGCATAGAGCAGGCGCTGAACGATTTCTTCGTCCGAAATCTTGCGTGGCGTCACACCCATGTCCTTGCGGTGCTTCTCGATCATGCCCTCCACCAGCGGCGACGGGATGGCGTCGCGCTTGCCCGGCAGGTAGTCGTACCAGCCGGCACCGGTTTTTTGCCCGTAGCGGCCCATTTCGCAAAGCAGGTCCGCGGTCTTGCTGTATTTCACGTCGGGCTTCTCAATGTAGCGGCGCTTGCGGATGGCCCAACTGATGTCGTTGCCGGCCAGGTCGCCCATGCGGAAAGGACCCATCGCAAAGCCGAACGTCTCTATGGCTTTGTCAATCTGTGCCGGGGTGCAGCCTTCTTCGAGCAGAAACCCGGCCTGGCGGCTGTATTGCTCGATCATGCGGTTGCCGATAAAACCATCGCACACACCCGATACGACAGCGGTTTTCTTGATCTTCTTGCCCAGAGCCATCACCGTGGCCAGCACGTCCTTGGCGGTCTTTTTGGCGCGCACGACTTCCAGCAGCTTCATGACATTGGCAGGGCTGAAAAAGTGCGTGCCGATCACGTCTTGCGGCCGCTTGGTGAAGCCGGCAATCTTGTTCATGTCCAGCGTCGAGGTGTTGGAGGCCAAAATGGCGCCCGGCTTCATCACGCGGTCGAGTTCCTTGAAAACTTTTTCCTTGACGCCCATTTCTTCAAACACGGCCTCGATCACCATGTCGGCGTCCCTCAGGTCATCGTAGCTCAGCGTGGTCGATAGCAGGCTCATGCGCTGCTCGTACTTGTCCTGCTTGAGTTTGCCTTTTTTGACCTGGGCTTCGTAATTTTTTCGGATCGTCGCGATGCCTTTGTCGAGCGCCTCCTGTTTCACTTCCAGAATCATGACCGGGATGCCGACGTTCAGAAAGTTCATCGAAATACCGCCCCCCATGGTGCCCGCACCAATAACGGCTATCGACTTGATTTCGCGCTTGGGCGTGTCTTCCGGGACATCCGGAATTTTGGAGGCGGCGCGCTCGGCGATGAAAATGTGGCGCAGCGCGCGGCTTTCCGGCGAGAGCATCAGGGCCGTGAAGAGTTCGTGCTCCACCGCCATGCCGTCGTCGAACTTCTTGTTGGTGGCGGCTTCGACGGCATCGACACCCTTGAGCGGCGCCGGGAAGTTCTTGGCCATGCCTTTGACCATGTTGCGCGCGAACTGGAAATAGGCGTCGCCGTTCGGGTGTTTGCAGGGCAGATTGCGCACCAGCGGCAAAGGCCGGGTGCCCGAGACGGCTTGCGCGAAAGCCATCGCTTCCTGCGCCAGTGTTTCGGCAGACGCCGCCATTTTGTCGAACAGCTTCTGGCCGGGAATCTGGGCCAGCAACTCGCTCTTGACCGGCTCGCCGCTGACGATCATGTTCAGCGCCGTCTCGGCGCCCAGCACGCGCGGCAACCGCTGGGTACCGCCGGCACCGGGGATCAGACCCAGCTTGACTTCGGGCAATGCGACGCTGCAGCCGGGCGCGGCAATGCGGTAGTGGCAACCGAGCGCCAGTTCCAGGCCGCCGCCCATCACCACCGAATGGATGGCGGCGATCACCGGTTTGGGTGAGTTTTCCAGCGCGGCAATGACGCTGAACAGGTTCGGCTCGGCCAGTGCCTTGGACGAACCGAACTCCTTGATGTCGGCGCCACCGGAAAAGGCCTTGCCCGCCCCGGTGATGACGATGGACTTGACAGCCGCGTCGGCCTGGGCTTTGTCCAGGCCATCGGTAATGCCTTGTCGGGTCGTGTGGTCCAAGCCGTTCACGGGAGGGTGCGTCATCGTGATCACGGCTACATCGCCATGCACTTTGTATTCAGTTGTCATGCTGTTGCTCCTTGAGTCAATAAGCGAACGGTCGTTCTTTTTTGATTGTACGAAGTTTATGCTGCACCGCATGAAACTTTGTCGCTGCCGGGACAAACGCTTGCCGTCATTGCAGGCATGACCAGCGCAGAAAATCTCTACACCTCCAGCCACTCCTTGCGAGTGTAGGCGTCGGCGCGCAGGCTGTCAGGGGTGCCCTGAAACACAATGCGGCCATGCCCCATGACCAGGACCCGGTCAGAAACCACCATCGCGATGGTCAGTTTTTGCTCAATCAGCAGCACCGCGATGCCCTTGGCTTTCAGTGTTTGAAGGTATTGCCCCACCAACTCGACAATTTTTGGCGCCAGCCCTTCGGTCGGCTCGTCGACGATGATCAGGTCCGGGTCGCCCATCAGCGTGCGGCACAGCGTCAGCATCTGCTGCTCGCCGCCCGACAGCACGCCGGCTTCGGTGTGCTGTCGCTCCTTCAAGCGCGGGAACATCTGGTAAATGTCGTCAAACTGCCAGCGGCTGCCTTTTCCCCTGCCCTTTTGGCCCAGCATCAGGTTCTGGTGTACCGTGAGCTTGGGGAAGATATCGCGGTTCTCGGGCACATAGCCCAGCCCCCGGTGGGCGATTTCATAGGGCTTGAGCCCCAGGAGGGGACGGCCCTTCCAGTTCACCGTGCCACTGCAGTCGACCATGCCCATGATGGCCTTGGCCGTGGTCGAGCGGCCCGAGCCATTGCGCCCCAGCAGCGCGACGATCTCACCGGGCTGGACCTCGAAGGCGACGCCGTGCAGCACATGGCTCTTGCCGTAGTAGGCGTGGAGGTTTTCAATCTTCAGCATGTCAGTGTCTTCCCGCCTGCGGGTCGGCCACCGAGGATCCGAGATAGGCCTCCTGCACTCGCGGATTGGCGCGCACCGCCTCGGGCGTGTCGAAGGCGAGCACCTCGCCGTAGACCACCACCGCGATCTTGTCGGCCAGGCCGAAGACCACGCCCATGTCGTGCTCGACGGTCAGCAGCGTCTTGCCCACGGTGACTTCCTTGATCAGCTCGATGAAGCGTCCGGTTTCGCTCCTGCTCATGCCGGCGGTGGGCTCGTCCAGCAAGATGACGTTGGCGCCGCCGGCGATGGTGATGCCGATTTCCAGCGCCCGCTGCTCGGCGTAGGTCAGGTTCATGGCTGGCACATCGCGCTTTTTGCCGAGCCGGATCATCTGCATCAGTTGCTCGGTCCGCTCGTTGGCGTCATCGAGGTCGGCCAGGAACTTCAGAAAGGTGTACTTGTAGCCCAGGCTCCAGAGCACGCCGCAGCGCAGGTTTTCAAAGACGCTGAGCTTGCCGAAAATATTCGTGACCTGAAAACTGCGCGACAGGCCCAGGCGATTGATCTCGAACGGCCGCTTGCCGTCGATACGCTGACCATGGAGGAGAACTTCGCCGCTGCTGGGCGCGAAGCGGCCGCTGATCAGGTTGAACAGCGTCGATTTGCCGGCGCCGTTCGGGCCGATGATGCCGATCCGCTCGCCGGCATTCACGGCCAGGTGAACCCCGCGGATGATTTCGGTCTTGCCGAAGCGCTTGCGCAAATCCTTCAACTCCAAAGCGCAGGACGGGGACTGGCTCATGGCGCCTCCCTCTGCTGCGCTTGTTTCGCGATGAACTCCTGAATCGCGTCCCACTGCCGCACGAACTTCCGGCGCGCCAGCTCGAACAAGGCCAAGCCGGTCAGCATCACGAAGGCCGAGCCGAACCAACTGCCCCGGTCATCGGCGTTGAGCGTCGTGCCGAGGAATTTCAGCTCGGGACCCAGCGCGGCATTGAGTTTGAGGTGATAGACCATCTCAATCATCGCCGCCGCGCCCAGCAGCATGATCAGCGCCGTCGCGGCCAGCGCCAGGTAGCTCAACCACAGCGCCTTCAAGCGCCCGAAGGACGCCACCCGCAGGTTCATCATGATCAGGCTGGCGATGCCGCCGGGCGCATACATCACCATGAACAGAAACACCAGGCCCAGGTAAAGCAGCCAGGCCTTGGTGAATTCGGAGAGCAGCACGAAGGCCAGCACCATCAAAATCGCGCCGATGATGGGGCCGAAAAAGAAGGTCGCGCCGCCCAGGAAGGTGAACAGAAGGTAGGCGCCGGAACGGTAGGCGCTGACCACCTCGGAGGTGACGATCTCGAAGTTCAGTGCCGCCAGCCCGCCCGAAATGCCGGCAAAAAACGCTGCGATGACGAAGGCGGTATAACGCACCCGCTGGGCGTCGTAACCGACGAATTCGACCCGCTCCGGGTTGTCGCGCACCGCGTTGAGCATGCGGCCCAGCGGGGTGCCGGTGAAGGCGAACATCAGCGCGGTGCAGACGAAGGTGTAAACCGCGATCAGGTAATACAACTGAATTTGCGGCCCGAAGGTGATGCCCAACGGCTTCGGGCCGGTCACCCGGTTGCCGGAAATCCCGCCCTCGCCGCCAAAGAACTCGGGGAACATCAACGCGCTGGCCCAGACCAGCTCGCCCACGCCCATGGTGATCATGGCAAAGGTCGTGGCCGCCTTCTTGGTCGTGACCCAGCCGAAAATCAGCGCAAACAGCGCGCTGGCCAGGCCGCCGGCAATCGGAATCAGGCTCACCGGCAGCGGCAGGCTTCCCTTGCTGACCAGGTTGAGGGTGTGGATGGCCAGAAACGAGCCCATGCCCGAATACACGGCATGGCCGAAACTGAGCATGCCGCCCTGCCCCATCAGCATGTTGTAGGACAGGCAGACGATGATGGCGATGCCCATCTGGCTGAGCATGGTCTGCGACAGCGAGCTGGTGAACAGCAGCGGCGCTGCCAGCAGTACCAGGGCAAACCCGGTCCAGACGGTCCAGCGGCCGATCATGCTCATCCCTCCCGCGTTCCGAGCAGGCCCCTGGGCCGGAAAATCAGCATCAGCACCAAAAACAGATACGGCAGGATAGGCGCGATCTGGCTGATCTTGAGCCTGCACAGCGAGTAGCCGAAGGTGTCGGGCGTGATGTGCAGGCCCGCCATGCCGGCCGCGCCCAAGAGCGAACTGTCGATGCCGACGGCAAAGGTCTGGATGATGCCAATCAGCAGCGAAGCCACGAATGCGCCCGACAGCGAGCCCAGGCCGCCGACCACCACCACCACGAAGATGACGGAACCGACGGTGGCGGCCATGCCCGGTTCGGTCACAAACGCATTGCCGCCGATCACGCCGGCCAGCCCGGCCAGCGCTGCGCCGCCGCCGAAGACCAGCATGAACACCCGCGGCACGTTGTGGCCCAGCGCCTCCACGGCTTCGGGGTGCGTCAGCGCCGCCTGGATCACCAGGCCGATGCGGGTGCGGGTCAGCAGCAGCCAAATGGCGATCAGCATCAGCACCGCCACCGCCATCATGAAACCCCGGTAGGCCGGGAACTGGGTGCCGTACAGGGTGAACAGCGGGCCGTCCAGCCCCGCGGGCACCCGGTAGTCCATTGAACCGGCGCCCCAGACCAGTTGCACCATCTCCAGGATGATGAAGGACAGGCCGAAGGTGATCAGCAGCTCGGGCACATGGCCGAACTTGTGGACCCGGCGCAGGCAATACTTCTCGAAGCCCGCGCCGAACAGACCCACCAGCAGCGGCGCTGCCAGCAGGGCCGGCCAGTAACCCAGCCACTGGCCGACGGAAAAAGCAAAATAGGCGCCCAGCATGTAGAAGCTGGCGTGGGCGAAGTTGAGCACGCCCATCATGCTGAAGATCAGCGTCAGGCCCGAGCTCAGCATGAACAGCAAGAGGCCGTAGCTCAGACCGTTGAGCAGGGAGATGGTGAAAAATTCCATGGGTCGGTTCGTCGGACACTAGCCGGAGGCGCATACAAAAACGCCAGGCGGACCTGGCGCGTCACCCGGCAACCCGTGATTAGGACGGGCGCTTCATCTGGCAACTGGTCGGGGTGCTGGCCACGTAGGCGTCCATCTGCTTGATGGGCGCGAAGGTGTAGCCGGTGTTTTCCAGGCTGTAGGGGTTCTTGCCGTCCACCTTCTGCCACTTGCTGATGAACATCGACATTTGCAACTGATGGTCGGAGGCGCGCATGGTGATGTCGCCCGCGAAGCTTTTGACCGACAAGCCCTCCAACGCCTTGGCCACCTGGACCGGGTCGGTGGATTTGGCTTTGGCCATGGCGGCGCCCAGCAGTTGGATGCCGTTGTAGTTGGAGTAAGAAATGTAGTCGTCGTTGAACCTCTTCTTGTAGTCGGCCCGCATCTGGCCGATCTCGCCGGTGTGGTTGGCGTGGCTGTAGGAGACGATGTAAACCTCGCTCTCGCCGCTGGCGGCCAAGGCGGTGGGCGTGCCGGTGGCGCTGGCATAGTAGGTATACATCGGCAGTTTCAGGCCGGCATCGTTCAAGGCCTTGACGAGCAGCGTCAGGTCGGCGCCCCAGTTGCCGGTGACGATGGTGTCCGCGCCCGACTGCTTGATCTTGGCCACGTAGGGCGCGAAGTCCTTGACCTGGCCCAGCGGGTGCAGATCTTCGCCGGCGATTTTCACGTCCGGGCGCTTGCGCGCCATGCCTTCCTTGAAGTACTTGGCGACCTGGTGGCCGTGCGCGTAGTTCTGGTTGAGCAGGTAGACGCTCTTGACCTTGGGCTGGTCCTTCATGAAGGAGGTCAGCGCCTCCATTTTCATCGTGGTGTCAGCGTCCAGGCGGAAGTGCCAGTAGTCGCATTTTTCGTTGGTCAGCGCCGGATCCACGGCCGAGTAGTTGAGGTAAATCACTTCCTTGCCGGGGTTGCGCTCGTTGTGCTTGGCCACCGCGTTCAGAATGGCCGCCGCCGCGCCCGAACCGTTGCCCTGCGTCACGTAGCGAAAACCCTGGTCGATCGCGGCCTTCAGGGTGTTCAGACTTTCCTGGGGCGAGCCTTTGTTGTCGAAGCCCACCACCTCGAATTTGACGCCCGCCGGGTTCTTGGCGCCCGACAGGCGCTCGGCGGCGAACTGCCAGCTCTTGAGCAGGTTCTGCCCGACGCTGGCGAACGATCCCGACAGCGGGTCCATGAACGCAATCCTGACGGTCTGCCCGTTGAGCACGCCCGCGGCCATGGTTGCTGCCGGCTTGGCGGGCGCCGCCTGCTGTGCAAATGCGGTGCCCGCGCAGGCAAAAACCGCGACCATGGCGAGGTGTTTCATCGGAAATGTCATCAATGTCTCTTTGGTAATCAGCAATGTATCGAGGGTACAAGTTTTGTGCAGTGCAGCGATCAGGGATTGTCCCTAAACGAGGCCGTTTCTATCGCCCATGCGACACGCAGCCGCTCAAGCAAAGTCGCAGCGTCCTGCACTGCGGCAACGTCAGAGGGTCGAGGCCGTCTTTGATTTGAGCGGCTGTGGTTAAGCCCTGTTCAATGAGGGCTTGACCCAATACTGTTCGCTTAACCGTTCGGGCTGAGCTTGTCGAAGCCTGTTTGCACTGTGACGACCCTTCGACAGGCTCAGGGCGAACGGGGTTGTAGCGCTTAAATGAACAGCATTGGGGCTTGACCCCTGCCGTGCAGGGCTGCTGACGCGATAGCACAATGGCGCCATGACCCCTGCCCTCGCCCCAACCCTAGCCACCGTTTCTGAAAAATTGAATCTTGCTTCGCCCCTGAAATGGGCCAAGCGCTTTGCCCGGTTGGGCCCTGATTTTTATACCGAACGCCAGCCCAGCCCCTTGCCCTCCCCTTACTGGGTTAGCCGCAATCAGGCCATGGCGCGTGAACTGGGCCTGGATCCCGCCTGGTTTGAATCGCAGGCAGCGCTGGCGCTTTTCACCGGCAACCTCGTGGCGGCTGGCTGCCAGCCGCTGGCCAGCGTCTACAGCGGCCACCAATTCGGCCAATGGGCCGGGCAACTGGGCGACGGGCGAGCGCTCCTGCTCGGTGAACTGGAAACCGCCCACGGACCGCAGGAAATTCAGCTCAAAGGCGCGGGCAGAACGCCTTACTCGCGCATGGGCGACGGCCGCGCGGTGCTGCGCAGCTCGATCCGCGAGTATTTGTGCTCGGAGGCCCTGCACGGCCTGGGTATACCGACCACGCGCGCGCTGTGCGTGACGGGTTCTGACGCGAAGGTGCGTCGAGAGGAGATCGAAACCGCTGCCGTGGTGACGCGCACCGCGCCCAGTTTCATTCGTTTCGGTCACTTCGAGCATTTCAGCGACAACGGCCAGCACGAGCAGCTCAAAATTCTTGCTGACTACGTGATTGACGGCTTTTACCCGGCCTGCCGCGAAGCCGCCCAGCCCTATGCCGCCTTGCTGCAAGCGGTAAGCGAACGCACGGCGCACCTGATGGCCGCCTGGCAGGCGGCCGGTTTTTGCCACGGCGTGATGAACACCGACAACATGAGCATTCTGGGCCTGACGATAGACTACGGCCCGTTCCAGTTTCTCGATGCTTTTGACCCGAACCACATCTGCAACCACTCCGACACCCAGGGCCGCTATGCCTACGGCAAGCAGCCCAGCATCGCCTACTGGAACCTGTTTTGCCTGGGCCAGGCCTTGCTGCCGCTGATCGAGGAACAAGACCAGGCGCTGGCTGCGCTGGGGTCGTACAAAACCGTGTTTCCGCAGGCGCTGGAGGACCGGATGCGCGCCAAACTGGGCCTGCCGGACAGCCACCCTGATGACAAGACGCTGATTGAAAACGCCTTCAAGCTGCTGGCCGCAGGCAAGGTGGACTACACGATCTTCTGGCGCCGCCTGTGCCGTTTCGACAGCCCGCAAGGACGCGAGTCGGTGCGCGACCTGTTTCTGGCTCCCCCCGCTTTCGATGCCTGGTCACTACAATATTCAGAGCGTCTTGAACATGTGGACAAAGGGCGGCGGGCCGATCTGATGCTCAAGAACAACCCGAAATACGTGCTGCGCAACCATCTGGGCGAGCAAGCCATCCAGGCCGCGAAACTAAACGACTTTTCCGGGGTCGATACCTTGTTGACATTGCTGCAGGCCCCATTTGAAGAGCATCCGGGCCACGACCGTTATGCCGGCTTTCCGCCCGACTGGGCTGCATCCATCGAAATCAGTTGCAGTTCGTAAACACACCCGATCCCATAAAGTAGAACGATGACCGCGAAAATCCAGAAAACCGATGCCGAATGGACGGCCCTGTTGACCGCAAAAGGCGCCGAGCCCGGCGCTTTTCAGGTCACCCGCCAGGCGGCCACCGAACGGGCATTCACCGGCAAATACGACAAGAACTTTGCCGAAGGCACTTACCGCTGCATTTGCTGCGATGCTGAACTCTTTGATTCTGCGGCGAAGTTCGACGCCGGCTGCGGCTGGCCCAGCTTTTCGCAGGAAGTCAGGGAAGGCGCGATTGAAGAGCATGTGGATCGCGCCCACGGCATGGTGCGTACCGAAACCGTCTGCGGGAACTGTGGCGCGCACCTGGGTCATGTGTTTCCCGATGGCCCCACACCCACCGGGCTGCGTTACTGCATGAATTCAGCTTCGCTGGACTTCGTACCGCGATAATCCGACCATGAAAATTCTTTTCGATTTCCTTCCCATTGTTCTTTTCTTCGGCATGTTCAAGTACGCCGAAGCCCATACCGAGTGGGCCGCCCGGACCGGCACCGACTGGCTTGGCTTCATGGTCTCCGGTGGTGTCGTGGGAATGCCGGAAGCGCCGGTGCTGCTGGCAACCGTCGTTGTCATCCTGGCGACACTGGCCCAAATCGCCTGGCTGGTGACGCGCGGACGCAAGATCGAACCCATGTTGTGGATCAGCCTGGGGCTGGTAACCTTGCTCGGAGGCGCGACAATTTACTTTCACAGCGAGAGTTTTATCAAGTGGAAGCCCACGGTGCTTTACTGGATCATGGGCGGCGCGTTGCTGGTCGGACAACTGGTCTTCAAGAGAAACGGCATTCAGTCGCTGATGGGGGCGCAAATGGCGTTGCCCGATCCGGTCTGGTGCAAGGTCAATTACAGTTGGATGGGCTTTTTCGCCGCCATGGGCTTCATCAATCTCTGGGTTGCCTACAACTTCTCCACCGCCGCCTGGGTAAACTTCAAGCTGTTCGGCGGCCTTGGCCTGATGCTGGCTTTTGTGCTGGCGCAGGCGGTTTTCCTGAACAAGCACGTCAAAACCTGAGCCCCATTCATGCCCCATGACACTGCCCCCCTGCCGGTCCATGCCGCCCGGATCGAGGAACAACTGCGCACCCGCCTGAACCCGAGCCGGCTGGAAGTGACTGACGAAAGCGCCGCCCACGCGGGCCACGCAGGCGCCAATGCCCAGGGTTTTGGCAGCCATTTTCGCGTGCGCATCGCCAGCCCGGCGTTTGCGGGCAAGAGCCGCGTGGCGTGCCACCGGCTTGTGTATGATGCACTGCAAAATTTCATCGACGACGGCCTGCACGCGCTGGCCATTGAAATCATGAAAACCACCTGATTTTTACCGACCTGCCCGGCAACAGGGCTGGTCATTTCCCAACAAGGATCACCCAAGGAAACTCATGAAAAAACAACTTTTACTGGCGAGCGCCCTCACCGGCCTGATGGCATTGGGCGCGACAGGCGCCTTCGCCCAGAATGTGGCCATTGTCAATGGCAAAGCGGTGCCCAAAGCCCGCATTGATGCGCTGGCGCTGCAACTGTCGCGTTCCGGTCGTCCGGTCACCCCCGAAATGCAGGGTCAGATTCGCGAAGAAGTCATCGCCCGTGAAGTGTTCATGCAGGAAGCCGAAAAACTGGGCCTGTCGGCGACCGACGACTTCAAAGCCCAGATGGAACTGGCGCGCCAGGCCATTTTGATCCGCGAGCTGTTTGCCGATTTCCAGAAGAAAAACCCGGTGCTGGACGCCGACCTGAAAGCCGAATACGACAAGTTCGTCGCAGCCAATGGCGGCAAGGAATACAAGGCGCGGCATATTCTGGTGGAAAAAGAGGACGAAGCCAAAGCCATCCTTGCCAGCCTGAAAAAAGGCGGCAAGTTTGAAGAGATCGCCAAAAAATCCTCGAAAGACCCCGGCTCAGGCGCCAATGGCGGTGACCTGGATTGGGCCGCCCCGAGCAGCTATGTGCCTGAGTTTTCTCAAGCGATGACCAAGATGAACAAGGGCCAGTTGACGGATGTGCCGGTGAAGACGCAGTTCGGTTACCACATCATCCGTGTCGACGATATCCGCACCGCCCAACTGCCGCCGTTTGAAGAACTCAAGCCGCAGATTGCGCAGCAGATGCAGCAGCAAAAACTGGGCGCTTTCCAGCAAGGACTGCGCGAAAAAGCCAAGGTGGAGTGACCGTCAAGGCAAGCCTTGGCTCCGCCCACCCCTTAAAAATCGCGGCCCCGTCCGCGATTTTTCTTTCCTCGTCTACGACCCCAGGCAAATGATCTGGTTCAGGCGTTCACAGACCTGCTGAAAAACAGCATCCTGCAAAATGCCCAGCGGATGCGCCTTGGCACCACGCAGGCGCCAGTCGAAAGACTTGGGTTGATGGCACAGGACGTAACTGGTTTTCCCGGCTTTTCGTCCTGACGCTTTGCCGACGGCGACGGCGACTGCGAACGGGTTGTCGGCGTTGTACGCTGCCGTGGTCATCGGCAGACCGATGACCAGCGAGGTTTTCTCGTTAAAAACGCTCGGCGAGAGTACCAGAAACGGATGAACATCCCGCATCTCCCGCCCCATCTGGGGGTTGCAGTCGATCCAGATGATTTCCTGGCGGTTGGGTACCCAGGCGCTGCGTTTGGCAGGAACTGGCAGCTTCGCAGTCACCACCGCTCGGCCCCGAGGGCTTGGCCAGTCGCCATCGCCTCGCCGCCATGACGGATCGGGTCAAACAAAGCCAGCCTCTGCGCCAGCGTGAGGGGCGCATCGTTCATGGGCGTGATGACCACCTGGCCGCTTTCAACCGAAATGCGCACGCGCTGATCAACGCGCAGGTGCGCCTCGCGAGCAATGGCCGCAGGCAGGCGAACCCCCAGGTTGTTGCCCCATTGCTTGATGTCCAGAACTGCTTCGGCCATGATCTACCTCGACATGAAATGTATAAACAAAGTCTATACAAGAATTGGCGCACAGTCAACCCTCAAAAGTGCTCGCGACGCTCAGTCATTCATGTCAGCCCACCCACTTGCGGGCGTTGTACCAGAGCTGCATCCATGCACTGTGGGCGCTGATATCCTGATCCGTCCAGCTCATCTGGATGTTGCGGAACACGCGCTCGGGGTGCGGCATCATCGCAGTGAAACGGCCATCGGCGGTGGTCACCGCAGTCAGGCCGCCCACGCTGCCGTTGGGGTTGGCCGGATAGGCTTGCGTGGGCTGGCCGTGGTTGTCAGTGAAACGCATCGCCGCCATGACCCTGGACGCATCACCCCGGTAGGAAAAGTTGGCATAACCCTCGCCGTGCGCCACGGCAACCGGCAAGCGGCTGCCGGCCAGGCCTTGCAGAAACAGGCTGGGGGAGCCAAGAATTTCGACCATGCTCAGCCGCGCCTCGAAGCGCTCGCTGCGGTTGGTGGTGAAGCGCGGCCAGGCCTCGGCGCCCGGGATGATGTCGGCCAGCTCGGCAAACATCTGGCAACCGTTGCACACGCCCAGGCCGAAGGTGTCGGTGCGTGCGAAGAAGGCTTTGAACTGCTCGACCAGCACCGGGTTGAAGGTAATCGACCGGGCCCAGCCGATGCCGGCGCCCAGGGTGTCGCCGTAGCTGAAGCCGCCACAGGCCACCACGCCCTTGAAGTCGGCCAGCCTGGCGCGGCCGCTTTGCAGGTCGGTCATGTGGACGTCATAGACCTCAAAACCCGCCTGCGTGAAGGCGTAGGCCATCTCCACATGCGAATTGACGCCCTGCTCCCGCAGCACGGCGACTTTGGGTTTGGCGAGATTGAGCGCTGGAGCGCGGCCCTTGCCCCAACCTTCTCCCAGAGGAAGAGCGAGGAAAACATGCAAGCCGGGGTCGGCGGGATCGCCGGCTGAAGCGTGCTCGGCGTCGGCGCAGGCCGGGTTGTCGCGCTGCCGGCAAATCTTCCAACTGGTGCTGTCCCACACCTGGTGCAGGTCCTGCAGACTGGCGCTGAACACCGCCTTGGTGTCGCGCCAGACCTGCACTTCGCCCTTGCCGAGTTCAAGCGCGGCATGTTGCGGACGGGTTTTACCGACGAAGTGGCTGAACTTCGAGAGCCCGTGTTCGCGCAAGGTTTGCATCACATCGTTGCGCGCTTCAGTGCGCACCTGGATGACGGCGCCCAGTTCTTCGTTGAACAGTGCCTTGAGCGTGAGTTCTTCGCGGCGCGCGCTGACCTGGCTTGCCCAGTTTTTGCTGTCGCCGGTGTCCATGCGGCTGTCCGAAATACCATCGCCCTCGACCAGCAGCATGTCGATGTTGAGCGACACGCCGACATGGCCGGCAAAGGCCATTTCGCAGGCAGTGGCAAACAAGCCGCCGTCGCTGCGGTCGTGGTAGGCCAGGAGCTGCCCTTGCGCGCGCAAGGCGTTGATGGCATTGACCAGGTTGACCAGGTCTTTCGGGTCGTCCAGATCGGGCACGTCACCGCCCTCAAGGTTCAGGCTTTGCGCCAGGATGGAGCCGCCCATGCGACTCCGGCCTTTGCCCAGGTCGATCAGGATCAAGGTGGTGTCGGCCTCCAGCGCGTTCAGTTGCGGCGTCAGCGTCCCGCGCACATCGGCCAGCGTGGCGAAGGCGCTGACGATCAGCGACACCGGTGAGATCACCTTTCTGCTGTCGGCCCCGTCACGCCAGACCGTGCGCATGGACAGCGAATCCTTGCCGACGGGAATCGACACGCCGAGGGCCGGGCACAGTTCCATGCCCACGGCCTTGACGGTCTCGTACAGTGCCGCATCCTGCCCCGGCTCGCCGCAGGCGGCCATCCAGTTGGCCGACAGCTTCACGCGCGGCAACTCCATGGGCGCCGCCAGCAAATTGGTAATGGCTTCGGCCACCGCCATGCGGCCCGAAGCGGCGGCGTTGCGGGTTGCCAGCGGCGTGCGCTCGCCCATGCTCATCGCTTCGCCGGCAAAACCCTGGTAGTCGGCCAGGGTCACCGCACAGTCGGCCACCGGCACTTGCCACGGACCGACCATCTGGTCGCGGTGCGTGAGACCGCCGACGGTGCGGTCGCCGATGGTAATCAAAAAGCGTTTGGACGCCACCGTGGGGTGGCCGAGCACGGCGATGCAGCTTTTTTCCAGGTCGACACCGGTCAAATCCAGCGGCTTGACGGGGCGCGCCACGCTGGTCACGTCGCGGTGCATTTTGGGCGGTTTGCCGAGCAGCACGCTCATGGGCATGTGAACCGGAGCCCCCACGCTTGTCGCTTCGCGTACTGCGCTGCCCCCCGAGGGGGCTGCGCTTGCTTGGGGCGGCCCAGCGCGGCGCGCGGCCTCTCCGATATCACCATCAAACAGCACGAGGTCTTTTTCTTCGGTGGCAACACCCACCACCGAAAACGGGCAGCGCTCGCGCTCGCAAAAAGCCTGGAATTGCGCCAGCGACTCGGGCGCAATCGCCATCACATAACGCTCCTGGCTTTCATTGCTCCAGATTTCTTTCGGCGACAGCCCGCTTTCTTCCAGCGGCACCGCGCGCAGATCAAAACGCGCGCCCCGGCCGGCATCGTTGACCAGCTCGGGAAACGCGTTGGACAGGCCGCCCGCGCCGACATCGTGAATCGCCAGAATCGGATTGGCTGCACCCATCTGCGCGCATTGGTTGATGACTTCCTGGGCCCGGCGCTCGATCTCGGGATTGCCGCGCTGCACCGAATCGAAGTCGAGTTGCGCCGCATTGGCGCCCGAGGCCATGGAGCTGGCCGCGCTGCCGCCCATGCCGATGCGCATGCCGGGGCCGCCAAGCTGGATCAGCAAGGTGCCGGCAGGGAACAGGATTTTTTTTGTCAACGCCGCATCAATGGTGCCGACGCCGCCGGCGATCATGATGGGCTTGTGGTAACCCCAGCGCTGGCCGTCCACGGTTTGCTCGTATTCGCGGAAGTAGCCAGCCAGGTTGGGCCGGCCGAACTCATTGTTGAATGCCGCGCCGCCCAGCGGGCCTTCCGTCATGATCTGCAGCGGGCTGGCAAGGTGCTCCGGTTTGCCGTCATCACCGCCCCACAATCTGGAGACGGTAAAACCCGTCAGACCGGCTTTCGGTTTGGAGCCGCGCCCGGTGGCGCCTTCATCGCGGATTTCGCCGCCGGCACCGGTGGATGCGCCCGGAAACGGTGCAATCGCCGTGGGATGGTTATGCGTCTCGACCTTCATCAGCACATGGGTCAGCACGTCATCCGAAGCGCTATAGGCTTGATAGCTGGTTGCGCCCGCATTGATTGGATCAGAGACCAATTTCGGATAAAACTTCTGGATTTTTCCACCTTCCATCACCGAGGCGTTGTCGGAATACGCCACCACCGTGTGCCGGGAATGGAGTTTCTCGGTGTTGCGGATCATCGCAAACAGGCTTTTGTCCTGGCGCACACCGTCAATCGTGAAATCGGCGTTGAAAATCTTGTGGCGGCAATGCTCGCTGTTGGCTTGCGCAAACATCATCAGCTCGACGTCGGTCGGATTGCGCTGGAGCTGGGTGA
This sequence comes from Polaromonas sp., assembly GCA_030655515.1. Lineage (GTDB taxonomy): Bacteria > Pseudomonadota > Gammaproteobacteria > Burkholderiales > Burkholderiaceae_C > Polaromonas. Next base: position 13,410 of record JAURVI010000008.1, on the reverse strand, counting down.
AGGCATGGACCAGGTAGTCGATTTCATCGAGCGCCAACGCCAGACCGAACTCGCTGTTGGCGCGCTCCAGCGCCGCCTTGCCGCCGGCCAGCACGTCAATGGTTTGCAGCGGCGCGCCCTGCAGCTCGGTGAAAAGGCCAGAGGCCTGTGCCCGGTCGAACATCACGCTTTCCGTCATGCGATCATGCAGCAGCGCGGCGATTTGCTGGCGCTGCGGCTCGCTGAGCACGGTTTTGCCGAAAAGGCCGGTCTTGAGTGTCAGTTGGTATTCGGTGATGCGTTCTATCCGTTTGACCGCCAAGCCGCAATTGCGGGCGATATCGGTGGCTTTGGAGGCCCAGGGCGAGACCGTGCCGAAACGCGGCGACACGATGAACAACAGACGGGTATCCCGTGCCGCAGCCGAGGCCGGCAAAGGTTCGCCGTAGGTCAGCAGGGCCGACAACTGGCTTTTGACGGCCTCGGTAGCCGGCATTTCTGTCGCCACCAGATGCACGAAACGGGCGCTGATCCCGGCAATTTTGTCGTGAAGGGCTTGCAGGCGCGGGAGAAGTTGCCGGACTCGAAAGTCGCTCAGGGCGCTGATCCCGTGGGGCTCGCCCTCAAAAGTCGTCAGATGCAGGGTCACGGTGGCGGTGGCCTTGTGGTTGTCGGCAGGCCGCTGCGGGCCTCTACCGGGGTTTGGCCGTCTGGGGAGACTGCTTTTTAGCGTTGGATTTTATCAGCGACCGGCCGTCCGCCCCAGGCCCTGCCGGCATCGTGGGCGCTGGCCGAGCCTGCCCACTTCCGCCGGGGCAAGTGGGATAATTATCCTATGAGCATTATCTATAAAGACGTCCAGGGCATAGAAGGCATGCGTGTCGCTGGCAGGCTGGCCTCTGACGTGCTGGACTACCTGACCCCCTTCGTCAAACCCGGCGTCACCACGAACGAGATCGACCGGCTGGCCCATGACTACATGACCCAGGTCCAGGGCACGATTCCGGCCACGCTGGGCTACCAGCCCCCCGGCTATGCACCCTACCCCAAATCGCTGTGTACCTCGGTCAACCACCAGGTCTGTCACGGCATCCCCAACGACAAGCCTTTGAAAAAAGGCGACATCGTCAATATCGACGTGACCGTCATCAAGGACGGCTGGCACGGCGACACCAGCCGGATGTTTCTGGTCGGCGAGGCTTCGATTGCCGCCAAACGCCTTTGCGCGGTGACTTATGAGGCGATGTGGCACGGCATCATGCGCGTCAAACCGGGCGTGCGGCTGGGTGACATTGGTTTTGCAATCCAGACCTTTGCGGAAAAACAGGGCTTTTCCATCGTGCGCGAATTCTGCGGGCATGGTGTCGGTCAAAAATTTCATGAAGAACCGCAAGTCCTGCACTATGGTCGGCCCGGTACGCTGGAAGAGCTCAAACCCGGCATGACCTTCACCATCGAGCCGATGATCAACGCCGGCAAGCGAGACATCAAGGACGGCCCCGAGAAAGACGGCTGGAGCATTGTGACGCGCGACCATTCCCTCTCGGCGCAATGGGAGCACACGGTGCTGGTGACCGAAACCAGCTACGAAGTGCTGACGCTCTCAAGCGCAAGCCCGCCGATACCGGCCTTTGTCCCCGCGCCGCAAGCCGGTGCGGCCGGACAGGCCGTGGCGCCGTCCACGGCTGATTCCGTCGCCTGAGCCAGCGCAGTAACAGCGCACGGGCCTGCCGCAAATGCACTCCGCGCTGCCTTCTTCCCTGGCGACCGCACCGGTTCTGCTGCGCGAGCACTACCGGGCCGGTAAAAACGCGCTGCTGGCCTCGCTGGCCGGCAGTGGGGCGTCCACGCGCGGCATTCACAGCCTGCTGCACAAACTGGCCAGGCACACCGACTCGGCGCTGCGCCAGCTCTGGCTGCGCGCCGATTTTCCCGCCGGCTGCGCGCTGGTGGCGGTCGGTGGATTCGGCCGGGGCGAGCTGTTTCCGCATTCCGATGTTGACGTGCTGCTGCTGCTGCCCCATGACGCCGGGGTGGACCACGATGCCGCCCTGAAGGCCAAAATCGAAAACTTCATAGGCAGTTGCTGGGACAGCGGATTAGAGATCAGCTCCAGCGTTCGCACGGTTGCAGACTGTGTCGAGGAAGCCGTCAAAGATGTGACGGTGCAAACCTCGATGCTGGAAGCACGCCTGGTATCCGGCTCGAAAGAGATATTTTCAACGCTGATGCGACAACTCGACAGCGTTCATGACCCCCAGGCTTTTTTTGTCGCCAAGACGCTGGAGCTGCGCCAGCGCCACAACAAGTTTGAAAATACGCCCTACGCGCTGGAACCCAACTGCAAGGAATCTCCCGGCGGCCTGCGCGACCTGCAAGTCATTTTGTGGGTGGCCCACGCTGCCGGGCTGGGCAAGTCCTGGGACGACCTGGCGCAAAGCGGCCTGGCAACGGCGTTTGAAGTACGACAGATCAAGGCCAACGAAGCCCTGCTCTGCCTGATCCGCGCGCGCCTGCACCTCATTGCCGGACGGCGCGAGGACCGGCTGGTCTTTGACTTGCAAACCGCAGTGGCGGAGTCCTTCGGTTATGGTGAAGACGCGTTTCGCCGACGGGCCGCCCCTAGGCGTAACGGCCCCCTCGACGGGCAGGAAGAACACGCCAGTGCCGAGCGTGGGGGCCTTGTTCGGGCCAGCGAAGCACTGATGCGCCGCTACTACTGGGCCGCCAAGGCGGTGACGCAGCTCAACCAGATTTTGCTGCTCAATATTGAAGAGCGGCTCAACCCCCACACCTGGCCGCTGCGCGCCATCAACGAACGGTTTTTCGACAAGGGCGGCCTGATGGAAGTCGCCAGCGACGACCTGTATGTGCGGCAGCCGCACGCGATTTTGGAAACCTTCCTGCTGTTCCAGACCACGCCCGGCATCCAGGGCCTGTCGGCCCGCACCTTACGGGCGCTGTACAACGCGCGCGGTGTGATGGACGCCGGGTTCCGGCGCGACCCGGTCAACCGCGACACCTTCCGGCAAATTTTGCAGCAGCCCTCGGGCATCACCCACGCGATGCGTCTGATGAACCAGACCTCGGTGCTGGGCCGCTATTTGTGGGTGTTCCGCAAAATCGTCGGACAAATGCAGCACGACCTGTTCCACGTCTACACGGTGGACCAGCACATCCTGATGGTGCTGCGCAACGTGCGGCGCTTTTTCATGGCCGAACACGCGCATGAATACCCGGCGTGTTCGCAACTGGCCGCCGGCTGGGACAAGCCCTGGATTCTGTACGTCGCCGCGCTGTTTCACGACATCGCCAAAGGCCGCGGCGGCGACCATTCCGAACTCGGCTGCAGGGAGGTGCGCGTGTTTTGCCGCCAGCACGGCATCGCCGCCGAAGACGCCCTGCTCATCGAGTTCCTGGTCGGCGAACACCTGAGCATGAGCCGCATTGCCCAGAAGGAAGACCTGAGCGACCCGCAGGTCATTGCCGCCTTTGCCCAACGCGTCGGCAACGAGCGTTACCTGACCGCGCTGTATCTGCTGACAGTGGCCGACATCCGAGGCACCAGCCCCAAAGTGTGGAATGCGTGGAAAGGCAAGCTGCTGGAAGACCTGTACCGCTACACCCTGCGCGTGCTGGGCGGCCGCGCGCCCGACCCGGACGCCGAGGTGGAAGCCCGCAAACGCGAAGCGCTGACCATCCTGGCCCTGCACGCCGAACCCTTCGAGGCGCACAAGGCCTTGTGGGACACCTTGGATATCAGTTATTTCATGCGCCACGAGGCCGGCGACATTGCCTGGCACACCCGCCATCTGTCGCGCCATGTGGGCACCGCCAAATGTATTGTGCGGGCACGCCGCTCGGCGGCCGGCGAAGGCCTGCAGGTGCTGGTTTACACACCCGATGCGCCCGACCTCTTTGCCCGCATCTGCGGCTACTTTGAGGGGGCGGGCTTCAGCATTCTTGATGCCAAGGTCCACACCGCCAAGCCCTGCAAGGGTGCGCCCGGTTATGCGCTGGACACCTTCCAGGTGGTCAGTTCGACGCTGGCCGACCACTACCGTGAACTGGTGGCCATGGTCGAAGCCGAGCTGGACCGCACCATCGAAGAAAGCGGCCCGCTGCCGGCCCCCGGCAAAGGCCGGGTGTCGCGCCGCGTCAAGAGCTTCCCGATTGCGCCCAGGGTCGATCTGCGCCCCGATGAAAAAGCCCAGCGCTGGTTGCTCAGTGTCTCGGCCAGCGACCGTGTGGGTTTGCTGTATTCAATCGCCCGCGTACTGGCGCGCCACCGCATCAACTTGCAGCTTGCCAAAGTCACGACCCTGGGTGAACGCGTGGAAGACACTTTCCTGATTGACGGGCCGGAATTGCAGCAAAACAAGGCGCAGATTGCGATCGAGACCGAGTTGCTGGAAGCCCTGGCGGCTTGACTGTCCACGACCCGTGAATTAATTTAATAAATTTTATATATAAATCATCAAGTTAAATTTGTTTATTAAAGTAATACATCAATAAACAAAGCGCACTTTTTGTCATCGAAACCGGGTAGACAAGGGGCTGGCTCGAAGCCCAGAATGGTTGTTCTGTTCAGGCTGTCGTCGGCCTCGCAGCATTCACGCATCGCTTCGACGTGTACCCAACCCAAGGAGATTTTCGTGACAAACAACGCACTGACCCTCTTGACCCGCGAACAGTTTTTACGCGCGTCCGGCGCCTGCGCCAGCGACGGCCGCCCGCTGGCCCGCCAGGTATTTTTCGAGCCCGACAGTTGGCTGCTACCCAGTTGCTATGAAGAAATGCTGCGCGCCCATGCCGCATACCTGATCGCCCACCCGTACCTCGCCGCCGTGATCTCCGGCCACAGTTACGGCACTGGCAGCCACCGTTTTTTCTGGCTGATGGGGGACCGCCGGGCCATTGCCGTGCGGGCGGCGCTGGTCAAAGCCGGTGCGGCGCCCGGGCAACTGCTGGTGCAAAGCCAGGGGGCCGCACGCCCGCTGATTGAAATGGCCGGCAACGATGTGGGACGTTACCGCCGCCGCGTCACGATTGACTACCTCCGGCGCAATGCCTTGACGGCCCCGCCCGTGCCACCGGATGGGTCCGCCCAGTGGTGGCGCTCCGTGCTGGGCACGGGGTCTGGCATCAAGCTGCCGGCAGACCGCCCCGCTGTCCGCGCTTCCTGAGATTTTCGCCGTCAGTCGTCGGCTGAGGCGTCCAGCCCCGGGAACAAGACCTCGGTAAAGCCAAACTGCGTGAAGTCCCGGATTCGCATCGGGTACAACCTGCCGATCAGGTGGTCGCACTCGTGCTGCGCCACCCGGGCATGAAAGCCATCCACCGTCCGGTCGATCACATCCCCATAGGGATCGAATCCGGTGTACCGAATCCGCGAAAAACGCGGCACCAGGCCGCGCAGGCCGGGCACCGACAGGCAGCCTTCCCAACCGCTTTCTTCCTCGTCCGACAAAGGCGTGATGACCGGGTTCAGCAGCACGGTGCGCGGCACCAGCGGCGCATCCGGGTAGCGCGGGTTGACCTCGTCGGTGCCAAAGATCACCAGTTGCAAATTCACGCCGATCTGCGGCGCAGCCAGGCCGGCCCCCTCGGCGGAGCGCATGGTGTCGAACATGTCGGCCACCAGCAGATGCAGGGCGTCGGTGTCGAATTCGGTGACGGGCGGGGCAATACGCAGCAAGCGCGGGTCGCCCATTTTGAGGATTTCACGGATTGTCATCAGGTCAACTTCGTTTCAAACATGCGCGGCTTCCTGCTCAATACCGGCTTAGCAGAGTCAATAAGTCGGCCTCGTCAATCACCGCCACACCCAGCGCCTGCGCCTTGACCAACTTGCTGCCCGCCTCGGCCCCGGCTACCACGTAATCGGTTTTTTTGCTGACCGAGCCCGCCACCTTGCCGCCCGCCGCCTCCACCAAGTCTTTGGCCTGGTCGCGGCTCAGCGTGGGCAGGGTGCCGGTGATGACAAAGGTTTTGCCCGACAGGGGCTGGGGGGCCCGCGCAGCCGCCTCGCCCTCTTTCCAGCGCACGCCGCAGGCGCGCAACTGCGCCACCACTTCGCGGTTGTGCGGCTGGTCGAAGAAGGTGCGTATGCTTTTGGCGACGATGGGGCCGACGTCATTGACTGCCAGCAGTTGCTCCTCGGTCGCGTCCATGATGGCCTCAAACTTGCCGAAATGGCGTGCCAGCGCCTTGGCGGTGGCTTCACCGACATGGCGAATACCCAGGCCGAACAGAAAGCGCGGCAAGGTGGTGGCCTTGGACTTTTCCAGCGCTTCGAGCAGATTGTTGGCGGACTTGTCGGCCATGCGGTCCAGGGCGACCAGCGCGCTCAAGCCGAGGCGGTACAGATCGGGCAAGGCGCGGATCACGTTGGCATCGACCAGTTGCTCGACCAGTTTGTCGCCCAGGCCTTCAATCTCGACCGCACGGCGGTGCGAGTAATGCAGGATGGCTTCCTTGCGCTGGGCGGCGCAGAACAGGCCGCCGGTGCAGCGGTAGTCGGCTTCGCCCTCTTCGCGCACGGCGTCCGAGCCGCACACCGGGCACTTTCGCGGCATCGTGAACATCGGCGCGTCCTGCACACGTTTGTCCAGCAGCACGCTCACGACCTCGGGGATCACGTCGCCGGCGCGGCGCACGATCACGGTGTCGCCGATCCGCACGTCCTTGCGGCGGGCCTCGTCCTCATTGTGCAGCGTGGCATTGGTCACGGTGACGCCACCGACAAACACCGGCGCCAGCTTGGCCACGGGCGTGAGCTTGCCGGTGCGACCGACCTGCACGTCAATGCCCAGCACCGTCGTGATCTGCTCCTGCGCCGGGTACTTGTGCGCCACGGCCCAGCGCGGCTCGCGCGTCACGAACCCGAGCTTTTTCTGCAACGCCAGGCTGTTGACCTTGTAAACGACGCCGTCGATGTCATACGGCAGTTGATCGCGTTGACGCCCGATTTTCTCGTGAAACGCTATTAATTCAGAAGCGCCTTGCGCAGTCCCTGTCAGGTCTGCAACCGGAAAACCCCATGATTTCAGGGTCATCAGCAGCTCGAAGTGGGTCTCAAACAACGGGCCGCCTTCTTCTTCCGGCGTGACCTCGCCCAGGCCATAGGCAAAAAAGCTCAAGGGCCGCCGGGCCGCGATTGCCGGATCGAGCTGACGCACCGCCCCGGCCGCAGCGTTGCGCGGGTTGACAAAGGTCTTTTCACCTTTGATGCCTCGGGCCATCTTTTCGCGCTGCTTTTCGTTGAGCGATTCAAAGTCATCGCGGCGCATGTAGACTTCGCCGCGCACTTCCAGCACTGGCGGCGCGTCCTTGGACAAACGCAGGGGAATCTGCCGGATGGTGCGAATGTTTTGCGTGACATCTTCGCCGACCTCGCCGTCGCCACGGGTCGCCGCCTGGGCGAGCACGCCGTTCTCATAACGCAGGTTGATCGCCAGGCCATCAAACTTCAGCTCGGCGACGTACTCCACCGGCGGATCGGACGCGCCCAGGCCCAGCTCCTTGCGCACGCGCGCATCAAAATTTTGCGCGCCGCTCGCCTCGGTATCGGTTTCGGTGCGAATGCTCAGCATGGGCACGGCGTGGCGCACGCTGGCGAACTGCTGCAGCGGCTTGCCACCCACGCGCCGGGTCGGCGAGTCCGGGCTGGTCAGCTCGGGATGCAAGGCTTCAAGGGCTTGCAGCTCCTGAAACATCCGGTCGTAGTCGGCGTCCGGGATCTGCGGCTCGTCCAGCACGTAGTAACGGTGGGCATGGTGGTGCAACTGGCGGCGCAGCGCGTCCATACGGGCAGCCACGGGGTCGGAAACAGAGGCCGGTTCAAGCGGAGTAAACATGTCAGGCGTCGTCATGCTGAAAGCGCCCTCAGCCACCCTGCCGCCTCACGAATTTCCAGACGGCCCGTGTCCATGGCATGGCTCAGGTCGCGCAGCACCTGGCTGGCGCGCGCATGGGGCCACTCGCCGGCAAATCGCGCCAAGGCGCCGTGCGGCCTGGCATCGGTGAGTTTGCATTCCACCAGATCGGTCAGGATGTCGCCTTGGCTGAGCGCGAAATCGACTTCGGCACCGTCTTTGGTGCGGATGTAGTGCAATCCTACTTCCTTGCCCAGCGCGTCTTGCTGCCATTCAACGTGTTTGAGCAGCGAACAGGCCATGAAGTTTTCAAAACGGACACCGGCATCGCCCCTGACCAGTCCGGTGTCATAAAAATAGACCTTGGGTGCCTGCAGCGTGGCCCGGGCAATGTTGCGGTGCCAGGGGCGCACAGTGAAAACGATGAACAGGGCTTCGAGAATGTCGAGGTATTTTTTGAGCGTGTTCGGCGAGATCGCCAGATCCCGCCCCATCGATGCGAGTGACAGCGGTGAGCCGACTCTGGAGCGCAGCAGTTCGGCGAACAGGCGCATGGTGGTGATCTCCTGCAGGCGCGAGAACTCCAGCACGTCCTCACGCACCAGGCCCGAGAAATACCCGGTCCGCCAGCGATCAGCCTCCTCATCGGTATCCGCCAGACAGGGTTCCGGGAAACCGCCTCGTTTGAGCAAGTGGGTGACGGCGTCTTCGGGTGTGGCTCCGGTTTGCTCGCACCACTCGCGCACTGAAATGGGGTGCAGCCGCAGCTTGTAGTAGCGTCCGGCAAGCGACTCTCCGGTCTGCCGAAATGTGTCCATCCGGGCGCTGCCTGTAACGAGCAGCAATTGCCCGGCGGCGCGGCCATCAAACACGCCTTTGAGCCAAGGCTTCCATTGGCTCATTTTGTGAATTTCGTCAAACACCAGCAGTCCGGCCTTTTTGTTCCATGTCCTGCTTTCCAGAACACCCCGGTGTTCTGGCACGTCGTAATTGAGATACTGCGCGTCTTTGAATTCAGTGAGCAATTGGCGGCTGAGCGTGGTTTTTCCCACCTGACGAGGACCGGTCAGGATGACCATTTTCTTTTTGAGATCGGCCCTGACGCGGGCATCCAGGTAACGCTGCATACGACTATTTTATATAACTTTGCTAAAAAGTCGCGACTTTTTAGCAAAGTTGTTCACAAAAGTCGAAATATTCTCGGTTCACATCATTTCACCGGTGAAAACGCCTAAGAGAACAAACGCCGCCCCAGCGCCGAACCGGCCGGCATGTCGCGGCCTTCCAGCGTGTCGTAGAGCTGCTCGAGATCAGCGTGGATGACTTCCATGGTCGCGGGCCGGATCGGCTGGCCCTGGTCGTCGATGATCACGCCGTCCATACTGGCGGCCAGTGCAATGGCTGCCTCGCACATGCGCACAAAGGGCTGCTCGGAACGCAGCACCTGCGGCACGTCGAGAGACAGCGTCAGCTCGCGCAAGGCGGTTTGCTCCGGGTCCTCCGCCAAGGCAGCCATCGCATCAAACGCCAGGCCCAGTATCGGCGCGTGGTGGCCGCTCTGGCTGGCGGGCAGCACCATGCGGCCCGGAATGGCGCCGGCGACAAAACCCTGCTTGGCCGCGCTTTGCTGCACATAACCCGGACTCCAGGCTGTGTGCTTGGCGCGCAGGGTGAAGCTCAGTTGCGCATCGTGGGCGCTGGCGAACTGGTCCAGCTCTCTGGCGCGGGCGACCGCGTCGAGCATGTCCGGAAACTCGGGCTGGCCGTCAATCGCATCGGCAAAGGCTTGCGCTTTCATGACAAATTCCGAAAACTCGATCTCGTTCAGCGCCCCGGTGCGGTTGGTCAACTGCACACCGGCCTGAAACGCACTGTAGCGCTGGCCCGGCTTCGGGGTTTCCCAGGCGCCGGTCGTCACGCTCAGGCCTTCAATGGCAAACGGTTTGCTCCCGGCGCGGCGCGCGCCCGGCATGGCGGCCAGGGCTGCTTCGCCGGAGACCACCGAGTCGACGGCGACCGGGGCAATCACGTCGATCAGCGCATCGAGCCCGGTTTTTTTCTCGGGCGCAGTCAGCGCGGCCAACGTGTCCAGGCTGGAGTCCCGGTCAAAGCCGGGTTCCTCGCGCTCCGGCTGCGTGTCAAAAGAAGCGTCTCCGGCTGGTTCAGCAGCGACCGGGTCGGGCTCAGGCTGTCGGGGCAGGTTTTTGCGGGCTGACCAGGCGCCGTGGGCGACCACGAGGGCCAGTACCAGGCCGCCGATGATCGCCAAACTGATCTGGAGTGTGCTCAAGATGGGTGCGCCCCCACGTTCGCCCACTGCGTGTGGCGCTCTGCCCCCCGAGGGGGCTGAACTTGCTCAGAAAGCATCCGGTCGCCGATGCTCATGCCGCCTCCACGAAGCCGAGGGCGGCTTCCATATCGACGGCCACAATGCGTGACACGCCCTGCTCCTGCATGGTCACGCCAATCAGTTGCTCGGCCATTTCCATGGCGATCTTGTTGTGGCTGATGAAGAGGAACTGGGTTTCGCGGCTCATGGCTGTCACGAGTTTGGCATAGCGCTCGGTGTTCGCGTCGTCCAGCGGCGCGTCCACTTCGTCGAGCAGGCAGAAAGGCGCCGGGTTGAGCTGGAAGATCGCGAACACGAGCGCGATGGCCGTGAGCGCCTTCTCGCCGCCCGAGAGCAGGTGGATGGTCTGGTTCTTCTTGCCCGGGGGCTGCGCCATCACCTGCACGCCGGAGTCGAGGATCTCGTCGCCCGTCATCATCAGCTTGGCGTTGCCGCCGCCGAAGAGCTCCGGGAACATGCGGCTGAAGTGCTCATTGACGATCTTGAAGGTGCCGCCGAGCAGGTCGCGGGTTTCGGCGTCGATCTTGCGGATCGCGTCTTCCAGCGTGCCGATGGCTTCGTTCAGGTCGGCCGATTGCGCATCGAGGAAGGTCTTGCGCTCGCTGGCGATGGCCAATTCGTCGAGCGCGGCCAGGTTCACGGCGCCCAGCGCGACCACTTCGCGGTTGAGCCGGTCGATTTCGCCTTGCAGCCCGGTGAGCTTCACTTTGTCGGCCTCGATCGACTGCTCGACGGCCTCGAGGTCGGCGCCGGCATCGTCCAGCAGCTGCTGGTACTGCTCGACACCCAGGCGCGCGGCCTGCTCCTTCAGCTGGAACTCGGTGATGCGCTGGCGCAGCGGATCGAGCTCGCGCTCGAGCTGCAGGCGGCGCTCGTCGCTGGCGCGCAGCTTGAGCGTGAGGTCGTCGTACTGGCTGCGCGCCGAGCCCAGCGCGGCTTCGCGCTCGAGCTTGAGCGCCAGCGCATCCTGCAGGCCGGCCTGCGCGGCGGCGTCGGACAGGCGGCCCAGCTCGGCGCGCGCGCGCTCGTCTTCGTCGGTCAGCGACACCACCTGCTGCGCGGCGGTTTCGATGGAGCGGTTCAGCTCGGCGCGGCGGGCTTCGAGCGTGCGCTGCGAAAAAGTCGCTTCCTGCGCCTGGCGCTCGAGGCTGCGATGCTGCTCGCGGCTCGCGTTCAGCGCGCGGCCGGCCTCGATGACGCGCTCGTCGAGTTCGGCGTGGCGCTCCTGGCTGTCGGCCAGCTGCATGTCGAGCTCTTCGAAGCGGCCTTCGGCGGCGAGGCGTCGCTCCTGCAGTTCCTCGAGCTGCGCATCGACTTCGCCGAGGTCGGCGGCCAGCTGTTCGCTGCGGGCGCGCGTCTGCTCGGCGAGCTGCTGCATGCGCAGGGTCTCGACCTGCAGTTCGTGCGCGCGCGACTGCGTGTCGGCGGCTTCGCGCCGCGCGGTCACCAAGCGCGAGGCGGCGTCGCCGTAGGCGGCTTCGGCACGGACCAGCGCGGTGCGCGCCTCTTCGTTGATGAGCGTCTGGGCGCGCAGCTGGCGCTCCAGGTTTTCCATTTCCTGCTGGCGGGCCAACAGCCCGGCCTGCTCGGAATCGGGGGCGTAGAAGTTGACGCTGTGCGCCGACACCGCATGGCCGCTGCGTACATAGATGACCTCGCCCGGCTGCAGCGTGGCGCGCTGGGCCAGGGCGTCTTCGAAGCTCTCGGCGGTGTAGCAGCCGTGCAGCCAGTCGGTCAGCAGGGCTTGCTGGCCCGCGTCGTTCAGGCGCAGCAGGCTCGACAGGCGCGGCAGCGCGGCCGAGCCTTCGGGCACACCGGCGGCCGGCGGGCTGTAGAAGGCGAGCTTGGCGGGCGGCGCGTCGTTGCCGAAGGCGCGCACCATTTCCAGCCGGCTGACTTCGAGCGCGCCCAGGCGTTCGCGCAGCGCGGATTCGAGCGCGTTCTCCCAACCCTGCTCGATGTGGATGCGGCTCCACAGGCCCTGGAGGCCGTCGAGCCCGTGCCTGGCGAGCCATGGGGCCAGCTTGCCGTCGGTCTTGACCTTTTCCTGCAGCGCGCGCAGCGCCTCGAGGCGGGCCGAGAACTCGGCGTGGCGGGCGCCTTCGGTGTTGACGGCCTGCTGCTTCGCGCGGCGATCGTCGTCGAGCTGCGGCACGGCTTCCTGCAGCTCCTGCAGGCGGCCGTCGGCTTCGCTGGCGGCTTCCTGCGCGGCGGCGAGCTGCTCCTGCATGTCGAGCAGGCGGGCCTCGTCGGGCGCAGCCAGCGCGTTCTGGTCGGCGCGCAGGCGTTCGCTGCGCTGCGTGAGCTGGCGGCTTTGTTCCTCGATGTTGCGCTGGTCGGCGGCCAGCACCTGGATCTGCTGCTGCACCTGCGACACGGTCGTGCGCTGGGCGTTTGCCTGGTCCTGGGCGCGCTGCACGGCTTCCTCGAGCTCGGGCATGCGCGCGTCGTGTTCCTCGAGCTGCGCGGCCAGCAGGATGGCCTGCTCCTCGGCGTCGACGCCGGCGCCGGCCAGCGTCTCGATCTCGGCCTCGGCCTCTTCGCGGCGGCGGCCCCATTGGCCCATCTGTTCGCGCAGTTGCACCAGGCGCTGCTCGACGCGCTGGCGGCCCTCGACCACGAAGCGGATCTCGCCCTCGAGCCGGCCGACTTCGGCGCTGGCCTCGTAGAGCTTGCCCTGCGCCTGGTTGACGGTGTCGCCGGCGCCGTAGTGGGCCTGGCGCACGGTTTCGAGTTCGGCCTCGATGTGGCGCAGGTCGGCCGTGCGCGATTCCAGGTCGTTGATGGCCTTCTCGGAATCGGTCTTGATCTTCGCCTGGTCGGCGTTGCTTTCGCTGCGCTTGAGAAACCACAGCTGGTGCTGCTTCTTCGTGGCGTCGCCCTGCAGCGTGTTGTAGCGCGCGGCCACCTCGGCCTGCTTCTCGAGCTTCTCGAGGTTGGCATTGAGTTCGCGCAGGATGTCCTCCACGCGCGTGAGGTTCTCGCGCGTGTCGCCCAGGCGGTTCTCGGTCTCTCGGCGGCGCTCCTTGTACTTGGAGACGCCGGCGGCTTCCTCGAGGAACAGGCGCAGCTCCTCGGGCTTGGACTCGATGATCCGGCTGATCGTGCCCTGGCCGATGATGGCGTAGGCGCGGGGGCCCAGGCCCGTGCCCAGGAACACGTCCTGCACGTCGCGGCGGCGCACCGGCTGGTTGTTGATGTAGT
>JAURVI010000006.1 GCA_030655515.1 Polaromonas sp. | reverse complement strand
CCCCGATCCCCTGGCTTGGGCGGTCTGCGGCGTTGCAATTTTTGCCAATAGCTACGGCTATTGGCTGCAAATTGCGCCTTGCAGCCCATCCCAAGCCAAGCGCCGGGAATCCACGACGAATAAATCCGCGCTTCCCTAGATCAATGCTGCACGAACTGCATTTGAGTCCCCGCCAGCTCAAGGACATCACCGTTCTTGAGCTGGACAGGTTCAGCGCCTATCGGGGCGCCGTTGAGCGTCGGCTTGCTGCCACCCTCCACATGCGCCACCACAAAACCGTGGGGCCGTCGGGTAATGGCGGCAACCGCCACCCCGGGCTTGCCAATGGTGGTCACCACCTTGACCAGAGCGACCTCCCGACCGGCGGCCGCACCCGACATGACCTTGATGGCCGCGCTGGCACCCGCACCCGCAGTGGCGGGTGCGGCGGCGGCAGCAGACGCCGCGCCCGCCACTGCGGCCATGCCGGCCGAGCCGGCCTTGAACATCATCGTTTTCTCAAAGCCGGCATTCGCGGCCTCGTTCACATACTTGATCTTGTACTTGCCGATTTCAATCGTGTCGCCGTTGGCTAGCAAGTGCTTTTTGACCGTTTTGCCATTGAGGTAAGTGCCGTTGGTGCTGTTCAAGTCCTCGACGAAAACGTCATTGCCCGCCATCAGCAGAACGGCGTGTTCCCCACTGACGGCCAGGTTGTCGATGACGATGTCGTTGTAAGGCCGCCGCCCCAGGGACGTGCGGTCCTTGGTGAGCTGGACCTCTTTAACCACGACACCGTCAATAGAGACGATCATTTTCGGCATGGCCGACTCCTGTCTGTTTTCAACATTTCGCACTCAATCTGCCTATTTACCCAACATTTTGGATAGTAGTCCGCGCTTGACCGAGACCTCCTTGACTTGCACCAGCACGACCGAAATATTATCCCGCCCGCCGCTGTCATTGGCCGCGGCAATGAGCTGCTTGGCTGTTTGTTCCAGCGGCTTCGACCCCGCTAGGATAGCCGCAATTTCACCATCACCGATCATGTCGGACAGGCCGTCCGAGCACATCAGGTAGAGATCGCCCGGTTCCACGCCGTGTTCGTTGACTTCCAGCAACACCGCGTCCTCCACCCCCAAAGCCCGTGTCACCAGATTTTTGTTTGCCGAGGTTAGCGCCTGTTCCGGGGTGATCAGCCCTGCATCGATCTGTTCTTGTAACAAGGAGTGGTCCTTGGTGATCTGCTGGAGCTGAGCACCCCGCAAACGGTAGCAACGCGAGTCGCCGATGTGGCCCAGCATCAGGCGCGTGCTCTGGAATGCAGCGACAACCAGCGTGGTGCCCATGCCGGAATACTGCGGATTGGAGTTGGCCGCGTTGAAAATGGAATGGTTGGCGTTTTCAACGCAGATCTCCATCGCACGCCGCACTTCCTTGCTGTTGGCGTGTTTGCCGGCCTGCGACAGCCAGCGGCTCAGCTCCGATTTGATGAAGGCCGTTGCCATGCCACTGGCGATTTCCCCCGCGTTATAGCCGCCCATGCCATCGGCCAGAAGGCAAAGGCCGGTCGCGGCGTCAAACGCCACCGAGTCTTCGTTGTTGTCCCGCGTCAAGCCAGGATCCGTCTGGGTGCAAATCTCGTAAATCATCGTAGAGTTGTTATGGTTTCAAATCTGTATCTGCATTGGCTACAGGCTCATCATAAGGTGAGCGGGCAACCCTCGTTTTTTGCTGAGCGACCCAGCCGCGATATCGGCCAGGCGCCCGATGTTGGCGATGCTCTGGTCGTCTATCGCGATGATCGCCATGCGGTCCGAAGGCTGGCGCGAGGTACTGGTGCTGGCAAAGTCGTAATAGCGCCGCTCCAGCGTACCCAAAAAGTCGGTGGCGCCATGCATCATCAGGACAGCAAGCAACACCAGGACGCCAACAAACCCGTCGGACCGTCAGAATTGACGGCGCTTACTTGATGCTGTGGCCATGCCCCACCCTTTGTCCTGGTTCGCCAAACAGATGCACAGATGCGCTTGAGGCACCGGCTTGTTTTTTGCGCACTTGTCAGTCAATCTTGCTGACCCGTTACAAGCCTCCCAAGCATGGACATTACCAGACGCGTTGCGGCTGGACAAGGGACTTTCGCACATCCTGCGTACCGCCTGTTGCAAATTGATGCGGCACCGCCGATCAAAGCAGGGGTACCAGCTCAGGCTGCGTCGGCCGGCTTTTGACGCCACTGCATCACTTTGCCCGCCGCAAGCACAAACAGAGCGCCCACCATCGCTGACGCATAAGCCCAAAAAGCCGACTCGGGCAGGTAAGGCTTGAACGCCAGGTCGGTGTACGCCATCTGGCCCGCGATCCAGCCCAGCAGCATGGCGCCCAGGGTAATGATGATGGGGAAACGCCCCATCAGCTTGAGCACCAACTGGCTGCCCCAGACGATGATCGGAATGCTGACCAGCAGACCAAAAATAACCAGTGACAACTGATGCTGCTGGCCTGCGCCCTGCGCAGCGCCTGCAATGGCCAGGACATTGTCGACGCTCATCACGAGGTCGGCAATGATCACGGTTTTGACGGCCCCCCAGAGCTTGTCGCTTGAGCTGATGGCGTGATCGCCCTCGTCTTCGGGTTGCATCAGCTTCACGCCAATCCACAGCAGCAGCACGGCGCCCACAATCTTGAGGTAGGGAATGGCCAGCAGGGCCAGCGCAAAGGCGATCAGGATCACCCGCAGGGCGATGGCGCCCAAGGTGCCATAAATAATGCCCTGGGTACGCTGCTTGGCAGGCAGGCTCCGGCATGCCAGAGCGATCACCACCGCGTTGTCGCCACCCAGCAGGATGTCGATCATGATGATCTGGCCAACCGCAAGCCAGAAGCTGGCTGTCATGAACTCTTCCATGGAAACCTCTAGGGGGAATCAAAAAGACCAATTGTCATTGATAACGACCGCTCTTTAAGAGTGACTAACCACAATGCGGAGCAGCTTACAGCAGCGCCTTGAGCAACTTGGCCATTTCCGAAGGGTTGCGGGTCACGGTGAAGCCACACGCTTCCATGATCGCCAGCTTGGCGTCCGCCGTGTCCGCGCCGCCGGAAATCAGCGCACCGGCGTGGCCCATGCGCTTGCCCGCTGGCGCTGTCACACCGGCGATGAAACCGACGATGGGTTTTTTCATGTTGGCTTTGCACCATAGGGCCGCGTCGGCTTCGTCCGAACCGCCGATTTCGCCAATCATGATGACGGCATCGGTGTCCGGATCGTCATTGAAGGCGCGCATCACGTCGATGTGTTTCAGGCCATTGATCGGGTCGCCGCCTATACCAACGGCGCTGGACTGGCCCAGGCCGATTTCGGTGAGCTGCGCCACGGCTTCATAGGTCAGCGTGCCGGAGCGGCTGACCACGCCAATGCGGCCCTTGCGATGGATGTGGCCGGGCATGATGCCGATCTTGATCTCTTCGGGCGTGATCAGACCGGGGCAATTGGGGCCCAGCAGCAGGGTTTCCTTGCCGCCGGCAGCCACTTTGGCCTTCATGCGGTTGCGCACTTCCAGCATGTCGCGCACGGGAATGCCTTCGGTGATGCAAATGGCCAGGTCGAGGTTGGCTTCCACGGCTTCCCAGATCGCGGCGGCTGCGCCGGCCGGCGGCACGTAGATGACCGACACGGTCGCGCCGGTGGCACCGGCCGCTTCCGCCACGTTGGCGAAAATCGGGATGCCTTCGAAATCTTCGCCGGCTTTCTTCGGGTTCACGCCGGCGACAAAACATTCTTTGCCATTGGCGTAATCGCGGCACATGCGGGTGTGGAACTGGCCGGTCTTGCCGGTGATGCCCTGCGTGATGACTTTGGTGTTTTTGTTGATGTAAATGCTCATGCTGTCCTCACAAGGTGAATGCTATTGTCAAGTGACCGCAGCGGAACCCGCCTTGGCCTGTCCTGAGCCGGTCGAAGGGCCGGGCCGCATGTGGTCGCCCCCTTGAGGGGGGAGCGCCAAAGGCGCTTCGGGGGTGGTTCATTTGACAGCGGCGACGATTTTGGTCGCGGCTTCGGCCATGGTGTCTGCGGCAATGATGGGCAGACCGGAGTCAGCCAGCATTTTCTTGCCCAGGTCTTCGTTGGTGCCCTTCATGCGCACGACCAGCGGCACCGAGAGGTTGACGGCCTTGCAGGCGGCGATGACGCCCTGGGCAATCGTGTCGCACTTCATGATGCCGCCGAAGATGTTGACCAGAATGCCTTTGACCTCGGGGTTCTTCAGCATGATCTTGAAAGCTTCGGTGACCTTTTCGGCCGTGGCGCCGCCGCCAACATCCAGGAAGTTGGCCGGCTCGCCGCCGAACAGCTTGATGGTGTCCATGGTCGCCATCGCCAGGCCGGCGCCGTTGACCAGGCAGCCGATGTTGCCGTCCAGGCTGATGTAGGCCAGGTCAAACTTGGATGCTTCAATTTCAGCGGGGTCTTCTTCGTCCAGGTCGCGATAGGCCACGATTTCGGGGTGGCGAAACAACGCGTTCGGGTCGAAGTTGAACTTGGCGTCCAGCGCCTTGATGTTGCCGTTGCCTTCGAGAATCAGCGGATTGATCTCGACCAGGCTGGCGTCGGTTTCCATGTACACCTTGTACAGCTTTTTGAGCACGTCCACGGCCTGGGCGGTGGAGCCCGCCGGCACGGTCATGCCATCGGCCAGCTCTTTGGCCTGGGCATCGGTCAGGCCCGTGGCCGGATCGACAAACACCTTGATGATTTTCTCGGGCGTGGCGTGAGCCACTTCCTCGATGTCCATGCCGCCTTCGGAAGACGCCATGAACGCCACTTTTTGAGTGGCGCGGTCGGTGACGGCGGAGACGTAATACTCTTTTTTGATGTCGGCACCGTCTTCGATCAGCAGGCGGCGTACTTTCTGGCCTTCCGGGCCGGTCTGGTGCGTGATGAGCTGCATGCCGAGAATTTCGCCGGCGAGCTTCTTCACGTCATCAATGCTGCGCGCCAGCTTGACGCCGCCGCCCTTGCCGCGGCCGCCGGCGTGGATCTGGGCCTTGACCACCCAGACCGGGCCGCCCAGTTTTTGCGCGGCTTCCACCGCCTCTTGCACCGTGAACGCGGGAATGCCGCGGGGCGTGGGGACACCAAAGTGACGCAAGATTTCCTTGCCTTGGTACTCGTGAATTTTCATGCAATTACTTCCAGGAGTCGGTAAAAAGGGACGTCGGCGTCAGCCTGATGTTTGTCTGCAACATCGGTGCAAATTCATCAAAATGTAACGCCTTCGGTCACTGCAGGCAGCAGCGCAGAACTGTATCATGTTGCAACGCACAATCCTTGTGCCCGACTCAAACCTCGAACATCCACAGTTTTCCCAGGAAAAAGCCACCATGGCCAAGGTCTTTATCGACGGCGAAGCGGGAACCACGGGCCTGCAAATCCGTGAGCTCCTGCAAGCCATGCCTGCCATCGCGCTGGTCAGCATCGCCCCCGAACTGCGCAAGGATGCCGCCGCCAAGCGCGCGTTGATGGGCAGCGTCGATCTGGTGGTGCTGTGCCTGCACGATGACGCCGCGCGCGAGTCGGTGTCCATGATTGATTCGCTGCCCGGCAAAAAGCCCAAAATCATCGACGCGTCCACCGCCCACCGTACCGCGCCCGGCTGGGTGTTTGGCTTTCCCGAACTGGACGCCGGCCAGGCGGTGGCCGTGCAGCAAGCCGAGCGCGTCACCAACCCCGGCTGTTATGCCACGGGTGCGATTGCGCTGGTTCGCCCGCTGGTCGATGCCGGCATCGTCCCCAAAGATTTCCCGTTGATCCTGCCCGCAGTCAGTGGTTACTCCGGCGGCGGACGCACCATGATCGAAGCTTATGAAGCCGGCACCGCGCCCTTGTTCGAGATTTACGGCCTCCATCTGAAGCACAAGCACCTGCCTGAAATCATGAAATACACCGGCTTGAGTCGCCGTCCGGTGTTCACGCCTTCGGTCGGCAACTTCAGGCAAGGCATGCTGGTGCAGTTGCCGCTGCACCTGGACCTGCTGCCGGGCCAGCCGACGGCGGCGCAACTTCAGGACGTGCTGGCACGCCACTATGCGGGCAGCCAGTGGGTCACGGTCGAGCCGGTCGGCGACAGTACGGCCATCGACGCGCTGGCCCTGAACGACACCAACAAAATGGAGCTGCGGGTGTTCGGCAACGAAGAGTTCCGCCAGGCCGTGCTGATTGCACGGCTGGACAACCTGGGCAAAGGCGCATCGGGCGCCGCAGTGCAAAACCTCAAGCTGATGCTGGGACTGTAATTTGCTATTGAAATAGTAGCTTGCGCAAGGCGTCTTTGACGAACTCAGGCAACGTCTGGTCGGCTTGGGTCGCCTGCTTGCGAACCACCTCATAATCTGCCACCTCTTCACCCGCCCAGACCACATCCATCCGGCGCTGTAGCAAAGTGGCGACATGGGTGTATGACTCAGGATATGCCCAGTAGCAGGTCTTGCAGACCAAGACATTTTTATCGCCCAACAGATTCGGGCAATGCTCGCAGACCCACGACTTGGCACGGTTTGCTGAACCACACAACAGCATGAAGTCGTCTGGATTTTGATTCTGGTCCGACGCGTCCCCAGCCACTTCGAAAGGAATCCGGTGATCAACTTGCAGTTCGCGTTCCTGCATGGTTTCGAGATAAATGAAGCATTGGGACCTGTAGCGTTTGATAAGTTCTTTTTTGAGTTTGCTTGACAACGCCGTGCGTCCGGCGCGCTTGGAGTACCCCACAGTACCCGCTTCATCGAAGGAGTAAACACCGATTTTTCTGCCGTCAGGCCCTTTGACCATCGTCGTCTTGAGCGCGATGCCTTGCTCGCGCACGTCGCGCGCCGCACGTGGCGGGTGGTTATATCCATGCATGGCCTTAAGCTCATCGGTCGTGACTTGACCGTGCTTAAGGATATGGTCAATCACTGTTTTTGGACGCTTTGCCTTGACAGCTTGAACCTTTTCAATAAACTGCTTCGAGAGTTTCGAGATCATGAGAAGTTGAGAACAAGTTCAAAGAAGCCGTGTGCTTGTGCGCGCCAAGCCTATGTCTGGATTTAGACAGGCGCGCCACAAGCGCCCGCGAAAGGTAAAGAGACTCGATAGTTACGTCGTTTCGACCCAGCAAAGTGGCTGTGCTTGATCGGCCGACCACAAGCTCAAGGCGTTCGAGCTCCAAACTGTCGGGCAAGATTTGACCATAGCTGTAATCGCCGAGTTTACCGTCATAGCTCACGATATACGAAATGTCACGCTCGTTCAGTTGCGCCAGGGACTTCGCAAACAACTCGAAGTCCAGTCCGGACAGATACCGTCCATCACGCTCGCCAGATACCCCTTGATATGGTGGATCCATATACACAAGGTCTGATGCCGTGGCGTTCTGAATGGCCTCAAGGTAATCCACTGACAGAAAACGACTCCGTCCTTTGAGCAACAAAGATACCCCGTAGATGTTGCGCCGCATGGTTTCTGGCCGAGTCCCCTTGCGGCGCTTGTCTGGGCTTTGATTGAACAGGCCTTGACGGTTGTATCGCACCGCGCCCTTGACGCAGCGCGCCAGCAAATACAGCAGCAGCTCAGGAGCATGAGTTCTGTTGAATGCATCTCTTACCGCGTTGAAATGGGAAAGGCTTTGCGCAAGCTCGTCCCCCTGGTTCGACCACACTGCGGCATATTCTTCGGCGATAACGCAAGGATTTTCGACGATGCCCTGAAGCAATCGCACAAGTGGTTGATTCAAATCATTGATTGCAAAGTCTTTCGCAGCACCTTCCGCTGCCGCGGCAATACTGATTGCCGCAGAGCCGGCAAAAGGTTCATACAGCGTTTGCACGTCCGCCGGAAAACACGCCAGAATACGAGAGGCCAAGTTACGCTTGCTGCCTTGGTACTGGATAGGATGGGGAAGTCGGCTCATTTTTGCTCCTTCATCGGCAAAGTGTACCGAACCACATGCATGGCATGTGGTTGGTTATAGCTCTTCGGCTGAACCTGACACCACGCGGCGGATCGCGTCCGCGCCAAAACCGCGTGCCGCCAGAAAACGCATCTGTTTGCCGCGCGCGGCGGCGTCCAGCGCCGGCTCGCCGAACTTCTTGCGCCAGACTTCGCGGGCGCGTTCCACTTCACTGGCTTTGAGCAGGCTGACCGCATCAAGCACCGCCTCGGCCGCCAGCCCCTTGCCCAGCAACTCGTGCCGGATACGCGCCGTGCCGAAACGCCCGGCGCGCCGGTTGATGACGGATTCCACCACCCGGGCCTCGCTGATGAAGCCCTTGGCCTGCAGCTCGTCCAGCACCTGGGCCAGTTGCTCGGGCGACGCGGCGTGTGCGGCCAGCTTGCGCGCCAGCTCGGCGCGCGAATGCTCGCGCGCCGCCAGGTAGCGCAAGGCCCGGCCTTTCAAAGACAGGCCAAAGCCGGGGGGCGCGGCAGCCGGGTCCGAAACCATGCTGAAAACCAGTACTCAGTCCGCTCAGACCGCTACTTTGAGCAGTTTCTCCGCCTTGTCGGCTTTGTCTGTCTTCTCCGGTTTTTCCGCTTTTTCCACTTTGCCCGGCCCGTCCTGGATCAGCGGAATGCCCAGCGACTCGCGCACCTTGTTTTCGATCTCGATGGCGAGTTCCGGGTTCTCCTTGAGGAATTCACGCGAGTTGTCGCGGCCCTGCCCGATTTTTTCGCCGTTGAAGGCGTACCAGGCGCCGGCTTTTTCAACAATGTGGCCAGCCACGCCCAGGTCCAGCACCTCGCCCAGGCGGCTGATGCCTTCGCCGTACAGGATGTCGAACTCGGCCATCTTGAAGGGTGACGCGACCTTGTTCTTGACCACCTTGACCCGGGTTTCGTTGCCGACCACCTCTTCGCCTTTTTTGATCGAACCGATGCGGCGAATGTCCAGGCGAACCGAGGCGTAAAACTTCAGCGCATTGCCGCCGGTGGTGGTTTCGGGGCTGCCGAACATCACGCCGATCTTCATGCGGATCTGGTTGATGAAAATCACCATGCAGTTGGCTTTTTTGATGTGCGCCGTCAGCTTGCGCAGCGCCTGGCTCATCAGCCGGGCCTGCAGGCCGGGCAGGGAGTCGCCCATTTCGCCTTCGAGTTCGGCCTTGGGCGTCAGCGCCGCCACCGAGTCAATCACGATCAGGTCCACGGCGCCGGAGCGGGTCAGCGAGTCGACAATTTCGAGCGCCTGCTCGCCGGTGTCGGGCTGGGAAATCAGCAAGTCCTGCAGGTTGACGCCCAGCTTTTGCGCGTACTGGATGTCCAGCGCATGTTCGGCATCGACGAAAGCGCAGGTGCCGCCGAGTTTTTGCATTTCAGCAATGACCTGCAGGGTCAGCGTGGTTTTGCCGGACGACTCCGGGCCGTAGATTTCGACCACCCGGCCACGCGGCAGGCCGCCGACGCCCAAGGCGATGTCCAGGCCCAGCGAGCCGGTGGAGACGACCTGGATGTCCTCGATCACTTCGCCGGCGCCCAGCTTCATGATGGTGCCTTTGCCAAACTGCTTTTCAATTTGAGCCAGCGCGGCTTGCAGGGCCTTGGCTTTTTCGGTGTTCAGGGCGGGATTGGCTTTGTGGGGCAGGTCCATGAAAAATCTCCTTGAAAATCAATGACGTAAAAACTTTTGCAGCGGTTTTGGTTCTGCTTTTAATCACAGCGCTGGATGCATGACCAGTACTCTAGGGGCATTCTTTAAACAAGTAAACCCTATTTTTAGTCAGTTTACCTGATCAATTGACTTATCATCCGGGGCATGAACCCTGTCCCGGAAACACCCGCCGACGCAGAGGGCTGGCGGCTCACGCACCTGGGCCGCCAGCTCGGTCACGCCTTGCGGCGCTTCGACGAACGGGTGCTGGTCTTGATGGCCCGCAATGTGGATGTGCCGCTGGCCTTGTCCAACCTCGCCGCGCGCGCGCAGGTGGGCGCCGCGCACATTCACATCACGCGGCACCTGGCGGTCGGCGGCTCGCGCCTGACCGACCTGGCGCTGAGTGCCGGCATGAGCAAACAGGCGATGGGCGACCTGGTGAACCAGTGCGAAGCCTGGGGGCTGGTCACCCGTGTACCCGATCCGCACGACCGGCGCGCCCGTACCGTGGTGTTCACCGCGTCCGGCCTGCTGTGGCTGCAAGCCTTTCGCACCGCCGTCGCGCAGGCAGAAGCCGAGTTCCGCCAGGCCGTCGGCGCCGACGTGGCCACCGTGGTGGCGCTGGGACTGGAAGCGTATGCGGGGGCGGATTCCTGAACGCAGGGGTCGCAAAAGCCTAAAATTTGCATCACAAGCAACACATCGCCACGCGAACCCGCCTGCAGGTGGATATCTGGAGACAGCCATGCGTATTTTGATTGCAGAAGATGACCAGGTTCTGGCCGATGGTTTGCTTCGCACCCTGCGGGCCTCCGGCACGGCGGCCGACCACGTCGCCAGCGGCAGCGAGGCCGACGCCGCGCTGATGACCAACACGGCGTTTGATCTTCTGATCCTGGACCTGGGCCTGCCGCGCATGCATGGGCTGGAGGTGCTCAGGCGCCTGCGCGCTCGCGGCTCGGCGATGCCGGTGCTGATCCTGACCGCCGCCGACAGCGTCGAAGAGCGCGTCAAGGGCCTGGACTACGGTGCCGACGATTACATGGCCAAGCCTTTTTCGCTGCAGGAGCTCGAGGCACGTGTGCGGGCGCTGGTTCGGCGCGGCATGGGCGGCGCCAGCAGCACCATCAAACACGGGCCGCTGGTTTACGACCAGGCCGGCCGCGTGGCCACGATTGACGGCCAGATGCTGGAGCTGTCGGCCCGCGAGCTCGGTTTGCTCGAAGTGCTGCTGCAGCGCGCCGGCCGCCTCGTCAGCAAGGACCAGTTGGTCGAGCGGCTGTGCGAATGGGGCGAAGAAGTCAGCAACAACGCGATCGAGGTCTACGTCCACCGGCTGCGCAAGAAAATCGAGAAAGGACCGGTGCGAATTGCGACGGTCCGGGGGCTTGGCTATTGCCTTGAGAAAATTCCGGGCTGAATGGGTCTTGCTCCTTCCCCTGCCGGGAGAAGGGGAAGAAGCCGAAAACTGTTGATCTGGAGCAACCGACCCCATGGCCTTAAGACTCTTTCAGCGTGAGCGACGCAGCCTGTTCGGCGAGATTCTGGACTGGATGCTCACGCCGCTGCTGCTGCTGTGGCCGATCAGCCTGGCGCTGACCTGGCTGGTGGCGCAAAACATTGCCGGCAAACCGTTTGACCGCGCGCTGGAATACAAGGTGCAGGCACTGGCCAAACTGATTGTGGTCAAAGACCAGCAGGTCCAGTTCAACCTGACGGCGCCGGCACGCGAAATTTTGCGCGCGGACGACATCGACCTGGTGTTCTACCAGGTGCTGGGCACGCGCGGCGAATTCCTCAGCGGCGAGCGTGACCTGCCGCTGCCGGCGGACGAAGAAGTCTCTTTCAACGGCGAAGTGCGCCTGCGCGAGGACATGGTGCGGGGCCAGGAGGTGCGCGTCGCCTACACCTGGATCAAGGTCGATGTGCCGGACGCCAAGCCGCGGGTGGTGCAGGTGCAGGTGGCCGAAACGCTGGAAAAGCGCAAAACCCTGGCCACCGAAATTATCAAGGGCGTGATGGTGCCGCAGTTCGTCACCCTGCCCCTGGCCGTGCTGCTGGTCTGGCTCGCGCTGGTGCGCGGCATCAAGCCGCTGGACGAACTGGAAAAGCGCATCCGTGCGCGAAAACCCGACGACATGAGCCCGCTCGACGAAACCGTCGTGCCGGAAGAAGTCGCGCCGCTGGTGTCGTCGATCAACGGCTTGCTGAGCCGGCTCAAGGTTTCGCTGACGACGCAAAAGCGTTTTCTGGCCGACGCCGCGCACCAGCTCAAAACCCCGCTCGCCGGACTGCGCATGCAGGCCGACCTGGCCCAGCGCGAGACCGACGCGGACGAGCTGAAAAAATCCCTCAAGCACATTGGCCGCGCCAGCATACGCGCGACCCACACCGTCAACCAGTTGCTGGCGCTGGCGCGCGCCGAAACCACCGGGCGCAGCCTGCCCAAGCAGCCGCTGGACCTGGCGCAGGTGCTCTCTGAAGCGATCCAGGATTCGGTGCCGCGGGCGCTGGAAAAACACATCGACCTGGGCTACGAGGGGCCGCCCGCCGGTGCGGCGGCCAGCAGGCTGGAGGCCAACCCGACGCTGCTCAAGGAACTGGTGCGCAACCTGCTCGACAACGCCCTGAACTACACGCCAGAAGGCGGGCAAGTCACGGTGCGGCTGCTGGCCGACCGATTCAGTGGTGTTGTGCTGCTGCTGGTGGAAGACTCCGGGCCCGGCATTCCAGCGTCGGAGCGCGGGCTGGTGTTCGAGCCTTTTTACCGCGCGCTGGGCACCAATGTCGACGGCTCAGGACTGGGGCTGGCCATTGTTCTGGAAATTGCCAAGCAGCACGGCGCCACCATCGGCATTGAAGACGCGGCCCTGCCCGCTCACCCGCAGTCGCCAGGTACGCGCGTGACCGTTCGCTTTGCCGGCATGGGCCATTTTGCCGAGTAACAGCGCCCGCTTGCCGACCGGACTTTACTTGGCGCGGCCGTACTTTGCGGTAAAGCTGGCCTTGCCCAACGCATTGCCATTGATCATGAAGCCCGCCAATGCCGCCGTGGCGTCGGCCGGGATTTCGAGCTTCTCGACTTTCAGCGCATGCACGGTGAAGATGTAGCGGTGCGGCTTGTCGCCCTGTGGCGGACAGACGCCGCCCCAGCCGGCCATGCCGTAGTCAATGCGCACATGGGCCGCGCCCGCGGGTAGCTTGGCACCGCCCGCGGCACCGGCGTCGGACGCCAGTTCGGTCACGGAAGCCGGAATGTTGATCACCGACCAGTGCCACCAGCCCGAGCCGGTAGGCGCGTCGGGATCGTAGACCGTCACGGCAAAACTCTTGGTGCCCTTGGGCGCGCCGCGCCACTTGAGCGCGGGCGACTTGTTGTCGCCCGCGCAGCCGAAACCGTTGAACTCGAAGCTCTTGGGCATCATGCCGCCGGCCTTGATCTCGGGACTGCTCAGCTTGAAGTCGGCGGCCTGGGCGAAGAAAGCGGCGCCGAGCAAGGCGGCGGCAAGAAGGGGGCGTTGCATAAGGGTTCTCCTGAAGTGAATGCCGATGATCGCGCGAAGCCGGGCGCAATGCAAGCTGCGGCGCATCAATTGCCGGACGAGGAAAGCCCGGTCCGAACGGGTCGCGTTTCGCAGCGCCCGCATCAGCTCAGATGCTTGCCCACAATGCCGGCCAGCTCGAACATCGTCACCTGCGGCTTGCCGAAGACCGCCAGCAGCTTGGCGTCGGCATTGATGGCACGCTTGTTGGCGGCGTCCTGCAGGCCCTCGGCCTTGATGTAGTCCCAGAGTTTTTTGATGACCTGGGTGCGCGCCACCGGCTCGGCGCCAATCACCGCGGCCAGTGCGTCGCTGGGTTTGAGTCCGGTGCCCGGCGTGGTTTTGCGCGGCGCCTTGGGCTTGGCGGTTTTGACGGCGGCCGTCTTGGCGGGCGCTTTTTTGGCGGCCACTTTTTTGGCAGCCGGTGCTGCCTTGGCCGCCACGGTTTTCCCGAAAGGCGTTTTCACCGTGCCGGCGCGCGGCGCGGCGGTTTTGCGTGGCGGAAACTTCGATGGCGCAAATTCAAAATTCACCTTGCCGGCCTCCTTGTCCCAAGCCAGGAAGGCCTTGAAGGCGCGCCGGGTTCGCATGGAAACAAATTTGTCGAGCAAATCGGTTTTGCCGGTGGCCAGCAGCTTGCTCATCTGCGCGCGTTCAATCGGCTGCTGCAAAATCATCTGCCCGCTTTTGAAGTCGCAGCTCGGCGTTGGCTGGGCCAGCGTCGGCACCGACTTTTCGCAGACATAACTCTTGCCGTGCTCAAAAACACGCGCGCCGCACTTGGGGCAAGCGCCCAGCGACTGCTGGCTGCCGAAATCGATGATTTCGCCGGTGTCGGCGTTCTTGTCGTCGCCGAAGTCGAATTCGAGCTTGTAGTTCTTCGTTTCCTCGTCAAACTTGATGACCATCCCGGCACTGAAAGGCCAGCCCGCCTTGGAGCGGAAACCCTCCAGCGGGCCGATTTTTTTGTCGCGCAAAAACTGTTCGACCTCGGCCACTTCAAAAGTGCGGCCGGCCGGGGTTTTGCCGAAGGAAAAGCCGCAGCCGCTGTCGCTGCCTTTGCCGGTTTTTCCGGTGCAGGTGTAGCGCCGGTAGTTTTCCCTGATGACGCCGCCGCAGTTGGGGCAGGGCGCACTCAAGGTCGCGTAGTCGCCGGGAATGGTGTCCTTGTCGTAACCCTTGGCCTTGGCGACGAGGTTTTTCGTCATCGTGGCAATTTCCGCCATGAAGGTCTCGCGGCTCAGATGGCCGTGCTCCATCTGCGCCAGCTTGTACTCCCACTCGCCGGTCAGGTCGGCGCGGGACAGTTCTTCCACGCCGAGGCCGCGCA
This sequence comes from Polaromonas sp., assembly GCA_030655515.1. Classification (GTDB taxonomy): domain Bacteria; phylum Pseudomonadota; class Gammaproteobacteria; order Burkholderiales; family Burkholderiaceae_C; genus Polaromonas. Next base: position 18,556 of record JAURVI010000006.1, on the reverse strand, counting down.
GCAGCGTCATCAGTTGAAATGCCTTGGCGGTCGGAATCAGCTCGCGGCCTTCGCGCAACATGTATTTCTCGGCGATCAGGCCCTCGATGGTGGCGGCGCGGGTCGCCGGTGTGCCCAGGCCTTTTTCCTGCATCGCCTCGCGCAGATCGTCGTCTTCCACCGTCTTGCCGGCGCCTTCCATCGCACCGAGCAGCGTGGCCTCGCTGTAGCGGGCCGGCGGCCGGGTTTTCAATCCCTTGGCCTCGACGACTTCGGCGCGCACCATCTCGCCGGGCTGGACCGGCACCAGGGTCTTGCTGTCTTTCTCGTCGGTGTTTTCGTCCTCGGCTTCCTTGCCGTAAATCGCCAGCCAGCCCGGCTTGACCAGCACCTTGCCCTCGGTCTTGAAGCTGTGGCCGACAACAGCCCCCACGCTCGCCACTGCGTGTGCTTCGCTGCCCCCCGGGGGGGCCGTGCCGTGCTTGGGGCGGCCCGGCGCGGCGGCCACCGTCGTTATGCGCGTGGTCACCAGGTACTCGGCGCTCGGGAAAAACACCGCCATGAAGCGGCGCACCACCAGGTCGTACAGCTTTTGCTCGGCTTCGCTCAAGCCGCTGGGTGCTTGCAGCGTGGGAATAATCGCAAAGTGGTCGCTGACCTTGGCGTTGTCAAAAATGCGTTTGTTGGGTTTGATGTAGTTGCCATTCAGTGCCGTCAGCGCGTGCGGCGCCAGGTGCCGCATGGTGCTGCCGGCAATCATCTCGAAGGTTTTCTTCACCACCGGCAAATAGTCTTCCGGCAGCGCGCGCGAATCGGTACGCGGGTAGGTCAGCGCCTTGTGGCGCTCGTACAGGCTTTGCGCAATCGACAGCGTGGTTTTGGCTGAAAAACCAAACTTGCCGTTGGCCTCGCGTTGCAGGGACGTCAAGTCGAACAATTGGCCAGCGGCTTGCGTGGTCGGTTTGCTTTCTTCGGTCACCGTCGCGGCCTTGCCGCGCACCGCATCGGCAATGGCGAGTGCTTCGCGCTCGGACCAGACGCGGTCGGCCTTCAGCTCGGCATCGGGTTCGGCGTTGTCGGCATTGGCCGCGGCCTTCTTCCACTTCGGGTCAAACCACTTGGCCGGATATTCCCCGGCTTCGGCCAGAAAGGTCGCGTGGATTTCCCAGTAGTCGCGGCTGATGAACTTGCGGATTTTTTCCTCGCGCTCGACCACCACCGACAAGGTCGGCGTCTGCACGCGGCCCACGGTGGTCAAAAAGAAGCCGCCGTCGCGCGAGTTGAAGGCCGTCATCGCCCGCGTGCCGTTGATGCCGACCATCCAGTCGGCCTCGGAGCGGCAGCGCGCCGCATCGGCCAGCGGCAGCATCTGCGCGTCGCTGCGCAGCGTGGCGAAGCCTTCGCGAATCGCGGCCGGCGTCATGGACTGCAGCCACAGTCGTTTGACCGGCTGTTTGCTCTTGGCGTATTGCTGGATCAGCCGGAAGATCAACTCGCCCTCGCGGCCCGCGTCGCAGGCGTTGACCAGCGCGCCCACGTCCTTGCGTTTGGCCAGCCTGACGATGGCATTGAGCCGTGTCTTGGTCTTGTCGATGGGCTTGAGGTCAAAGTAAGGCGGAATCACCGGCAAGTTGGCAAAACTCCATTTGCCGCGTTTGACATCAAACTCTTCCGGCGCCTGGATTTCGACCAGGTGCCCGACCGCCGAGGTGATGACCCAGTCGTCGCTCTCAAAATATTCGTCGTGCTTCTCGAACTTGCCCGCGCTGGGCGTGATGGCGCGGACAATGTCCTGCGCCACCGAGGGTTTTTCTGCAATCACCAGAGTTTTCATAAGAACTTCTTCAAACCTTCTACATCTTCGGAGAACATTTCCCCGGCTTCCGCAAACACTGCTTTTCCGCCACGGCCATTGGCCTTGAGAACCACCAGTACACCACAAGCGCCTTGCCCCGCACCCCGGCGGGTGTCCAGGGGCGTCCGTCCAGCAGCGTCGCCGCAGGCAGTGGCAGCACGCTGCCCACCTTCGGCAAAGGGCTTTCCGGCCCCCCCGCCCACACCGGCAAACCGATGCCCGGCGCTGCCAGCGCAGCGAAGGAGTGAATCACATGGCGGCGCTTGAACATGGCGTGCTCCTTACAATAGTGGCTTCGCGCGTGTACGCGCGCACCCGCATGTGCGCGCACCCGCATGTGCGCGCACATGCATGAATTAACCATACCAAAAAAATACGCCGTGTCAAAAACTCCGGTCTTCGCCTCCCCTTCCAGCCCGCCCGCCCGCCCTTTCACCACGGCGGGTCGCCGCATTCAAACCCGCCGCTCGGGCGTGCATGGCAAGGGCGTGTTTGCCGTGCATGACCTGGCCGAAGGCGAGACCCTGATCGAGTACGTGGGCGAGGTCATCACCTGGAAAGAAGCGCTGCGCCGCCACCCGCACGACCCGAAAGACCCGAACCACACCTTTTACTTTCACATGGATGAAAACCACGTGATCGACGCCAAGATCGGGGGCAACTCTTCGCGCTGGATCAACCACAGTTGCGCACCGAACTGCGAGGCCGACGAAGAAGGCGGGCGCGTGTTCATCAAGGCACTGCGCAACATCAAGGCCGGCGAGGAGCTGTTTTACGACTATGGCCTGATCATTGACGGCAAGTACACCAAAAAACTCAAGGCCGACTACCCCTGCTGGTGCGGCGCCCCAACGTGCCGCGGCACGCTGCTGGCACCCAAGGACGACAAGGCGAGCAAGAAGAAAAACAAGAAGGCCGGGAAGTCCAAAAAAAGCAACGGGGGCTGATCCGCTCGCCGGACACGCCACGCTGCCGTGAACCCGCCCCTGACCGCCCCCATCCGCTGGCCTGCCGAGGCCATCCGGCAAGCCGTGGCGCCCGCGCTGCCCGGTTTCACGGTCGAGGTGCTGCCGCAGATCGATTCGAGCAATACCGAGCTGATGCGGCGCTTCCGCGCTGCCGGGCCGGTCGCGGCCAAGCCGGTGCTGCTGGTGGCCGAGCAGCAAAGCGCCGGCCGCGGCCGCATGGGCCGCAGTTGGCAAAGCCAGGCGGGCGACAGCCTGACGTTTTCACTCGGTCTGCCGCTGCAGCCGGCCGACTGGTCGGGCCTGTCGCTGGCCGTCGGCATCAGCCTGGCCGAGAGCCTGGAGCCGGACCCCGGCGGCCACCCCCGCATCCGCCTGAAATGGCCCAACGACCTATGGCTCAGGGACGGGCAGGGTGAGCGCAAGCTGGCCGGCATTCTGGTGGAAACCGCCAGTTGGGGCGAACTGCGTTATGTGGTCATCGGCGTGGGCCTCAACGTGCGGCCGCTGTCGGCAGCACTGGCCAGCCAGCCCGTCGGCCAGGCCGCGCCCCTCGCACCACTGGCTCCCGCTTCATTGCAGGAACTGCTGCCCGGCGTGGACGTGGCGCAAGCCTTGCAGCTTGTCGCCGCGCCGCTGGTGCAGGCGGTTCTGGCTTTCGGGCTATTTGGTTTTACGCCGTTTCAGGCGCGTTTTTCGGCGCGTGATGCGCTGGCGGGGCGGGCCGTGCAACTGTCCGACGGCACCGGCGGCGTGGCCCACGGCGTCGGTGAAAACGGCGCGCTGCTGGTGCATACTGCGGCTGGCATGAAAGAAATCATCAGCTCCGAAGTCAGCGTCCGGCCTCTGACCAGTCAGATCAGGCCGGGCGGCCCAGCCGGCGGCGGAGTACGCCCATGCTGAGGCGGCTGGTGTTGCTGCTGGTGCTGGCCAACGCCGGCTACTGGGCCTGGTCGCAAGGCCTGCTGGCCCCCTACGGCCTGGCGCCCAGCGTGCAGACCGAGCCTCAGCGCATGGCGACACAAATCCGGCCCGAGGCCATCCGCCTGCTGACGGCCGATGAAGCCAGACAACTGGAAAACGGCGACTCGGCCAGACGTGCGTCAGCACCGTCCGCCGAAGCGTTTGCAGCAGAATGCCTGCAGGCTGGCCTGTTCAACGAGCAGCAGACCGCCAGCCTGCGCGCCAGCCTTGAGAGCACACTACCGGCGGGCAGTTGGCAACTCGAAAGCAGCATCGAGCCGGCGCGCTGGATTGTCTACATGGGCAAATACAGCGGCGAAGACGCACTGGCCAAAAAACGCGGCGAGCTGCGCCAGTTGGGCGTGACCTTCCGGCCGGTAAGCAACGAGGCCCTGGCCCCCGGGCTGGCGCTGGCCAGCTTCCCGACGCAAGCCGACGCCGGCAAAGAGCTGGCCCGCATTGCCGCCAAAGGCGTGCGCACCGCCAAGGTGGTGCAGGAGCGCGCCGAAGCCCGCGGCCAGATCCTCAAGCTCACCGCCGTCGATGCCGCCCTGCGCGCGCGGCTGGCGGCGATCACGCCGCAACTGCAGGGCAAGACGCTGACGCCCTGCCGCTGAGGGTTTTGACTCATGCAATGTCTGCATACGCCATGATGGGGTGGTGCGCCTGACCACTGGGCTGGGCGGCTTTATCGCGGCAACGTCCGTGAGAATGCCGTGTTGGGCATTTACTTGAAGAAACTCCCGAGTGAACGGCTAAGCCAGCTCCCTACTTTCTTGTCCTGAACTATGCTGCTCATGCTGGTCTTTACTTCGGCTACATAGGCCATATCGTCTCGCTTGATATGATGCACAAGCCAGGTGGCGAGCATGCCGTGGAGTTGTTCAGCGATGTCCTCCCCGGCCTTGTGCCTTTCCTGATACTTCGCCACGCGTGTGGCGAATATGTTGTGAACGGCCTTGTGCGGTTTTGCAAATTGGTACCCGACTTGTTCTTGCAGGCTTTCCTCGAAGGCAAAGTGCGATAAAGTGTAGTCCACCAGTTCGCCCAGTACCTGCCCGACCACGTTCTGGTTCCGTTGTTTGATGGCATGCTCCAATTGATTGATGTAATCCACAATTCTTTGGTGCTGTTGGTCGATGACATCAATCCCCGTATTCAAGTCACGTGTCCAAGCAATTGCCATTTTCTTTCCTTTCAAGGAAATGTCAAAAAGGTGCTGTTGATGGCGGAGTTCATGGCGCGCTACGGATCGCCTCCTTCTGAGCGCCTCATCCGCTTGCCTGAACAATGGAGCTAATCAGAATGTGCCAAGCCCGTTTCAAATTATCGGGTCAAGAAAATTTTTTAAACTGATCTACATCAAACATTTCGCTCAGGATTAAATGAACCGTCTCGAATAAAAGAGCGCGCACAATGGGGCGAAAGGGTGGCAGGTCCCGGGGCCTGCACTTGAAAACCGACCCGCCATGGCCGGGGAATATTTATCGAGAGGAGATGGTTATGACCGATGACGAGCTTCGCAATCTCATGATGGGCAGTTGCTATATCAAGCAGACCATTCCCGGCCCCGTTCATCTCTCAGGCGTTTCCGGGATCGAGGCCGGCAATGCCGACTTTGTAAGAGCCGGCAAGGACTTGGTGAAACGCGGCTATTTTCGGCAACTCCAGCCACCGCCGGAAGGGGCGGAAGATCTGGATTCCGTCCTTGGCACGTTCGAGCTCACGCCCCTTGGCCTCGAGGATTTTGAAAGCTTTCTCAAGAAGCAGGGTCAGCACACGCCTTTCGGCAAGGTCGACGCCGCAACGATCATCATTCAATTCCCGTGGTTTGGCGGCAAATCAACTTACATCGACAACAGCAGCACCGAGAACACGACTATCGACATTTCGCTGAAAGTGGCGCTGGGAAATATCATCGAGCAGATTGAAAAATCAAGCGCCACGCCGGAAGAAAAAGCCGATGCGAAATCCCGGCTGAAAGCATTTCTAAAGCATCCTTTGGTGATCGCCCTTGCCGGGGCGGCCGTCAAGCCGCTTCTTGAGAGTTTGTGAACGCTGTACAGCCGCATTGACCTGAACGGCGAGAAGCTGACCGTTCGCTGACCGATCATTGAGCCGACGGAGGAAACCTCCGCAGGCTTCTATTCGCAGCAGAAACGAATTTACTTCGCCACCACCCGCGCCATCTCCAGGCACTTGTTCGAGTAACCCCATTCGTTGTCGTACCAGGCAACGATCTTGACGAAGGTGCCGTCGAGCGCAATGCTGGCGTCGGCGTCGAAGATCGAGGTGCGGGCATCGCCGCGGAAGTCGGTGGCGACGACTTTGTCTTCGGTGTAACCGAGCACGCCTTTGAGCGCACCCTGGCTTTGCGCTTTCATCTCGGCGCAAATGTCCTTCAAGGAGGCTTCCTTGTTCAGCTCGACCGTCAGGTCAACCACCGACACATCCGACGTGGGCACGCGAAAGGACATGCCGGTGAGCTTTTTGTTCAGCTCGGGAATCACCACGCCGACGGCCTTGGCCGCGCCGGTGCTCGACGGAATGATGTTTTCCAGAATGCCGCGGCCACCGCGCCAGTCTTTGTTGCTCGGGCTGTCCACGGTTTTTTGGGTGGCGGTGGCGGCGTGTACGGTGGTCATCAGGCCGCGCCTGATGCCCCATTTGTCGTTGAGCACCTTGGCCACCGGGGCCAGGCAGTTGGTGGTGCAACTGGCGTTGGAGATGATGGCCTGGCCCTTGTAGGTTTTGTCGTTGACGCCAAAGACAAACATCGGTGTGTCGTCTTTGGAGGGTGCCGAGAGGATGACCTTTTTGGCGCCGGCGGCCAGGTGCTTTTCGGCGCCGGCTTTGTCGAGGAACAGACCGGTGGCTTCGAGCACGATGTCGGCGCCGACTTCGTTCCACTTCAGGTTGGCGGGGTCGCGCTCCTGGCTCAAGCGGATTTTTTTGCCGTTGACGGTGAGGGTGTTGCCTTCGACCGAAACCTCGCCCTTGAAGCGGCCATGCACCGAATCGTACTGCAGCATGTAGGCCAGGTAGTCGGGTTCGAGCAGGTCGTTGATGCCGACGATCTCGATGTCGCTGAAGTTCTGCACGGCTGCGCGCAACACGTTGCGCCCGATTCGGCCGAAGCCGTTGATACCTAGTTTGATAGTCATCTGCGTTTGCTCCTGGAAGTTAAATCACATCATCCGTTCGCCCTGAGCCTGTCGAAGGGTTCTTCGCACTGGCTCAGGAGGGGCTTAGCCAAGCTCTGCCCGAACGGTTATTTTTACAAGCGGTTTATTTCTTCAACACCTTGCGCACGGTGTCGGCCACATTCTCGGGCGTGAAGCCGAAGTGCTTGAACAGCACCGGTGCCGGTGCGGATTCGCCATAGGTGTCGATGCCGACGACGGCCGCGCAGCCGTATTTCCACCAGCCCTCGGTCACGCCCATCTCGACCGCGATGCGCGGAATGCCGGCCGGCAGCACGAACGTCTTGTACGCCGCGTTTTGTTTGTCGAATGTGGTGTTGCTCGGCATGGAGACGACGCGAACAGCTATCTTTTTTGTAGCAAGCAGCTCCTGCGCCTTCAGTGCCAATTGCACTTCGGAGCCGGTGGCAATGATCACGGCCTGGGCTTTTTTGTTCAGACCGACTTCGGCAGGCTCGGCCAGCACGTAAGCGCCCTTGCTGATTTCGCTGAGGTCGTTCTTGGGCGCGTAGGGCAGGTTCTGGCGGCTCAGCAGCAGGGCCGTGGGCTTGTTTTTGTTTTGCAGGGCCACGGCCCAGGCCACGGCGGTTTCGGCCGTGTCGCCCGGCCGCCAGACGTCCAGGTTGGGAATCAGGCGCAGGCTGGCGGCGTGCTCGATGGACTGGTGCGTCGGGCCGTCTTCGCCCAGGCCAATCGAGTCGTGCGTGAACACATGCACGACGCGCAGCTTCATCAGCGCGGCCATGCGGACGGCGTTGCGGCTGTAGTCGCTGAAGGTCAGGAAGGTGCCGCCGTAAGGAATGTAGCCGCCGTGCAGCGCGATGCCGTTCATGATGGCAGCCATGCCGAACTCGCGCACGCCGTAGTTGATGTGGCGGCCAATCACTTTGCCGCCGTCCGCCGCGTCGGTTTGCACCACATCGCCGGCCAGATCGAAGCGCAGGCTGGGCGTGCTCTTGGTGTTGGTCAGGTTGGAGCCGGTCAAATCGGCCGAGCCACCGAGCATTTCGGGCAAGCCCGCAGTGAAGGCTTCCAGCGCCAGTTGCGAGGCCTTGCGCGAAGCCACGGTCTCACATTGGGTGTGCGCGCCGACCACGGTATCCACGGCGATCTGCGAGAAGGCTCTAGGCAGCTCGCCCTTCATGCGGCGGACAAACTCGGCGGCCAGCTCGGGGTGGGCCACCTTGTAGGCGGTAAATTTCGCGTCCCAGGCGGCTTCCAGCGCCAGGCCTTTGGCTTTGGCGTCCCAGGCTTCGTAGGCTTCCTTGGGCAGCTCGAACGGGGCGTGCGGCCAGTTGAGCGCCTCCCGCGTGAGCCTGATTTCTTCGGCGCCCAGCGGCTCGCCGTGGGCCTTGGCGGTGTTGGCGCGGTTCGGCGAGCCTTTGCCGATGTGGGTTTTGCAGACAATCAGCGAGGGCTTGTCGGCGCTGTTTCTGGCATCGAGCAGGGCGCGCGACACCGCTTCGACATCATGGCCGTCAATCGGACCGATCACGTTCCAGCCGTAGGCGGCAAAACGCAGCGGCGTGTTGTCGATGAACCAGGGCGCGACCTGGCCGTCGATCGAGATGCCGTTGTCGTCGTACAGCGCGATCAGCTTGTTGAGTTTCCAGGCACCGGCCAGCGCGCAGGCCTCGTGGCTGATGCCTTCCATCAGGCAGCCGTCGCCCATGAACACATAGGTGCGGTGATCCACAATCGCGTGGTCGTCTTTATTGAATTCGGTGGCCAGCAGTTTCTCGGCCAGCGCCATGCCGACGGCGTTGGCCAGGCCCTGGCCCAGCGGGCCGGTGGTGGTTTCGACGCCGGGGGTGTCGCCGTGTTCGGGGTGGCCCGGGGTTTTGCTGTGCAGTTGCCGGAAATTCTTCAGTTCACTGATCGGCAGCTTGTAACCCGTCAGGTGCAGCAGCGCATACAGCAGCATGGAGCCGTGGCCGTTGGACAGCACAAAACGGTCGCGGTCAAACCAGTTCGGGTTGTGCGGGCTGTGCTTGAGGTGGCGGCCCCACAGCGCAACCGCCATGTCGGCCATGCCCATGGGCGCGCCGGGGTGACCGGAGTTGGCTTGCTGCACGGCATCCATGGCCAGAGCACGGATGGCGTTGGCCATAAGGGATGGGGTGTTGTCAGCCATTGCTTGAAGTCCAGGTGAGTGAAGGCATATCCCTTGCCCGCCCGGCAATTGGCAAATTGCCGGCGAACACGGGGAAAACCCCAGATTTTACGGGATGCGCCCTTTTCAGCGGCGGGCGGCGCCGGCAGTTGCCGGGCGATTCCGGGTTGCTACCAATTCGATAGCTGTTTGCGCCAGTGGCATAACGGCTGGCGACCGGCCTGATGCATAAAGCGGCGATAATTCCGAGCACCATGACCACCCAAGCCCTGATTTTGGCCGCCGGCCGCGGCGAACGCATGCGACCGCTGACCGACCGCTGCCCCAAACCGCTGCTGACTGTGCAGGGCAAGCCGCTGATCGCCTGGCATCTGGAAAACCTGGCGCGCGCCGGAGTGCAGGACGTGGTGATCAACACCGCCTGGCTGGAGGCGCAGTTTGCGGCGGCGCTGGGTGACGGCAGTGCGTTTGGATTGCGGCTTCGCTACTCGCATGAAGGCGCGCGTTTTGGCGGCGCGCTGGAAACCGCGGGGGGCATTGCCACCGCCTTGCCGCTGATGCGGGACGCGCCTTTCTGGCTGGTGGCCGGCGATGTGTTTACGCCGGGCTTTGATTTTCCGGCGGCCGATGCGCAGCGTTTTGCCGCCTCCGGGGCGCTGGCGCACATCTACCTGGTCCCCAACCCGCCGCACAACCCGAAAGGGGACTTCGGCATCAGCCCCGAGGGCCTGGCCTTGTCCAGCGCCGATGAACAGTGTACTTACAGCACGCTGGGCCTGTACCGCCCGGCGCTGTTCAAGCACCTGCCGTCCGGCCAGAAAGCCGCACTGGCGCCGCTGCTGCGCCAGGCCATGCAAAGCGGCCAGGTCACTGCGGCGCTATATTCAGGCGCATGGACCGACGTGGGGACACCCGAACGTCTGGCCGAGCTGAACACCACACGCTGACAAGGCGCTTTTACCCATGAGCACGATTTACCAGAAACGCCGCGCCGCCGTGGCGCGCACCCTCAAAGCGGCCGGTGGCGGCGTTGCCCTGCTGCCCACCGCGCCTGAATTGCCGCGCAACCGCGACAGCGACTTCCCCTACCGGCACGACAGCTACTTTTATTACCTGACCGGTTTCGACGAGCCGCAAAGCTGGCTGGTCATCGAGGCCAATGGCCGCAGCACGCTGTTTTGCCGCCCCAAAGACCTGGAGCGCGAGATCTGGGACGGCTTCCGGATGGGGCCCAAAGCCGCGCCCGCCGCACTCGGCGTCGATGCCGCCTTCAGCGTGGACCTGCTCGGCGACAAGATGCCGACGCTGCTGGAAAACCAGAATGCGCTGTGGTTTCCGTTTGCCACGCACAAGGGCCTGGAAACGCAGGTGGACGGCTGGCTGGCCAAGGTCCGCGCGCGCATCCGTCTGGGCGCGCAGTGTCCGCAAAGCCAGCACGACCTGTGCAAGCTGCTCGACGAAATGCGGCTGTTCAAGGACGCGCACGAGATGGCGATTTTGCGGCGCGCCGGCAAAATTTCGGCGGGCGCCCACGTGCGCGCGATGCAGACCTCGGCGGCCATGCTGCGGGCCGGCGCAAAAGATGGCCTGAAGGGGGGGCTGCGCGAATACCACCTCGAAGCCGAGCTGCTGCACGAGTTCCGCCGCCACGGCTCGCAGTTTCCGGCCTACACCAGCATTGTCGCGGCCGGCGCCAACGCCTGTGTGCTGCATTACCGCGCCGGCAATGCGCCCCTCTTGCCCGGTGAGCTGTGCCTGATCGACGCCGGCTGCGAGTGGGGCGGTTATGCCAGCGACATCACCCGCACCTTCCCGGTCGACGGCAAATTCACGCCGGCCCAGCGCGTGCTGTACGAAATCGTTCTGGAAGCGCAATACGCTGCGGTGAAGGTGACCAGACCCGGCAAGCGTTTCACGGACCCGCACGACGCGGCCACGCGCGTGCTGGCCCAGGGCATGCTCGACACCGGCCTGCTGTCCAAAGCCAAACACGGCAAGGTCGACGACGTGCTGGCATCGGGCGCCTACCGCCAGTTCTACATGCACCGCACCGGCCACTGGATGGGCATGGACGTGCATGACTGCGGCGACTACACCGAGCCCGGCAGCAAACCCCGTGAAGAAAAAGACGCGCAGGGCCAGACCGTGATGCGCAAGCCCTCGCGCATCCTGCGGCCCGGCATGGTGACCACCGTCGAGCCCGGCATCTACGTGCGCCCGGCCAAAGGCGTGCCCAAAGAGTTCTGGAACATCGGCATCCGCATCGAAGACGATGCGCTGGTCACCGCCAAGGGCTGCGAGCTGCTGACGCGCGGGGTGCCGGTGGAGGCCGATGAGATCGAGGCGCTGATGCGGGGGTGAATTGGACCGCCAGGCGCTATATTTCGACGAAATTTCGTCGAAATTCGGTTAGAATTGAGCTGTGGATGCCATTCTTTCTCTTCACAGCATCGGCATTTCCGATCTGCGCGAAGCGCCTGCCCGCGCCTTCGAACGGGCGGGCGACGAGGCGGTTGTCGTTCTCAATCACAACCGGCCGGCCGGCTACATTGTTTCGCCAGCGCTGATGGCCCGCATCATGGATCAATTGGCTGATCGGGTCATTTCCGACAAGGCCCATGACCGCATGGCGTCGCTCGGCAAAGCGCGCAAGATCAAGCTGGATGAGCTATGAACTTGCCATCCACCCCGACGCCGAACGGGAGTGGGGCAAGCTGGATGAAGCCGTTAAACGGCGCTTCAGGCAGAAGCTTCAAAAAGAGCGGTTGATCAACCCCCGCGTCGCCAAAGATGCTTTGCACGGTCTGCAAGACATCTACAAGATCAAGATCACGACTCCGCAATTTCGACTGGCGTACCATGTCAACGATGCAAAGCGATGCATCACGATTCTTGCGGTCAGCACGCGAGATGACGTGTACGCATTGCTGCATTCAAAGCGGTCCGCAAACCGGCAAGCCCACGCAAAAAACCCAAGGCGGCATGAGTAGCAAGGCCATCGTCCTGGATGCCAACATCCTGATTCGGGCCGTGCTGGGCAAGCGGGTGCGAGAACTTAATTTTCAAAGCAGGCTAATCAGTTCCCTTGTCAGCATTTGCAACAGCACACTGACCGTCATACCGTCCACTTGCGCCGTTACCTTTTATCGACCACCAAGACGCACAGTGATCCGGTCATCGTTCAGCGAGCCCGATTAGGCATAAATTGAAGCCTCATCAACAGCGTTGGGTGTGATCATGAGTTTAGGCTGTATGGACTCGCGGCTCACCCAGTGGAATAACGTTCGTGAATGTCCGCTCCCGCTGCATTGCAGGCGATCAAAAACCCCGCATTGACCGATGGCTTGGGGTCGGTAGCAGACCTTCCATTGCAGCTACTGACCCGCCACTTCCGGCCGACCGCGCGCTGAAGGCTGCCGGACCTCGCCGACTGCAATCAGTTTTTAAACCCGCCATCAAACCACCCCTGACTTACCGCCAGGTCAAATGGTTTCTCACAACAGATTCTGCTGCTCTGGCGGCGGCATCCCGGGCTTGCCCTTGGCCGGCTTCAATGCCTCGCGCGCCCAGTCCAGGGCCTTGTGCCGGTCCCAGAATTCACGCATCTTGCCGACATACAGCCAGGCCTCGTACTTGCCGCCCACGGTGATGCCATAGCCGCTATCGGGCTTGACGGGTTTGGGGGCTGCCTCCAGCAGCATCTTCACCGCCACCAGGTGGTCTTTTTTGGCCAGCGTGATCATCTTCCGGGCTGCCGTGGTGTCGCCCAGGGAAAAGGTTGCCAGCACCGCGTTGAGCGCCAGCGCGGGCTGCATGTCACCGGGATACCGGTCGTTGAGGGCCAACACGTCGGGCCAGCGCTCAAACCGGGCATAGGCACACGACAAATCGTCGCGAAGCCCGTGGTTGTCGTTGGGATTGAGTTCAAACACCAGCCAATGGGCCAGCGCCATGAAGCGCTGCCAATTGCCGGCCTCCTTGCAGATGTAGGCCAGATGGGCAATGGGCCGCAGGCTGGGGCGATGGCTCAAAACGCCCCACGGGCATTGCACGGGACCGCCGCCCCGGGATTCGAGCGTGAGCCGCAACTGTTCGGCCGCCCGTTCGGCCATGGGCACCAGCAAGCGTTGCTCGACGCCGGCCCAGTGGACCGTGTCCACGGCCATGACCAGATCGTCCAGAACGTCAAAGCTGAACCACAGGGCGGGGTGTTTTTGCAGCAGGTCAAGCCACGCCGGCGCATTGTCCCAGACTTCCTCGGCATCGTTTTGCAATGCGGTCAGGCCGGGCTTGGCCTGGGGGAAAACTTTTTGCCAGCGCTTTTCCAGCTTGGCCAACTCGGCATCAGGCACGAATTCGGACGCCACGGCATGGGCGGCGCGGTGCTCGCCTTCTTCCATGAAAACGTCAAACCGGTGTCGCACCGCGGGGGGCGGGGCGGCCAGGAACAGCTCATGCAGCCGCTGCAGGTCGGCATCGGCCGATGTGGCAACGCCCATCATGCCGCCATAGGGGTCCTTGGCCATGTCGCGCAAACGTTCCACCAGATCAGCCAGTTGGGGGTCGCGCTGCTTGGCCAGAAAAGCGGCCCACCATTGGGCCCGGGCCTGGGCCTCGCTCACCCGCCCCTCGCTCAGCAGCGTGGTGACTTCCAGAAAACTCAGCGCCGGATCGTTGGGATTGAGTTCGCTGGCCTGCTTGAAGGCGCGCCAGGCACCGGCATGGTCACCGCGGTCGGCCAGCATGGTGGTGCGCCGTTGCAGCGCATCGCTTTGGAGGGGTCGGTCGCCACGCTGCAGGATGGCGTCAATCAAGCGCTCGCGCTTGGTGCGGCGGCCCAGCGTCAGCCAGGCGTCCATCAGCAGGTTGAACAGCGGCGCCACCCTGACCGTCAGGGGCGCGGAGCCTGCGAAATAGGGCTCCAGCAGTGCGCTGGCGCGGGCTGCATCACCGCCAGCTAGCCATTGGAAAGCCGTATCTGCCACCGCATCGACGCTGGCTTTGCTGGCGGCAACTTCGCCAAGGCGTGACTTGGGGTAGGCATCGAGCACGTAGCGCAGCAGGTTCATATTGCCAAACAGCGGCGGCATGGCGTTGGCGCCGCAGCAATGCTTGTATTTTTGCCCCGACCCGCAGGCGCAGGGGTCATTGCGCCCCTGCCTGGATTGACCCAACGCTTGCAAACCGTGGCCTGGCATGGGCAGATCGGCCCACAGGCTGAGGGCCGCAGAGCGCAGAAATCGATCGAGTTCCTCCGGCTCTGGCGGTATCTGCGCCAGCAGGGCTGGCACCACCTTTGGCATCGCCAGCTTGAACCATTGCGTAAACGCAAGTGACGTCGGGCTGGATCCGGCTTGCCGGCCCGCCAGGCTCAGCAGCGCTTCAATTTGGCGCTCAAAATCAGATGGGAAAGTGGTGTCCATGTCATGTCCATGGATAGGCCGTTCGCAATCCGGGAATCATAGGGGGATTTGTTTTGCGCCATTTTGCTTCCGCATGCAAGTGGGCAATGCGCGAGTTCGCCTCAACCGTCCCACCCGGACTATTCACCGGCTGCCGGCGAGCGCGCGACAACGACCTTGCGCGGCGACGGGCCGTCGCCCTGCTCCTCGGAAATGGTCAACACCACCGACAAACTGCCAACGCTCACCAGAACTTGCAGCGGCAGGGCACCGGTCGGTACGTCCGTTACTACAAAGCTGTGACTGGCCGGGTCATATCGCAACCATGGCGGCAGGGGCTGACCTCTGAGGGTAGTGGCTTGAACCGGTGCGCCACTCGCCGCAGCCTCTACCAGCAGGCTGGTCGGCAGGGGAAACCGGAAGCCCGACTCCAAAATTTTGCGGGTCACAGTGACCGAAACAATGCCCGGCTGCTGTTCCGAGGGCTCGCGAATAGTCTGCACCGAAATGCCGACACTGCCGCCCGACGCTGTCGGGGCGCTCTCAATCATCGCGTTCATACCCGCCACAGTCAGCATCTTGCTCAGGGGGGGTGCCGCAAACAATACGGCACCAAGGGTAGGCAACTCAACGATACCAGCCGTTGCGGTGGCGGTGTCGTTGACCAGGGTGTAATTGTCTGCCGCCGCCCCACCCAACGTGATGCCCGTGATGTAAACAGTTTTGGCGCTGCCTGCCACCGACGTGCCAAAGTTGCCGGTGGCTGTGGCCACGGCAAGCACATCCCCGGGGACGATGCCTGCATAACCGGCACCGCCGGTGTTGAGCGTGGCACTGGTGCTACCGTCTGCGACCTTGCTGTTGGCCGTGATGCCGCTCACGCTGCTGATGGGTGCCCGCGTGATGCCCATCACGCCATTGCCCAACACCAGCGTGTAGTTTTCGTTGTTGGTGGCACCCGCGGTGATGGCTACCGGGCCACCGGCCACCGGCGTGTTGAACACTGCCGTGGTCGTTCGGGTCACTCCCACACTCCCCGCCGTGTCGCCATCAATGAAGCCGGCGGCGTTTCCGGTAAACGCCGGATTGGCCTGCCCATACACCCTGGTGGCATCGTCGGACGTGATGGTCAGTGTTGGCGCAATGCGGTACATAAACATATTTGCGCTACCGCCAGGCGTGAAGCTGGCGGCAGTGTTGTAACGTTTGCTGTAGCCTGTGAGGCCTTCCGTCGTGGTGCCGGGATCGCCGCTGTACACCAGATAACGCCCCGATGCAGCAACGATACCGCCAACGCCAACATTGTTGACCAGCTTGCCGCCACTGCTGACCCCGGCCGCGTTGGAGCTACCCGCCTTGAGCACCACCGCGTCGCCGGAGGCGACCGAGCCCACTGCCGCGTTCAGCGTCAGGTCCGAAGCCACGCCCGTGGTTTCGATTTTGGCGGTACTGGAGTTGTCAACACCCACCACCGTGCCGACGGTGCCGACGGTCAGGGCATTGGCCTGGCTGTAGTCAATGCTGCCAGTGTTGGCTGCCAGCGTGGTCACGGCATTGCCCGCATGGCGCAGTGTGTAGGCTCCGCCCGTACCGGTGAGCGCCAGGCCTGCCGCGGCAATTGCTCCGGACTGGGTTACTGCGCCGCCGGCAGACAGGGTGGCGTTGCCCGTGGTGGCAATGGTGGCCACGTCGAAGCCGGTGGCGTCTGTGTATTGGATGGCTGCGGAAGTATGGCTGGCGTCCGTGGCGTCGCGGGTCTGCAGATTGACCGTGGCGACATCGTTGCCGCTGTTGGTCAGCGTGATCGCAGCGCCGGCATTGGCAAGCGTTTTGGCGTTGAGCGTGGACGCAGTGATTGCGCCCGACTGACTAATGGCGCCACCCGCACTCACCGCGAGGCTGCCGGAGACGGTGGACGCGCCCAGCACCAGGGCGTTGGCGTCGGTCAGCACGACGTTGTTGCCGCTGCTGACAGCCACGGTCGAGAAGTCGTTGCCGGCGTTGGTCAGCGTGATGTTGCTGGCCGCACCGCTCGCCAGGGTGGTGACGCCGGTCACCGCCAGTGCGCCCGTCTGGGTGATTGCCCCTGAAGTGCTCACGCCCAGTGTGCCGGAGACGGTGGACGCGCCCAGCACCAGGGCGTTGGCGTCGGTCAGCACGACGTTGTTGCCGCTGCTGACGGCCACGGTCGAGAAGTCGTTGCCGGCGTTGGTCAGCGTGATGTTGCTGGCCGCACCGCTCGCCAGGGTGGTGACGCCGGTCACCGCCAGTGCGCCCGTCTGGGTGATTGCCCCTGAAGTGCTCACGCCCAGTGCGCCGGAGACGGTGGACGCGCCCAGCACCAGGGCGTTGGCGTCGGTCAGCACGACGTTGTTGCCGCTGCTGACGGCCACGGTCGAGAAGTCGTTGCCGGCGTTGGTCAGCGTCACACTGTTGCTTGCGCCCGCTGAAATAGCCGTCGTGCCTTTGATCTTGAGCGCCGTACCCGCCCCCTGCGAGATGGTGCCCGCTCCGGCAATGGTCAGGCTGCCAACCGCAGCACCGCCTGTGGTATCAATGTTGCCGAGAACCTTGACTGCATTGGCGTTGATCAGCGTCACATTGCCGCCGCCGCTGGTGATCGAACCGCCCACGCCAAAGGTGGTTGCCGCCGTGCCGCTGGCGATGGAAACTGCCGTGTCGGCGGTAGTCATCGCGCCATTGATCGCTACCGCATTGTCGCCATTGGTCAGGCTAAAGCCGCCCGGGGCCGTGATCGCATTGAGCTGGGCGATGTTGTTGGTCTGCGTGCCCAGGTTCAATTGACTGGCCGCGCCCGTCAGGGTCGCGGCCAGTGCTGCTGCGTTCACGACACCGGTTTGCGTAACCGAGCCACCCGCAATCAAGGTTACGTTGCCAGCAGCACCCGTGCCGTTGTTGATGCCCGATATTGCCACCGCATTGGTATCGGTGTACTGGATGGCCGCCGCGGCATTGGCCGTTCCGGCCAAGTTAAGCGCCTGCAGATTGACCGTGGCGACATCGTTGCCGCTGTTGGTCAGCGTGATCGCAGCGCCGGCATTGGCAAGCGTTTTGGCGTTGAGCGTACCGGCAGTGATGTTGCCAGTGGTAGCCGTCTGAGTGACGGCGCCGGTCGCGGTAAGGTCCAGCGTGCCTCCGATGTTTGAACCCGTGGCGCCCACGCCCAGATTGATCGCGCCCGTTCGCACAAATGCATTGGCGCTGCCGGCGGTATTGACGCTGAAGTTGGTTGCGGCGACGTCAATGCCATTGCTGGAGTCTGTGCCGATCTGCCCATTGGCATTGAGCGTGACATTGGTCGCAGTGATGGTTTGCACGCCGGTATCTGTCATCGAGCCCGCGTTGAGCGTCAGCGCCTTGCCCGCCAGATTAATAGGCGCGCCAATTGTCAGCACCCCTGTGCTAGCCATATCACCGACCACGATGGAGCCTGTGGCTCCTGTGGCAAAAGCGGTGATCTCCGCAGATGAAATATCAAAGGCGGAAGCGCCTGCCAGCGACATCGCGCGGTTGGCGGTTTTGGCCTTGAGCGTCAAGGTCCCGCTGGTAGTCAGCGCATTGTTGCCGGTATTTGTGCCAATAGTCACCGTGTCCGCAGCCACGGTGATTGGCCCGGTGCCTGCCGTGATGTCAATGTTGGCGTTCTGTGTGTAAGTGCCGGTGCCGGCATCTATCAACACTGCATTGTTGGTGGCGGTGATGTTGCCCGCCACTGTCACGCTGTTGTTGCCGTTGTTGAGCGTAAAACCGCCGGGCGTAGTGATGGTGTTCAGCGTTGCAATCTGGTTGTCCGAATTGCTGAAGGTAAGGGCGCTGGCCGCGCCTGTCAGCGTGGCGGCCAGCGTCGTTGCCGTGACGACATTGGCCTGTGTGATGGACGCCGCTGCAGCCAGGGTCAGGGCATTGACATTCACGGCGCCGGTGAAGGTGATCTCTCCGGTATCGCCCCCTGCGGTTGTTGCGGTCAGCGCCGTTGCCCCTGTGACGCCGGCTGCTGCGCCGCCAATGTTGCCAACGGTGATGTCGTTGGCCGTGACGGTCAGCGCCGACAGCGC
>JAURVI010000050.1 GCA_030655515.1 Polaromonas sp. | reverse complement strand
TACCTTCTTGACCGACCAGGGTGTCTTCAATCCAAGAAGATGTTCGTACAGCGCTGTGTCTTTCATATTCAAGCCAGAAATTTTGGGAAACCGGATTTTCCAGGGTTGAGAGAAAAATCACAGTGGAATTGATGAAGAACCTAAAATTGAAAGCCCCCGGCTTTGCCGGGGGCTGGTTACTTCGGGTCTAACCAGAGCACTTGTTATCGAAACCGTTTTACCCTCAGAGTGTCCTCTTCTGGGTAAGTCATCACGAATGGACATGAGCGCCATTAGCGCTGACTGCAGCGCAAGGCTTGAGGCTGTAGCCTACAGTGGCGTCGCACCTCGTAGGACGGGGCCCGATCAGGGCGAGTTCTGCGGTCGTCTCACGCTCCCGCTGGCCCGAGCCGGGCCAGCAGGTAGTCGAGCACATTGTCGAGCGTGACCAGTTGGGCGTAGTCCGCCTCCGGGATGTTGACGCCGAAGCGCTCGTGCAGTCCGACCAGAAAGTTGAGCCAGTCCATCGAGTCCAGATCGACCTGGTGGCGCAGCGGGCGGGCGGGCGCTATCCCGTCGGGCTCGACCTCCGGCGCAATCGAGCGCAGGATGCCGAGGACGACACCGGTCAATGCCGGGCGGTCGTACGTCATGTTCTTGTTCCTTCCTGGCTTGCCGGTGAAGTGATCTTGCCAGCCAGCGCTTGCGGCTGCTGCATGAGGTCGCGCAGTTCGGCCAGAAACAGCGCCCCCTGGTGGCCGTCCGAGACCCGGTGATCGGCGGCGAGCGTGGCCGTGACCACTGGCAGCGCGCGAATTTCTCCGTCCAGCACCCAGGGGCGCACGGTCACGCTGCCAAAACCCACCAGCGCCACTTGCGGCGGGTAGATCACGCCGAACACCGACTCCGCACTTTGGTCGCCCAGGTTGGTCACGGTCATGGTCGGATCGGTCATTTCGGAGCTGCGCAGCGAACCGGCGCGCGCGCGCCTGACCAGGTCGGCCAGCTCGCGCATCAACTGCGCCAGCGGTTTGTCCGCCACATCATGAATCGCCGGCGCCACCAGCCCACCACCGCGCAGCGAAATCGCCACGCCCGCATGCACCGCCGGGACAGGTTCAAACTGCCCGTCGCGGTAAAAGCCGTTGAGCTGTGGTGTGCGTTTGAGGGCCACGGCCACCGCCTTGAGCAGCAGCACCGCGGGCAGGATGCGCTCGGTGATGGGCAGGCCCTCGTTGCGCTGCTGCAGCCAGGCCAGCGCCATGTGCATGGGAATCGTCTCGGCCAGGTAGTAGTGCGGAATCTCGCGCTTGGAGCGGCTCATGGCGGCGGCAATGGCCTTGCGCATTTCCTTCTGGCGATCCGGCGCTGCGGTGGGTGCGGCGCCACGCACAGGCACCGCGGCCTCGATGTCGGCCAGCGTGACCGACGCCTGCACGCCGGTGCCGCTTACCGTATCGGGGTCGATGCCGAGTTCCTTCGCGCGCCGGCGCGCGGACGGCGACACCGGAGGCCGCGCCGCGATGGATACTTTTTCGGGCACCGGCTGCACCCCAGCCGGCGCTGGCGGTGCGGCCACCTCGCCCGGTGCCAGCAGCGTCGCCAGCACCGCGCCCACAGGCACCTTCTCGCCCGGCTGCACCCGCAGTTCGGCCACCACGCCGTCGTGCCAGTTCTCGACATCCACCGCCGCCTTGGACGTGTCCACCACGGCCACCACCTGACCGCGCCTGACGGCATCACCGGGCTTGACATGCCATTGCAGCAGCGTGCCCTCTTCCATGTCGGCCCCGAGCGAGGGCAGTTTGAACTCGATCATGGCGCTCCTTTTGTCATGCATTCATCAGGGACCGCACAGCCGCGACGATCTTCGGCACCTGCGGCAGCGCGGCCTCTTCCATGTGGCGGGCGTAGGGTATTGGCACTTCTTCGCTGCACACCCGCGCCAGCGGCGCGTCCAGATCAAAAAAGGCCTGCTCCACGATGCGCGCCATCACCTCGGCGGCCAGGCTGCCGGAACGCCAGCCTTCGTCGATCACGACCGCGCGGCGGCACTTGCGCACCGAGGCCATGAGGGTGGCGTCGTCGAGCGGGCGCAGCACGCGCAGATCGACCACTTCGGCGGAGATGCCGAGCGCGCCCAACTCGTCTGCGGCTTGCAGCACCTTCGGCAAGGAGCCGCCGTGCGTGATCAGGCTCACATCGGTGCCGGCACGGCGCACTCTGGCGCTGCGGATATCGACCCGGCAGTCGTCAGGCAGCTCGCCCTCCATGTTGTAGAGCTGCGTGTGCTCGAAGATCAGCACCGGGTCCGGGTCGGCCAGGGCGGCGCCCAGCATGCCGCGCGCATCTTCCACGGTGGCCGGCGCCAGCACCTTGAGACCCGGCACATGGGCATACCAGCCCTCGAAGCTGTTCGAGTGCTGGGCTGCCACCTGGCGTCCGGCGCCGGTCGCCATGCGGATCACCACCGGCACCGAAAACTGCCCGCCCGACATGTGGCGCAGCATGGCCGCCGTGTTGATGATCGGGTCGAGCGCCAGCAGGCTGAAGTTGACCGTCATCACCTCCACAATCGGACGCAGGCCGCCGAGCGCGGCGCCGACGCCGGCGCCGACGAAGCCGAGTTCGGACAGCGGTGTGTCGCGGATGCGCTCGGGGCCGAACTCGTCGAGCAGACCCTTGGACACGGCGTAAGTGCCGCCGTAGCGGCCCACGTCCTCGCCCATCAGAAAGATGCGGGGGTCGGCCTGCAATGCCTCGCGCAGCGCCTCACGCAGGGCCTCGCGGTAGCTGATGCGCCGCGCACTGCCCTCACCCCCGCCCTCTCCCAAAGGGAGAGGGCGTGAAGATTTTGCTGGCGTCTGTACGTCGCCCCGCATCAGCATTCCCTCTCCCTCTGGGAGAGGGAGCGAGTCCGTATACACGTCGCGCAGCAATTCTTCGACCGGCTCCCAGGTGCCGGCCTCGGCAAAGGCCACGGCGGCATCGACCTCGGCTTGCGCCTTGGCATCGAGTGCCAGGAACTCGTCCTCGGTCAGGCTGCCCTGCGCCTTCAGGCGTGCCGTGAACGTGTGGATCGGCCCGCGCGTCTTCCAGGCTTCGACTTCCTGCCTGTCGCGGTACAGCTCGGGGTCGAACATCGAGTGGGCCCGAAAGCGGTAGGTCTGCAGCTCGACAAACACCGGGCGGCCACCCTGGCGCACCTGCTGCGCGGCGCGCTGCACGGCTTCATGCACCGCCACCACGTCCATGCCATCGGCCTGCACCGCGGCCGTGCCATAGGACGCGGCCTTCATGCACAGATCGGTTTGTGATTCGGAGCGCGCCAGCGCCGTGCCCATGGCATACAGATTGTTCTCGCAGCAAAACAGAACGGGCAACTGCCACAGCGCGGCCAGGTTCATGGCTTCATGAAACGCCCCCTCGGCGATGGCGCCCTCACCGAAGAAACAGGCCGTGAGCGCCTGGCGCCCGGATATCTTGTCGGCCAGTGCCAGCCCGACGGCCAGCGGCAGGCCGCCGCCTACTATGGCGTTGCCGCCGAAGAAACAGCGGGCGCGATCAAACAGGTGCATGGAGCCGCCGCGCCCGCGCGAGCAGCCCTCCTGCTTGCCGTACATCTCGGCCATGATGGCGTCCATCTTGAGGCCGCGCAGCAGCGCGTGGCCATGCTCGCGGTAGGTAGCCACCACGTTGTCGTCAGCCTGCAGCGCGCGCAGGGCGCCGGTGGCGACCGCCTCCTCGCCGATGTACAGGTGCAAAAAGCCACGTATCTTCTGTTCGCCGTAGAGCTGGGCGGCCTTCTCCTCCATGCGGCGGATGCGCAGCATGTCGGACAAAACCCCCAGCGCCAAAGCCTTGTCCCAAGGCACCGGGCCGCCCGGTGGCGGCGGCACAACTGAAGCATTCATGCGCCGCCCTCCAGCGTCGAGGTGTCGCCCTCGGGCAGCCCGAGTTCGCGCGCCTTGAGCAGGCGGCGCATGATCTTGCCGCTGCGCGTGCGCGGCAGCACCGGCAAAAAGGCAATTTCTTTCGGCGCGACCGCCGCGCCAAGGCGCTTGCGCGCATGGCCAAGGATGTCCAGGCGCAGCACCTCGTCGGGCTTGAACCCATCCTTGAGTGAAACGAAGGCCTTGACCACTTCGCCCGCCACCGGGTCAGGCTTGCCGATCACGCCGGCCTCGGCCACCGCCGGATGCTCCATCAGCGCGCTCTCGACCTCGAACGGGCCGATCAGGTGGCCGGCCGACTTGATGACGTCATCCGTTCGTCCGACGAACCAGTAATAACCATCGGCGTCAACCCGCGCCAGATCACCAGTCAAATACCATTCGCCGGCAAAGCACTTGCGAAAGCGCGCCTCGTTGTTCAGGTAGCCGCGAAACATCGAAGGCCAGCCGGCCTTCAGCGCCAACTCGCCTTCAACATCGGGCCGCTCGACGACGCGCACGCGCGGCGGCTCGCCCTCGGCCTCCAGGTGCTCGACGATGCAGGCTTCGATGCCGGGCAGCGGCCGCCCCATGGAGCCGGGCTTGATGGCCAAGGCCGGCGTGTTGGCGATCATGATGCCGCCGGTTTCGGTTTGCCACCAGTTGTCATGGATCGGCAGGCCCAGTACCTCCTTGCCCCACCAGACCGCCTCGGGGTTGAGCGGTTCGCCCACGCTGGCGACAAAGCGCAGTGCCGGGTAACTGTGTTGCCGGGCCAGTTCGGCACCGGACTTCATCAGCATCCGGATCGCCGTGGGCGCGGTGTACCAGACGCTGATGCGCTCACTCTCGAGCAAACCGTACCAGCGCTCGGCGTCGAACTCCTCGCGGTCGATCAGCGAAGTCACGCCATGCAGCAGCGGTGCGATGATGCCGTAGGAGGTGCCGGTGACCCAGCCCGGGTCGGCGGTACACCAGTAGCGGTCGTCGGGATGCAGGTCGAGCGCATAGCGCCCGGTGGCATGGTGCGTGACCACCGCGCCATGCACATGGATGGCCCCCTTGGGCGTGCCGGTGGTGCCGCTGGTGAAATGCAGCAGCGCGGAATCTTCCGGGTCGGTGGCCACGGTACTGAATTGATCGGAGGCCGCGCGCATCAGCGTGGCCAGGTCGTGCGTATCGGGTTCGTTCGTGGTGCCGCCCTCCTCGGCCACCAGCAACACATGGCGCAGCGTGGGCATCTTCGCACGCAGTTGTTTCACCTTGCGTTGGTAAAGCCGGTCGGTGGTCACCAGCACCTGGCCGGCGCCGATGTTGATGCGCGTGGCAATCGGCTCGGGGCCGAAAGCGGAGAACATGGGCGTCACCACCGTGCCGTTCTTCAGGGCGCCCAGCACCGCGACATAGAGCTCGGGAATGCGCCCGGCCAGCACGAACAGCCGGTCGCCCTTGACGACTCCCAAGCCCTTCAGGACATTGGCAAAGCGGTTGGTCTGCCGCGCCAGTTCGCCGTAGCTCAGGTCCAGCGCGGGCGCGTTGCGCGCGACGAAACGCAGCGCCACATGATCGCGAAGCGCACCGGCGGCATGGCGGTCCACGGCCTCGAAGCCGATGTTCAGGCCGCCGCCGGGCAGCCCCTGCAGGGCCTGTCGCGCCACATCCCAGGAAAAGGCACGGCATTCGGCGTCGTAGTCGGACAGGTTCGGCGGCACGCGCAGATCGTGCGCAGTTTTCCGGATGACTTCAGGTCTTTCCATCGGACTTCTCCTTTCGGTCAGCTTAGTCTGGCGGCGCAGCGCATGACTTGATCAAGCGCAAGCCCTGAGGCGGACGACGGGTGCTTCGGCACGGCAATGCCGAAAACTGTCCGCGCCGGGATCGATTCTCGCTTTCGACGTCCCAAGTCCGACAGGCTCAGGGCTACCAGTCCACCAGGCTCAAGCCCAGACTCAAGACGGTACGGCGGCGGTTGTAGTCGACCAGGCTGTCGCCGTAGCCGCTGAACAGTTGCACGTGGTAACGCAAGCTGGCGCTGTCGGCAATCGAGGTGGAGGCTTTCATCCACTCCAGCTTGACCGAGCCGCGGGCGTCGGATCGAAGAGCGTGGCGCAGCGTCATGCCCAGGCTGTGAACCTGGTTGACTTGCCAGTGGGCGGCCAGTTCGGCCCGGCCGACGAAGTTGGCAATGCCGGGATTGTCGTCGTTGCCCGATGACTCGCGCAGACGTTGCCAGACGCGCGCTTGCAGGCTCAGGCTGGAATCGCCGCCCAGTTCTTTCTCGGCCGCACCCATCAGGTAGATCCGGTTCCAACTGCGTGACAGCGGCAGGCTCTGGCCGTTGGACTGGTGGTTCAGGCCCAGGCCGCTCAGACGGTACGTCCAGCCGCCGGGCAAGTCAAACTGGTGCGGGTAGATGTAGATCAGCTCGGGCTCGTGGTCGGTGGTTCGAAAAGGGCGCGATATCGGGCCGTTGAACAATTGCCAGTAGCTTTGCTGCGTGTAGCCGAACCACAGCGAATCGCTCGCTGCGTCGGCGTCGGTGCCTGAAGTGAACAGGCTCTTGGCAAGTTTGGTGCGCACCGACAACTGAAGCCGGGTCTCGTACCGCCTGTAACTGGAGGGCGTCAGCACGGTGTGGCCGGGTGCAGGCGAAGAAGGCTGGTTGTTGACACCGTCCGAGCCCGACCACATCACGCTGATGGGGCGGTAGCCGCGGATGGCAAAGGTGTCGCAGTCGGTGCCGCGCTGCAGCTCCCAGAATCGGGAGAGCTCGGAGTAGTTCGGGTTTCTGCAGCCAATCTTCTTGCCATCGGGGGCTTCGGTGTTCACCGCCGGCAGCAGCAAGACTTCGGCGGTTTTTTGCCCGGTCTCCGGGTTGGCCGGTGCGGTGGTCATGCTGGGCCGCGGCGAACCGGCTGGCAGTTGCGACTCGGCCCAGCTTTTGAAGCAGGCCAGTTGTGCCGCTGCATCGGCGTTCATTGCGTGGCAGGCCTGCCAGCCGAGCCGGTTGCCGCGGTCCGGCAACGCCGGCGCAGCGCTGCCGTTCTGGGCCTGGGCCAGACCAGCGGTCAGCAGCCCCGCCCACAGCAGCGGCGCGGCCAGATGTTGCCAGGTCGCTGTTGCCATCGTTACCAGCCGGGAAGTCTTTCCAGCGTGAACGGTACTTCCGCAGCGTCGGGCGGGGCGCTGTTGCTGGTGTCTTTCCAGAGGCCGCTGACTTTTTTTCCGCATGATCCCTCCACCATTTCACCATTCCAGGTGCCTGTGATGCTGACCCCGTCGGACGATTCGTCGAGTGTCAACAAACCGTCTTCCAGATCGCCGGCCAGTTGCGCTTTGGCGGCGTGGCCGGCGATGGGCGGTGTGCCGGCGGCCGCGCCCAGATCACGGCTGACGAAGCCGGCCACACTGTCGCCAAATTCTGCGTGCCGCTCCAAAAGCAGGGTGGCTTCGACGGGCAGGCCTGCCGGTGGATTGCTGAATCGGGCCCGCCACAGGCCGTGTATTTGCGCCGGCTTGAGCTGTTTGGCGGCGGGGCAACTTGCCGCGCCCGATGGCGAGGACTGCACGTTGTTTTGGGCGTTGGCCCTTGACGGCAAGGCGCAAGAAGCTATTAGAAGTATCGCTAATTTCAGGAAATCAAAGTGCTTCATGGGGCATGACGCCTTTAGCCGGCGGTTCTGGCGGCCTCGGCCGTGTCGGCGGCGCGTTTTGCAAACTCGGCCCGCAAGGCCTTGATTTTTTCGCGCGGGTCTTCCTTCGCCGTGGTTTTGTCGAGCGCCATCTCGGCAATAAAACGACTCGGTACGCCGGCCACCGTGTCGCGGCCTTTTTTGCGCCGGCGCAGCCAGTTCACCGCCAGCGTGTGCTGGGCCCGGGTGATGCCCACATACATCAGGCGGCGCTCTTCCTGCAGGCGCAGCGCGATGTTTTCCTCGCTGTTGGTGCCGCTTTCGTCGCCATTTTTGTCTTCGAGCCGGAAAGGCAGCAGCCCTTCGTTGCAGCCGGCCAGCACCACATGCGGCCACTCCAGCCCCTTGGCCGCGTGCAGCGTGGACAGGGTCACCACGTTCTGGTCGCCTTCGCGCTCGCTGAGGGTCGACAGCAGGGCGATGGTCTGCACCACCTCGAGCATGGTTTTCTTTTCGCTTTCGACCACGGCACCCGCCGTGTCGTCGATCTGCCCGCCGCAACGCTGCGCCATCCAGTCGCAAAAGTCCATCACATTGGTCCAGCGCGCGGCGGCGATTTTTTCGCTGTCTTCGCCGTCATACAGGTGTTTTTCGTATTCAATGTCCTTGAGCCAGTCGGTCAAGAACCGGCGCGCGTCTTCCGCGCCCATGGTGTTTTTTGCGCGGTATTCCAGCTCATTCACATAACGGCCGAACTCATGCAGCGACGCCACCGCTTTGGCCGGCACCGCCGAGCCCAGCGAGTGGCTGAACAGCGCTTCAAACAAACTGAGCTTGTAGCGGCTGGCAAAGACGCCCAGCGCGCCCAGCGTGGTGTGGCCAATGCCGCGTTTGGGCGTGGTGACCGAGCGCATGAAGGCCGGGTCGTCGTCGTTGTTGACCAGCAGGCGCAACCAGCAGCACAAGTCCTTGATTTCGGCGCGGTCGAAAAAGCTTTGCCCGCCCGAGACCTTGTACGGAATCTGCGCCCTGCGGAAGGCCTTTTCAAACGGCTTGGCCATGTGGTTGGCGCGGTAGAGCACGCAAAAGTCTTTCCACTCCTTGTGCTGGCTGCCCACGGCCTGCAGTTCGCCGCCCGCGCGCAGGCTCTGGATGCGCGCCACCACCCGCTCGGCTTCGTGGTCCTCGCTGTCGCAGTCCACCACGCGCACCGGCTCACCTTCACCGAGTTCGCTGAACAGGGTTTTGGGAAACAGCTTGGGGTTGGGCGCGATCACGTTGTTGGCCGCGCGCAGGATGGCGCCGGTCGAGCGGTAGTTCTGCTCGAGCTTGATCACGCGCAGGCTGGGGTAATCGACCGGCAGTTTTTTCAGGTTGTCCAGCGTCGCGCCACGCCAGCCGTAAATCGACTGGTCGTCGTCGCCCACCGCCGTGAAACGCCCGCGCGCGCCGACCAGCAGTTTCAGCACTTCATATTGTGTGGCATTGGTGTCCTGGTATTCATCGACCAGCACATGGCCCAGCGACTGCTGCCACTTGGTGCGCACGGCTTCATGCTCGCGCAGCAGCTTGAGCGGCAGGCCGATCAGGTCGTCGAAGTCCACGCTCTGGTAGGCCGTCAGGCGCTCTTCGTAACGCGCCATGATGCGGGCGATGAGGCGCTCTTCATCGCCGCTGGCCTGCGCTTGGGCCTGTGCGGCGTTGAGGCCCATGTTCTTCCACCGGCTGATGGCCCATTGCCACTGCCGCGCGGTGGCCGCATCGGTGCTGCCGCCCGCGTCTTTCAAAATACCGGTCACGTCGTCGCTGTCGAGAATCGAGAACTGCGGTTTCAGCCCCAGCGCCTCGCCGTCCTGCCGAAGCATGCGCACGCCAAGGGCGTGGAAAGTACAGATGACCACGCCTTTGGCGGCCCTGCCAATCAGTTTTTTGGCGCGTTCGCGCATTTCGGCCGCGGCCTTGTTGGTAAAGGTGATGGCGGCAATTTCGCTGGCCGGCAGGCCGGCCTGGATCAGCCGGCCTATCTTGTGCGTGATCACCCGCGTCTTGCCGGAACCGGCGCCCGCCAGCACCAGGCAGGCGCCATGCATGTAGTTCACGGCTTCTTGCTGGGCGAGGTTGAGGCCGTCGGACATGGATTGGATAGCTTCGCGAAAAATGCGGTGAAGAGAAGGCTGGCAAGCAAGCCGCGAATCATACCGGGCCGGGTCTTTTGGCTCAAAAACAAGGCTAATTGGGACTGGATTATTGCATATTTGACTTGATAACATCAAATATGCATAATTTAAGGCATGTCTGAGCTGCCCCCCAGCCTTTTTGCCAAGTTCGAGATTCTGCAAGCTTACAACCTGTGGTGGCAGGACCTTGCGCATGCGTTCGCGGGGCTTCCTGAGTTCCGGCGCGATGTCTTTGACGAGCTGTATGCAGACGTCAAGCAGTTGCCGCAAATGGTCTCGGTCACCGGCCCGCGCCGGGTGGGAAAAAGTACCCTGCTGCAGCAATGCATCCAGCAACTGATCAAGGACGCGCCCGACCCCCAGGCACAGGCCAGTCGTATCGTGTATTTCTCGATGCAGGACCCGGGGCTGGAAATTCCGGGCTTCAACCAGGACCAATTTTTTAATGCGCTGGTGGCCACTGCGGTTGAAGCTTCCAAAGACGGCGTGACCTACCTTTTTCTCGACGAGGTCCAGCGGTTTCCCCGATGGGAGCTGTACCTCAAGAAGTTTTATGACCTGAAGACACCGGTGCGTTTCGTGGTCTCGGGCTCAGCCAGTGCGCCTATTTTCAAGAAGTCACGTGAGAGCTTGCTGGGGCGGATCAAGGACTTCCATGTGTTGCCGTTCAGTTTTCGGGAGTGGTTTTGGGCGACCGGTCGGGATGGCCAAACGTGGCTGGACCAGGAAATGCGCGGCCATATCGTTAGATCAATTGGCGAAGATGGTCACCATTTCCAGACTTGTGGAGCTGAAATCGTCGAATGGTTAACTCCAGATGCGCCAGATATCCTTTTTGGGGGCATGGGGGTAAACATTGTTGCCTGTGAGAACTTCCTCTTCGAAGGCGGCTTCCCCGAAGTCTGGAACCTCCCCACCTTGCTCGCCAAACAGGAATACCTCTACCAGAACCAGGTAGAGCGCGTGATCTTCGAAGACCTGCTGGTCGCTGCCGAATTCCGCAAGCCAGAAATGTTGCGCCGCTTCTACCTGGGTTTGCTGAAAGATCCTGGGCGTGAAACCAACCTGTCACAGATCAGCAGCGAAATCGGCTTGGCGCGCAGCACCATTGAAACTTACTTTCCCCTGCTCGAAGCCACCGACCTGGTCTGGCGCCTGCACAAACACACCAGCACCAAAGCCACACCCAAGGCCGGCAACTTCAAGACTTACCTGGTGGACCTGGCGGTGCGCAATGCCGTGATGAAGCTGAGCCAGGAACACATGGTGGCTGATCCCACGCTGATGGGGGCTTATGCGGAAAACGTGGTGGCCAATCACCTGCGCCGCTGGCCGGGGCTGGTGGAACTGGGCTACTGGCGGCGCAACAACGATGAACTGGATTTCATGGTTGATCTGGGCGCCACCCGCATCGGTGTGGAGGTCAAATACCGCAACGAGGTGCAGGACAAGGATGTTCTGAAAGCGGCGCGCCTGTCTGAAGCGCATGGTTGTGAAGCCTGCATCATGGTGACGAAAGAGCCGATGGCAGCGGACAATATCGAAAAACTGAAAATCCAGTCGCCGGTGCCGCTGGCGGTGGTACCGCTGGCTGCATTCCTCATGCTGTTCTGATCAACCGCCAAGTTCCCCTGTGCTGTCCATTCTTCTTGTCACCTTTCCCTTCTTCGCGCTGGTGCTGTGCGGCTACCTGGCGGCGCGGCGCGGCTTGCTGCCGCAGGCCGCAATTCCGGGCCTCAACACCTTTGTGCTGTATTTCGCGCTGCCCTGCATGTTGTACCGCTTTGGCGCCGGTACGCCGCTGGCCCAGTTGCTCGATGCCAGCGTGCTCGGTGTGTACCTGCTGTGCGCCCTCGTCATGGTGGCTTTCACGATTGCCGTCACGCGGGACAGCCCGATGGGCCGCATCGGCTGGAACGACGCGTCATTCGGCGCGCTGGTCGCGGCTTTCCCGAACACCGGCTTCATGGGCGTGCCGCTGCTGGTGGCGCTGCTGGGCGCGCAGGCGGCGGGGCCGGCCATCGTCACCATCGTGGTGGACCTGCTGGTGACCAGCTCGCTGTGCATCGCCCTGTCGCGGCTGGACTCGGCCGACAGCCACGGTGCCGGGGTGGCGGCCAAAAAAGCGCTCCAGGGCGTGGCTCTGAACCCCATGCCCTGGGCCATTGTGATGGGCGCCTTGTCGTCCGGTCTGGGTCTGGGCCTGCCGGCGCCGATGATGCAGACGGTCGTTCTGCTGGCCGACGCCGCCTCGCCCGTCGCGCTGTTCACCATCGGTGCGGTGCTGGCACGCTCTCAAATAAATAGCACAGAAGCCATACCTCTGAGGGACTACGTGCCTGTTGCGCTCATCAAGCTGGTGCTGCACCCGGTGCTGGTCGCGTTGGCGGGCCTGGGTGCGATCCAGCTCGGTGTGCCGCTGCAGCCTTTTGCCCTGACGGTGATCGTGCTGGTGGCGGCCCTGCCGAGCGCCAGCAATGTGTCGCTGCTGGCCGAGAGGTTCGGCGCCAACAACGGCCGCATCGCACGCATTATTTTGCTGTCCACGGTGCTCGCGTTTTTCAGCTTCTCCGCAGCGGTGGCCTTGCTGACCTGAGACAGCAGCGGCAGCAGGGGCTCTTCAATCAAGCAGGGGCCGCGGAACTGGCTTAGCCAGTCCGCAGGCGCAGCGGCCCCCTCGGGGGGCAGGGAGCTACACGCAGTGAGCGACCGTGGGGGCGTTATATCGCCAGCGGGTCCACATCTACCGCCCAGCGGATCAGGCTTTTGAATTCGGCCTGCTGCCGGGTCTGGTGCAGCACCGGCTGCCAGGCGGCCAGAAAACGCTGCAACGCGGCGCGCGAGGGGCTTTCAACCAGCATTTGCGCGCGCTCGATGTTGGCCACGCGCTGGATGGTCATGGGCACGGCGGGGTAGGGTGTGACGGCGTCATGACCGGGCAGTTGCTGCGTTTGGGCGGCCTCGGCTGCGGCGTTCAGGAAACTCTGGGCCACTTCCTGCGTGCGCGCTTCGGCGCGCACCAGGGCTGAAAAACCGAAAGGCGACATGCCGGCCGCTTCACGCTCCTTGAGCTCCTGTGCCGCAAACGCCGGGTAGTCGTGTTTTTTCAGCGCGGCGAACAGCGGGTGCTGCGGGTGAAAGGTCTGCACCCACATCTCGCTGGCCTCGCCATGGTCGGCATCGCGCCCGGCCCGGCCGGCGGCCTGCATCAGGAGGCCGAAGAGGCGCTCGGGTGCGCGGAAGTCGCTGGAGAACAGGGCGCTGTCGGGGTTGACGGCGGCCACCAGCGTGATGTGGCGAAAGTCGTGGCCCTTGGCAATCATCTGCGTGCCGACCAGCACATCGACCTCGCGGCCATGCACGCTGGCCAATTGGGCCTCCAGCGCGCCCTTGAGGCGCGTGGTGTCGGCATCGATGCGCGCGATGCGGAGCAGGCTGCCGTCGGGGCGCGTCACACCCGCCAGCAGCTCGGCGATGTGTTCCTCCAGCCGCTCCGTGCCTTTGCCCACGGGCGCGATGTCGATGTTGCCGCAGGCCGGGCAGGCGCGCGGCACGCGTTCGGTGAAGCCGCAGTGGTGGCAGCGCAAGGTGCGGTCTATCTTGTGGAACACCCGGAAGGCGCTGCAGTGCGGGCACTCACTTTTCCAGCCGCAGTCGTGGCAGGCCAGCACCGGGGCGTAACCGCGCCGGTTCAGGAAAATCAGCGACTGCTCGCCGCGCGCGATGCGCTGGCTGATCGCGTCCAGCAGCGGCGGCGCGATCGTGCAGTGTTTGGGCTGGTGGTTCATGTCCACCAGCCTGACGGCCGGCAGGCTGCCTTGTTGTTCCGCGCCCGCTATCCGTTCGCTCATGGTCAGGCGCTGGTAGCGGCCCACCACAGTCGCCTGCCAGCTTTCCAGCGAAGGTGTCGCCGAACCGAGCAAAACCCGGCAGGTTTTGGCCCCCACGCTCGTCACTTCGTGTACGTCGCTGCCCCCCGAGGGGGCGCTGTGCCTGCGGCCCGGCAAAGCCGGCTCCGTGGCCCCTGCTGATGAAGACGGGGTCGTGATACCGCCGTTGTTGACGGAGCTTTCAATCATGGCGCGGTAAACCGCCAGATCGCGCGCCGAATAACGCGCGCCTTCCTGCTGCTTGTAGCTGGGGTCGTGCTCCTCGTCGACGACGATCAGGCGCAGATTGGGCATGGAGGCAAAAATCGCCATGCGCGTGCCCAGCACCAGCCGCGCCTGGCCGGCGTGCGCGGCGAGCCAGCTTTTGAGCCGCTGCGCGGGCGTCAGGCCGCTGTGCAGCGCCACCACCTGGGCCTTGCCGAGGTGGGCAAAACGTTCTTCAAAACGGGCCTGCAACTGCGGCGTCAGGTTGATCTCGGGCACCATCACCATCACCTGGGCGCTGGCGTCGTCAGCCAGCACCCTGGCCGCGGCACGCAGGTAGACCTCGGTCTTGCCGCTGCCGGTGGCGCCGAACAGCAGTGCCGGGCGGGTGTCCGCATCGAATTCGGCAATAGCCCTTGTCTGTTCTGCGCTGAGCGCCACCACATTTGCAGTGTTCGGGAGGTTCACCGCGGCAACTGCCGGCCGCTTGAGCCGGCGGCGCGCCAGTTGCGCCGTGCTCAACGCGCGCAACTGCGGCGGCAGCGCGGCCAGCGCCACCTCGCCGATGGAGCGCTGGTAATAACTGGCGGTAAAAGCCACCAGCCGTCGCCAGGTGGCCGACAGCGGACCCAAGCCGTCCAGCGCGCCCAGCACCGACTTGGCCTGTGTTTCCGGCAGGCCCCCGCTGTCTGGCAGAATTTCCCACACCACGCCCAGTACCTCGCGTTTGCCCAGCGGCACACGCACCAAAGTTCCCGGCGGGAGCGGCGACTCACTTCGGTAGGTCAGCGCACCGGCCACCGTGCTGTGGGCCGGGGTTGCGACGACGATACTGAGCCAGTGCTTCATGGACGGGGATGGCTTCGACTGGCCGGCGTTCCGTAATTCTTCAGATACATTGTCGAAAATCGCTGTAAGTGCTTGATTTGAAACCGCTTTGAAGATGCTTCACGGTTTCTGTGGATAACTTTGTTGATAGGTTGCCACCGAGCGTGTCCAGGCCTTGTCAGTCAAGGCTTTTCTTAAATTGCCCACAAAAAAAGCAGTTTAAAGACTCCATATAAATCAAGTACTTAGAAACGCTATGGCTTTGATAGCGGAGGCCGGTCTGTTACAGGTTCCATGCGGCACCGCAGCACAAAATTTGTGAATAAGTCGCGTCTGCGGAAGCGGTTTTTGTGCTAATGACAAAAATGCCGCGGCATCAATGCGGCGTTCCCGTCCGCATTCTGCGTGAATAGGCATGGACGGCGCGCACCAGCGCTTCCACGCTCTCCGGCGGGGTGTGCTGGCTGATGCCGTGGCCCAGATTGAAGATATGCGTGGGGCCGGTGCTGTGTGCGTCAAGATGGGGCTGACCGAAACTCTCCAGCACCTTGACCACTTCGTCTTCGATTTGAGCCGGTTTGGCAAACAGCACATGGGGATCCAGGTTGCCCTGCAAGGCCCTGCGCCCGCCGACCCGCGCCCGCGCCTGGGCCAGATTCACGGTCCAGTCCAGGCCCAGCACTTCGCAGTCGAGCTTGGCCATCTGCTCCAGCCACAGCCCGCCGCCTTTGGTAAACACCAGACGGGGAATGAGGGCGCCGTCGTGGGAGCGCTTGAGCTGCTTGAGCACCCGGTCGGTATAGGCCAGGCTGAAGGTCTGGAAGGCCGCATCGGCCAGCACACCGCCCCAACTGTCAAAAATCATCACGGCCTGGGCACCGGCCTCGATCTGGGCGTTCAGGTAGGCGGCCACCGCATCGGCGTTGATGGCGAGCATGGCGTGCATCAGGTCGGGGCGCTGGTACAGCATGGTCTTGACGAGGCGGTAGTCGTCCGAGCCGGCGCCTTCGACCATGTAGCAGGCCAGCGTCCAGGGGCTGCCCGAAAAGCCGATCAGCGGCACCCGTCCGTTCAGGGCCTTGCGGATGGCGGTGACGGCGTCAAACACATAACGCAGCTTGTCCATGTCGGGCACTTCGAGTTTGGCCACGGCCGCTTCGTCGCGCACCGGCGTGGCAAAACGCGGGCCTTCGCCGAGCGCAAAGCTCAGGCCCAGGCCCATGGCGTCGGGCACGGTCAGGATGTCGGAAAACAGGATGGCGGCGTCCAGCGGGTAACGCGCCAGCGGCTGCAAGGTCACTTCGGTGGCGTAGTCCGGCGAGGTCGCCAGACCCATGAAGCTGCCGGCCTTGGCGCGGCTGGCGCGGTACTCGGGCAGATAGCGCCCGGCCTGACGCATCAGCCAGACGGGGGTGTAGTCGGTGGCTTGGCGCAGGCAGGCGCGTATAAAGGTGTCGTTTTGAAGGGGTGCAAACATGCCTCGATTGTCTCAGGTCTGCCCGAAGCCCGAGACCAATGCTCAGAGACTGTGAATCTTTTCACTGCGCGGGCGTTCTGGATCAAGGGGGGCTCAATCGGGTGTGCCCAACGGCGCGGTTTCTAGGAGAAGCCGCGCGCCAGCAGCGCGCCATGGTCAATCATGATGCAGCGGTCCTGCACCACCAGCAGGCCCGCTGCCTCGGCTTTGGCCGCTGCCGCCGGGTGCGCCACGCCGAGCTGCATCCAGACCGCTTGGGCTCCGATGGCGATGGCTTCATCAACGATGGGCGGAATGTCTTGGCTGTTGCGAAAGCAGTTCACCAGGTCGATTTTTTCGTGCTGCGCGGCGTCGCGCAGTGTGGCATAGGCTTTTTCGCCCAGCACGCCGGTGGCATTCGGGTTCACTGCAATGATGCGGTAGCCCTGGGCCTGCATGTAGCGCGCCACCTCGAAGCTGGCGCGGTGCGGCTTCGGCGACAGGCCCACCACCGCAATCGTGCGGCAATGCCTGAGGATGTGCGGTATGCGCTCTGCTGGCGGTATCGGATTCATGGGGCGCCTGTCTTGCCAAGTCATCAACGCATCACAGCTTGGCCAGTTCGGCCCGAACCTCATCGACCGACAAAATCTCCGACAGCAGCACCGGCGTCCGGCCCGGCTTGTAAATCACATACACCGGCACGCCGCTACGGCCCAGTTGCGCCAACGCAGCGGTCACCGCCGGGTCGCGGCGCGTCCAGTCGGCGCGCAGCAAGGCAATGTTTTTCGCATCGATGTCGGCCAGCACGCCGGCGTTGGACAAGGTGGTTGTTTTGTTGTACTGGCAGGTTACGCACCAGGCGGCGGTGAAGTCCACCAACACGCTTCGGCCCTGCGCCGTGAGCTGCTCCACGCGGCCCGGCGCCCAGGCTTGCCAGCGCTCGGACGTGGCAGTGACCGCGGAGGTTTCCAGTGGTTTGACGATGTTCTGGCCAATTGCCCATACCGCTATTGCGCCCATAGCGATTGAAAACGTAGCAATCAGCGTCCGCGTCCGGCCCCTCAGGGTCAGCGACCACAGCACCAGCGCCAGCAGCACCAGCAGGCCCAGCAGCGCCCCGGCGCCGTCGATGCCGCTTTGCTGGCCAAGCACCCAGACCAGCCAGGCAACGGTGGCAAACATCGGAAACGCCATCAGTTGCTTGAAGGTCAGCATCCACGGGCCGGGGCGCGGCAACGCGCGCGCCACAGCCGGCACGGTGCTGGCGGCCAGATAGGGCAGGGCCATGCCGAAGCCGATGGCCGCAAACACGGCCAGCGCCTGCCATGCCGGCAAGCCAATGGCATAACCGAGCGACGCGCCCATGAAAGGTGCGGTGCAGGGAGAGGCAATCGCCGTGGCCAGCACGCCCGTCAGGAAGGCATTGATGGTCGGGTTTTTTGCTTGCAGATTGGCGACACGGCTCGGCAGGAAATTGCCAAATTCAAACAGGCCCGCCAAATTGAGGCCCAGCACGGTGAACAGCAGCGCCAGGGCCGCCACCACCGCCGGGTTTTGCAGATGAAAGCCCCAACCCAGTTGTTCGCCCGCGGCGCGCAAGCCCAGCAGCAAGGCGCCCAGCGCCAGAAACGACAGGATCGCCCCCGCGCTGTAAGCCAGGCCGGTGCGCAAGCGGGTGGCCCGGTCCTTCACCTGCGCAAAGCTCAGCATCTTGATGGCCAGCACCGGAAACACGCAGGGCATCAGGTTCAGGATCATCCCGCCCAGCAGCGCCCCGAGCAGGGCTGCGATCAGGCCCAGGGGCGGCGTGCTGTTGCCTGTCGGTGCGGCATCCAGCGCGGCATTGGCCTTCAGTGCCGCCTCCAGTGCCGGCGGCACCGCGGCCGCGGCGGCCACGGCCGGCCATGGGCCCTTGACCGGCGCTTCGATGCGGTAAGCGGCGTCCTTGAAAGCCACGACCACCGGCATGTGGGCCGGGCTTTCGCTGCGCTGGCCGGACAAGGGCACCTGCGCCGTCCACACCGCGCCCTGCCAGGCTTGCTGCCAGGGTGCGGCGGGCTCGATCACGCCGCCTGTTTCGGGGAAAAAGTCCAGGGTTTTGCCATGGAGCGCGGCCGGCAGACCGCTTAACGCCACCCGGATGGTTTTGGCGCTCACTTCAATCTGGCTGCCCGCGCCGCCCAGCGGCTGGGGGCTGGCGGCAAAGGCCGCGGCAAATACGCTGCTGCGCAGGGCGGTGGAGCTTTTGACCGGTATTTGCAATAAAAAATTGCCTTCCTGCGGAATGCATTCTTTTTTACAGACCAGCCAGGCGGCTTTGAGCCTGATGTCCAGTTGCGTGGCCTGCAAGCCCGGCGCGACGGTTAGCGGCACCGGCAGTAGCACGGTGCCTTCGTAGCCGTAGTTGGCCAGTGTGCCTATCGGTATCTTTTTCGGTGTCGGCCAGGCGATCACGCCGGCCGTCACGCCGGCCGGCAGCGTCCATTCCAGCAGGGTCGGCAGGCCGGAATCGCCGGAGTTTTTCCAGTAGGTGTGCCATTCGGGCTGGTGCGCCAGTTGCAGCCCGACCCAGACCGGCTTGCCGGCGTCGACGCCTTCGGGCGCCCAGGCCAGCAATTCGGCGCGAACCTGTTCGGTCGTCATCACTGCGCTGGTCGGGGCTTTGTTTGTGAAGCTGATCTGTGCAGAAGCGCCCGTAGGAAAGGCGTTGACGGCTATTAAAACTATAGCTAATAAAAAACGTTGAGAATTCATGACCATGGTGTGAGCGGCTCGTCGGCCTTTAGTTCCTGCTGGGTAACAAACACCGCCGGCAGCTTCTTCGGCGCCCGGATGCGCAACTGCTTGTTGACGTTTTCCCGGCCAAACACCACGTCGATGTCGGCCACCGCCACCCCGAACAGCGGCGCCAGAAAACGCAGCATGTGGTCGGTTGCCTTGCCGGCCTGCGGCGTGGCGGTCACACTCACCTTGAGTTGCGTGCCCTTGGGCTTGCCAATGGCGTCGCGCCCGGCACCGGGTTTGCCCAGAATGTTGACCACCAGCACATCGCCCTCCCAGGCAAAAAAGGAATCGCCGGTTGAATTTCTGGTTCGCGTCATGGTTTGATAATACCGGCATGAACCGCTTTGCGTCCCAGTCAGCTTCCCATCCGCCTGCCAGCCCGGCGCGCATTATTTTGGCCACGCTCAACGCCAAATACATCCATGCTTCGCTGGGGCTGCGTTACCTGCTCGCCCATATGGATGCGCACGGCGGTGCCGGCCTGCGGGCGCAGACGCAGTTGCGCGAATTTGTCATCGGCCAGCCGCCCACCCGGATTGTCGAAGTGCTGTTGGCGCTGAAGCCCGAGGTGATTGGGCTGGGTGTTTACATCTGGAATGTGGTCGAAATCACGCAGGTGGTGCGCCTTCTGAAAACCTTGCGGCCCGACATCAAAATCGTGCTGGGCGGCCCCGAGGTCAGCCATGAGCTGGCGCAGCAGGAGATTTTCCGCCTGGCCGACCATGTGATCACCGGCTGGGGCGATGTGAGTTTTCCCAGGCTGTGTCGCGCGCTGCTCGACGGCCCGAAACCGTTGATGAAAGTGATTGCCGGGGAGCAGCCCGCGCTCAGCGAGCTGGCCCTGCCTTACACCGACTACAGCGACGAAGACCTGGCCCGGCGCCTGCTGTATGTCGAAGCGTCGCGCGGTTGTCCGTTCAAATGCGAGTTCTGTCTTGAGTTTGCGATGGTCTACGACCCGCAAACGCCTTACACGATTTTGCAGAACTCGACGGTTGATTTTGCGGCCATGCAGCGCATCAAACGCTTTGCGCGCTACTGGGAAATGGTCGCCAACTCGGGGCGCTTTGCCTTGAGCCTGAACTTGCTGCTGAAAGACGGACCCGATACGTCCGGTTCGGCTTTCGGGCACTTCCTCGATTTCAGCGACTGGCTCTGGCAGACCACCGGCAAAACGCATGAATTTGCACTGGAAAAACTGGTCGATCTGCTGTTTGAGCACCTGACGCGGGTGCGTGCGCTCCACGCGCAGGACGTGCGCGCCGCGCTGCTGGCTGACTACCGCGCCAGCGGTGCCCGCGCCCGGCCCCACTGCCTGGCGGGTCTGCTCGGCGGCGCGCACAAACTGCCGCCGCCCGAAAAGCGCCTGACCGAGCGGCAAAGCCGCCATCTCAGTCAGCAGCAACACCTGCGTGAAGACATCCGGCAAGCCGCCGCCTGAGACGGCAAGCCGCACAAGCCGCACAATACGAGCATGACCTCCCCCACCCGGCATCGCTACTTTTGGGCTGACCTGACAAGTCCTGACTTCACCCGCCTGGACGCAGCCGCCACCATTGCCGTGTTGCCGGTTGCCGCCATCGAGCAGCATGGCCCGCACTTGCCGCTCAGCGTCGATACCGATCTGGTCAACGGCGTCATCGCGCACTGCCTGCCGCATCTGGATGGCGCACCCGTGCTGTTTTTACCGACGCAAACCGTGGGCCGCAGCATCGAGCACGTGGCCTTCGCCGGCACATTGATGCTGGGCGCGGCCACGCTGATTCAAAGCTGGGTCGATCTGGGGGAATGCATTGCACGCACCGGCATCCGAAAACTGGTGCTGCTCAATTCGCACGGCGGCAATGTCTCCACGCTGGACATTGTGGGCCGCGAACTGCGTGCCCGTTGGGCCATGACAGTGTTGACCGTCAACACCTTCAGCCTGCCCTTGCCCACCGGGGTGCGGCAGTTGTTCGGTCCCGAGGAAGAGCGTTTTGGCGTGCATGGCGGAGAGGTCGAAACCTCGATGATGCTGGCGCTGCACCCGGACAAGGTTGACATGGACCAGGCGCAGGATTTTCATTCCAGCAGCCAGGACCGGGCGCAAGCGTTCGGCATCCTGGGCAACGGCAGCAGCGCCAGACTTGCCTGGGCCGTGCAGGACCTCAACCCCCACGGCGCGGCCGGAAATGCCGCCGCCGCCACCGCTGAAAAAGGGCTGGCCGTGCTGCAGGCCAGCGGTTCGGCGCTGGCGGCCTTGTTGCAGGAAATCGGCCGACTGGACCCCCTTTGACCGGTCACGCCTATGGATCAGCCCCCTCCCTGCTGCATGGTGATGACCAGCATAGACAGCGAAGCGGCTGCCGAATCGCTGGCGCAAAAAATGGTCGAAGCGCAGCTTGCCGCCTGCGTGCAAGTGTTTCCGGTCAAGTGTTTTTATGTCTGGCAAGGTCAAAGCCGGCGTGAAGCGGAATACCTGCTGCTGATCAAAACGCGCGCGGCGTTGTACCCGGCGCTGGAAGCCTTCATCCGTGCGCACCACGCTTACGAGACACCCGAGCTGGTGTTGTTGCCGATCACGGCGGGATCAAAGGGTTACCTGCAATGGCTGCGGGCCGGTACGTTGGACAGTTGATGGCCTCAGTGCCTCACGTGTAGGTCACCCAGCTCGCATGTTCTGAGTCCAGATGCGGCAAGGTGTTGTAAGTCACCAGCATGTGCCGCTTCGGCGTGAAGGCAAACTCGGTAACCGAACTGTTGCGGATGCGCAGATTCAGCTCAATCGTTGCTTCCGGTGACGTGCCCAGCACATGGCCCACCGCGGTGGAAATCGGGCCGCCGCTGCTGACGAGCAACACATTTTGTCCATCATGGTTGGCGCGCACATGGTTCAGCGCGCTGACGACTCCCGCCACGAAGTCGTTGTAGCTGGGCATGCCGCGCGGGCTCACCACCCCGGCCATCCACTGCGTCAGGCCGTCGCGCAAGAGGCGAAAGTACTGGCGGTATGTCTCGGGCGAGCCGGGCTTTTCCAGCGTGTGCGGGTGGATGGCGGCGATCACCGCCGCGCTGTCGTACTCGTTCAGGCCCGGCCACGGCAGATGCTCGCCCGCCCGCTTCATGCCTTCGCAGATGCCCTGGAGCGTCTGCTGATGCCGGCGCAAGGTTCCGGCGATCAAGCCATCGAAAGCAATGCCCCTGCCTGCGAAGTATTCGCCCAGCCGCAAGCTCTGCTGGCGGCCCAGTTCGCTGAGCTGGTCGTAGTCGTCGGCACCGAACGAGGCTTGGCCGTGGCGTACGAGGTAGAGGGTTCCCATGGCTGAAATTTTGACAAATCGCTCCGCGAACGCGGGTCCCCTTGGCGACTGGCGCGCCCGCAGGGGGTCAAGCCGGCGGGTTTCGTGCCTTGCCGGCGCGTTGCGGAATCGGGTTGTCGTGGCCGGCCAGTTCGGCGCTGTCGTCCTGCGCCAGCACCAGATCCCACAGCTTCTGGCCGAGCGGCGCGCGCTTTTCGTCGATCAGGTGCGCCACCAGCCCGGCCGAGCGGCCGATCAGGGCGAAGCCGCGCGCCCACATCGGCTCCAGCCCCATGTCGGAGACCGACGCGCCGACGGCGCCGGCGGCGTTGAGTGGCAACAGCTTGCCGTATTCGGCCTGGGCGGCGCGTTCGATGGCGCCAGCCAGCCGCCAGTGGCGTCCGGCAAAGCCGCATTCGGCGGCCAGCGAGCGCAGCGCCGGAACGCGCGGGTCGCCTTTGATGTGGATCGGGTGGCCGATGCCGGGCACGATGCGCTTGCTGCTGCGGTGATCGCGCACCAGCGCGACCGCGCAGGCGTCGAACTCGGCGTCGCCGGCGTCGGGGTCGAGCCCGGCCACGGCGTCCTGCAGCATCTGCGCGCTGAGCTGCATGGTGCCCAGGAAATGGTTGCCAGCCCCCAGCAGTCCGGCTGCCACCGCGCCCTGAATCGATTCCGGCGCGCCCAGGATCGTGAGCCTTGCGGCAATGGCGCTTGGCGTCAGGCCGTGGTCGGTGACGGTGACGATGAGCGCATTGCTCATGCGCTTCATCGGCTCGCTTGGCGTCTGGCCGGTGGCGGCGAGGAAGATCATGTCGACGAAGTCGAGCTTGCCGATGATCTCGGTGGCAATGTTGCGGCCGCGCACGAAGATGTCGTCGCGTGTGGTGTAGCCGATGGGCGTCTTGATGGTCATGAGGGGTTCTCGTGTCAAACCGGTCGGCGGCGCACCAGCAACTTCCACACGCCTTCGACCACCACCTCGCCGCGCTGGTTGATGACCTGGCGCTTGAAGGCCACGACGCCGCGGTCGGGTTTGGAGGTCTCGCTCTTCTCGGCCACTTCCACGCGCACGCGCAGCGTGTCGCCGATGAAGGTGGGCTTGGGGAAGCGGCACTGGATGTCGAGCAGGCCCATCAGGCTGGGTTCGAGGTGCAGGTTGAGTTGCATGCGCGTGACCAGGCCCGACATCACGGACAGCACCAGCAGGCCGTGCGCGATGCGCTGGCCGTAGGGTGTGGCCTTGGCGAACTCGGCGTCCACGTGCAGGCGGTTGAAGTCGGCCGACAGGCAGGCGAAGTTGACGACGTCGGCTTCGGTGACGGTGCGCGTCGGGCTGTCGAAGGTGTTGCCGATGTCCAGGTCTTCGAAGAAGCAGGGCTCGGCGCGCAGGGCGGACATGTTCATGCGGTTTCCTTGATGTCAGGGGCCGGCAGGCCCAGCACCTGCAGGGCGAGCTGGGTCTTGATCACGCGGCCGGTCAGGTTCTTGGGCACCTCGGCCATGAAGACCACGCGCCGGGGTTTCTTGTAGGCGGCCAGGTGCGCGGCGGCGAAGGCGGTGATGTCGTCGGCCGTCGGCTGCTGGCCGGCGCGCGGCACGATGACGGCGCAGATCAGCTCGGTCCAGCGGTCGTCGGGCAGGCCCACGCAATGCGCTTCGGCCACGGCCGGGTGCTGCTGCAGCGCTTCCTCGATCTCGGAGGCGTAGATGTTGATGCCGCCGCTCTTGATGATGTCGCGCTTGCGGCCCACGAAGTGCAGCAGGCCGTTCGCGTCCAGGCGGCCGAGGTCGCCGACGGTGAGGAAATCGCCGCGGCGCGTGCTCTCGGTCAGCTCGGGGTCTTCGAAGTAGCCGTCGTATTGCGACTCGCTGCGACAGCAGATCTCGCCCACCTCACCGGGCGGCACTTCGAGTCCGTCGTCGCCCAGCAGCTTGAGCTCGACGCCGAAGAAGGGCCGGCCGACGCAGTTGCTGTCGAGGTGGTCGCGCACCTCGGCGCCTTTCAGGTTGGCGTAGGGGCCGA
Organism: Polaromonas sp.; assembly: GCA_030655515.1. Lineage (GTDB taxonomy): Bacteria > Pseudomonadota > Gammaproteobacteria > Burkholderiales > Burkholderiaceae_C > Polaromonas. The sequence goes on along the minus strand of JAURVI010000050.1, from coordinate 11,500 downwards.
CCTCGCTGGACGCGGCGTAGATGTTGAGGATGCCGTCGCCGAAACGCCCGAGCAGCGCGCGCTTGAGCGCGCCCGACAGCGCACCGGCGCCGGACTGGATGACGCGCAGGCTGGACAGGTCGGCACTGGCGAAGCGCGGGTGCTCGACCATCGCCTGCAGCATCGCCGGCAGCAGCATGGTCGAATGGATGCGTTCGCGCTCGATGGCGTCGATCACGGCGCCGGCGTCGAAGTGTTCGTGCAGTCGGATGCTGGCGCCCAGGTACAGCGGCAGCAGGGTGTAGACGCAGCCGGCGCCCAGGCAGATCGGCAGCACGCACAGCGTGTGGTCGTCCATGCCGAAGCCCTGTTCGATGGCGCGCTCCTCGAAGCCGAAGCGCGAACGCAGGGCGCCCTTGGGCCGGCCGGTGGTGCCCGAGGTGTGCAGCATCACGGTGCTGCCGGCGCGGCCCTCGGGTACGGGGCCCGTGCCGGATGCCTGCAGCGCCTGCCAGCACAACGCGCCGGCCGGCGCGTGGGGTTCGGCGTCGGCGAACCAGATCCAGCGCCGCGCCGGGTCGGCCAGTGCTTCGGCGCGTTCGGTGAAGCCCGAACCGAGCAGCACGAAGCGCGCATGCGCCGCGCTCATGCCGTGGCGCAGGTCATCGTCGGCCAGGCGGTAGTTCAGCGGCGCGGGAATGGCGCCGATGCCGGTGAGCGCGAAGTAGGCCACCAGCATGTCGGCATGGTTGTGCGACAGCATCGGCACCTTCTCGCCCGGCGAGATGCCCAGTTCGGCCAGGGCGCACATGGCGCGCTCGGTGCGTGTCAGCAGTTCCGTGTAGCTGAGCGCGGTGTCGCGGAAGCGGATCGCCGTGCGCAGCGGATTACGGCGTGCGTTCAGCCGCAGCGCGTGGAGCAAGGTCATGCCCATGTCGGCGCCGCCTCAGTGGAACGCCGAGACGCCGAGCACCTCGCGCCCGATGATGAGCGTCTGGATTTCGGTCGTGCCCTCGGGGATCATGCCGCCGCGCGTGTCGCGGAAGATGCGCTCGACGGGCAGGTCTTCGCTGTAGCCCGAGCCACCATGCACCTGCAGCGCCATGCCGGCCACTTCATGCGCCGCCTCGGCGGCGTAGAGCTTGGCGATCGAGCATTCGGTACGCGCCGCGCCGCCCTGATCCAGCGCCCAGGCGGCGCGGTAGCCCAGGGCGCGAGCGGCCTCGCAGCGCACCATCATGTCGACGATCAGCTTCTGCACCAGTTGGAAGCCGGCGATGGGTTTGCCGAACTGCTTGCGCTGCTGGGCGTAGTCGATGGACAGGTCGAGCGCAGAGCGTGCCGCGCCGACCGCGCCCATGGCCACGTTCAGGCGGCCGAAGTTGAGCCCGGTGAGGATGGCCTTCAGGCCTTCGCCTTCCTTGCCCAGCAGGTTGGCCTTGGGCACCACGGCGTCGTTGAAGCCGAGCTGCGAGGTGCCGGTGGCGCGGATGAACATCACGTCGGCGCGCCGCGCGTCGTATTGCGTCTGCGCGCGGTCGACGATGAACAGGCTGATGCCGCCGTCGCAACTGGCGCTGAAGGTGCGCGCCACCAGCACACCGAAGTTGCCGTGGATACCGTTGGTGATCCACAGCTTGTTGCCGTTGACGAGGTAGTGGTCGCCCTTGTCCTCGGCGCGGGTCTCGATGCCGGCCACGTTGGAGCCGTGGTTGGGCTCGGTGATCGCCATCCAGTGCTTGAGCTGGCCGGCGATCAGCGGCTTCAGGTAGCGCTGCTGCTGCTCGGGCGTGCCATGCCGGTGCAGCAGTTGCGCCAGGATGTTGAGCGAGTTCATCATCACGCGCAGCGACAGCCAGCAGTAGCCGGCTTCTTCCATCAGGATCGCCCAGTCGGCGTACTTCAGGCCGAAGCCGCCGGCCGCCTCGGGCAGCAGGCCGCCCAGGTAGCCGAAGGGCTGCAACTGGGGCAGCAGGTCCCAGGCGAACTCGCGCTGCTTTTCGCATTCGGCCACGCGCGGCGCGACGCGCTCGCGCATGAAGCGGCGCACTGACTCGCGCATCGCGTCCTGTTCGGGGGTGAAGCCGAAGTCCATGTCGACTCCCCGTTCAGGTGGCGTAACGCCCGCCGGTGACGTGCAGCGTGGCGCCGGTCACGTAGCCGGCGGCCTCGCTGGCCAGGAAGGTCACTGCGCTGGCAATGTCGCGCGGCACGCCCAGCCGGCCGATGGGCGTACGCGCGATCGCGTTGTCCTTGATCTTCTGGTAGTGCGGCAGGTTGCGCACGCCGTCGGTCTCGATGAAGCCGGGGGCGATGGTGTTGACGGTGATGCCGTCGCGGCCCAGTTCCAGCGCCAGCGCGGCGCTGAAGCCCAGGATGCCGGCCTTGGCCGCCGAGTAGTTGGCCTGCCCCGGGTTGCCCAGGTGGGCGCGCGAGGAGATGTTGACGACGCGGCCCCAGTGCTGCGCGGCCATCACCGGCGCCACCGCCTTGGTGCACAGGAAGGCGCCCTTGAGCACGGTGTCGACCACTGCGTCCCAGTCGGCTTCGCTGAGCTTGGTGATGCGGGCGTCGCGCGCGAAACCGGCGTTGTTGACCAGCACATGCACGCTGCCGAAGGCGTCGAGCGCCGCCTGCACCAGGCGCTCGACATCGGCGGCCTTGGTGACATCGGCCGCCACGCCGATGGCGTTGAAACCGTCGCGCGTGAGCGCGGCGCAGCTCTCGGCGCTGGCTTGCGCGTCAATGTCGGTGACGACGATCCTGGCGCCTTCCTCGGCCAATGCACGCGCCGTTTCGGCACCGATGCCGCGTCCCGAACCGGTGACGATGGCCACCTTGCCTTCTAAACCCAAGCGCATAGAAACTCCGTGAAATGTGGCGGGCCGGTTCAGCGAACGGCCCGGATTTTGTTTTCGCCTCAGTCCACCTTGATCTTCGCGTCCCGGATCACCTTCCCCAGCTTGGCGATTTCCGATTTGATGTGGGCGGCGAACTGTTCGGGCGTGGACGTTGTGATTTCAGCGCCCAGCTTGGCCATCCTCTCATGCGTCGCGGGCAGGCTCATCACCTTGAGAACGTGGGCGTTGAGCTGGTTGACGATCTCGCTCGGCGTGCCGGCCGGCGCCAGCACGCCGAGCCAGGCGGTCGACTCGAAGCCGGGGAAGCCCGACTCCGCGACGGTAGGCAGATCGGGCAGCACCGCGAGCCGTCGGGGGCTGGTGGTGGCCAGCCCCCGCAGCTTGCCCGCCTTGACCTGCGATACCGACGAGACCACGCTGTCGACGATGACGGGCACATGCCCGGCCACCACGTCGGCGACCGCCGGCGCGCTGCCCCGGTACGGGACGTGCATGATGTCGATGTCGGCCCGGGCCTTGAACAGTTCTGCCGCCAGATGCGTGGAGGTGCCGTTGCCGGAAGAGGCGTAGCTGAGCTGCTTGGGCTTGGCCTTGGCCAGCGCCACCAGTTCTGCCAGCGAATGCACGGACGTCGACGGGTTGACCGAAATGATGTTGGGCACCGCGGCCAGCAGGCTGACCGGCGCGAAGTCCTTGACCGGGTCATAAGCCAGCTTGCCAAACAGCGCCGGATTGGCGCCGTGCGTGGCGTTGAAGCCGATGAACAGCGTGTAGCCATCCGCCGGCGCCTTGGCGGCGACTTCGGCGCCAATGTTGCCGCCGGCGCCCGGCTTGTTGTCAATGATGACCTGTTGCCCCAACTGCTGGGCCAGCCCGTTCGCCAGGATGCGGGCGACGGCGTCGAGCACGCCCGCCGGGGTGGACGGCACAATGAGCACAATCGGCTTGTTCGGATAGGCGGGCTGAGCCTGCGCTGGCAAGAGCAGGCTCCAGAGGCTGGCCCATGCCAGCGCCGCGAAGGCGAGGCGTCTCATCGGTGTGAAGTTCATGACGATCCTTTTTTTTTGTAACCAGCATTCAATATTATCAGGTTGATCAGCCGCCGCGCCTTCACTTCAATGTCTTGCAGGCGGCGCAATCAAACTCCTTTCGACTCAAGCGTGACCCGTTCGCGCGGTGTTTGCAGCGTGGCACCCTGTTTGAAGGGGCGTTGTCTCATTGGGTTTTCTTTCCGTTTTCCGGTGCTTGTGGTGTGCGCCTGGACCCGCGTCAGGGGCCGGCCGGTTTTCCCGAATCGCCGCCGCCAGCGCCGCCACACCGGTGTTGATCTGCTCGATGCTGGCCGTCACAAACGACAGGCGCAGGCTGGTCTCGTCCGCGTTGTCGGCGTAAAACGCGGCGCCCGGCACAAAGGCGACGTTTTTATCGACGGCTTTGGGCAGCAGGTCCACGGCGCTCATGCCTTGCGGCAGATGTGCCCATAAAAACATGCCGCCGTCGGGGGTGTTCCAGCACACATCGTCGGGCATTTCGCGTTGCAGCGCCGCCCGCATGGCATCGCGCTGCGATTTGTAGAGCGCGCGTATCGTCGGCACATGGCGGTCCAGAAAACCGCCCTTCATGACCTCGGCGATCATGCGCTGGTTAAAGCCGGGGCTGTGCAGGTCGGCCGCCTGCTTGGCCTGCAGCAGCTTGGGGTACAAGGCCTTCGGGGCCACCAGAAAACCCAGCCGCAAGCCGGGCGCCAGCACTTTGGAAAACGAGCCCAGGTAGAGGCAGCCGTCCGGGTCGCGCGCGCTCAAGGGCGGCGGCGGCGGCGCGTCGAACCACAGGTCGCCATACGGGTTGTCTTCCACAATCGGGAGACCCAGCCGCGCCGCTTCGGTGCTCAGCGCCGCACGGCGTGCTTCAGTCATGGTGCGGCCGGTCGGGTTCTGGAAATTGGGCAGCACATAGAGGAAGCGGGCCAGAGATGCCTTGGTCCGAAGGTCGGCAATATCAAGGCCTTCGTCATCGCCGGCCACACTCAGCACCTCCGGCTCCATCGCCGTGAAGGCCTGCAGCGCGCCGAGGTAAGTCGGCGTTTCCACCAAAACCGGGCTGCCCTTGTCGATCAATACCTTGGCCAGCAGATCCAGGCCCTGCTGCGAGCCGGTGGTGATCAGCACCTGCGCCGGATCGACTTTCCAGGGCAGGCGCTCGGCCACCATCTCGCGCAGCGGGCCATGCCCTTCGCTGGCGGCGTATTGCAGTGCGGCATGACCGTCTTCGCGCAACACCTTGGCGCAGGCCTCGGCAAATGCGGCGACCGGAAAAGTTTTAGGCGAGGGCAGGCCACCGGCAAAGCTGATGATGCCGGGTTTTTCGGTGACCTTGAGAATCTCGCGGAGCACCGACGAATTCATTTTTGCCGCGCGTGCGGCCAGGGTCCAGTTCATGGGTACTCTTTTCATGGTTCTTCCGCTTGCCTGGCCGTCAAGTCGGGGGTGCCAGCATGCCACCAGGAATGTTCTTGATGTTCATGCCGCCCTCCGCAAAGCGGGCGTGTTTACCGGCGTCTTCTTGCCGATAAACACCGTCGCAATCACGGCCAGCGCAAAGCCCACCGTCACCCCATCGAGCGATTCCCCCAGCAGCGGCACCGCGAACAGCATCGACAAAAACGGCTGCACCAATTGCACCTGGCTGACACGCACCGTGCCGCCCAGCGCCAGGCCGCGGTACCAGGCAAAAAAGCCCAGCCACATCGAGAACACCGACACATAAGCAAAGCCCCACCAGGCGCTGGCTTTCAGCGGCGCAACGGGCCAACTCAAAAACGCCAGCGGCAAGCTCAGCGGCAAAGAAATCACCAGCGCCCAGCAGATCACCTGCTCGGCCCGCATCTGCTGCGACAGCCGCGCACCATAGGCGTAACCGATGGCGGCGCAGAGCATCGCGGCGAGCAGCAGCAGGTCTGCAAAATGAATCGCCGGGCCGCCCGCGGACCCCGGGCGCAGCATCGCAAATACCACCACCAGTGCGCTGCCCAGGGCGGCGCACAGCCAGAAGCCGGTGGACGGGCGCTGACGGTGCAGCAGCGCGCCGACTGCGGCCGTGGCCAGCGGCAGCACGCCGACGATCACGCTGGCATGCATGGCCTCCACATAACGCATGGCCATCGAGGTCAGCAACGGAAAACCAAACACCACGCCGCCCGCGGTGATGATCAGCGGCCCCCAGTCCTCGCGCCGGGGCAGGGGCGCGCGCGTGGCGAGCAGAAACACAGCCGACAGTGCGGCCGCCACCACGGCCCGGCCCAGCGCAACGAAGACGCCCGACATTTGCGGCGCCTCTGGCGTCCCCACGGCCAGGCGAGTCATTGGCAGGGTGACGGAAAAAATCACAATGCCGAGCAGGCCGAGCCACATTCCGTGATTGCCTTGATTGGCGGGAGGTTGTTGGTTCATAAAATGAGCATCCAGATTGCAGTGATCACCAGCACCAGTGCCATAGCGCGGTTAAACCACTGCAAACGCAGACCGGTACCCAGCGGCCCGGACAACCAGTCACGCAGCAGCGAGCCGACCATCGCATAAGTGAGGTTGCTGACAAAAGCAAAGGTCAGCATCACCGGCAGCACCACGGCAAAGCGCAGCGCCGGCTCGTCGCGCCCGGCAATCCAGCCGCTGACAATGCCCAGAGTCAGCATCCAGGCCTTGATGTTGACGAACTGCAGCGCCGTGCCCTGCCAGAAGCCCACGTTCAGGTGTGCGGCATCGGCTTGGCCCAACTGCGTCGCATGGCTCAGCTTCCAGGCCAGCCAGAACAGGTAGGCCACGCCGATGATCTTGACGGCCCAGCTCAGCAGCGGCACCGCCAGCAGCAGCGTACCCAGACCCAGTACACACAAGCTCAGCAACACCCCCCAGCCCACCGGCACGGCGCAGACGAAAGGCAGCGCGCGCCGCAAGCCGTGGTTGGCGGCCAGTGCGGTCGACAGGGCGGTATTCGGGCCCGGCGTGAAACTCATCGCCGTGGCCAGCAGCAGTAAGGCGGTGAACTCTTGCCAATTCATGGTGTTGACTCTATAGTTGAAACCAGCACACTACCAATACAGTTAAGCAAACAAAATCGCAAACTGTATTGCTCATATCGGCAGCACAGCCAGACCTGATCCTCGGGAACCCGTCCATGTTGATGAAAGCCGCCTCGCAGTCACTGACCGAACAGCTTGCCGGGCGGTTTGCCGAGCGCATCCGCAACCGCCTGCTGGCCTCGGGTGCGCGCCTGCCCTCGGTGCGGCAGTGCGCACAGCAGCAGGGGGTGAGCGCGTCCACCGTGGTGGCCGCCTATGACCAGTTGCTGGCGCAGGGACTGGTGGAAGCCCGTAGAAATCGCGGGTTCTTCGTTCGGGAAATGACCTGCGCCCTTGATGCGCGAGCGCAGGAAGCTATTAATTCGATAGCGTCCGCCAAGGCCCCGCCCGATTTTCAGCCGCAGCACAACCCGGTCAACGCGACTGCGCTGATCCGCGGCATGTTCCATGGCGCCAGCGCCAAGGCGCAGCCCGGCATGGGCGTGTTTCCGCCCGACTGGCTGGAGACGACTTTCATGCCGGCGGCGGTGCGCCGGGTCAGCAGCAGCCGCGCGCTGCAAGAGTGCTCGCTGCACTACGGTGAGCCGGCCGGCGACAGCGGTCTGCGGCGCGCCCTGTCCAAAAAACTCGCCAGCCTGAACCTGCAGGCCGCGCCCGAGCAAATCATCACCACCGTTGGCGCTACCCACGCGCTGGACATCGTCAGCCGCACCCTGCTGCGCGCGGGTGACTACGTGATGGTCGAAGAGCCCGGCTGGGCCATCGAGTTCGCGCGGCTCAATGCCATGGGCATGCGCATCTTGCCGGTGCCGCGTTCTGCGGCCGGGCCGGACCTGGACGTGATGGCGCGTTACTGCGAAGTGCATGGCCCCAAGCTGTTTGTCAGCGTCAGCGTGTTCCATAACCCCACCGGCTACTGCCTCACGCCCGGCAGCGCGCACCGCGTGCTGCAACTGGCCAATGCGCACAACTTTCACATTGTTGAAGACGACACCTACAGCCACCTGGCGCCCGAACACGCTACGCGCCTGTGTGCGCTCGACGGGCTGCGGCGCACGATCTACGTCAGCGGCTTCGCCAAAATCCTCGCGCCGGGCTGGCGCGTCGGCTTTCTGGCCGCGCCGCCCGAACTGGTCGAACGCCTGTTAGATACCAAGCTGCTGGCTACCTTGACTACGCCCGCCCTGCTGGAAAAAGCGCTGGCCTGGTGCATCGACCAGGGCCAACTGCGCCGCCATGCCGAGCGCATCCGCACCCGGCTGGCCCTGGCGCGCGCCCGCAGCGTGAAGCTCGCGCTGGGACACGGCTGCACTTTTGCCGCAGAGCCCGCGGGGCTGTTCGGCTGGGTCGAAACGGGGGTAGACACCGACGCGCTGGCCCAGCGCATGCTCGACAAGGGCTATCTGCTCGCGCCCGGCGCGCTGTTTCATGCGGCGCGGCAGCCGAGTACCCTGATGCGGATCAACTTTGCGACGACGCAGGAGGCCGCGTTCTGGAAGGTGTTTGTGCGGATGCGAAATGGGATGAAGCAAGCCGGTGCGAAAGTGCGGGTCGCCGACTGAATCGGTATCCACTTGCAAGCATCGCGTTTGACATTGGACGGCGCGAACGCTGGACTTGCCAAAATCATCCTGGCCGTGCGCGGCAAAGGCGGTTTTGGCGGGATTGATGCCTGTGGTGATAATGAACGACGATGACTTTCCCCCTTCCCCGTGCGTGACGAACAATCCAAAGAGAGGTCTGGTATGCGTCATTCCGCCTGGTACTCCCGGTTTGCGAAGGCGGCCGCGCACTTTTGCGGCCGGCCCAGAATGTTTGCCCTTGCCGTTGCGGTCATCGTGGCGTGGCTCATCACCGGGCCCCTGTTCCACTTCAGCGACACCTGGCAACTGGTCATCAACACCGGCACCACAATCATCACCTTCCTGATGGTATTTTTGATTCAGAACACACAGAATCGGGACACGGAAGCCATCCAGGTGAAGCTCGATGAACTGATACGCGCCACCAAGGGCGCGCATAACGCGCTTCTCGACCTCGAAGAACTGGAGGAGGAAAATCTTGATTCATTCCGAACCAGGTACCAGGCGCTTGCCAATGCGGCAAGAGCGGAATTGAAAAAAGGGGTTCAGGACACCGGAACGCCGGAGCCCTGAACCGCGACAAAGCGCCGCTCCTCCGTACAAGCCGCCCGGGTTCTTATCGGATGTGCGCAAGCAAAAGGCCCGATCAGCTTGAGCATCGGTTTCAGTCCCACGCGGGCAACCGGCCGTTGATCGAGAAACTCGGAAGCGGCAGACCGAGCCAGCGCCAAGGTGAGGAGGAGTAGGGGTTAACTGCAATGCTGAATAAGTCTCCCCGTTCGCCCTGAGCCTGTCGAAGGGTCGTCACAGTGCAAACAGGCTTCGACAAGCTCAGCCCGAACGGTTAAGCGAACAGCATTGGGGTTAACTGGACAGCGTTTCCCAGCGCTGCAGCGCCGTCATCAGCTCTTCTTCGAGTTTGCTGTTGCGGGCATTCAGTTCGGCCGCGCGCTTGGCGTTGCTGGTGTACAGCGTGCCGTCAAACAGCTCCTGCTCAATCGCTTTTTGCTGCGATTCGAGCTGCTGAATCAGCGCCGGCAAGGCGTCCAGCTCGCGCTGCTCTTTGTAGCTCAGCTTCTTTTTTGATGGCTGCTTAACCGAGTCGGTTCCGTCCTTGTTGAGCTCGGGACTGTTTTTGCTTGAAGCTTTGGCGCCGGGGGCGGTTGCCGGGGTTTTGGCGCTGCCGGTGATTTGCGCCGCCCGCTTCGACTGGGTGATCCAGTCCGTCACGCCGCCTTCATATTCGCGCCAAAAGCCGGGGTTGTCTAGCGTGCCTTCATAGGCAATCGTGCTGGTGACCACGTTGTCGAGAAAACGCCGGTCGTGGCTGACCAGGAACACCGTGCCTTCGTAGTTTTGCAGCAGGTCTTCCAGTAGCTCCAGCGTGTCGATGTCGAGGTCGTTGGTCGGCTCATCAAGCACCAGCACGTTGGCTGGCCGCGCAAACAGGCGCGCCAACAGCAGGCGGTTGCGCTCGCCGCCCGACAGCGTGCGCACCGGCGAGTTGGCGCGCTGGGGCGAGAACAAAAAGTCGGTCAGGTAGCTCTTGACGTGTTTTTTCTGGCCGTTGATCTCGACCCATTCGCTGCCGGGGCTGATGAAGTCTTCCAGCGTCGCGTCCAGGTCCAGGGCGTCGCGCATCTGGTCAAAGTAGGCCACGGACAGGTTGGCGCCCTGGCGAATTTTGCCGGGGGGGGTGGTCACATCGGGTTGCAGCTCGCCCAGAATAAGCTTGAGCAGCGTGGTTTTGCCGGCGCCGTTGGGGCCCAGCAGGCCGACCTTGTCACCGCGCAAGATGGTGCCGGTGAACTGGTTGACGATGATTTTTTCGCCAAACTTCTTGGATACGTTGGTCAGCTCGGCCACGATCTTGCCGCTTTTCTCGCCGCTGGAGACGTCCAGGTTGACCCGGCCCACCGCGTCGCGCCTCGCCGCACGGCGGTCACGCAAGGCTTCGAGCCGGCCGATGCGGGCCACGCTGCGGGTGCGGCGCGCTTCCACGCCCTTGCGGATCCACACTTCCTCCTGCGCCAGCAGCTTGTCGGCCTTGGCGTTGATGACGGCCTCCTGCGCCACCTGCTCTTCTTTCTGAATCAGGTACTGCGCAAAATTGCCGGGGTAGGAGAGCAGTTTGCCGCGGTCCAGCTCGACGATGGCGGTCGCCACCTGGTCCAGAAAAGCCCGGTCATGGGTGATGGTGATGATGCTGCCGTTGAAATTGACCAGCAGTTCTTCCAGCCAGGCAATCGAGTCCAGATCCAGGTGGTTGGTTGGCTCGTCTAACAGCAGCACGTCGGGTTTGGCGACCAGCGCCTGCGCCAGCGCGACGCGTTTTTTGGTACCGCCCGACAGTGAGCCGACGATGGCGTCTTTGTCCAGGTGCAGCCGGTGCAGCGTTTCTTCGACGCGCTGCTCCCAGTTCCAGCCGTCCAGCGCCTCGATTTCAGACTGCAGCGCGTCCAGGTCGGTGTGTTCGTCGGCGGCCAGGTATTGCTCGACGACGTGGCGCGTCCGTGCCAGGCCGGCGCTGGCGGCTTCAAACACCGTGGCATGCGGGTCCAGGCTGGGCTCCTGCGGCACATAGGCAATGCGCAGGTTCTGCTGCAACTGCAGGGTGCCGTCGTCGGGTTTTTCCAGTCCGGCGAGGATTTTGAGCAGCGACGACTTGCCGGTGCCGTTGCGGCCGATCAGGCCAATGCGTTGATTCGATTCAAGCGAGAAGTCTGCGTGGTCCAGCAGCGCGACGTGTCCAAAAGCGAGTTGAGCGTCAAGAAGTGTAATTAGTGCCATGTTGCCAGGGATTATCCGGGTGTGCCATTTCGTATGCTGGTTTCCCGGCTTTTAAGGTGCATGCTTGTTCTACAAGGGCTTCCCCACCTTTGTCAAACAGAATCCCGCCGTGGTGAATCGCGCAGCGATTGAGCACGGAATCTGACGTCTTCTTTTCCTGCATCCCCTCGTGATAACTGTCGTTGCCTACTCGGTGCAAGGCATGTGGA
>JAURVI010000047.1 GCA_030655515.1 Polaromonas sp. | reverse complement strand
CTGGGCAAAAAAAGCACTCGCCAGCTTCAGGATCTCGTTGGCCCGGCGCAGTTCCTTGACTTCGCGTTCCAGGGCTTTGATGCGGTCGCGCTCTTCGCTGGTGATGCCATCGCGCAGGCCGGTGTCGATCTCGTGTTTGCGCACCCATTCATGCAGGGTTTGAGGAACGCACCCGATCTTGGGGGCGATCGACTCAATGGCGGCCCACAGGGAGGGGTATTCGCCACGGTGCTCCTGCACCATGCGCACTGCGCGTTCGCGCACTTCGGGGGGGAAATTTGTGGACGGCGGATCAGGCCCGCCATGACAACATCCTACAAGTCGAACATCCGCTGCAGCAGCCACCAGCCGGCCAGCAGTGCCACCAGCACGGAGCCGGCCTTGAGCACACCGACACGGTAGAACTTCGTGGCGCGCAGCGCGAAGGCGACCGGCAAGAACACGGCGACGATGGCCAACTGGCCCAGCTCCACCCCGATGTTGAAGCCCACCAGCGCCAGCACCAGCGCATCTTTTGGCAAGCCGAGGTCTGCCAGCACCGACGCAAAACCGAAGCCGTGGATCAGGCCGAACACAAAGGCCATGACCCAGCGTTTCATCTCGATCGTGCCGCGCAGGTTGTTCAGGGCGGCGACGATGACCGAAGCGGCGATGGCCGACTCCACCAGGCGCGATGGCAGGCTGATGACGCCAAGCGCCGCCAGGCTCAGCGTGATGGAGTGGGCCAGCGTGAAGGCGGTGACGACCTTGAGCACTTCCTTCACCGCGCCGTCCAGCCGCGGCGCCGGCGCCCACTGGCCTTCACGCCGCATCAGCACCGCCGGCAGCAGCAGGGCCAGCAGGAAGAGGATGTGGTCGTAGCCGATCCAGATGTGCCAGACGCCGTCAAGCAGGTACTGCCGCAGCGTCTCCCAGGCACCGGCAGGTTGGAGGGCCAGCGACTGCCCGGCCGACTCGGTGCCGAAGATCAGCGCCTGTCCGCTTGCGCTGCCCGGCGCAATCCACTGCACCAGGCCGCGGTGCGAAGGATCGACGTCGAAGAAGAGCGCGTAGTGGGCCTTCAGCCCGCTTTCCAGGCCGGGGCAGTGCGCGACGAGGCTCAACACCGCATAGGTGCCGTCGCTGTGCCGGTCCAACTGCAGCGGCGCCGTGTTTTCCCAGGCGCAGGCCTTGCCCGCGGCGGAGAGCGCCAGGTGGCTGGTGGCCAGGCGCGTGATCTCGGCCTCGCGCTGGCGCACTTCGCCCCAGGTCAGCTCGCCGTTGTTGTCGCGGTCCAGTTGCAGCACATAGTCGAGGTCGCGCAGCGCCACGTCCCAGCGCACCGTGATGTCGCTGCTGCCCTCGGCGCCGCGCAGGGTCAGGTAGCTGTCGCTGGGCTTGTGGGCGAGGACACTGGTGGCGGCCAGCAGCCCGGCCAGCCCGGCCAGGCAGGCGCGCAACAGGCGGCTCATCGGGCCGCTCCCTGTGCCGTGAGCTGGTCCGCCAGTGCTGCGAAGCGCGCGTCTTCGTAGCGGGTCGCACGAAGCCAGTCGAGCGCGGGCTGGGCGGCCTTGGCGTCTTTGGCGGCCAGCGCCGCGCGCATCAGGATTTCTGCATCGCGCGGCTCTTTTTGCACCTGGTAGTTGCGGGTGGCGAATGCCAGCGCCTTGACCGGCTGGCCTTCGATAGCCAGTTCGAAGCGCGCGGCTTCCTGCTCATGGAGCCGGTCGCCACGTTGCGCGGCCGCGTCGAAGCGGCCGCGCAATTGCGCGGCCCAGTCGTCGGCGCGCGAATCCTTCAGCGCCTGGCCCGCCAGCGCCAGCCGCAGCAGCAGCACGTCGGAGCGCTCCCAGCCGGCCAGCAGAGTCACCACCTCGGCCGGCCGCCCGCGTTCGAGCAAGAAGTCGCTCCAGGCGGCGAGCAGGAACTGGTCGGTGATGCCCAGGGCCAGCGCCCGTTTGAAATACGCTTCGGCCTTGTCAAAACGCTGTAGCCGCGTGGCCATCTCTGCGAGCCGGGTGTCCGCCCACAGCAGCAGCTCCGGGGGGGCGCTGGTGGCTGCGGCAGCGGACGAAGCAAGCTGTTCATAGGCTGCAGGCAACTGCCCGGTGGCAGCCTGCACATAGGCGGTGCAGCCCGTGCCGAACAGGGGCAGGCTCAAGGGCGTCAGCCGGGCGCATTCCGCCAGCGCCTCGGCATAACGCGCCTGCACCATGAAAATGGCGGCGCGCCAGGCCAGCGGCTCGACGGCCTGGGCATCGGCCCTGGCGGCGCGCTCCAGGCTGGTCAGCGCCGACCCGAAGCGGTGGCTGTACTGCTCAAGCTGGCCGCGGACCAGCCAGTAGTCCGCGCTGTCCTGCGCGGTGGTGGCCAACGGCGCGATGGTGGCCGACGCGTAGCCGATGTAGCGCGGGTCGCCCTGCGCCATGGCCATCTCGAAATAGCGGCGCGCGATTTCCACGCGCAACGGCGTGTTGCCGGGTTTGGCGGCCAGTTGCTTGCGCAGCGACTCCACGCGGCGCACCTCGGGATCGCTGGCGCGGGCCGGCAGGCGCTCGACGATTTCGCTGTCTTGCCGGGGGGTGAACGGGGCGGCGGCAACTAAGGCTGCACCGGCGCAAAGCACCGCGAAAACGCCGCGAACGAAAAGGTCGGAGGCCAAACGCTTACTTGGTTCCAAAGATGCGGTCCCCGGCATCACCCAAACCCGGCAGGATGTAGCCGTGCTCATTGAGCTGCCGGTCAATGGCGGCGGTGTAGATGTCCACATCCGGGTGGGCTTTTTGCAACGCGGCAATGCCTTCGGGGCAGGTCAGCAGGCACACGAATTTAATGGATTTGGGTTTGAGTTTTTTCAGCCTGTCCACCGCGGCAATGGCCGAGTTGCCGGTCGCCAGCATGGGATCGACGACCACGATGTCGCGCGCTTGCATTTCCTGCGGCATCTTGAAGTAGTACTCCACCGGCTTCAGGGTCTTCGGGTCGCGGTACAGACCCACATGGCCGACGCGGGCACCGGGCACCACATTGAGCATGCCTTCCAGAATGCCGTTGCCGGCGCGCAGGATGGAGACGAACACCAGCTTCTTGCCGTCAATCATCTTGCCGGTCATGGTTTCCAGCGGCGTTTCGATGTCGATGTCCTGAACCGGCATGTCGCGGGTGACTTCATAGGCCATCAGGCTGCTCAGCTCATGGAGCAGGGTGCGGAAGGTGTTGGTCGAGGCGTCCTTGCGGCGCATCAGGGTCAGCTTGTGCTGCACCAGCGGGTGGTCGATCAGGTGAACATTGCTCATGAATTGCCAGTTTTTTTTCGTAGGGAACGTTCAACGCCTTCTGCCGCCGAGAATGCTGCCCAGCACACCCCGGATGATCTCGCGTCCCACGGCGGAACCCATGGTGCGGACGGCGGATTTGGCCATGCTTTGCGCCAGGCCGTCGTGTTTGGCGCCGCGCGGGCCGGTCGTGCCGAACAGCACATCGTTCAGGCCACCCAGAATGCCGCCGGAAGCCGCTTGCCCGTCCGCGCCGGCGTTGGTCGTTTTCGCGGACTCAGCAGCCGCCGCGTCGGCGCGTCCCTTGATCTTCTCATAAGCCGACTCGCGGTCCACTTCCTTTTCGTAGACGCCGGCCACCAGCGAGCCTGCCATCAGGGCTTGCCGCTGCTGCGCGGTGATGGGGCCGATCTGGCTGCCCGGTGGCAGCACGTAGGCGCGTTCGGTCACGCTGGGGCGGCCCTTGCTGTCGAGAAAACTCACCAGCGCCTCGCCCACGGCGAGTTCTGTGATCGCAGCTTCAATGTCCAGCCCGGGTTTTTGCCGCATGGTCTGGGCGGTGGCTTTGACGGCCTTCTGGTCGCGCGGGGTGTAGGCGCGCAGGGCGTGCTGCACGCGGTTGCCGAGCTGGGCCAGTACCGAATCGGGGATGTCCAGCGGGTTCTGCGTGACGAAATAGACGCCGACGCCCTTGGAGCGCACCAGGCGCACGACCAGTTCGATGCGTTCAATCAGCGCCTTGGGCGCTTCATCGAACAGCAGATGGGCCTCGTCGAAGAAAAACACCAGCTTGGGCTTGTCGGGGTCGCCGATTTCGGGCAACTGCTCGAACAGCTCGGACAGCATCCACAGCAGAAAGGTCGCGTACAGGCGCGGCGAATTCATCAGCTTCTCGGCGGCCAGGATGTTGACCACGCCGTGCCCGGCGCCATCGGTCTGCATGAAGTCGCTGATGTTGAGCATGGGCTCGCCGAAAAACTTCTCGCCGCCCTGGCTTTCGATCTGCATCAGGCCGCGCTGGATCGCCCCCACGCTGGCGGCGCTGATGTTGCCGTACTGCGTGGTGAACTGGCTTGCGTTCTCGCCCACGTACTGCAGCATGGCACGCAGGTCCTTCAGGTCGAGCAGCAGCAGGCCGTTGTCGTCGGCGATCTTGAACACCAGGTTCAGCACGCCGGCCTGGGTTTCGTTCACGTCGAGCATGCGGCCCAGCAGCAGGGGGCCCATGTCGGACACCGTGGCGCGCACCGGATGGCCCTGTTCGCCGAACACGTCCCACAGCGTGACGGGGCAGGCCGAGGGTTCGGGCACCTCGATGCCGCGCTCCTTCAGCGTGGCGGCCAGCTTGGCGCCGACGGCACCCTTCTGACTGATGCCGGTCAGGTCACCCTTCACGTCGGCCATGAACACCGGCACGCCGATGCCGGAGAGCTTCTCGGCCATGGTCTGCAGCGTCACGGTCTTGCCGGTGCCCGTGGCCCCGGTGATGAGGCCGTGGCGATTGGCCAGGCCGGGAAGAAGTGCACACTCGATGGTGTCGTGCCGGGCGATCGGAAGAGGGTCGGCCATGAGGGGCTCCGGGTCGTATCGAAACGGGCAGTCTAATCAAGCAGCACTCCTATAATCCACGGCCCGCACGGTAGTTCAGGAAAAAGTTTCAGGAGGTTTTTTTGTCATCGACTGCTCAGCCCCCCATTCCCGCGTCCGGCGACGCCTCCGAACAGTCGCCGATCGAAAAAGAGCTGGCCGTGCTGCTCGTGAACGCGCTCAACCTCGAGGTCGCGCCCGAGGACATCGTGCCCACCGATCCGCTCTACGGCGAAGGCCTGGGACTCGACTCGATCGACATCCTCGAAGTGGCGCTCGAAGTCTCGCGCCGCTACGGTTTCCAGCTGCGCTCGGACGACGAGCGCAACCAGCAGATCTTCCAGTCGCTGCGCACGCTCGCGACCCACGTCGCCCAGCATCGCGCCGCTACCTGAGCCCATGTCGCGATGGCGAATAGCACTCTTGCTGGTGGTGGGGGTGGCTTATGCCGGCCTCTCCCACTGGATGACGGTGTTCCACGCCACGGCGCCGTGGGCGGTGGTGGTGCTGCTGGGGCCGCTGTGGCTCGCCGTGATGGGCTTTGCCGCCAGCTGGTTCGGCCGCTGGGGCTTTGCAGCCACGGCCGCGCTGGGCGCCGGCGGCGTGGCGCTCGTCTTCCTCGGTGAAGCCGGCGACCCCAACCGGCTGTACGTGCTGCAGCACGTGGCCATCAACACCGCGCTGTGCGGCTGGTTCGCTTCCACGCTGCGCGGACGCGGCCTGCCGCTGATCACGCAGTTCGCGCAGCGCGTGCACCCGCTCAAGGGGCACATGCTTTCGTACACCACGCAACTGACGCGCATCTGGACCGCGTTCTTCGCGCTGGTGGTGGCGGCGTCGGTCGTCATCTATTTCACCCGGCCGTTTTCCGACTGGTCGCTGTTCTCGAACGTGCTGTGCCCCGTGATGGTGGCGCTGCTGTTCGTGGGGGAGCACCTGGTGCGCTACCGGCTGCATCCCGAATTCGAACGCACGCGGCTGGTCGATGCCGTGCGTGCGTTCTACGGCACATCGTCGGTGGACACCAGCGCCGGCGGCCAATGACACAGGCGCTGCCCGCGTGACGACAGACACCTCAGATACCGCCGGCCTGCTGCCGTTGCTCTCGGCCCGCGACCCCGACGCCCCGCTGGCCTGGCGCGCCGGCGTGCCCGTGAGCACGCGCCAGTACCTGGCCGACGTGGCCCGCTTCGCGCCCACGCTGCCGGCGCAGGGCCCGGCCGTCAACCTGTGCGTAGACCGCTATGCCTTCGCCGTGAGCCTGGGTGCCGCGCTGGTGCGCGGCCACGCGAGCCTGCTGCCGCCCGATGCGCGCCCCGACACGCTCGCGCGCCTGGTCGAATCGGGCGGGCCGACCCTGTTCGCGCTCACCGACGACGCGAAGCTGCAGACGCCCGGCATGCGGCGCGTGCTGATCGAAGACCGCTCCAGCCTCGAAGGCGATGCCGGCGCCGTGCTGCCGCAGGTGCCGCGGATCGGCGGCGCGACGCATGCGGCCAGCCTGCTGACCTCCGGCTCCACCGGCGTGCCGCAACCGCATGCCAAGACCTGGCGCACGCTGGTGGGCGACGTGGCGGTGGCCGTCGAGCGCCTGTGCCGCGTGCTCGGCCGGCCCACGCTGGAAGGCCTGACGCTGGTGGCCACGGTGCCGGTGCAGCACAGCTACGGGCTCGAGTCGTCGGCGCTGCTGGCCATGCTGGGCGGCGCCGCGTTCGAAAGCGGCCGCCCGTTCTTTCCGGCCGACGTCGCGCAGACGCTGGCCTCGGTGCCGCGCCCGCGCGCATTGGTGACCACGCCGTTCCACCTGAAGACGCTGCTGCTGTCGGGCATCGCGCTGCCGCCGGTGGACCTGATCCTGTCGGCCACCGCGCCGCTGTCGCCGCAACTCGCGCAGCAGGCCGAGCAGGCCATGGGCGGCGTGCTGCTCGAGATCTACGGCAGCACCGAGTCGGGCCAGGTGGCCACGCGCCGCACCACCGACAGCGAGATCTGGGAGACCTTCGGCGAGATCCGCGTGCATGCTGAACCCTCGGCCGACGGCGGCCCCGAGCGCTTCATCTTCCAGGGCGACTTCATGCCCGAGCCCACGCCGATGGCCGACGTGCTCGAGCTGCTCGACGAGCGGCGCTTTCGCCTGTTCGGCCGCGCCAACGACCTGATCCACGTGGCGGGCCGGCGCAGTTCGCTGGCCCACCTGAACTACCACCTGAACAGCATCGCCGGCGTGGACGACGGCGCGTTCTGGCTGCCCGACGAGGTGGCCGACGGCGTGGTGCGGCCGGTGGCTTTCGTGGTGGCGCCGACGCTGTCGGCGGGCGAGATCATCGCCGCGCTGCGCCAGCGGCTGGAGCCGGTGTTCGTGCCGCGCCGCGTGGTGCAGGTCAAGGCTTTTCCACGCGAAGGCACGGGCAAGCTCACGGTGCGGGCGCTGCGCGAGTTCGCGCTGGCGCAGCTCGCCGAAGACGACACGCCGGTGCAGATGGCGCATGCGGTGCCGGCCGACCACCCCGTGTTCGAAGGCCACTTTCCGGGGCAGCCGCTGCTGCCGGGCGCGCTGGTGCTGGCGGAGGTCATGGAGGCCATTCGCCGCGTGCCGGCCCTCACGGCCCGCCTGGGCGCCAGCCCCACGCTGGCGGCCGCCAAGTTTTTGTCGCCGGTGCGGCCCGGCAGCACCTTGTCGATCGAGCTGCATCCCGAGGCCGGTGCCGCCCGCGGCGTGCGCTTCGACGTGCGTTGCGACGGCGTGGTGGCTGTCACGGGCCGTTGGACGGCCGTGCCAGGTTCGGTGTGATGAAGCACACCGACGTCGAGGCGCGTGCCGTGGACGAGGCTTCCCGTACGGGGCAAGCGGGCGCGGATTCCCGCACGACCGAAAGGAACGAGGCCAGGGGGGAGGGCGGCGACTGGGCGCGCGCGCCCGAGCGCAGCAACATGCTGGCCCTGCGTTTCATCGTGTGCATGGCGCTGGTCTGCGGACGGCACGTCACGCGGCTGCTGCTGCCGCCGATCGCGCTGTACTTCCTGCTGTTCGCGCCGGCGCAGCGGCGCCACATCAAGCGCTACCTGTTTCGCGCCATCGGCCCACAGGCGGGCTGGATCGACGGCTTTCGGCTGCTGCACGCGTTCGCCTCCACCGTGCTCGACCGCGTGTACTTCCTGCGCGGGCGCCTGGACCTGTTCACGGTGAAGATCGAAGGCAACGAGCCGATCGATGCCGAACTGGCGAGCGGGCGCGGCGCCTTCCTGCTCGGCGCGCATGTCGGCAGTTTCGAGGCGCTGGGCGCGTGCAGGCAGCAGACGCACCAGAGCCACATGCGCCTGGCGATGCTGATGTACCCGGACAACGCGCGGCGCATCACCAGCATCCTCAATGCCATCGCGGTGCCCGAGATGCGGCCCCACGTGATCGCGCTGGGCCGGCCGCACTCGATGCTCGACCTGCGCGACTGGCTCGACGGCGGCGGCATGGGCGGCATGCTGGCCGACCGCACGCTGCCGGGCAGCGAAGACCAGCCGGCGCAGCAGCGCGGCAACAACATCGTGCTGCCGTTCCTCGGGCAGCCCGCCGTCTTCAACGACGGCCCCTTCCGCCTGGCCGCGCTGCTGCGCCGCAAGGTGTTCTTCATGGCGGGCTTGTACGACGGCGGCGGCCGATACGATGTCCGGTTCGATCCGCTGGCCGACTTCTGCGAGCGGGCCTCCTGCGCCGCGGAGCGCGAGCAGCGCATTCGCGCGGCAGTCGAGGCCTACGTGGTGCGCCTGGAGGCGCTGTGCCGCGCGTACCCCTACAACTGGTTCAACTTTCATGATTTCTGGCTCGAAGATGCGGCTTGAGTGGCTTGGCAGGGCGCTTGCGCTGGCGCTGGCGTTGTGTGCGGCGCCGGCCTGGGCGGCGTTCGACCTGCCCGAGCTGATGGGCCTCCTGGCCAAGCAGAAGAGCGGCGAGGCCCGCTTCACCGAACAGCGCTTCGTCCACGGCCTCGAAGGCCCGCTCGACGCCAGCGGCACGCTGAGCTTCGACGCGCCCGACAAGCTGGTGCGCCGCACGCTGTCGCCGCGCATCGAGACCATGGCGGTCGAGGGCAACACGCTGACGCTGTCGCGCGGCGGACGCACCCGCACGCTGGCGCTGGACAGCATGCCCGAGCTGCTGGGCCTGGTCGAGGCCATGCGCGGCACGCTGACCGGCGACGGCGCGACGCTGCAGCGCTACTTCAAGGGCACGGTGACGGGCTCTCCCGCCAAGTGGACGCTCGACCTCGTGCCGCTTGACAGCCGGCTTGCCGCGCAGGTGCGCAGCATGCGCATCAGCGGCCGCGCGAGCGACGTGCTGGGCCTGGACATGGAGTTTGTCGGCGGCGACCGCTCGGCGATGAACATCACGCCGGGGGCCGCGCCTGCGCCTGTACAGCCGCCGGCAACAGCACCGGCCGCCCCGTCGACCACGGCCCCGTCCGGCACCCCCGGGCGCACCACGCCGTGACGGCTGCGCACGCCGACGGCCCGCCGAGCTGGTCGCGCCGGGCGGTCGTGCTGCTGGCATGGCTGCTGGTGCTGCTGTGCGGCGTGGTGGTCATCGCGCGCACGCACATTGGCGCCGACCTGTCCGCCTTCCTGCCCAAGAGCCCGGACGTGCGCCAGCGCGTGCTGATCGAGCAGCTGCAAAGCGGCGTCGCCTCGCGCACGCTGATGCTGGGCATCGAGGGCGGCAGCGCCGAGCAGCGCGCCGCCGTGTCGCGCGCGGTGGCCAGCGACATGCGCGGCAGCAAGCTCTTCGACCTGGTGCAGAACGGCGACGTGGGCGACTGGAGCGAGGCGGGCACCTGGGTGTTCCAGCACCGCTACCAGCTGTCGCCCGGCGTCACGCCGGCGCAGTTCACCACCGAAGGCCTGCGCGATGCGATCAACGAGACGCTGTCGATGCTGGGCACGCCGGCGGGCAACGTCGTCAAGCCCCTCCTGGACCGCGACCCGACCGGCGAGACGCAGCGCATCGCCATGGAGCTGGTGCCGGCGAGCGCGCCGCGCAGCGAGGACGGCGTGTGGATGTCGCGCAGCGCGCCGCGCGCGCTGATGATCGCCACCACGCGCGCCGCGGGCAGCGACCTCGACGCGCAGGCCGTGGCCATCGCCCGCGTGCATGCGGCCTACGACGCCGCCGTTCGCGAGATGGGCGCTAGCGCGCCCAAGCTGCTGCTCAGCGGACCGCCGGTGTTCTCGGTGATGAGCCGCGACAAGATCAAGACCGAGGCCATTCACCTCGCCGTGGTGGGCGGCATCGTGATGGGCGGGCTGCTGCTGCTGGCCTTCGCCTCGCCGCGTGCGCTGGTCATCGCCTTCCTGCCGGTGGCCACGGGCGTGGTGATCGGCACCGCGAGCGTGAGCGTGGTGTTCGGCTCGGTGCACGGGCTCACGCTGGGCTTCGGCAGCACGCTGATCGGCGAGACGGTCGACTACGCCATCTACTACCTGATCCAGGCGCGAGGCGCCTCCGTCGCCGGTACCGGCTGGCGGCGCTGGCGCGACCTGAACTGGCCCACCGTGCGGCTCGGCCTGCTGACCTCGGTGTGCGGCTTCGCGGCGCTGGTGTTCTCGGGCTTTCCGGGGCTGGCGCAGCTGGGCGTGTTCTCCATCGCGGGCCTCGTCTCGGCGGCGCTGGCCACGCGCTACGTGCTGCCGGTGCTGGCGCCCGATGGCGCCACCGGCATGGGCATGCGCAAGTACATGGCGCAGATGGCCGGCGCGCTGGTGCGCGGCCTGCCGCGCCTGCGCTGGCCGCTGGCCGCGCTCGGCGTGGCCGCGCTGGTGCTGGTGCTGTGGCAGGGCGGCCACCTGTGGCGCGCCGACCTGGGCGCGATGAGCCCTGTGCCCAAGGCCGCGCAGCAGCTCGACGAGATGCTGCGCAACGACATCGGCGCGAGCGACGGCGGCGTGCTGGTCGTGGCCTATGGCGACGACGAACAGGCCGCGCTGCGCCACACCGAGGCCGCGGCCGCGCGGCTCGATGCGCTCGTGGACAAGGGCGAGCTCGTCGGCTACGAAGCCGTCACGCGCGTGCTGCCGAGCGTGGAAACGCAAACCGCGCGCATCGCCAGCCTGCCGAACGACGACCTGCTGCGTGCCAACCTGGCCGAGGCCACCAAGGGCATGCCGCTGCCGGCTTCGCGGCTCGGGCCGTTCATGGCCGACGTCGACGCGGCGCGCAAGCTGCTGCCGGTGCAGCGCGCCGACCTGTCAGAGGGGCCGCTGGCATCGGTGGTGAACACGCTCATGTACGAGCGCCCGGGCGGCGGCTGGGGCACGCTGGTGGTGCTGCACCCGGGTACGGGCTTTGACCAGGGGCGCCTGGAAGCGGCGCTGGCCGGGCTGCCCGAAGTGCAGGTGGTCGACGTCGGCCGCGAGCTTGCGGGCCTGTACCAGCGCTACCTGCACGAGGCCTTCGTGCAGGTGCTGCTCGGCGCGCTGGCGGTGGTGGTGCTGCTGGGGGTCTACCTGCGCTCCTGGCGCCGGCTGCTGGCCGTGTGCCAGCCGCTCCTGTTCGCGGTGGTGCTCACGCTCGGCGGCATGGCCGTGCTGCAGGCGGCGCTGGGCATCCTGCACCTGGTGGGGCTGCTGCTGATCGTGGCGGTGGGGTCGAACTACGCGCTCTTCTTCGACCAGCTGCGCACCACGGGGCGCGCCGACGAGGACACGCTGGCCTCGCTGATGCTGGCCAACCTGACGACGGTGGTGTCGTTCGGGCTGATCGCGATCTCGGACATTCCGGCGCTGTCGTCCATCGGGCGCGTGGTGGCGCCGGGCGCCTTGCTGGCGCTGCTGCTGTCGGCCGCGTTCGCGCGCAGCGTGGCGCCCCCGGTGAAGTCGCCCGGCGCGCGCGGCTGATGGGAAAATCCGCGCCCATGTCTTCCGCATCCGCCCCGACACACGCCGAATCCTGGCCCTGGCCGATGGCCATCCGCGCCAGCGCGGCATGGCACGTGGCGGCCATCGGCGCCGGTGTGCTGGTGCCGGGCGCGCTGCCGTGGGCCGTCGGCGCGATCGTGCTGAACCACGCGCTGATCACCGGCGCCGGGCTCACGCCGCGCAGCAGCCTGCTGGGGCCCAACGTCACGCGGTTGCCCGAAGCGGCCGCCGCGCGGCGCGAGGTGGCGATCACCATCGACGACGGGCCCGAGCCCGAGGTCACGCCGCGCGTGCTCGACCTGCTCGACGCGCACGGGCAGCGCGCCACCTTCTTCTGCATCGCCGAGCGCGTGCTGGCGCAGCCGGGGCTCGCCCGCGAGATCGTCGCGCGCGGCCACAGCATCCAAAACCACACGGCGCGGCACCGGCACAACTTCTCGTTTCTCGGCCCGCGCGGTTTCGCCGCCGAGATCGCGCGCGCGCAGGACATCGTGAGCGACGTCACCGGGCAGCGCCCGACCTGTTTCCGCGCGCCCGCCGGCCTGCGCAATCCGTTTCTCGAACCCGTGTTGCACCGCCTCGGCCTCTCGCTCGTGAGCTGGACGCGGCGCGGCTTCGACACGCGCGAAGGCGACGCCGCCAAGGTGATGGCGCGCCTCGCGCGCAACCTGCAGGCCCGCGACATCCTGTTGCTGCACGACGGCAATGCCGCGCGCACGGCCGAAGGACAACCCGTTTTGCTGGAGGTACTGCCCTTGTTGCTCGAACGCCTGCGCGCTGATGGACTGCGCGCCGTGACCCTGCCCGAAGGAATGAAGCCATGACGACGGCCATGCTCGCGGCGCCTGCGGCGTCGCCCACCGACAAGGCCTGGCGCGAGCTGCACGAGGCGGCCACGGTTCCCTACAAGAAGGGCGGTACGTTCGCCTGGCGCTTCGCGCGCGGCAAGCTCGGGCGCGACCCGGTGTTTCGCGGCCTGCTCGAACGCGGCCTGATCGGTGCGCAGCACCGTCGCGTGGTCGACATCGGCTGCGGGCAGGGGCTTTTCGCGAGCCTGCTCGCCTCGATGAGCGCGATGCAGAAGCGCGGCCGCTGGCCGTCGTCCTGGCCGGTGACGCCCGCCGCCGCCGACTACACGGGCATCGAGCTGATGCCCAAGGACGTGGCGCGCGCCGAGGCGTCGATCGGCCATCTGCAGCCGCCGCCGCAGCTGCTCTGCGCCAACATGTGCTCGGCCGCCTTGCCGGCTTGCGACCTGGTCGTCATCCTCGACGTGCTGCACTACGTCGACCTCCAGGCGCAGGAAGGCGTGCTGCAGCGCGTGCGCGATGCGCTGGAGCGCGGCGGCAACGCACAGGCGCGGCTGCTGCTGCGCGTGGGCGATGCGTCGAGCCGCCGCGGCTTTGCCATCAGCCAGTGGGTCGACCGCACGGTGACGCGCATCCGCGGTCACAAGGTTTCGCCGACCTGGGGGCGGCCGCTGGCGGAATGGACCGCGCTGCTGCAGCGCATGGGCTTTCGCGTGCAGGACATTCCGATGAGCAAGGGCACGCCCTTTGCCAACGTGCTGCTGGTGGCCGACCTGGAACCCCGGGCATGAGCGCACCGCAAACGCTGGACCGCGCCGGCATCGCGCAGCGCATTCCGCACAGCGGCAGCATGTGCCTGCTGGAGCGGCTGGAAAGCTGGGACGCCGACGCCATCCACTGCAGCACCACCACGCACGCGCAGGCCGGCAACCCGCTGCGCACCGAGAGCGGGCTGCTCGCGCCCAACGCCGTCGAGTACGCGGCGCAGGCGATGGCGCTGCATGGCGGCCTGCTGGCCGTGGAGGGCAGCACGCCGTCGGCGGGCTTCCTGGCGAGCGCGCGCAACGTCAGGTTGTCGGTGGCGCGGCTGGACGATGTTCCGGGTGCTCTGCAGGTGCGCGCCCAGCGGCTGTCGGGCGATGACCGCCAGATTCTCTATGCGTTCACGGTGGCGGCCGACGATGGCCGCATGCTGGCCGAAGGCCGCGCCGTGGTCGTCCTCAACACGCCGCTGGCCACAGAAAGCACCCCATCGCCATGAGCCTCGAAGGAAAACGCGCACTGATCACCGGCGCGAGCGGCGCGCTCGGCGCGGCCATGGCCGAGCGCCTGGCGCGCGACGGCGCCACGGTGCTGCTGCACGCCAACTCGCGGCCCGAGGCGGTCGAGAAACTCGCCGCGTCGATCACCGCGGCGGGCGGCAAGGCCGAGTGCCATGTGTTCGACCTGTGCAGCGACGAAGCCTCGGCCGCCGCGTGCGCGCGCATCCTCGAAGGCGGGCCGGTGCAGATCCTCGTGAACAACGCGGGCGTGCACGACGACGCGGTGCTGCCAGGCATGCGCGCCGAGCAATGGCACAGGGTGATCGACGTGTCGCTCAACGGTTTCTTCCGCGTCACGCAGCCGCTGCTGCTGCCGATGATGCGCACGCGCTGGGGGCGCATCCTGAACATCTCGTCGGTGGCCGCCATCGCAGGCAACCGGGGGCAGGTGAACTACGCGGCCGCCAAGGGTGCGCTGAACAGCGCGACCAAGGCGCTGTCGCTCGAGGTGGCCTCGCGCGGCGTCACGGTGAACGCGATTGCGCCGGGCATCATCGCTTCGCCGATGGCGGATGCGGTGTTCGATCCGGCGGTCATCAACCAGATGGTGCCGGTGAAACGGGCGGGCACGCCGCAGGAAGTGGCGGCGCTGGCCGCCTTCCTGGCCAGCGACGATGCGGCCTACATCACAGGGCAGGTCATTTCGATCAACGGCGGAATGATCTGACTTGCCCGCTCCCTCTCCAGCAAGGAAGAGGTGGCAGAGGATTGGGGTGAGGGCCGACGCCGCCGACGAGGCGCCAGCCTCGAGAACTCAGAGCGGCAACGTATCGAACGCCGCGTAAGCCGTGGCCAGCCACGACTTCACGCGCTGCCGCTCCAGCAGCCCGAGCGCATGCGCGCCTTCGCGGTCGTTCACCGCCTTCCAGAAGCTCGTGTTCTGCGCGTCGATCTTGCGCATGCTCGCGTCGTGCAGGCGGGGCAGCGCGATCACCCGCGCCCCGTTCGCCGTCGCCTTGGAGAGCGACTGCGACGCCAGCAGCATGCCGAAGTCGCTGCCGCGCCCGTAGTTCTGTACCACGATGTAGTTGGGCCGGTTGCCGAAGGTGTCGATCAGCGAGCCGAGCAGGTCGGTGGAGTCCTTGCCGTCGTCCAGCACGTGCCAGAAGTTGACCGTGACGCCGATCTCGGCGAACACGTCGAACAGGTCCGACTCCTTGATCCAGCGCGACAGCGGCGCCAGCGTCTGCGCGGCCAGGTCGACGATCACGCTTTGCTGCGGGTTGGTCTCGAAGCCGTTCACGACGGTGTCGAGGCCCTCGAAGCTGTCGACCACCACGGGCGAGGCGAAGCCCTCGTAGAAGCGGGTGAACGAACTGTGCGAGCGGTCGGTGTCGAAGCCCACGAACGGCCGGCTGTGGTCGATGAAGTACTGCGCCAGCACGCGCGCCGTGACCGACTTGCCGACTCCGCCTTTTTCGCCGCCGATGAAATTGATGGAGCTCATGTGTTGCTGCTGCCTCGAAGGGGTTGAGGTGGGAAGGGCCGGGTCATTCTAGGGGTGGGCTTTTGGCGGAATTCCGCGAAATTGTTCGCGCTTGTTCACTTGCCGCGCTTGCGCATCGACTGCAGCAAGGGGTGTGCCTGCAAGCGCTGCTGCAGCCGTTTCTTCCAGGGCGCGGGGAGGGTCGAGCCGTCGATCATGGCGGGCCATGCGTCGCGCGCGAGCCGTGCGGTGTCGGCGATCACGCGGCGCACCAGCGGCTCGTGCAGGCCGGCAGAGAAGCAGAAGGCGCGCACGTTGGCGGGCGTGAACATCGCAGTGCGCTTTGTCGTTGCGGTGGGCGCGGGCAGCAGCGGCAGGGCGTGGCCTTCCACGCCCTGCAAGGCGGCGTAGGCCACGATGTCGTAGGCCGGCGCGAGCCGCGGCGCGACGCCGTCGGGGTACAGCACGCCGAAGTTCTTGAGGTGGGCGTCGGGGTTGCCGAGCAGGTCGTTCACCACCAGCCGGCGGATCAGTTCGAGCACAGCGTCCTCGCCCAGCGACGCAAAGGCGCGCATCGCGAGCGCCATGTCGAGGTAGCTCGCGCTGTACTTGCGCATCGGCTCGATCGCCAGCACCTGAGCGAAGTCCTCGAAGTGGATGCGGCGCGCGCCGTCGCGGTCGAAGCGCGTCACCGCCAGAAACTCGGGCTCGTCGGGCAATGCATAGCTGTGTTCCGCGGCAATGGCCGAGAGCGGGGCGAGTTCGGCGTGGCACACCTCCACGCCCGCCGCGCCGGCCATCTGCAGCGACAGCATCTCCAGCTGCGGCATGTGAGGCCGGCCGGCCACCGGCAGCTTGGCGATGACGCGGGTGCTCGCGCCGGCGCGCGTGCGGGCCACGTAGCGCCCGCCTTGCCGGCGCAACCCGAGCTTGGGCTGCACCCCCGAGACCGAAATGCCCTGCGGCAGCGGCAGCTCGACCACCGACATTTCGAGCGCGTCCTGGTCCTGCGTGATGAGCCGCTGCAGCGTGCCGCGGTCGACCGACACCGGCCGGGCGCTCACCGCGCCGGGCAGGTCGCCGCCGCAAGCCGCGAGCAGTTCGAAGTGGTCGTTTTCGCGGCAGCCGCGCAGCTGGGCGATGTGGGTGCGCAGCACGCCCTCGGGCAGCAGGTTCTGGAAGAAGGTGGGCAGCGGCCCGCCCTGGGCATTGAACAGCGGGTTCTTGACGTCGCTCCACAGGGCCGACTGGGCCGCGGGGTCGCTCGCCACCATCGACAGCGACAGCACCTCGGGCGGCGGGTTGGCGACCAGCTCGGGCTCCGCCACGAAGCGGCACAGGTCGGCGTACTGGAACAGCTTGCCGAAGCGACGTGCGCCGAGCGAAATCTCGAGGATCTTGACGTTCATGACGACGAGGAGGGCGGTGGCGGCGCTCGCCGCTTGCTGGCGTACGGCGGCGGCGCGGGCGCCTGCGCGACCGCATGGGCGACGCGCGTGGCCACGGGGCGGTAGCCGGCGTCGGTGCCCGCGGTCTCGCCGAAGCCCTTGGGCGCGAGCTGCAGTTCGAGCCCCAGCGCGTCGACCAGCGCGAGCAGCGACGACAGCTGCGGGTTGCCGCGCAGGCTCAGGGCGTTGCGCACGGAGCGCTCGGTGAGCCCGCAGCGCAGCGCAACCTCGGCGTTGGAGAGCCCGGCGGCCTCGCGGCGGGCGGCCAGGGCGGTGATGAGTGCCTGTTTGTCCACGGAAAGATATTACCGGTTTTGTCTATTTGGGAAATATATTTCCGAGAAAGACAATGCCCTTCCCGCGGAATTACTTGGGCACCAGCGTGAAGAAGGGCATCACCACGCCCATCACCCAGTTCTGCCCGAAGTCGAGCGCCGCGCGGCGGTATTTCTCGTCGGCCTGCGCGGCCAGCAGGTCGAGCCGCGCCACCACCTTCGACAGTTCGCGGTCGGCCACGAGGTTGCGCCCGCGATCGCTGATCTCGGTGGCCAGCAGCAGCGGCTGGCCGTCGGGGCCGGCCTTGGAGGAGATGAGCCACAGCGAGATCTCGAAATTGCGCGCGGCGCGGAAGCTGTTCTCGGCGTTCACGCCGTCGATCATGGTCTGGTCCCAGGTGTCGCCGTTGGCCTGCTTGAGCATGCTGGCCCAGCCGACCACCAGCGCCGCCACGCGGTCGCCCTGGTAGCCCTGCGGGCCGGTGTCGAAGGCCATGCGGATCGCCTCGATGCCGGTGGCGCCCTTGAGTTCGGGCAGCGGCGGGCCCTTGAGCACGGCGTCCCAGGCGCGCTGGGTGGCTTCGTCCAGGCTGGCGGCCGACTTGCGCCACTCGCGCGGATTGCGCTTGTACAGGGTGCTTTGCACGCGCCGCACCGACTGCAGGTTGTCGCGCAGCGACAGGTTGGCGATGCGGTTGGTGCCGGACTGCAGCCATTCCTGGTTGCTGTAGGGCTCAGCGCGCTGGGTGTCTCGCACGGACGAGCAGCCTGCCAGGCCCATCAGAACGGCGGGGCCCATCAGCAGGACGCCCAGGAGGCGGGCTCGCCGCGCGGCGAGGGGGAAAACCGGGGATTCACTCATGCCCTGACGTTATCATCCACGGCTGGGGCGGCGGCCTGCTGCAAGCTGCGGGCCCGTGCAATTTTCCTTACAAATCAATACCTTGGCGCTACAGCCAAGCCAGGCCGACAAGTCGTGCGTCTTAATTCCATCAAGCTTTCGGGCTTCAAGTCGTTCGCCGAACCCACCAACTTCCTGCTGCCGGGCCAACTGGTCGGCGTGGTCGGGCCCAACGGTTGCGGCAAGTCGAACATCATGGATGCGGTTCGCTGGGTGCTCGGCGAGTCGCGCGCGTCGGAGCTGCGCGGCGAGTCGATGCAGGACGTGATCTTCAACGGCACGACCACCCGCAAGCAGGCCAGCCGATCGAGCGTGGAGCTGGTGTTCGACAACG
>JAURVI010000046.1 GCA_030655515.1 Polaromonas sp. | reverse complement strand
CTGGGCAAAAAAAGCACTCGCCAGCTTCAGGATCTCGTTGGCCCGGCGCAGTTCCTTGACTTCGCGTTCCAGGGCTTTGATGCGGTCGCGCTCTTCGCTGGTGATGCCATCGCGCAGGCCGGTGTCGATCTCGTGTTTGCGTACCCATTCATGCAGGGTTTGAGGAACGCCCCCGATCTTGGGGGCGATCGACTCAATGGCGGCCCACAGGGAGGGGTATTCGCCACGGTGCTCCTGCACCATGCGCACTGCGCGTTCGCGCACTTCGGGGGAAAACTTGTTTGACTCCTTCATGGCTCCATCTTCTCAAAGGTTGGAGCCTTCACAATTCCCGGGGCGATTCAGAATTGGATTCTGACGCCAATGACGCCCCTTCATTACGTTCTGTCGGCTGCCTGTCATTCCGGCCATGAGAGTTTGTCAGCCCAGCACATCCCGCAGCGCGGCGTCGTACATCAAGGTCAGGTTATCCATCACTTCAAACACGCGCTCACTGGTGGTCGCGACGTTTTGCAGACCTTCTGCGCTCGCGGTTTTGCTCAGGGCCGCTTCATAGAACGTCCACTGGCTCTTGGCAAGTTCCAGTTCGTTACGGATGGACGGCGTGGAGATGGGGGCAGCCTGAAGGGTGGTCAAACCCTGGTTGAACTCGATGCGCGCGGTGGCAAGCTGTTTGTTAAATGCCGGGGTGTCTTGCCCGGCCGCAATCAGGAAGAAGGCTCGCGCCGCCCGCTGGGACAGCATGCGCTGGCGACCGGCAAGGTTCACAATTTTCGCGCTGCTTTGTTGGGACAGGCCTTCGTAAGCCTTGGTCAATCGGTCAGCCGACTCCAGCATCACATCGGCGGCGCGCGTCACCGCCACGAGCCCATCTTTGCGGGGTGTTTCGGCAGTCAGGGCGAAGAGTGCGGCGCTGTCTTTTTCCAGCGTTTGTAGTAACGTTCGCACATTGGCTGACGGTCCTGCGGTAGTCAGTTCGTCCAGATTTCCGGTGACCAGGCGCTGGGTTGAAAGCATGATGTCGCGCGCCTTGTCGGGCAGCACGTGCAGTGTGGACTGGACGTAGGCCTTTGAGCTGCGCTGCGACAGTGCCCGCATCTTGCCGGCCCGATTGATCGCCATGCTCAGCGTCAGTGGCACTTTGGGCTGCGCGGCAGCCCACGGAGAAAAGGGGATCAGCAGGGCCGATCCAGACTGAAGCAGGGTTCTTCGGCGCAGGCCGACAAGTGACAGGGAGTGCATACGGACATTTCAGTATTGGTGACGACGTTTAAGTTTAGGAATTTCCAACATCGCGCGCCATCCTCCGCTGGAGGTATGCCACCTGTTCGCCACGGCTGCACCGGTCGTGGTCGCATAGTCCGAAAGAACGATGGGACTGCGCTACAGATGGGCGTTGACCGGGGCAGTAGCTGACTACTGCGACATTGAGGACATTGGCGTCTCGATACCCGTGTGTCCTGTATGTCTTCAGCCGAGGCGAGTAGCCCGGATTAGCTGCCTGCGCCCAACAGCCATGGGTACTGCCTGTTTTGAGGTGGTAGATCAGGAGTGATTGAATCTGACCCTGATTACCCTCGCGAATCGCGGTGGCAGTTGATTTCATTTTTCTGGTGGATCCTTGCGGCTGATGCCTGAGCCCTCAACTCGCCGCAGCCCGTCCCAGTCGATCCCGTACCCCATCCCACTCCGCAGTCACCGGCGGATTTTCAATCCAGATCAGCTTGACGCCTTTGGCGTCAAAGTCGCGCAGCACGGCGAACAGTTGCTGCGCCGTCGCCAGTGCGTCGTCGGGCATGCGGCGGTACAACACCCGGGTCGATTTGATGCGCACCATCGAACGCGCATAAACCGCGATGTGCGCAGCGTCGGGCCCCAGCAGGTCCAGTGCGGTTTGTATCGCGCCGGCGTCCATCAGACGCACTTTGGCGTTGGGGGCGTAGTGCGCTTGGAGCGCACCGGAAGCACGAGGCGCGGCGCCCTCGTCGCCGAGGAGCTCGTCCTGGCGCACCACCGGTTCGCCGCAGGCGGCCTCGATCTGCGCACGCGTGAGCACACCGGGGCGCAGCAGCACCGGGCGGCCGCGGGTGCAGTCGACGATGCTGGACTCGATGCCGACCGCGCACGCCCCGCCGTCGAGCACCAGCAGAGCGTCGCCGAATTCTTCTGCCACATGCCGGGCGGTCGTCGGGCTGACGCGGCCAAAGCGGTTGGCGCTGGGTGCGGCCACGCCGGTTTTGCAGGCTTTCAGCAGGGCCTGCGCAACCGGGTGCGCGGGGCAGCGCAAGCCAATGGAGTCTTGCCCGCCGGCCGCCGCGCTGGCCACGCCGGCGCGGCGCGGCAAAATCAGCGTCAGCGGCCCGGGCCAGAAAGCCTGCATCAGGCGGCCGGCAAAAGGCGGCACGCTGGCGGCATAGTCCAGCACCTGGCCGGAATCGGCGACATGAACAATCAACGGGTGGTCGCTGGGCCGGCCCTTGGCGGAAAAAATGCCGGCCACCGCGCTGTCGCTGGCTGCATCGGCCCCCAGGCCATAGACGGTCTCGGTCGGGAATCCAACCAGGCCGCCGGCCTGGATGACACGGGCGGCCTCTGCAATCGCCGCCGGGTCGTGGCCGTCACGAATCATCGCAAAAAGTCCAGGACGTCCAGACCCAGAATGTGCGCGGCCTGTCGCGCAACGCTTGTAACACCAGCCACATCAACACCGGTGAGGGTCAGGTGTCCCATTTTCCGGTCGATTCGTGCTTCGGATTTTCCGTACAGGTGCAGGTGAACGCCGGGCAAAGCCAGCACCGCCTGCCAGTCGGGCGTGCGAGGCTGGCCCGCCGCGTCGAACCACAGATCGCCCAGCAAATTGAGCATGATGGCCGGTGAATGCTGGCGTGGCCGGGGCAGGCTCAAGCCGGCCATCGCATGCACCTGCAGATCAAACTGCGAAGCATCGCAGGCGTCCATCGTGTAGTGGCCGCTGTTGTGCGGGCGCGGCGCCATTTCGTTGACCACCAGCGCGCCATGCTCGCTGCCGTCGTCGATCAGGAAAAACTCGACGCAGAGCACGCCGACATAGCCGATGCGGTTTGCGATGGATTCAGTCGCCAGTTGCGCCCGCTGCGCAAGGGCTGGCGGCATATTTCCTTCATAAGCGAGCGTAACGGCCAGAATGCCGTCGATATGCACATTGCGCTGCGGCGAAAAACTGACGACGCGGCCGTCCCAGCCGCGCGCGACGATGACGGAGCATTCGGCTTGAAGCGGCAGCAGCTTTTCCAGCACACAGGGGACACCCCCCAGCCCCGCCCATGCGGCGGCCAGTTCCGCCGCGTCCTTGACACGCACCTGCCCCTTGCCGTCGTAACCCATGCGCGCGGTTTTCAAAATGCCGGGCAGCAGGTCGGCCGGCACGGCCGGCAGTTGTTCCGGCGTTTCAATGACCGCGTAAGGCGCGCAGCGCACGCCCGAGACGCCGGCGCAGGCGACAAAATGCGACTTTTCCTGAATGCGGTCTTGCGCAATCGCCACCGCAGCCGCGCCGGGCGCCACCGGGCGCTGCGCGGCCAATAATTGCAGCGCGCCAGCCGGCACGTTTTCGAATTCGGTGGTGACGGCCGCACACAGGCGCGCCAGTTGCGCCAGGCCGCTTGCGTCGCTGTAGCCAGTCTGGATATGGTGGTGGCTGACACGCCCCGCCGGGCTGTCGGGATCAGGGTCGAGCACGGCGGTGAAAAACCCGAGGCGCTGCGCGGCATGCACAAACATGCGGCCCAACTGGCCGCCGCCCATCACGCCCAGGGTGGCGGGCCGGCCCGACGCCGACACCGTGCCCGGGAAAATGGGAGCAAAGCTCATGCGGGCGGCAAGGTCATCGCGCGCGCAGCCGCGGTTTGCTCCGCGCGGAAAGCCTGCAACTTGTCCGCCAGGGTTTTGTCGTGGGTCGCCAGCATGGCCACGGCAAACAGCGCCGCGTTGGCAGCCCCTGCGTTGCCGATGGCAAAAGTCGCCACCGGCACGCCTTTGGGCATTTGCACGATGCTGTGCAGCGAATCCACGCCCTGCAGGTGGTTGCTGGCCACCGGCACGCCCAGGATGGGCACCGCGGTTTTGGCGGCCAGCATGCCCGGCAGGTGCGCCGCACCGCCAGCACCGGCAATGATGGCCTGCAGGCCGCGCCCGGCGGCCTGCTCGGCATAAGCAAACAGTTCGTCGGGCATGCGGTGCGCCGAGACCACGCGCGCCTCGTGCGCGACGCCGAACTGCTGAAGGATCTGCACGGCATGCTGCATGGTGCCCCAGTCGCTGCTGGAGCCCATCACCACGCCCACGAGGGGTGCTTTTTGATTTTTCGTTGTCATGTTTGCCTTCGTTAGCTGCCACCGCCGATTTTACGGGCCGGCGTGCTATCGTCCCATCCCAATATGCCCGCGGGTTGAAAAACCCGGTCCAACCCTCATTTTTTCAAGCACCATGATCGACGTCACCATTGCCAACTTTGAAGCGGAAGTCGTTGCGGCTTCCATGACCACCCCCGTGCTGATTGATTTCTGGGCCCCGTGGTGCGGGCCTTGCAAATCACTCGGGCCGATTCTGGAGAAGGTCGAAGCGGCCTACGCCGGGCGCTTCAAGCTGGTCAAGATTGATTCCGACCAGGAGCAGCAACTCGGGGCCGCTTTTGGCATACGCAGCATTCCGACCTGCATTTTGATGATGAACGGCCAGCCGGTCGATGGTTTTGCCGGCGCGCTGCCGGAGGGCAAGATCAAGGAGTTTCTCGACAAGCACCTGCCGCCGGCCGAAGCGTCCGCACCCCCCGAGGAGATTGCCCCCGAAGACACCGACCCCGCCGCCGTGCTGGAAAAATTGCAGCAGGCCGTCGCCGCCGACCCGGCCAATGACAACGCACGGTTTGACTTCATCCGCTTGCTGCTGCAGCGCGGCCAGCTTGCCGAAGCCAAAACAGCTTTTGCGCCGGTGGCCGGCAAAGCCGCGCTGGTGCGCAAGTTCGAAGCCCTGCAGCACTGGTTGAATGCTATCGAATCAGGCGCCGTCCACCACGATGCGGCGAGGGCAAAAACCGAATTTGACACGAGGATTGCGGCGAACAAGCGGGATTTCGAAGCGCGTCATGCCCTGGCCCAACTGGCCATGAGCCAGCAGCGTTGGGTGGCGGCGATGGACGAGCTACTGGAAATCCTGATGCGCGACAAGGCGTGGAACGCGGAGCTGGCGCGCAAAACCTTTGTCTCGATTCTGGAAATCATCGAGCCCCCCAAAGTGAAGGTGGCCGATGGTCAGGTTCCGCCGGACGACCCGACCGTGGCGACCTACCGTCGGCGTTTGAGCAGCGTGGTGCTTAGCTAATCACCGAGCACCCGAGGCAACCGTCAGGCGGCTTCCTTGTAAAAGAAACCGCGCTGGATGCTGCGCGGTGCCAGCGGCTCCACCGCCCGGTGGATCGCGCCAATGTGCTCGGGCGTCGTGCCGCAGCAGCCGCCGACGATGTTGACCAGCCCTTCGTCGGCAAACTCGCGCAGCAGGCGCGAGGTCACCTCCGGTGTCTCGTCAAAACCGGTGTCGCTCATCGGATTGGGCAGGCCGGCATTGGGGTAGCAACTGATGAAGGTGTCGCCGGCCACCCGGCTCAGTTCCTGGATGTAGGGACGCATCAGCGCCGCGCCGAGCGCGCAATTGAGGCCCACGGCCAGCGGCCGGGCGTGGCGGATGCTGTGCCAGAAGGCGGTCACGGTCTGCCCGCTCAGGATGCGGCCCGAAGCGTCGGTGACGGTGCCGCTGACGATCAGCGGCAGGCGCTCGCCGCTGTTTTCGAAATATTCGTCGATCGCAAACAACGCGGCCTTGGCATTGAGGGTGTCGAAAATCGTCTCGACCAGCAGCACGTCGACGCCACCCCTGACCAGTGCTTCGGTCTGCTCGTAATAGGCCTTGCGCAGCTCTTCAAAACTGGTGTTGCGCGCGCCCGGGTCGTTCACATCGGGGCTGATGCTGGCGGTCTTGGGCGTGGGGCCAAGAGCGCCAACCACAAAACGCGGTTTGTCGGGCGTCGAAAACTTGTCGCAGGCTGCACGCGCAATGCGGGCCGACTCGTCATTCATCTCGACCGCCAGATCGGCCATGTCGTAGTCGGCCTGCGCCACGGTGGTGGCGCCAAAGGTGTTGGTCTCCACCATGTCGGCGCCGGCGGCCAGGTAGCTTTCGTGGATGTCGGCAATCACGTCCGGACGCGTCAGGCTGAGCAGCTCGTTGTTGCCCTTGACGTCTTTGTGGAAATCCTTGAAGCGCTCCCCCCGGTATTGCGCTTCGCTGAGCTTGAAGCGCTGGATCATCGTGCCCATCGCGCCATCGAGAATGACGATGCGTTTTTCGAGGATGGCGGGCAACGGCTGGCCACGGGTGTAAATAAGCTGCTTCATGGCTGCATTTTAAACCTTGGAGGCCCTCACGCTTTTCACTGCGTGTAATGCGCTGCCCCCCGAGGGGGCTAATTTTTTAGCTCTCCCCACTTTCGCCGACAATAAGGGCGTTCGCTCCACATCACCATGAAACACCTCCAACCTAAAGACGCCTGGGATTACCTGCGGCAACACCCTGACGCCCTGTTTGTGGACGTGCGCATGGAAATTGAATCGCTGTACGTGGGCCGCCCGCCCGGTGTGGTCAATGTGCCCTGGTACGAATACCCTGACCTGTTGCCCGACCCGCAAAAGTTTGCCGATGCCGTCGCGCAGGAAGCCCTCAGCAAGACGCAACCGGTCCTGCTGATTTGCCGTTCGGGCAAACGCACGCTGGACGCGGGCCGGGCGCTGGAAGCCGCCGGTTTTAACGAAGTGATCAACATCGTGCATGGTTTTGAGGGCGAGCTGAACGAGCAATTTCACCGTTCAACATGCAATGGCTGGCGCTTTGATGGTTTGCCCTGGGAGCAGATGTAGTCTTGCCGTCTTCCACGCCCCACCCTTCCCCGCTGGACATTCTCGGCCAGGTCTTTGGCTACCCGCACTTCCGCGGCCCGCAGCAGGCCATCGTCGAGCATGTGGTGCAGGGCGGCGACGCGCTGGTGCTGATGCCCACCGGCGGCGGCAAGTCGCTGTGTTACCAGATCCCGGCGATTGCGCGGCAAAACGCCGGCCACGGCGTCACCGTCGTGATCTCGCCGCTGATTGCGCTGATGCACGACCAGGTCGGCGCGCTGATTGAAGCCGGCGTCTCGGCGGCGTTTTTGAACTCCACGCAGACGCAGGAAGAAAGCAGCCAGCTCGAAAAGCAGTTGCTGCGCGCCGAGCTGACGCTGCTGTATGCCGCGCCCGAGCGCATCAACACGCCGCGCATGAAGGGCTTGCTCGGCTCGCTGCACGAGCGCGGCCTGCTCAGCCTGTTTGCGATTGACGAGGCGCATTGCGTGAGCCAGTGGGGCCACGATTTCCGGCCCGAGTACCGGTCCTTGAGCCTGCTGCACGAAACCTTTCCCGATGTGCCGCGCATCGCGCTGACGGCCACCGCCGATGCGCTGACGCGGCAGGACATGATCGAGCGCCTCAAGCTCGAGGACGCGCGCGCGTTCGTCAGCAGCTTTGACCGGCCCAACATCCGCTACACCATCGTCGAAAAAACCGATGCCACGCGCCAGTTGCTGCGTTTCATCGACAGCGAACACGCGGGCGAGGCCGGCATCGTCTATTGCCAGTCGCGCAAGCGCGTGGAAGAAATCGCGGACACCCTGCAGGACGCCGGCATCAAGGCCATGGCCTACCACGCGGGGCTCGACAGCGCGCTGCGCCAGCAGCGGCAGGACCGCTTCCTGCGCGAGGAGGGCATGGTCATGGTGGCGACGATCGCCTTCGGCATGGGCATCGACAAGCCCGACGTGCGGTTTGTCGCGCATCTGGACATGCCGAAAAACATCGAGGGCTACTACCAGGAAACCGGCCGCGCGGGCCGCGACGGATTGCCCGCCAATGCCTGGATGGCCTACGGCCTGCAGGACGTGGTGAACCAGCGCCGCATGATAGACACCAGTGACGCGGCCAGCGAAGAGTTCAAGCAGGTGATGCGCGGCAAACTCGACGCACTCTTGAGCCTGGCCGAAGACACGCGCTGCCGGCGTGTGAGCCTGCTGCATTACTTCGGCGAAGAAAGCCAGCCCTGCGGTAATTGCGACAATTGCCTGCAACCGCCGGTGGTCTGGGATGCCACCGAAGCCGCCCGCAAAATGCTCAGTTGCATTTACCGTGTGCAGCAAGCCAGCGGCATCAGCTTTGGCGCGGGCCACATCATGGACATCCTGCGCGGCAAACCCACTGAAAAGGTCGCTCAGTTTGCACACGACCAGCTCAGCACCTTTGGCATTGGCGCTGACTTGGCCGAGGCGCAGTGGCGCAGCGTGCTGCGCCAGTTGATCGCCAAAAGCATGGTGCGTGTCGATCCCGAAGCCTTCAACACCCTGCAACTGACCCCGGCGGCGCGCGGCGTGCTGCGTGGCGAAGTCAACATGATGCTGCGCGAGCAAGCCCTGGGCAACAAGGCCGACCACCGCAAAAAGAGTACCAAAACCTCGGCCAAAGGCCTGGCCGAAGCGGCCCTCAATGCCGGTGCGCTGGAGCGCCTGGCCCGTCTGAAAGCCTGGCGCGCCGAAGTGGCACGCGAACACAACCTGCCGGCCTTCGTGATTTTTCACGATGCCACCCTGCGCGCCATCGCCGAGCGGGCGCCGCAGGGCCTGGCCGACCTGGAGGGCATCAGCGGCATCGGGGTCAAGAAGCTGGAGGCTTATGGCAGTGAGGTTTTGCGGGTATGTGCCGCCGCCTTTTAGGGCCTGTTCACAGTGAAACGAGAGTGCGAAAGATCAATGCCGGGCGCATTGCGGCGTTGCGGCTCGCTTGTGTATCTACTCGACAATGCTGCGCTTTGGTGCCGTCGTCCAGGCCCCCCGGTTTCGCTGGAAACTTGAACTCCCCCTGCCCGGCGTGGACAAAGTCACGCTATTTACCGCGACAGCCTGGGCCAGTGGCCTGCGTCCGTCCAGGGAATTGCCCGATGCCGAACCTCTGCGTTTTCATATTGCGATTGGCTACATGTCCGACCCGGCACGGCTGGCCTCAACGCCATCACAGGCCTGCCTGGCCCGCATGATGCAGGCGGTCAAGGACATGAGCGACGGTTCGCGCAAGGCGATCCGCCTGATTCATCTGTGACTCGCGGCAAGACAAGTCGCCAGCCCACGCCAGCGTTGCGCAATGGGATCCCTGTTTGGCAGCAAATGGCGTTACTGCATAAACCCCATGCCCCGGACCTCGCGCACTTCGGGCTTGATGCGGTGTTCGGCTTCGAGCTGGCCCAGAAATTCGTCCGCCGTCAACTCCGCCGCGAGAATCTCTAGCTGGCGCTTGACGGCGGCAAAGTCGCCGGGGCACAACTGCGTCAGCCGGGCCAGCCGCTCGCGCAAGGGTTCCGTCAGCGCCGCATCAGCGCCGGCCAGCGCTTCGGTGACGAACATTTTTTCGCGCTGCGCCGCCGTCAGCGGCATGAACCTGATCTTGAAGGTGAAGCGCCGCAGTGCGGCCTGGTCCAGGCTTTCCAGCAGATTGGTGGTGCAGACAAAAATGCCGCTGAAGCGCTCCATGCCCTGCAGCATTTCGTTGACCTCGGTCACCTCATAGGTGCGCTGCGCGCCGCGCCGATCCTGCAAAAAACTGTCGGCCTCATCGAGCAGCAGCACCGCCTTCTCGGTCTCGGCCTCGCTGAACATCGCCGCCATGTTCTGCTCGGTTTCGCCCACGTATTTGCTCATCAGGTCGCTGGCCTGCCTGATGATGAGCGGGCAACTCAAGGACTTGGCCAGGTGTTCGGCCAGCGCTGTCTTGCCGGTGCCCGGC
Source organism: Polaromonas sp. (assembly GCA_030655515.1). Lineage (GTDB taxonomy): Bacteria > Pseudomonadota > Gammaproteobacteria > Burkholderiales > Burkholderiaceae_C > Polaromonas. Next base: position 67,710 of record JAURVI010000046.1, on the reverse strand, counting down.
GCGCCGTAAAAACACAGTGTGCCGTGGCCGCGGCTTTGCAGCGCCTGAACAATGCGCGAAACGTCAAAGCGCGACACCACATTGAGCATGGACAGGTCGTAGCTAGTCACGCTGCGCCGCCCGCCGGATGCGGCGGCCTTGTTGCCCAGCGCCAGGTCGGCGTTTTTAAGCTGGCGCTCTATCAGCGATTCCATCAAGGCGGTGGCGCCGCCAGCCAAAATCGCCTTCATGTCGGCGGCATCGGTGCCGGCCTGCGGACTGCTGGCCAGTTTGGCAAAGCGCACCGCCGTGCGGATCTGCGCCGGCGTCAGGCCTTTGCGTTCGGTGAGTCTGGCCACAAAGGCATCACTGACCTGGACGCCCTCGAGCGTCTTGCGCACCAGGCCCTCGCGCGCGCCGGGCGGCGGCGATTTGAGCTCCAGGTGGTAGGCAAAACGGCGCCGGAAGGCCGGGTCGATCTGCTCGATGCGGTTGGTCACCCACAAGGTGGGCACCGTGTTCGATTCCAGAATCTGGTTGACCCAGGCCTTGCCGCTGACCGAGCCGGCACCGGGGGCCGCCATCTGCTCGGAACGCGCCATCAGTTGCGCGGCTTCGCTGGAGAGGGACGGAAACACATCTTCCACTTCGTCAAACAGCAAGGCGGCGTGGGCGCTGCCTTTGAGAAACACCTGGGCGATCTGCAGCGAGCGGTAACGGTCGCGGCCACTCAGGGCATTGCCGTCGCGGTCGGCATATTCGACCTCGAACAGATCCAGCCCTGCGGCCTGCGCCACCACCTTGGCCAGCTCGGTCTTGCCGGTGCCCGGCGGGCCGTACAGCAACACATTGACGCCGAGCGCCTTGCCGGCAACGGCATTGAGCAGCAGCGACACCAGCACCTGCACGTCTTCGCAGGCAAAGGAAAAATCAGCCAGCGCCAGGCTGCTGCGGTCCACCGGCCGCGTGAAGACCGCCATCAGTTCGTTCTGGTCGCGGTACTCGCGCATCAGCACCGGCGGCAGTTTTTCGCTGACTTTCATCAGATCGGCCAGGTCGGTGATGTTGTGCTCGGAAATCAGGTTTTCGACCATGCCGATGCGCTCCAGCCGCGAACCGGCGCGCAAGGCCTCGGCCACTTCGTTGGCCTTGACGCCGGCCACATCGGCAATCGCCGCATAGGCTTCGGGCGCGTTGTCGACCTTGAACTCGACCAGCATCGAGCGCAGGTCGCGCTGGTAACGCGCCAGCGTGCCGTACAGCAGCAGGGCGCGTTCGGCCTGGTTGAGCTGCAGCAAATTGGCCAGCGCATCGATGTTTTTCTCCACCAGCGTGGACTGCTTTTTCAGCGCATGGGCCAGCCAGTCGCCGGTGGCGCTGAGTACCGACAGCAAATCCTTGGGCTGATCCTTGGCGTGTTCGTCGAGGTAGAAAAACAGCGTGCCTTCTTCATAAGGCCCGCGCCAGGCGCCATGGCGGCTCATGAAGCCGGCGTCGCTCAGCGCCTCATGGCCGTGCCAGAGTTCGTTGTCCTTGCAGCGGCGGCCCAAAAATTCACGCAGGCGCTGCAGCGCGGGCAAAGGCCACACCAGGTGCCGGCCCGACAGCGACAGCAGGCCGTTGAGGTCGCGCCGCACGTTGAATTTGGCGCCCTGCCGCGCCGCCAGACTCAAGACAAAATGCGAGCACATCAAATCCAGCACCGGCGCATCCTTCAGGCCGGGGGACAGCAACTGGCCCTGCTTGTCAGCACCCGAACGCTTGCTCATCGAGGAACCTCCAGCCTGGAAGGAAACACCATTTGCACATGCACCCCCGTTTGACGCACGCCTAACCATAACGCAGCTTGGCGCATCATGGAAGATGCCGTGTCAATAACGCCGTTTTAATTGCGCCACAAAAACCGGCCACAATCAATGCTGCCCCGAAAACAAATAGGCGCCCCCTTGCTCACTTTGACCGATATTGAGGCTGCGGCCCTTCGCCTGCAAGGCCAGTTGCTGGACACACCCTGTTTGGCGTCCAAAACGCTGTCGCAAATGACCGGGGCAACGCTCTTCCTGAAATTCGAGAACCTGCAGTACACCGCCTCTTTCAAGGAACGCGGTGCCTGCAACAAGCTGGCGCAGCTCTCGAACGACGCGCGGCGCCGCGGGGTGATTGCGATGAGCGCTGGCAACCATGCCCAGGGTGTGGCCTATCACGCGCAGCGCCTCGGTTTGCGCGCGGTCATTGTGATGCCGCGTTTTACCCCGGGCGTGAAGATTGACCGCACCCGCGGTTTTGGCGCCGAGGCGGTGTTGCACGGCGACACGCTGGAAGAGTCTCACCGCCACGCGCTGCGCCTGGCCGAACGCGACGGCCTGGCGTTCATCCACCCCTATGACGACGAAGCCATCGTCGCCGGCCAGGGCACGGTCGCCCTGGAGATGCTGCGCGCCGTGCCCGGGCTGGATACACTGGTCGTGGCGGTGGGCGGCGGCGGCCTGATCGCCGGCATGGCGACAGCGGCCAAGGCCATGAAGCCAGGCATCGAAATCATTGGCGTACAAGCCTCGCGCTTTCCGGCCATGGTCAACGCCATCAAGGGTACGCACCACCGCCAAGGCAGCAGCACGATTGCCGAGGGCATCGCCGTCGGCGCACCCGGCGTGATCCCGCTGGCCATCATTGCGCGTCTGGTTGACGACCTGGTGCTGGTCGAAGAAGGCGATATCGAGCAGGCGATGGTGATGCTGCTCGAGATTGAAAAGACCCTGGTCGAAGGCGCGGGCGCTGTCGGCCTGGCGGCGTTGCTGAAATACCCGGCGCGGTTCAAAGGCAAAAAAGTCGGCCTGGTACTGTCCGGCGGCAACATCGACCCGCTGCTGCTGGCGGCCATCATCGAGCGCGGCATGGTCCGCGCCGGACGGCTGGCCCGCATCCGGGTCAGTGCGCGCGACGTGCCGGGCTCACTGGCCAAAATCACCGCGACAGTGGCCGACACCGGCGCCAACATCGACGAGGTGCATCACCAGCGGGCGTTTACCATGCTGGCGGCGCAAAACGTGGCTATCGAACTGGTCATCCAGACGCGTGGACGGGAGCATATTGCGCAGGTGCTGGCGGCGCTGAAAACAGCCGGCTTTGAAGCCGAGGAGCAACAATGAACGCCCGGACAAAGCCTGCAATCTCAATTCCAGCCAATCACGTCAAAACCCTTTTCGCCCAGGCAGCGCTGCACAAAATTGCGGTACGTGCTGCTGGGCCGGTCGTTGCGAAAAGCGCCCTGAACCGCCCCGGCCGAGCCGCCCACCGCTGCGCCCGCCGCTCCGGCCCGGATCGCGCCTTCGCTGCCGCGGCCGGTGACGAGCGCGCCCACGGCAGACGCCACCCCGCCCGTGGCGGCACCGGCGCCGGCGCCGCGTGCAACGGCGTTGGTTTTCTCGTCGGGCGTCAACCCGGCAGACGCCGCTTTGGCCATGCAGGCGTCGGCTTCGGCGCGGCCTTGCGCGGCCCCGACGCGGTTCAGCGTGGCATTGGGGTACAGCACCGGACGGGCCGACGGGCTGCCGGCGCCGGTGCCGGCGCAACCGGTCAAGCCGCCCAGCAGCAACGCACAAGTGCAGATCAGGCCCGTTTTGACGAAGTGATGCATGTTGTACTCCCATACCAATGATGGCCGACCTGGCGCCACGGACGGTGGCCGGCGGCGGATAAATCGATTTGCAATGGTAGCGAGCTTGACCGCTTGCAGCGCCTCGCTCCAAAAAGGTAGAATTAAAAAATTGTCCCCAGCTTCCAGGAACCACCATGTCAAGCCCCGCCGAACGCTCTGCCCACGCCGCCCACAGCAGCCCCGCTCATGAAGCGGACCCCGTGGAAGCCATTGTGCCGATGATGCCCCTCGTCTTGCCCGTCGCTGGCGGTGTGCTGATGTTTTTGCTAGCATTCATTGCCGTCTACATGGCTTGAAACGCGAAGGCCCCCTCGGCGCGCATTCCGCGGCTGAGTTGGTTGCCAGGAAATTGAACGCTGCCCCGACAACGCACGGTTGAAGCCGGCGTTTAAAGACAAGGCCGTTGTCAATTTGCGGTGCTGGGCTTGCGCGCCTGCAGCGGGTCGCCGCCCGGCAAGCGATTGACCATTAGAATTCCGACGATAAACGCGATCAGATGGCCCTCCGGGAAAGTCCGGAAGTGACCGCTGAACAAGCTGGTGGCGCTCCAGGCCAGCACGCAACCGGCCGCCATTTTTCCGTAAATGCTGCCGCCTTTCAGGCAGTATTTCAGCATCATGCCAATCATGAACAGGAAGGTCGCCAGTCCGATCAGGCCGTTTTCTGCTGCGATGAACAGGTACTGATTATGCGGATCGTCAAAAGGAACGGCCCGCCACCCTGTGTACTTTTCCGCAGCAATCGCGCTGAAGTGTTTTTTGAACCCGCCGGTGCCAACGCCAAATGCCGGCCGCTCCTTGATCATATCCAGCGTTGTTTGATACAGAATGACCCTGCGTCCCAAAGATGTTTCGGCGCGGCTGGTCAAATAGTTGCGCGCTTCGGCCACCCCTTCCATCATGCGGTTGTGTACTGAAGATGATGCATAGAAAGCCATCAGGCCAAAACACAATGCGGCAACAAGCCCAACGGCCACGCCCTTGAATCCGCGCCATATCGCGAAAGTCCAAACGACCAGAACAAGAAATACCACGTAACCACTGCGCCCGGGCGTCAAAGTCGCCAGGTTCAACAGGAATGCGCCGGCCATGGCATAAAAGGCCCAGCGCCTCGCCGGAATCTGCTGTTTAAAACCGAACCAGAACGCCAAAAAAACGCAGATTGCAAAGACCATCCCTTGTGTAGCATGCGACCGAAACACATAAAACACATACGAAGGATCCGGATTGGGATTGAACGCGGCGTGGATGAACTTGATTTTGAGCGCATATGAAGCCAGCAAGCCCACTGTCGATGTCGCGAGAAAGGCCGATAGGAATCGCGTCTTGGGCCTCTCATCGGAAAAAGTCAGCGCCAGCGGAAGGATGTACAAAATCTTTCGGTCAGAAAAAATGCTTTTCAAGGCATACGACATCGGCGCGTCGGTGTAGCTCAAGCCAACGACTTGCCAGCCTATGTAAATGCCGATAGCGATCACAACGCCTACCGGGAAGTTCTTGGTGTCAAGATGCTGGCGCTGATCCGATGCGCAGACGCATAAAAACAGCACCAGAAAAACCGCGAAGCCAAGATTTGCCAGCGCCGTGGAAAAAAGATTGGCGCAAACGGCAAATATGGCCGCATTCTGGGTCCAGGTGACCAAGGCTGACGGCGAGGCGGGGGGCGAGTAAGAAGCTGCAATCATCGGTGAGTGTTTCCATAGGCTCTGGGCGGGCCGCCTAGTCGTGCCGGCGGCGGCGCCACCATTTTTTCCAACGAAACTGCAGCGTCTGAAACCACAGCGGATGTGACTTGTCCAGCGCCGATGAAAACATTCCGTTGTGGCTGCCCTGCTCCACGACCGGCGGTTCCAGCCAGAACATCGGTGTGGCCAGCGTCCGGTCAATGTGTTCGAAGGTGTGATCAATCGGCTGTGTGATGCCATGGGCGTCTATCCAGTCCAGCCGCCTTTTTGCGGTCGCCAGCGAGACGATGTAAGAGTCGGCAAACTTGCCCTGATTGCGCGGATACAGCCATTGGCCCGCACGAATCTCTTCATGCGGCACGTAATAGTGACCGCCACAGCCCAGAAACGTGACGTGGGGATCGCCCAGCGCGAGCTCTTCCTGCATCAAGCCATTGAGGGCCGGCCAGAACTCGGCGGAAAGAATAACGTCGTCTTCCAGCACCAGCGCACGCGAAATTTGCCTCTCCACGATCAGTTTGTGCGCTTGCCAATGCTTCAATGCACACGACTGCTGCGCGGGCGATAAAGCGTCCGACTTGAAAAGCCGCTGCCTCAGCGCTTCAGGAATGGCGGGTATGTCGAAGTCGAGCACAAACTCGAAGGGCAGGCCGAGCGCGTCCATTTGCGCCTCGATGAACCGCCGCCTTTCCACGAAGCTGGAGGCATGGATCACAAAAATCGTATCCAGCCCCTTGGGCAAAGCGCGCTTTGGTGCGATCGTTGAGGGCGGATGAATAGGCATGGGCGCGTGGAAGAAGGAAGATTCTTGCGCCGGTGCGGCTGCAACTCCACCGATTCTAGTGCGGCGTCAACCCGCCCGGTTCCGCCGCACCGGCATGATATGCACGGCCTGCGCTGGAATACGCAGATCAAGCGCTGACGCCGGGCCGGCACCCAGCCGCCGCAGCAGGGCCGTGGACAGATTCAGGGTCAGGCGCTGGGTCGGCAATCGCTGCGGCACCAGGATGCACAGACTGATTTCGCCAAACGCCAGCACCTCGGTCAGCGTGCAGCGCAGGGTGTTGACCATCGGTTCGGCGTCGGTGCCGGCCCCAGGCCCGGCGACAATATCGAGCAATTCGCCCGCCACCACCCACGACACCTCGGCACCGTCGTCCAGCCGGCCTTTGTCGACCACATGCAGCATCACCGGAGAGTGCTTGTCAGTGCCGGCAGCGCTGAAGGTGTCGCCATGCCAGACCAGCCGGCCGAAACCCGCCGGGTCCCCCGGCTGATTTTTGAAGAACCGCCCCTTGAAGTGGTTCTGAATTCCCACCAGTTCGGCCACGCGCGCATTGCGCGGGCTGGCAAAGACACGCGCCGGCGTACCCGTCTGTAAAGACTCGCCGGCGTCCAGAATCACCACCCGGTCGGCCAGGCGGCGCGCTTCGTTCAGGTCGTGAGTGACCAGCACCATCGGGAGGGCGACGCTCTGGCGCAGCGCCGCCAGCTCGTGGTACAGGGTCTGGCGGCTGGGCGCATCAACAGCGGAAAACGGCTCGTCGAGCAGCAGCGCCTGCGGCTGACGCGCCAGCGCGCGGGCCAGCGCCACGCGCTGCTGCTGGCCACCGGAGAGCTGGGCCGGGCGGCGGTGTTGCAGCCCGGCCAGCCCCATGCGCTCGAACAGGGCATCCAATCCGGCTGCGGCCCCTGCGGAATCAGCGCCAATAGCGACGTTTTCAATAGCGGTCAGGTGGGGAAACAATGCGTAATGCTGGAACACCAGACCGACGCGGCGGCGCTGCGGGGGCAGCCACAGGCCTTGCGCACTGTCAAACCAGACCGAGGCCTGCGGCCCGTCGCCGATGCTGATCCGGCCCCGCAGCGCCGGGCTTCTCAAGAGGCCGGCAATGGCCCTGAGCACGCTGGTCTTGCCGCTGCCCGAGGGGCCGACCAGCGCGAGGAGCTCGCCACGCTGGCAGTCAAACCCGGCGTTGAGCCGGATCGGTCCGTCGTTGTGAAGTAAAACGCGCAGCATCCGGTCAACGCTCCTGCAGCGGACGGGCCTTGTCGGCAGCAAACACCAGCCCCAGCGCAACCAGCGAACACAGCACCAGCGCCAGCGCCATCACGTGCGCGCCGGCCAGGTCGAAGGCTTGTACCCGATCATAGATGGCGATCGACAAGGTTCGGGTTTCGCCGGCAATGCTGCCGCCGACCATCAGGACGACACCAAACTCGCCCAGCGTGTGCGCCACCGTCAGCGCGACACCCGCCAGCAAGCCCGGCCAGACCAGCGGCAGCTCGATTTTCCAGAAGGCGCGCCAGGGGCTCAGGCCGCAGACCCAGGCCGCCTCACGCAGGCTGCCGGGAATGGCGGCAAAGGCGCGCTGCAGCGGCTGCACCATGAAAGGCAGATTCACCAGCACGCTGGCCAGCAGCAAGCCCTCGAAGCTGAAGACCAGCCGCAGATCGAAGCTGCGCGCCAGCCAGGCACCGACCGGGGCGCCCTGGCCCAGCGTGATCAGCAGGTAAAAACCAATCACGGTGGGCGGCAGCAACAAGGGCAGCATGAGCAAGGCTTCGACCACCGGTCGGCCGCGCCAGGCCGTGATGGCCAGCCAGCGCGCCAGCCACACGCCCAGCGGAAGCAGCAGCGCAGCAGTGCCTAGCGCAAGCGCAAAGGAGACGCGGGCGGCTTGCCAGTCCATGCTCAACACCCCGCCCCTGGCGGCGTAAACCGGTTCGGGCAAGGCGGCGGCTCAGCCGGTGTGCGGTGAGGGGGCATAAGGACTGAATCTTTCTTCAGAAAGGAACTCGAAGGCCGGTCAGGCTGGTGACCCTGACTTTACCCGGCCGGCGGGATCTGCGGATGGCAGACGGCACCGGGCCGCACATCCCCACAAACTTGACGCCCATCACAAACAGCTATCAATTCAGGAACTCGTACAGACATTGAACCTGGAAACCGTGCTTGGCCAGCACGGCTTGGGCCGGCGGTGACTGTAGAAAGTCGTAGAAAGCCTGCGCCTGCGGACTGGCGTTTTTAAGCAGCACCATGCGCTGGCGAATCGGCGCATGCAGGCTGTCTGGCAGCAGCACATAACGCACCCGCTGCGCGACCTCGGGCGCCACCACCATGGACAGCGCCGTCACCCCGGCCTGCGCCGCACCGGCGCTGACAAACTGCGTGGCCTGCGCAATGTTGTCACCCAGCACCAGCCGTTCTTGCAAAGTGTTCCACAGCGCCAGCTTTTGCAGCGCCTCGCGCGCGGCGCGGCCATAAGGCGCCAGCTCGGGGTTGGCGATGGCAAACTTTTGCACGTCCGCCAGCGCGCTTTTGAGACCGGCCATCTGCGGGTCCAGCGGCAGGCTGGAGCCGGCCGGCACCAGCAGCACAAGACGGCCGGTGGCGTAAATGACGCCGCGGCCAGCGGTCAGGCCGGCATCGGCCAGGCGAAAAACAAACGCTTCGTCGGCCGACATAAACAGCTCGACCGGCAGGCCCTGCTGGATTTGTCGCGCCAGATTGGCCGACGAGCCCAGCGTTAGCCGAGGCCGTGCAGTGGCTCCGGACGCAGCGCGGCGCTCCCGCTCAAACAACGGCACCAGCTCCGCCAGCACCGGCTGCATGCTGGCCGCGGCAGCGATTCGCAGCGGCGGGGCCGGGGCTTGCGCGGTGGCCCCAATGCCCAGGCCGGCCATGGCGATGAACAGCCCCGTGCGCAAAAGCACTTTCAGGCTCTTGACGCGGCTGTTTTCAGGGGCATCACAACGACGGAACACGGACATTGACTCCAATTTGGGGGTAGCGGCTTGAACGCAATGCTGTTCATTGAAGCGCTACAACCCCGTTCGCCCTGAGCCTGTCGAAGGGTCGTCACAGCGCAAACAGGCTTCGACAAGCTCAGCCCGAACGGTTAAGCGAACAGTATTGGGCTTGAACGTGGGATTTCAATCGCATAACCTTATGCAAGTTTTGCATATCTTTATGGCTGACCGTCAGCCAATGGCTTGCCGATGTTCTTAAAATCAGTTCCTCTTGGCCGACTTGTGAAACGGAAAAAGGTATCGTACAGCATGCCTTTTTGACAATTGCGCCGCAGTCCACCCGCACTGCGGCTCCACCCGCCGACCGGGACGATGGACGGGGTGCCGCACCTGCCAAAGCGTCATTCCGACAGACGTTTCGATGTCACAGCCACCACGGATGGTTGACCCCGCACCGACCGCAACGTTTGTCGAAATACCGCTTTTAACTTTGGAGCTTTCGATGAACCTACCCGCGATGCAAGGACTGCGCCTCAATGCCCCCAGTCATGTCAAAAACGCCAAGCTGATCGCCTGGGTCGCCGACATGGCGGCCTTGTGCAAGCCGGACACCATTTACTGGTGCGACGGCAGCGAAGCCGAATACCGGCGCCTGTGCCAGCAACTGGTGGACGCCGGTACGCTCATCAAACTCAACGAAAGCAAGCGCCCGAACAGCTTCCTGGCCCGCTCCGACCCGAGCGACGTGGCGCGCGTGGAAGACCGCACCTTCATCTGTTCGGCCAAAAAAGAAGCCGCCGGCCCGACCAACAACTGGATGGCCCCTGCCGAGATGCGGGCCACGCTGCAGCCCTTGTTCGACGGCTGCATGAAAGGCCGCACCATGTACGTGGTGCCGTTTTCCATGGGTCCGCTGGGCTCGCCGATTGCACACATCGGCATTGAGCTGTCGGACAGCCCTTATGTGGTTGTCAACATGAAGATCATGACGCGCATGGGCAAGGCCGTGTTTGACGTGCTCGGCGTCAATGGCAACTTCGTGCCCTGCGTCCACACGGTGGGTGCGCCGCTCGCCGCGGGGCAGAAAGATGTGAAGTGGCCCTGCAACAAAACCAAGTACATCGTGCATTACCCCGAGACGCGCGAGATCTGGTCCTATGGCTCCGGCTACGGCGGCAATGCGCTGCTGGGCAAGAAGTGTTTTGCGCTGCGCATCGCCTCCAACATGGGCCGCGACGAAGGCTGGCTGGCCGAGCACATGCTGATCCTTGGCGTGACCAACCCGCAAGGCAGAAAATACCACGTGGCCGCGGCCTTCCCGTCGGCCTGCGGCAAAACCAACTTCTCCATGCTGGTGCCGCCTCCGGGCTTCGACGGCTGGAAGGTCACCACCATTGGCGACGACATCGCCTGGATCAAGCCCCATGCCGACGGCAAAATGTACGCCATCAACCCCGAAGCCGGCTACTTTGGCGTGGCCCCCGGCACCAACATGCTGACCAACCCGAACTGCATGCGCAGCCTGTACCGCGACACCATCTTCACCAACGTCGCGCTCACCGACGACGGCGACGTGTGGTGGGAAGGCATGGAGAACGACACACCCGACAAGGCGCTGCCGGCCCACCTGATCGACTGGCAAGGCAAGGACTGGACGCCGCAGATCGCCCGGGAAACCGGCGAGAACGGAAAATTAAAACCAGCCGCGCACCCCAACTCGCGTTTTACCGTGGCAGCGACGAACAACCCCGCGCTCGACAGCGCCTGGGACGACCCCAATGGCGTGCCTATCGACGCCTTCATCTTCGGCGGCCGCCGCTCCACCACCGTGCCGCTGGTGACCGAAGCGCGCAACTGGGTGGAGGGCGTGTACATGGCCGCGACCATGGGCTCCGAGACCACCGCCGCCGCCACCGGACAAGCCGGCGTGGTGCGGCGCGACCCGTTTGCCATGCTGCCCTTTGCCGGCTACAACATGAGCGACTATTTCCAGCATTGGCTGAACCTGGGCAAACAGCTCGAAGCCGCCGGCGCCAAGCTGCCTAAAATTTACACCACCAACTGGTTCCGCAAGGGCACGAAGGGTGAGATGAGCGGCAAGTTTGTCTGGCCCGGCTATGGTGAAAACATGCGCGTTCTGAAGTGGATGATCGACCGCATTGAAGGCAGCGCCCAAGGCACCGAGCACATCACCGGCATCAGCCCCGGCTACGAAGACCTGAACTGGACCGGCCTGAAATTCAGCGCCGAGCAGTTCAAGACCGTCATCGGCATCGACAAGGCCGCCTGGCTCCAGGAGCTGGCGCTGCACACCGAACTGTTCAAGCAACTCGAATACCACCTGCCGAAAGAGCTGGGGGAGACCAAGGCCGTGATGGAGCGCCGTCTGGCAGCCTGAATCGAGGTGAGGCGCACGATCTGCGCGGCACACTTCAACGCCTGCGGCGCGCTGGCCGGACGCAAAAAAGCCACCCGGGAAGGTGGCTTTTTTGTGGCGGCACAAAAGCGGCGGCCCGTGCCGCGGGTGCGGCTTCAGTCACATCCATTCTTTGCGCGAGATGGCCACGCGCAGGTCGGCCATCACGCGCGGGTCGGTTCTGGCCGCTTCCCACATGCGCATGTCGGCACGACCCTGCGCGATGCTGTCCGCCCAGGCGTCCAGCCCGGCCAGCACACGCGCCGCCAGGTTGCGGGCGGTTCCGGCGAACAGCGCCAGCGCGGCGAATGCGACAGCCCAGAGGCCAATCCACATGACCAGCAGATGGCCTTCAGCGACGCTGTCCATCACCTGGTAAGCAACGACCATGACGGCCGCCGCGATGGCAGAAAGCAGCAGCGCGGCCAGACCGCGCGTGCCGGAAAATCCCCGGCGCAACTGCCGGGCGGCATCAATCGCCGATTCAACGCGGGCAACGCCCGGATGCTGCATGGAATGTTTGATATTGACAAAGCTGGTCATGATGGTTCCCCTGTGAGTGCCACCACCGGTATTGGCTTGGGCACACCGAGATACTAGGGTTATTACCGATGCTATTCCAGTTTATCTTTATGATGTTGGTTATTCACAGTGGTGATAATTAAAGCACCCGGCACAGAAAGCCCCTCTTGAACCCACCCAATTTCCGCACCCTGGACCTGAACCTGCTTCGGGTTTTCGACGAGGTCATGGCCGAACGCAGCCTGACGCGGGCGGCGCGCAACCTCTCGCTGACCCAGCCTGCCGTCAGCAACGCGCTGCGCCGCCTGCGCGAGACCTTGGGCGATGCGCTGGTGCAGCGCAGCGGCCAGGCCATGGCCCCCACGCCCCGCGCGCGCGCCATCTGGCCCGCCGTGCGCGAAGCCCTGCAACTGTTGGAGGAGTCGCTGATCCCGAGCGAGTTTGTGCCCGGCCAGGCCACCTCTGCCTTCGTGCTGGCGATGGCCGATGCCACGGCCGCCGAACTGATGCCGGGTCTGATTGAAATCCTGGAACACGAAGCGCCCGGCGTGACCATGCGGGTGGTGCCGCTCACCACGCGCGACCCCAGGCGCCTGCTCGACGACGAAGCCTGCGATCTGGCGGCGGGGTACTTCCCTTCGATGCTGGCCGACCTGACCACGCACACCCAACTCGGTGAGCCCATGCCGTTTTTCCACCAGCGGCTCTATGACGGTGAATATGTGTGCGTGATGCGCAAAGGGCACCCGCTGGCCAAGGGCCCTTTCACGCTCAACCGGTTTTGCGCGGCGCGCCACATGCTGGTGAGCTTTTCGGGCCGGCCGCATGGATTTATCGACGAATCGCTGGCCGTGCTAGGCCGCAAACGGCAGGTGGTGCTGACCGTCAACCAGTTTTTCACCGCCGGGCGCGTCGTGGCCAATTCCAACCTGCTGACGGTGCTGCCACGCCATTTTGTGCGGGTGACCGGCATCGCCGAACAGTTGGTGCTGCGCCCCTTGCCGTTTGCCGTGTCGCCGGTGCATGTAGACGCGGTGTGGCACCGGCGTTCACAGCAAAGCAGCGCCCACATGTGGCTGCGCCAGGCCGTCGTGCGCGCCGCCGACAAGGCGTTTGCGCCGTAGGCGCCGACGACCCCAGGCCATTGACCGCGGCGCGATGCCCGCAGGCCGGCTTGCCGCACAATCAGCGGGTGAATATCCAGCTCCTGTCCGACCTGCACCTTGAGTCCAACCCGCACTTCATGACCCAGCCGATACCCGGCGCCGACCTGCTGGTGCTGGCCGGCGACATCGGCTCCTACCAACTGGGTTCCTTGCTGACCGGCGTCCTCGATGACGGCGACTTCGGGCTAACGCGCTTTTCGCCTTTGCCGGTTTCGCAAGGCGGTGCGGGCTGGCCCACGCCGGTATTTTTTCTGCCCGGCAACCATGAGTACGACGGACTCGATTTTGACGAGACCCACGCCCGCTTGCGCCAGACTTGCCAACGGCTCGGCATGGTCTGGCTGGAAAGCGAAAGTGTGCTGCTACAGGGTGTGCGTTTTGTGGGTTGCACGCTGTGGACGGACTTCGATGCGTTGACGGCCGAACAGGCGCTGGCGGGCGAGGTCACGCCGACAAGCCAACTCAAGGCGCGCGAAAAGGCGTTCAGGGCCGCCAACTTTTACCTGAAGAAAAATCACGCACTCAGGCGCGGTGTGCCCATGCTGGCCGATGCGGTGCGCGAAGAGGGTCTCAAAAGCCAGGCGTGGCTGCGGCACGCATTGGCTGCAAGGTTTGACGGCCCGACCGTCGTGGTCACGCACTTCGCGCCCAGCCTGCGCAGCGCCGACCCGCGCTACGGCCTGATGCCCGGCACAGCCGGTTTTTGCAATGCGCTGGATGACTTGCTGCCGCAGGCACAGCTCTGGCTGCACGGCCACTTGCACTGCGCCACGGACTATGTGGCGCGCGGCTGCCGCGTCGTGGCCAATCCGCTGGGCCATGCCCACAAAGGCGAACAGGCCGCATTCCGCCCCGACCTTTGCATCACGCTTTGACCCACGCTTGTCGCTTCGCGCGCCTGCGGCGTTGCGCTGCCCTTTTCACTCACGACGCACGGGAACCATGCTTGCCTGGGACGGCCCTGCGGGGCCGATCCGCTCGCTCATCCAGCGCAGCAGGTCCAGCCACATCTGGCGCATCTCGGCGTTCAGCGGCGTGCGCGTCGCATTGGGCAGCTCGATGGTGACCACCGGCACGCCTTTGTGGACGCCGCCATAGTTGCCGAGTGAGCCCGGGAAAATACCGACCTGGTCGAGGTACAGGCGTCCGAGTCTGGAAGGCGGCACCGACGGGCCGTCAAAGTCGAGCACGCCATAAGGGGCATGGATGCTGACGATCAGGTTCGGTTTGAAGCGCTGAATTTCGCTGTGCAAAAACGCCGACTCCGGCTCCGACAGCGGCCTCGGGCCGGGCCAGCGGCGCGGGTCCTTGCCGGTGCGTTTTTCCCAGTAGGCCTTGGCATCACGCACCCAGTGGGGGGTTGGAAAGTTGCGGTTCAAGTCAACCCCGTTGGCGTTGACGCGGCGCGGCGGCGCGGCCAGCAGGCCGTCGGGATTGAGCGCGGGAATAAAGCGCCAGTGGATGGCTTGCGACCACGGCGCAGCCGTTTGCTCGGCCAGCCCGATCCAGTGCAGCGCCACCGAAGCCGACGACAGCTCGTCGCCATGAATGGCGCCCAGCACGAGGACGCGTTGCCGGACATCTTCCGGCTTGACGTCACGCATCCAGATCGTCTGGCCCTTGACCGAACGGGCGGAAGAGGCTTCCAGCCGGGCCGCCTCGCACAGGCTGCGCTTGAGGTTCGGAAGCCTTCGAGAAAAATCACCGCATGGCCCGCCCGTTTGGGCGTGAGCAGCTATGCAAACAGTAGCAAGTGCGATGGCGAAACAACAACTGCGCATGGGCCGATTTTACGCGCCGGGCGGCCGGGGCCTTGAAACCGGGGCCGCGGCATACCCCGAGCCCGGCCGGCCCCGGCCGCTTCAGGTAAATTACGCCCATGTCGCCGCCCGTTCCCTTACGCCAAGCCAGCAGCCCGAGTTTTTCACTGCGCGAGTTCCGCGCCGCGCTGAGCATGTTTGCCACCGGGGTGACGATTGTCACCGCGCGCACGGCAACCGGCGATCTGGTCGGGCTGACCGCCAACTCCTTCAACTCGGTCTCGCTGGCGCCGCCGCTGGTGCTCTGGAGTCTGGCGCAGGCGGCGGGCTCCATGCCCACGTTGCGCACCGGTTCGCACTACGCCATCAACATTTTGGCCGCTGACCAGAAAGCGCTGGCCGAGCGTTTCTCCGGCAAACGCGAGGGCCGCTGGGCCGGCGTCGCCTGGCGCGAAGGCGTCAGCGGCTCACCGCTGCTGACGGGTGCGGCGGCCACTTTTGAATGTTTTAACCGCAGCCGCTACGAAGAAGGCGACCACGTTATTTTTGTCGGCGAGGTGGAGCGTTGCACACACCGGGCCGGCGCCGCGCCGCTGCTGTTTCATGGCGGCAAGTTCTACACCGAGCATCCTCTGTAGCCGGCCCTGTCGCCGACCGTCTGGACGCAGCACGACGCGGCGATGGCGGAGCCACGCCTGAGCCACAATGAGCGCATGACCTCACGCAAAACCCATCTGGACACCCTGTCCATTTCCCTGCTGCTGGCCTGCTGCCTGTTCTGGGGCTTCCAGCAGGTGCTGGTCAAAGCCACGCTGGCGGAGCTTGCCCCGGTGTTTCAGGCTTCCATCCGTTTTGCCGGCGCGACGCTGCTTTTGTGGCTGTGGTGCGCCTGGCGCGGCATCCGGCTGTTTGCGGCGGACGGCTCGCTCCCGGCCGGCCTGCTGGCCGGCACCCTGTTTGCCGCCGAGTTTGTCTGTCTCTACCTTGGCCTGCAGTACACCAGCGCCTCCCGATTGACGGTGTTTCTCTATACCTCGCCGTTCTGGGTGGCGGCGCTGCTGCCCGTGTGGGTGAAATCCGAAAAACTGCGCCCCGCGCAATGGGCGGGCCTGGCCTGTGCGTTTGCCGCCGTGGTCTTTGCCTTGCGCGAAGGTTTCAGCGCCGGCAGCGCCGCCACCTGGCCCGGTGATGGGCTGGCCCTGGCCGCCGGCATGTTCTGGGGACTGACCACGGTGGTGATCCGCGCGTCCTCGCTGACCCGGGTGTCCGCAGAAAAACTGCTTTTTTACCAGGTGACGGTGGGCGCGCTGGCATTGCCGGCCTGGTCATTGGCGTTGGGCGAGCCGTGGGTCTGGGCCTTCAGTCCTTTTGCCCTGACCTCGCTGCTGCTGCAGACGGTGGTGGGTGCGTTCGCCAGCTACCTGGCCTGGATGTGGATGCTGGGCCGCTACCCGGCCACCCGGCTTTCGGCGTTTGTGTTTCTGACGCCGCTGTTTGCGCTGCTATTTGGCGCGCTGTGGCTGAAAGAAGCCGTCACGCCCAGCCTGGTGGCAGCGCTGGTCCTGGTGACGGCGGGCATCGTGCTGGTCAACCGCAAACCGGCCGCCGGCTAAGCGCAATGCTGTTCATTGAAGCGCTGCAACCCCGTTCGCCCTGAGCCTGTCGAAGGGTCGTCACAGTGCAAACAGGCTTCGACAAGCTCAGCCCGAACGGTTAAGCGAACAGTATTGCGGCTAAGCGCCTGCTGCGCGCGTGGCGGCGAACTGGACATACCAGTCCAGGCTGGCCGGATTCGCCATGGCGTCGCGGTTGACGACCTTCTCGATCGCCTGACCCAGCAGCAGTTTTTTGATCGGGAGTTCCTGCTTTTTGCCCGACAGCGTGCGTGGGATTTCGGGGACCTGAAAGATGTCGTTGGGCACAAAACGCGGTGACAGCGCGGTCTTGACAGCGCTGTTCAGTCTGGCCTTCATCGCGTCGTCCAGCGCCACGCCCTCTCGCAACACGACAAACAGCGGCATATAACTGTCGCGGCCCAGGTACTCCAGGTCCACCACCATCGAGTCGAGCACTTCAGGCAGTGCCTCGACCGCGCTGTAGAGTTCGCTGGTGCCCATGCGCATGCCGTGGCGGTTGATGGTCGCGTCGGAGCGCCCGTAAATGATGCAGCCGCCCGCAGGCGTGATTTTCAGCCAGTCGCCATGGCGCCAGACATTCGGGTACATGTCAAAGTAGCTGGAGATATAACGCGCGTTGCCGCTGTCGCCCCAGAAGTACAGCGGCATCGAGGGAATCGGCTGGGTGCAGACCAGCTCGCCAACCTCGCCGATGACCGGCTGGCCCGCCTCGTTCCAGGCTTCGACGGCACAGCCGAGCAGGCGGCATTGCATCTCGCCGGGGACCAAAGGCAACTCGCGGTTGCCGCCAATAAAAGCGCCCGCGAAATCAGTGCCGCCCGAGATGTTGCACCACCAGATATCCTCCCGTTCGGGCTGAGCCTGTCGAAGCCTGTCCGTAGCAACGCCCAAAGGCCCTTCGACAGGCTCAGGGCGAACGGCATGGCGCTTGCGGAATTGTTCCGTGCCCCAGCGCTGCGATTCTTCGCTGAGGGGTGAACCGGTGGTGCCAAGCGCACGGACTGACGAGAGGTCGCCACACGTCGACAGGTCCACGCCGGCCTTCATGCAGTTGGCAAAAAAGGCCGCGCCGGCGCCGAAAAATGTCACGCCGAGTTCGGCAGCAAAGCGCCACAAGGTCGTCCAGTCCGGCTTGTCCTTGTCGCCGCCCGGGTTGCCGTCATAGATGCAGCAGGTCGTGCCGTTGAGCAGGCCGCCCATTTGCGCGTTCCACATGACCCAGCCGGTGGAGCTGTACCAGTGGTAGCGCTCGCCAAAACTGTTGGGCTGGTAGCTGCAACCGATGTCGTTGTGCAGCACCTGGAGCGCCAGCGCGACGACCACCGTGCCGCCGTGGCCGTGGACAATGGGCTTGGGCAGACCCGTGGTGCCGCTGGAGTACACAATCCACAGCGGATGGTCAAACGGCAGCCAGACCGGCTCAAAAGCCGCTGTTTCAGCATCGCGTCTGGCTGTGACCCTTTCAAATCGGGTGCAATCAGCGATTGAGTCGATAGTGCCCAGGTTGTCATAAACGATCACATGCCGCAACGTGGGCAATGCGGCGCGCAGCTCGGCCACCACGCCGGTCCGGTCAAAGTCACGCCCGCCGTAGCTGACGCCGTCGCAGGCGATCAGCACCTTGGGTTCAATCTGCCTGAAGCGGTCCAGCACGGCGTTGGTGCCCATGTCGGGCGCGCAAAGACTCCACACGCCGCCCAGGCTGACCACCGCCAGAAAGGCCACCATGGCCTCGGGAATGTTGGGCAGGTAGGCGACCACGCGGTCACCCGGCACCACGCCCTGCGCTTTGAGATGCAGCGCCAGTGACGCAACCTGCCGGCGCAGTTCGGGCCAGCTCAGCTCGCGCGCCTGGCCGCTGCCCAGGCTTTTTTCATTGTGGCTGACAAGCGCCGGAAAACCGGCGGCGTGGGCCTTGTCGACATGCCGGAAAACCTGCCGCGCGTAGTTGAACTGCGCGCCGGAAAACCACTTCGCGCCGGGCATAGTGTTGCCCGCAAGCACGGCCGTGTGCGGCGTCGGCGACTGCAGTTCAAAATAGTCCCAGATGCTTTGCCAGAAAGCGTCGAGGTCAGTCACCGACCAGCGCCACAAGGCATCGTAGGCGTCGAACGACAGGCCGCGCGTGTCGCGCAACCAGTTCTGATAAAGGCGTATTTGGGGAATGTAAGGAGCGTTCATGACTGAAAGATAACAGAAAGAGAACCCAGAAAGATAACCGCTCCTCGCCAATGGCACCGTCGCCGGTGATGCGCTGTCACCCCGGTCGCATCACCCCTGACAGCACCCCTTGTGCGGCACGCCTATTGCTTCTACGATGGCGGCACTTGCAAGGAGCGAGGCGATGCGTAATTCACAAGACTTGTTTGGCTGGACAGAAAAAAGCAGCGCCGTGCTGCAGCAGGGCGGCGTGATCGGGCCCGACGAGCGCCTGCCCTGGCCGCAAACCGCGGTGATGGGGGTGCAGCACGTGATTGCGATGTTCGGCGCCACCGTGCTGGCGCCGATCCTGATGGGGTTTGATCCGAATATTGCGATTTTGATGAGCGGCATCGGCACACTGATCTTTTTTGTCATCACCGGCGGCAAGGTGCCCAGCTACCTCGGCTCCAGCTTTGCCTTCATCGGCGTGGTGATTGCCGCCACCGCCTACGCCGGCAAGGGACCGAATGCCAACATCGGCGTGGCGCTGGGCGGCATCATTGCCTGCGGCGTGCTGTACACGGTCATAGGCGCCATCGTGCAGGCGGTCGGCACCGGCTGGATCGAGCGCTTCATGCCGCCAGTGGTCACCGGCGCGGTGGTGGCGGTGATCGGCCTGAACCTCGCCGCCATTCCCGTCAAGAACATGGCCGCCAGCAACTTCGATTCATGGATGCAGGTCGTGACCTTCGTCAGCGTGGCGCTGGTCGCCGTGATGACGCGCGGCATGGTGCAGCGCCTCTTGATTCTGGTCGGCCTGATTGTCGCCACGCTGATCTACGCGATGCTGACCAACGGCCTGGGCCTGGGCAAGCCGGTTGACCTGTCCAGCATTGCCAACGCCGCCTGGGTTGGCCTGCCCGGCTTTGCCGCCCCGGTCTTCAGCGCCAGCGCCATGCTGCTGATTGCGCCGGTCGCGATCATCCTGGTCGCCGAAAACCTCGGCCACATCAAGGCGGTGACGGCCATGACCGGCAAAAACCTGGACACCTACATGGGACGCGCCTTCATCGGCGACGGCGTCGCCACCATCGTCTCGGGCAGCGCCGGCGGCACCGGCGTCACGACCTACGCGGAAAACATCGGCGTGATGGCCGCGACCAAAATCTACTCGACAGCGGTATTCGTCGTGGCGGCCCTGATTGCGGTGGTGCTGGGTTTCAGCCCCAAGTTCGGCGCGCTGATCCAGGCGATTCCGCTGCCGGTGATGGGCGGCGTCAGCATCGTGGTGTTCGGCCTGATTGCCGTAGCCGGCGCCAAGATCTGGGTCGACAACAAGGTGAATTTTTCGGACAACAAAAACCTGCTGGTCGCGGCCATTACACTGGTGCTGGGCACCGGGGACTTCACGCTGAAGTTCGGCCAGTTCGCGCTGGGCGGCATAGGTACCGCCACCTTTGGCGCGATCTTGCTGTATGCACTGCTGAACCGCAAGACCCAATAGGCCGCAACCAAATGCTACTATTTTGGAGCTGCTTGCGCCTGTTGATAAAGGACTGGCGGGTGTTTTTACTTACCGTGACGGCATCGTCACCGGCTGCTGGAGGCAGTCTTGCATCATGCGCATCTGGAAAAAACCAATCTCCGTTGAAGAGCTGAACGCCCTCCACTTGGGCACGGCCGTGGCGCAACTGGGCATCGAATTCCTCGAAGTGGGCGACGACTTCCTCCGCGCCCGCGTGCCGGTGGACGAACGCACCCGCCAGCCTTATGGGCTGTTGCACGGCGGCGTCTCGGTGGTGCTGGCCGAAACGCTGGGTTCGTGTGGCGCGGTCTACAGTTGTCCCGATGGCCAGCGCGCCGTCGGGCTGGACATCAACGCCAACCACCTCCGGGGCGCAACCAGCGGCTGGGTCACCGGCATCACGCGGCCGATACACATCGGCCGCAGCACCCAGGTCTGGCAAATAGACATGAGCAACGACGCCGGCGAGCTGACCTGCGTGTCACGCATCACGATGGCGATATTGCTGTCCAAGGCCGGCTCGGCTAAGCAGTGACGTCTTAAAATGGACGACCACGTCAGTCAATACGAGGAGCGTTTTATGTTCAAGAAACTGGCGGCGACCCTGGTCGTCCTTCTGGGTGCCGGTGCTGTCACGGCACAAGAGATCACCTATCGGGCGGACGTCGCGCCACTCTGGAAATCCAGATGCGTGGCTTGCCACGGCGCCCAGGCACCGGAACGAGCTGATTTTCTGCTGAACGAAAAGGGCTACGCCGCCAAATCCCAGGGGCCGCGCATGGATTCGTACGAGCGTCTCATTGCGTTTATCGCCTGGCCCGATACAGGCGCATTGATGCGCCGGCTGGACGATGGAACCAGCCCCTACGCTGGCGGCAAACCAGGCAACATGTATCTGTATCTCGGATCGACGGATCAAGAACGCGCGGACAACCTCAAGCTGGTCAAGGCCTGGGTCGGCGACGGGGCCTGGGCTCTTAATCGCTGGAACAAGCGGGGCGACGTGCCCATGATCAGCAAAGAGCAGCTCGACAATATCCAGGCGAAGTATTGACCCCGGCCTGTGCTGGCCGACGGCCGTGAGCGGCCTGATCGACCAACGCCGCCGGGGGCAGCGCACCGGGCGCGCTTTCTATTGCCTGGATATGCCTCGCTGGACTTGATGCGCCAGAACGGCGAAAGCTTGGCCGGGCGCATCAGCCACATCGACATGACGCCATTGAGTGTGTTGGAGGTGCCCACCGATGCGATTGAGAACTTGTGGGTGCGCGGCGGCTTTCCTGACAGTTTTCTGGCGCCAGACGAGCGGCACACCTTAAGCTGGCGCAAAGACTTGCTGCGAACCTACCCGGCGCGCGACGTGCCCATGTTCGGCTCGCGCATGTCGGCGCCAACATTGAAAAACCTGCATCAGCTTCAAGGACGCAGCAGCACGCACGTCATACGTCTCGACATCGCTGATCACGGCATCCACGTCAACGCCTTTGGCACGCCATGACTTGTCGACTCCGTTGACCAGACTGCGCAGGTACAAAGCTGGATCGTCGAAGTAGAGCTGAATGGGCTTTACCAGCTTGGACTTACCGATCCAGCCGCAGAAGGTTTTCATGAAGCTGAAGTCGGTCTGAATCGTCGCCGGACTCAGCCGGCCCGCACGAGCTTCCGACTGCCAATACGTGGCGATGGCTTCCACATGCCGTCCACTGAAGGAGCGCGGGTCCAACTTGAAGTGCTTTGGATGGTCGCGCAGAAAGTCAAACATCCAGTGGCAAAGACGGGTGCGCTCTGCCATCGTCTTGTGACTTACCCCTTTGTGCTTGCTGCTGTGGCGCCAATTGTGCTGCTGCAAGATCAGTTGCAATACGTAGCCGTAGCGCTTGGGGCTCAATGGAATGTCGTCCAGCGCGGGCTGCTCGCAGGTACGAGGTCGACCGCCAGGCCCGCCTTCATGAGACGGGTGGTTGGGGTGCGTAAGGTGCGTGTTTCTTTGTTTGTCCATATCGTCTTTCGTGTTTGCGTTGATCGTGTTTATGGAACCCAGGTATTCGTGTGTCGGCGGGTTCCAGATACCGATGCTTGGCCAGTGGTTTGCAGCCGTCGCAATTGCGGTGGCTGCGCGGAAGTTCTTAAAAGTGATCGCCAGCCAGCACGCGTCATGCGCAATGTGGCGTTCGCCGCAGCGAACCAGGCTCTCTTGGAGCCCGAGGCAACCCCAGGGCGAAACCCCCGGGTGTGGTGCAGCAGCACCGCGAACTCATCCCCATCGTCGGCTTGACTGGCTACGCCCGTTCCGAGACGGGCGCGCAATGCCGTTCACGCGGACCGTGCCGCTGCGCCAAAGCGCGGCAGTGCATGGCTGACGCGTGACCGATGCACGCACGGACTGCTAGCTGGACCGCGCATAAGCAGTTTCAGTTTGAACTTGAATATGCGCATTTGCAAGCCCAAAAAATGCCGATTAGCCTGTCGCTAGCTGCAAACCCCCCTGATTTGAATAGGGGTTGACATGGCATCGTTCTACCTCTGGCTCCGAGATCAAAAGGGGGATCGTAAATAGCCTGGTTGCACTTACCACGCCAGTGCCGATGAAATCTCAATGGACCGACAGTGGCCACATTTTGGCCCGGAGCCGGCGCGGGACCTACTTTGAGTTTGACTCGAATAGCAGACTGGTGACACCCGAGGTCGAGTGTTGGCGGTGCATCGGACCAAAGACTCAAAGAGACGGGGTTGACGATGAAGGTTTCTGCGTGACGCTGGACAGCTCTTCAACGGGAGAACTGTCATGCCGACTCTGCAAACGATTCGCGGGCGCATCGTGGACCTGCGCCGCCACACCAATGTCCACCTCCTGTATGGGCATCGCCCTCTCGGTCCAAGTGATCGCTACGAGCTATGGATCAAACCGATCGAGGGCAAAGAACGCAAGTTCACCGTGAATACCCGGACCATGCCGGCACGTCGTGGTCACGAGGTCAGCTTGATCGTCACGACGAACAAGCTGCCGCGCGTGTTGGGGCTGGTCAATAGGTCCACCATCGACGGCGTCAACTACGCACGCACCGACGCGCCGTCGCTATTGCGTGTTTGGGAATTCGTCATGTTGCCGGTCGCCTTTCTCGGCGCGGCGATCCTGTGGGGCAGCATCGGCATGGTCTTGTTCGTGCCGACTGCGGTGGTGTACCTGCTGGTTGCAGCCATCGGCAGAGCAGTACTGCGGGGACGACTGGCGCGTCATGTGGACCGCGTGATCAATGCGGAGGCGCGGCGATGACCATTCGTTTTGGCGCCCAGGTCAGGCTTGGGCCAGGAGATCGAAAACGCCTGACCCTGCTGATCGATCAGGACCCCGGCGAAATCGTGTCGTTCGTGCAACTGCAGGCCTTGATGCAGCGCCACCGCAAGCGGTTCCCTGGCGTGTCTGAAGATGCCGAGTTCATACGTTGGCTGATGGACCGCGAGTGGAACCGTCTTGAGCCTGGCAGCGGTTATCGTGGCTGACAATGGACGACCGGTGGCCGCGATTGGTGCAGTCCAAGCCAAGCCGCTGCCTGCGCTGGCCAGTGAAGTCGAAATGCTCTCCGCTCGGCGGACGAGCACCTCAAAGAAATGGGCTTCGCCTGGAACTGAACGCGGAACACAAATCTGTCCATGGCGGTCTTTATTAAAGTAAAGTGCGACTATGTTTAATAGCGCCGAACCTTATTCAAGGATAGATCGCCATGCACCGTGACGCAACAGGCAAGTATGCCGCCAGCATCGCCGGGGGAGAAACTGTGCGCGCCTTCGTCCCGGACCCGCTGCCGCCCGTGCCGGCGCTGGACCTGGGCGGCGCCCGGCAAGCCGTGCTGGAAAAAGCCACTCTAGCGCTGGGGCGCCTGGACAGCATCGCGCTGCTCTTGCCCGACCCTCAGCTTTTTCTCTACGCCTACGTGCGGCGCGAGGCCGTGCTGTCGTCGCAGATCGAGGGCACGCAGTCCTCGCTGTCCGATCTGCTGTTGTTTGAGTTGGATGAGTTGCCCGGCGTGCCCTTTGATGACGTGGTGGAGGTCTCCAACTACGTGGCTGCGCTGGAGCATGGCATGGCGCGTCTGCGCGAAGGCTTTCCGCTGTGCAACCGGCTGCTGCGCGAAATGCACATGCATCTGATGTCGCGCGGGCGTGGCAGCGACAAGGCGCCCGGCGAGTTCCGCCGCAGCCAGAACTGGATCGGCGGCACGCGGCCCGGCAATGCCCGCTTTGTGCCACCGCCACCGCAAGAAGTGGAGGCCTGCATGACCGCGCTGGAGCGCTTCATCCACGGCAACGCCGACCACGCCAGCGGCAAAGCAGGCAACACTATGCCCGTGCTGCTCAAAGCAGCGCTGGCGCACGTGCAGTTCGAAACCATCCACCCCTTTCTGGATGGCAACGGGCGCCTGGGGCGTTTGCTGATTGCGCTGCTGTTGCATGACGGTGGCGTGCTGCAGCAGCCGCTGCTGTATCTGAGCCTGTACTTCAAGCAGCACCGTGCCCTGTACTACGAGCTGTTGGACCGCGTTCGCACTCACGGTGACTGGGAAGCATGGGTGGATTTCTTTCTGGAAGGCGTGGAGCAGACCGCCCTGGGTGCCGTGCAGACAGCCAGGCGGCTGGTGGACCTGTTCCAAACAGACACTCGGCGTGTGCAGGGTGTGGGACGCAGCAGCGCCAACGTGCTGCGCGTGCTCGATACCCTGCGCCAGCGACCGTTGTGCAGTTTGAGTCAGATCGGCAAGAGCGCAGGCATTACATTTCCCACCGCGTCCAAGGCCATGCTGACCCTGGCGGAGATGGGCATCGCGCGCGAACTCACCGGTCAGCGCCGCAACCGGGTGTTCGTGTACGACGCCTACCTAAACATCCTCAACGAAGGCGGCGAGGCACTATGAGGCCCGAGTGGGTCCCACTCGCCAGTATCAAAGAGGTACAGGGTCCATTCGTCGACCTGACAGATGCAAAACCCTTTGGCACGCGCACGCACGTGAGGCAGTCGTGTCACAATCAAACACAACGTGTCAAATGCCCCACCTAGGGGGACACTTTGTAAATTGACGGTACTTTTGGCGGTGCTTTTCAAATTCGGAGCTTCGTTGATTTCACTGTGAATTTCTCCTAGGCCATAGCCAAGTCCAACTTTCCACAATGAAACAGAATCCTTGCGCGGTAGTTGGTGAAGTTACGAAACCCACGGGCATTGGCCTTGATGAGTTGAATGGCGCTGTTGAAGCCTTCTGCACAGGCGTTGCTGATTCTGTGCTGGCTGAAGTTCAGCAGTCCTTCCTCATGGCGCCTGAGCATCTTGACCCCCTTTTTGACTGGCTCCAGACGACTCCTCATCGCGTTGTTCGACCAAGCATTGAAGAATCTCTTTGCCGCACCTTTGTAGCTGTAGCGAGGGCGAAAGCACGGAGGTGGAATGGCAAAAAAGCCTCTCAAGGATTGCCGAAACCAAGGGGCGGCGCTTTGTGCAGGTGGATTTTTCAGCGACGCCTTACAACGACGTGGGTGCTGGCAAGAACAAGCGCAAGGTGTATTTCCCCCACATCATCACGGACTTTGACCTGAAAAGCGCCATGCGCGCCGGGCTGGTCAAGTCGCTGGTGCTGGACCGGCGCAAGGAGATTGGCGCGCTGCCGCTGGAGTTCACAAAGCCGAGCGCGATGAGCAGGGCAACCCGGCCCTGAGCGAAGGCCAGCGCGTGATGCTGCGCGCCGGGCTGAAAAAGCTGCGCAAGCTGGAAACTGACTTTGCCGGGATTGACCCGACGCGCCACCCGAAGATGCTGGTGGTGTGCGAGGACACCACCGTGTCGCCATTGGTGGCGGCCTTCTTGCAAGATCAGGAAGGTCTTGGCGAAGATGAGGT
Source organism: Polaromonas sp. (assembly GCA_030655515.1). Classification (GTDB taxonomy): domain Bacteria; phylum Pseudomonadota; class Gammaproteobacteria; order Burkholderiales; family Burkholderiaceae_C; genus Polaromonas. The sequence continues at coordinate 41,582 of JAURVI010000046.1, read as the reverse complement.
GATGACCATCGACTCGGGCAAAAAGGCCGAGCTGGGCGAGAAAGACTGGGCACCGGTGCGCGAGCGCCTGTTCAGCGTGGACCGGCATGCCAGCCCGCGCGTGATCGTCAGCGTGCTGATGCTGCGCGAAGGCTTTGACGTGAACAACCTCTGCGTGATCGTGCCGCTGCGCAGTTCGCAAGCGCAGATTCTGCTGGAGCAGACCATTGGCCGGGGCCTGCGGCTGATGTGGCGCGATGACGAGTACACCGACCTGAAACGCGAAAACCGGGAACGCATCAACGCGGGCCAGGAGCCGGGCAGCCTGCTGGATGTGCTGTCCATCGTGGAGCCCCCGGCTTTTCAGTCGTTTTATGACGATCTGATCCAGGAAGGCCTGGCGGGCACCACGGGTGACGGCATGGACGACACGAGTGCGACCGGCGACGTGATCGCCGCCGAGCTGCGCGCGGGTTACGAGGCGTTTGACTTCGGCATTCCGTTCATCTTGCAAGAAGCGGACGAAGTGCGTGACCACCATGCGCTGGACCTCACCGCCCTGCCCGCGTTCACGGCCATGACGGTGGAACAGCTCACCGGGCTGCTGGGCAAGGGCGACACCTTCATTTCGCAAGACCTGCAAAGCGCCACGCTGTTTGGCGACTACCGGGTCGATGGCGCGGTGATGAACGTGGGCGGCTACAACGAATATTTGTCGCGGCTGACGCGGCGCATCAGCCAGGCGCTGAGCGAGCCCTTATCCAAGTTTGCGAAGGGCAACAAGGTGGCGACGCACCTGGCCAAGCCCTACTTGCAGGTGAACACGGCGGAGCTGACGGGCTGGCTGGACGATTACATCTGGACGCAGCTCTTCGGCGCGACCTTCAACCCGCTGGACGGCGAGAACTGGCGCGTGTTGCTGCTGCAACCGGTGGTGGACCACATGACCAAGGTGTTTGCCGTGGCCTTGCTGGAGTCGGAGCAAAAGCACGTGACGGGCCAGACCGAGGTGCATTTGCGGCACCTGTCCGAAGTGCCGCGCCTGATGATGCGGGGCAGCCATTCTGTGGAAGTGTCCAAGTGCATCTACACCCGGCTGGCCTGGCCCGCGCAGAGCGGCGGGCTGGAGCGCGCCTTCATCCACTGGGCGCAGACTGACACACAGGTGCTCGCGTTCTGCAAGATCAGCGAAAACCGCCACACCTTTGCCCGCCTGCGCTACGTGAAGGACGACGGCCTGCCTGCGTTTTATTCACCCGACTTTCTGGTGCGCACGGCGGGCGCGGCGTATCTGGTGGAAACCAAGGCGCAGCAGCAGGCCATTCACCCGAACGTGCAGCGCAAGCTTCGGGCGGCGCTGGCCTGGTGCGACCGCATCAATTCCCTGAGCCTCATCGAACGCGGAAGCGCGCCGTGGCACTATGTGCTGCTGGCCGAAAATGTCATGACCGAGTGGCAGGCGAGGGGCGCGCGCCTGGCCGAACGACTGGATTACGCGCGTTTACGCCCCCTGGCCAATGCATCGCAGCAGGAACGACTGATTTAGGGTAACTGCTCAGGTCAGCCGCCATGGGCCTGATCCGGCCCACCGAGCCCCTCTTGCTGCCCCTCTTGCGCCTTCCCGCCTTTGGGGGAAGGTGGGGATGGGGTCGCGCGCGCCTTCAAAGGCGTCGCATATTTCACGGCTGCTGGCGCCGGCTTGATCGATGCGCCAGCCCTATTCTTCCGCCGCCCTGGTCATGCGCTCGCTCTTCCAGTACACGTCGTCACCGCCCTTCCCATCAGGTCGGTTGCGGTTGAGCACGCGCGACAGCACGAACAGCAGGTCGCTCAGGCGGTTCAGGTACTGGCGCGGTGCTTCTTTCAAGGTCTCGGCTTTGTCCAGCGCCACCACTGCGCGCTCGGCGCGCCGTGCCACCGTGCGGCACACATGCGCCAGCGACGCGGCGCGCGAGCCGGCCGGCAAAATGAATTCCTGCAGGCGCGGCAAGTTGGCGTTGTGTTTTTCCAGCGCCGCGTCGAGCAGCGCCACCGCCTCGGGCTTGAGCAGCTCGAAGCCGGGGATCGACAGCTCGCCGCCCAGGTTGAAGAGCTGGTGCTGCACTTCCACCAGCAACTCGCGCACCTCGGCCGGCATCTCTTCACACAGCAGCACGCCGATGTGGGCGTTCAGCTCATCGACATCGCCCATCGCATGCACGCGCAGACTGCTCTTGGAAACGCGGGTGTTGTCGCCCAGGCCGGTGGTGCCGTTGTCTCCGGTGCGGGTGGCGATCTGGGTGAGTCTGTTGGCCATAAATAAAAAATCCGGCAGGATGAAAGGTGAAGGGGGGTTCCGCGGGGAAAGAAAGCCTGCCTCAATGACATCAGGATTTCATTCTATTCCCAACTTCGAATTGCACCGCGTCACGCCGCCGGCCGCGGTCTGACAGACGGCCCGAACAAAGACCCGTTTGTGTCGCGCGAGGGGTCTGAACTCGCGCTGAAGTCCTGACGCAGAACGGCCCAAAGTTTCCATGGGGGCCAGGGTTGCCCCCGCTTCAGCCAAAGCCCGACAAGTCGTAAACTGGCGGCTCAGCCTGGAGACACCATGAATGCGCCCGCCCGCCCCGACCGCCTGCTGCCCCAACTCAATCTGCGCCCTGTGCCGCCGCCCTTGATCGAGACCTTGAAAACAAGATTCTCCGAACGCTGCGCCACCGCGCTGGCCGTGCGCGAACAGCACGGGCGCGACGAGTCCTCGTTTGCGGTGCCGCCGCCGGCTGCCGTGGTGTTTGCCGAAAACACGCTTGACGTGGCCGACGCGGTGAAGCTGGCCAGCCAGTACAAGGTGCCGGTCATCCCCTTTGGTGTCGGCACCTCGCTCGAGGGCCATGTGCTGGCCGTACAGGGCGGCATCAGCATCGACCTGAGCCGTATGAACAAGGTGCTGTCCATCAACGCCGAAGACCTGACCGTGACCGTGCAGGCCGGCGTCACGCGCAAGCAGCTCAACGAAGAAGTCAAAAGCACGGGACTGTTTTTCCCCATCGACCCCGGCGCCGACGCGACGATAGGCGGCATGAGCGCCACGCGCGCCAGCGGCACCAACGCCGTGCGCTACGGCACCATGCGCGAAAACGTGCTGGCGCTGGAAGTGGTGACGGCCAGCGGCGAGGTCATCCGCACCGGGACCCGCGCCAAAAAATCGTCGGCCGGTTACGACCTGACGCGCCTGATGGTGGGCAGCGAAGGCACACTGGGCGTGATCACCGAAATCACCGTCAAGCTCTACCCGCTGCCCGAGGCCATCTCGGCGGCGATCTGCTCGTTCCCGAGCATTGAAGCGGCGGTGCGCACCACCATCCAGATCATCCAGATGGGCGTTCCGATTGCGCGCTGCGAACTGATCGACCGCAACACCGTGCGCATGGTCAACGCCCATGCCAAGCTGGCACTGCGCGAGGAGCCCATGCTGCTGATGGAGTTTCACGGTACACCGGGCAGCGTCAAGGAGCAGGCCGAGACCGTGCAGGAGATCGCCGCCGGGTTGGGCGGCAATGCGTTTGAATGGGCCAGCACACCCGAAGAACGCACGCGGCTCTGGGCGGCCCGACACAACACCTACTTTGCGGCTATCCAGTCACACCCCGGCTGCCGCGCGATTTCCACCGACACCTGTGTGCCCATCTCCCGGCTCGCCGACTGCCTGCTCGACTCGGTCCGCGAAGCCGACGCCAGCGCCATCCCCTACTTCCTGGTCGGCCATGTGGGCGACGGTAACTTTCACTTCGGCTACCTGATCGACCCGGACAAGCCCGAAGAGCGCGCAGCGGCCGAAGACCTGAACCACAAACTGGTGCGCCGCGCCTTGCGCCTGGAAGGCACCTGCACCGGTGAGCATGGCGTCGGCCTGCACAAGATGGATTTTCTGGTGACTGAGGCCGGCGACGGCGCAGTAGAGATGATGCGCACCATCAAACGCGCGCTGGACCCGGAAAACATCATGAACCCGGGGAAGATTTTTTCGCTGTGATGGGCGGGCTGCGCACGAATGGTCAGACCGTTGCCCTGGAGCAAGGGTATGTGAATGAAACCTGACTCGTTATGCGGCTGTTATGTACTGTTGCGTATCATTTCTGTCCTCACGCTTGCGACACCGGCCGTTGCTGGCAGCCACTTACCCCCAGAGGTACAGGAATTCATCGCCAATCGTGACCTCTGCGACCACTTTCGCGGGGAACCCTTCGAGGGCAATAGTCCAGAGCAAATTAAAAGACGGGAGTTTGTCTTTCAAAGCATTGAAATTTACTGCCCCGGCACGGATAGGCGGTTGGCTGCGTTGAAGAAGCGATACAAGAACGACAGCGGCGCCATGAAACGCCTGAGCGGGTATGAAGAAAAGAGCGAAAAGTAAGACAATGCCTCCGAATCGGGTCACCGTTAGAAAGCACCTTTTTCATGCTTAGCCGCAATACTGTTCGCTTAACCGTTCGCCCTGAGCCTGTCGAAGGGTCGTCACAGTGCAAACAGGCTTCGACAAGCTCAGCCCGAACGGGGTTGTAGCGCTTAAATGAACAGCATTGTGCTTAGCCGCCGCTTCCCATTCTTGATCGCGCTCTGTGTTGGGTTGACAGTAGGCGCCGGGTATCCGTTTGTGGATGTCGGTCTCGCGTGCCGCGCACCAACCTCTGAAGCCTGTGTTTGGGGCAAGGCCTACCTTCCACTGACTCTCAGCGTAAGCGTCGTGGTATTGGGCGGCGCAGTAACGGGCTTGCTCTACGCCGTGCTGATGTGGCGGCGGCGCCGTCCGTCGCGCGATGACGCCGCCTAACCGGCCTGGCGACCAAGCGGAGAAAAACACCATGAACAAAATTCATGCGGCAGCGTTTCTTCCCTCGGCCCGAAGTTTGGTTCGTGGCCTTAGATTCTGCGCGGCAGTGGTTGCCCTGCATGGGCTGCTCCTTTGGCTCTCTGCTGCAATGACGTCTTTTTTTCCTGGCGTATTCAATCTGGTTGGCGAAGTGTTTTTCTGGGTGCTGGCCGTTCCTGCCTTACTTCTCACCAGCCCTTTGACCTCTATTTTTTGGAGCCTTGGGTTGATGAATGCTCCTGGATGGTTCGCATGGCCGAAGCCGCTGGGCATTGCCCTCGCATATATGCTATGGGTTGCCGTTCTTTTCGGGCTTGCTCAGGCCGTTCAACGGTGGTCAAACAAAAAGCAACTTGCCTAACGAATGAAAGGGACGTCCCCGTCCCAAATGAGCCGCGCGCGCTGTCTCCTCATAGGCGCGATCTTGCATGAATAAATAACAGGTTTAATCATCTTCCCAGTGCCGGCTGCTGCGCCAGATGGCGCGCACCAGCCACAGGCCGCCGGCGACGGCGCCCCAAAAGCCCAGAAAGCCGAACACCGGCAGGCCGAACAGCGTGGGGCCGCCTTTCACGGTCATGACGATGGACGCGCCGATGATGAGCGCGGCAATCACCAGGGCCATGGCCAGCCGGTTGGCGGCGCGGTCGATCTGGTCGCCCACGCGTTTGAGGTGCGCGATGTCGATGCCCACGTGTACGCGGCCGCGGCGCGCGTTGCGCAGCAGGCGGGACAGGTCGTGCGGCAACTGCTCGACCAGGCTGAGCGCGCGGCGTAGCGTTTTCCAGCCGCGGGTGACCATGGCCCTGGGCTGGTAGCGCGCGCGCATCACCTGGCGCAGCATGGGCAGCGCCTCGGTGGCCATGTGAAAACCGGGGTCCAGGCCGCGGCCCATGCCCTCGAGCGAGATGAAGGCCTTGATCAGCAGCGCCAGATCGGCCGGCAGCGCCAGGCGGTGCTCGCGCAGGATGGTGGTGACGCTGGCCAGCATCTGGCCGAGGTTGAGCTGCGCCAGCGGCGTGCCGTGGTACTGGTCGACAAAGGCCTCGATTTCGGCCTCCAACTGTGCAAAGTCCAGGCTGTGCCCGTCGCCGGTCCAGTCCAGCAGCACGTCGGCCACGGCCCGCGGGTCGCGCTCGACCAGGCCCAGCAGCAGTTGCAGCAGCTCTTCTCGCCGGTGTGGCGAGAGGCGGCCGACCATGCCGAAGTCGATGAAGGCAATGCCGTTGCCCGGCAGGTAGAACACGTTGCCGGGGTGCGGGTCGGCATGGAAAAAGCCGTCTTCGACAATCATTTTCAGAACGGCCTGGGCGCCGCGTTGCGCGAGCAGGGGGCGGTCAAAACCGGCCTGCGCCGTCAGTTGGTCGAGCCGCTCGCCGGGGATGCCGTCCACGAAGTCCTGCGTGTTGATGCGCTCGCCGGTATGGGCCCAGTGGACGCGTGGAATCAGCACGTGCGGCACGGCGGCAAAGTTGGTGGCAATGCGTTCGGCGTTGTGGCACTCGGTGGCCAGATCCAGCTCGCGCCGCAGTGAGCGCGCAAACTCCTGCACCAACTGGCGTGGGCGGTAGGGCTTGAGGGCGGGCAGGTTGGTCTCGGCGATGGCGGCCAGGCGGTCGAGCAGGCGCAGATCGGCCTCGATCACGTCGCGGATGCCGGGGCGGCGAATCTTGACGATGACTTCGCTGCCGTCCTTGAGCTGCGCACGGTGTACCTGGGCAATCGATGCGGCGGCCAGCGGCTCGACGTCAAAGCGGGCGAACACGTTTTCGGGCTCATCGCCGAGGTCCTCGCGCAACTGCGGGCGCAGCGCGTCCAGCTTGACCGCGGGCACCTGGCTGTGCAGCCGCTGAAACTCGGCGATCCACTCGGGGCCGAACAGGTCGGCACGGCCGGCCAGGATCTGCCCGAGTTTGACAAAAGTAGGGCCCAGCTCTTGCATGGCCAGGCGCACTTGCACGGGTGGCTCGATACGCGCCAGGTCGGCGGCGCTGTCCCACTTGAGCACATGGCCCGCGCGTTCGAGCCGGTCGGCCAGGCCCAGGCGGCGCACCGTGTCGCCAAAGCCGTGGCGAATCAGGACGGCGGCAATCTCGTTGATGCGGCCGATGTCGCGCGCCGCGCCCAGGGTTTCGATCAGCATAGGGCTTGATGATAGCCCGCCGCGCGCCCGCACCGTTTAACCTGGAAACCGCCGGGACGCGCCCGCGTGGGCCGTCTGGCTGGTAGCTATTTAACCAAGAGCGTAATAAGCTGTCGACTTGACTTCGTAAGCCTTTGGGTGAAACCGACGACCAGGAGCAAAAATGAGCAAGACCCCCACCGCCGGTTCAGCGCTGCTGCTGGCACTGATGACGGTTTCCGCGCTGGCCGCCGCGCAGCCGCCCGGCGCGCCTGCCGACCTGACCCAGCCCTTGCCGGAACAGGGCGCCGCACCCGTGCCAGGCCCGCGAATCAACCGCAACCCGGTCTTTCGCCAGAGTTTGCCGCCGGCGGCGCCACTGCCGCCGGACCCGCGCGACACCGTGCTGCCGGTGCCGGAATCCTCCGATCCGCGGGCGACGGTGATTGAGCCGCCACCGGTGCCGGACCCGCGGGCAACCACCGCGCCGGAACCCGGCGTCAGGCTTCCCGCGTCAAGCCCGCGCGCGACCCCGTAGCCACGTTAGCCAAGCATCCGGCCCCCGCTTGAGATGGGTTTCGTGCGGGGTTCACAATTCAATCTCCGCGGCAAGCGGCGCGTGGTCCGACAGGTGTGACCAGGGCTTGAGCGGCAGCACCACCGGCGCATGGCCGATGGCATTGCGCACATAAATGCGATCAAGCTGCAGCACCGGAAAACGTGCCGGGAAAGTGCGGGCGGCCTTGCCGTGGGCCTGCACAAAAACCTCATGCATCCCCGCGCGCCGCGCCAGCACATCGTGGGCGCGGCGGCGCCAGTCGTTGAAGTCGCCCGCCGCAATCACCGGCGCGCTGGGCGGTATGTCCTTATGCACCATGTCGCACAGCATGTGCAGTTGCTTGAGGCGATGCGACTCGGCCAGGCCGAGGTGTACGCAAATGGCATGGATATGGGCGTCACGGCCAGGCACCTGCAACACGCAGTGCAGCAGGCCGCGCCGTTCGGGGCCGCTGATGGACACGTCGCGGTTCTCGAAACTGACAATGGGAAACTTCGACAGCACGGCGTTGCCATGGTGGCCGTTGGTGTACACGGCATTGCGCCCATAGGCAAACTGCGGCCAGATGCTGTCGGCCAAAAACTCGTAGTGAGGCGTAACCGGGTAGTTGGCCACCTTGCTTTCGTGCCGGGCATGGGTTCCGGTCACCTCTTGCAAAAACACGACATCGGCGCCCACGGCACGAACGGCTTCGCGCAGCTCGTGCAAAATGAATTTGCGGTTGAAGAAGGTGAAGCCCTTGTGGATGTTGACCGTCAGCACCTTGATGGAAAAACTCAGCGCCGCCGTGGCAATGGCGCGCTGGGCGACGGCCAGCGCATCGGCCTCGCCAACGGGAGCGGCAACGACGGCCACCGCTTCACCGGCGTTGACAAGGGGTTTGGAAGACGGCATGAGAGTACGCGGAAGTGGCAAGACCCTATTGTTATGCAACAACGCCGATGGCGACTGCAAAACGGCAAACTCATTTTGCCGCCGGCCATCTCTTGTCCGTCAAATATTTGAGGCCCTGAATCGTTGACGGACAGGTTTTTAGCCTTTGCGATGCGGGTCGTGCTGGCCGCCATGGCCTCTGCCGCCGCCCATGCGCTGGCTGTCAAACACTTTTTTCTGCTCGGCGTCGAGCGCGGCATAAAAAGTTTTGACGGCCTCGTCGCGCTTGTCCATGAACGCACTCCTCTCGGCCATGCGCTGGGTGCGCAGCACACGCATTTTGTCAATGCGCTCGGGCGTGTTCAGCTTGTCGAATTCGGCGCGCTGTTCTGGCGTGGGGCGTGTGCCGTGGGCTGGCCCTTGCATGGAGGCGGTGAAGCTGGCCCAGGCGGCTTCCTGGGCCGGCGTGATCTGGAGCTTGGCTTTGAGCTCGGCCTGACGCCAGGCTCTGTGCGCCTGCATTTTGGCCGGGTCATGCCGGCCCATGTGCTTACCGGCGTAGCTGTCATCTTTGGACGGAGCGGCCAACGTGGCGGGAGCGGCGGGCTCCCTCGTTTGGGCGGTTGCGGCCAGGCCCGTGGCGGCCATGATGCCCACGAGGAGCAGGCTGTTGACGGACTTCAGGGGTTTGAGTACAGCGGTCATGAGAGCGTCCTTTCAGTGGAAGACAAAGCCTGTTGCCGGGAGTTGGCGACAGCTTGAAAGGAAGTTTGCGCCGCCTGTGTAAGCGCGTCATAACGGCTGCGTGAGGATGTTGTAAAGTTTTTTGGCGCGCAGGGCGGGCCGACCACCCTTTTCCCTTTTGCCTCGGGCGCAAGCCTGCTACCAAAGCAGGCGTGTCCGGCGCTTCCGGCAAGCTCCGCCTCGTTCTGGCAGCCTGGCGTTTGCGGAGACCTATGAAGCGCTTTTGTCTTTTATGCCGCAGGTGTTAAAGCCCAGCAGCGCGTAGGGCAGACACCAGCCCACCAGCCCGGTGGCCAGGGGGACGACGCCGAGCCAACCCCACCAGCCGACGGTGTTGGTTGCGGCCAGTCCGATCAGGACCAAGCCTGCGGTGATGCGGATAATGCGGTCAACGCCGCCAACATTCGATTTCATGGAAAGCTCCTTGCTTGAGGGAAGGTCATTATTGAATGCCCGGCCCGGCGCGTCAACCTGCTGCCGTATCAGGCGGCAACGGCATAGCCCTCTTCGGAAATCGCCCGGACCAGCGCCTCGCGCGGCTGCCGTGACTGCACTTCGACCTTGTCGCTGCGGCGGTCGATTTTGACTTCGGCTTGCGGGTCAAGCGCCAAAATGGCGCGGGTGACCGCCTTTTCGCAATGGCCGCAGGTCATGCCCTTGACATCGAAGGTCTGGTTCATGGCGTGTCCTTTCTTGATTAAGTGGTTGCCGGGATTCATTCGAGAGGATATCGTGAACCCTTGCCACAATGGGAGGGTCCAGCCCCGAATTTCAACCTTGTTGGCCTCAAGGTTGATCGTGCGCAAGGATGGACCCGCCCATTGTGGGAAAGATGAAAATGCAGGCATGAACACTCTCTCAACGCCCACTCTCGATATCGGCATTGGCGGCATGACCTGCGCGTCATGTGTCAGCCGCGTGGAGCGGGCGCTCAAAAAAGTGCCCGGCGTGACGCAAGCCACGGTGAACCTCGCCACCGAATCGGCCCGCATTGCTTACGCGCCGTCCGAACAGATGGAAGCGCGGCTGCGACGCGCCGTGCGCGATGCCGGCTACGAGCCGCTGGCCGCCGATGCGATGGATGCGGCGGAGGTCGTTTCACCCTGGGCCGGCTTCATGCCGGTGGCCTTCGGGCTGGCCCTGTCTGCGCCGCTGGTGCTGCCGATGGTGGGCGACCTGCTGGGCCTGCACTGGATGCTGCCCGCCTGGATGCAGTTCGTGCTGGCCACGCCGGTGCAGTTCATTCTCGGCGCGCGTTTCTACAAGGCCGGCTGGCATGCGCTGAAGGCCCTGACGGGCAATATGGACTTGTTGGTGGCGATTGGCACCACGGCGGGCTGGACCTTGTCGATGTGGCTGTGGCTGACGGCGGCGCCCGGCGCCATGGTGCATCTGTACTTCGAAGCCTCGGCCGTGGTGGTGACGCTGGTGCTGCTGGGCAAGTGGCTGGAGGCGCGCGCCCGGCGCCAGACCACGGCGGCGATTCGTGCGCTGCATGCCTTGCGGCCAGACATCGCACACCTGATAAGGCCGGGCCCTTCGACAGGCTCGGGGCACACGGAAGAAGTGGATGTGCCGGTGGCCGAAGTGCTGGTAGGCGACCGGCTGGTGGTGCGGCCCGGTGAACGTTTTCCGGTGGATGGTCGCTTGCAGGAAGGCCATACGCAAGTGGACGAATCCATGCTCACGGGTGAACCTTTGCCGGTGACCAAAGACCGGGACGCCCCGCTCACCGGCGGCGCCATCAACGGCGAAGGCCGCATCGTGATGCAGGTCAGCGCGGTGGGCAGCGAGACGGTGCTCTCGCACATCATCCGGCTGGTGGAAGATGCGCAGGCGGCGAAGGCGCCTATCCAGCGGCTGGTGGACCAGGTCTCCAGCGTGTTTGTGCCGGTGGTGGTGGTGATTGCGCTGGGTACGCTGCTGGGCTGGTGGCTGACGGGCCACGCGTTTGAGCTTGCCGTGATCAATGCCGTGGCGGTGCTGGTGATTGCCTGCCCCTGCGCGCTCGGGCTGGCCACGCCGGCAGCCATCATGGCGGGCACCGGCGTGGCGGCCAAACACGGCATCCTGATCAAGGACGCGCAGGCGCTGGAGCTGGCCCACAAGGTGGACACGGTGGTCTTCGACAAGACCGGCACGTTGACCGTGGGGCGGCCGCGCCTGACGGCGTTTGTGGTGGCCGGGGGCGGCGATGAGCCCAAACTGCTTGCCGCCGCGGCCAGCGTGCAAAGCGGCAGCGAGCACCCGCTGGCACGGGCCGTGGTGGCCGCGGCGCAGGAACGCGGCCTGTCCATCGAGGCGCCGGACAATGTGCGGGCTGTGCCCGGGCGTGGCAGCGAGGGCGAAGTCGGCGTGAGCAGCTATCTGATGGGCAGCCTGCGCTGGATGGAGGAACTCAAGGTGGAGATGGGCGCGCTGGCGGTCCAGGCGGACGACTTGCAGCAGATCGGCGCCACCGTTTCGGCCCTGGCCCAGCGCACCACACAGGGTTTGACGCTGCGCGCCCTGATGGCCTTTGGCGACGAGCCCAAGCCGGGGGCCGGAAAAGCGCTGGCGGTGCTGCGGGCGCGGGGCATCCGCACGGTGATGATTTCCGGCGACAACCGCGGCGCCGCCGAGGCGATGGCACGCCGGCTCGGCCTGCGGCCGGAAGGGGGCGAGGTCATGGCCGAGGTGCTGCCCGGGGACAAGGTCGCCAGGGTGATGGCGCTCAAGGAAGGGGGCCATGTCGTCGCCATGGTGGGCGACGGCGTGAACGACGCCCCCGCGCTGGCCGCCGCCGATGTCGGCATGGCCATGGGCAACGGCACCGATGTGGCCATGCATGCGGCGGGCATCACGCTGATGCGCGGCGACCCGGCGCTGGTGGCCGCGGCGCTGGACATTTCAAGCCGCACGGTGGCCAAGATCCGGCAAAACCTGTTCTGGGCCTTTGCCTACAACGTGGCGGGCATCCCGTTGGCGGCATGGGGTTTCCTGAACCCGGTGGTGGCGGGTGCGGCGATGGCCATGAGCTCGGTCAGCGTCATGAGCAACGCGCTGCTGCTCAGGCGCTGGAAGCCGCGGCAGGACTGAGACGGCCAGGGCCCACGAAAGTATTCGCATCATTCACGATGCGTCTGCCGGGCCGCATTCGAACAGGCGGCCAGGACGCACCGTCGCTGATGTTTCAGGCCAGCGCCGGGTAGTCGGTGTAGCCTTTGGCGCCGCCGCCGTAAAACGTGGCTTTGTCCGGCGTGTTCAGAGGGGCGTCCTCGCGCAGGCGCCGCACCAGGTCCGGGTTGGCGAGGTAGCGCCTGCCGAAGGCGATCAGGTCGGCGCCGCCGGCCAACGCTTGCTCGGCCAACGCCTTGTCATAGCCGTTGTTCACCATCCATGCGCCCTTGCCGCCGGCCGTGCGGTAGGCGGCTTTCAGCGCCGCGTAATCAAACGGACGGTCCGGCAGCTCGCGCGGGCCGCCGGTGGCGCCTTCGATGATGTGGAGGTAGGCCAGGTTCAGCGTCGCGAGCTGCTTGACGACGTACTCGAACAGCGGCTGCGGGTCGGCGTCGTAAACATCGTTGGCCGGCGCAACAGGCGACAGGCGAATGCCGGTGCGGCCGCCGCCGATGGCGCTGGTGATCGCGCGCACCACTTCAAGCAGCAGCCGCGCGCGATTTTCGATGCTGCCGCCGTAGTCGTCGCTGCGCCGGTTGGAGCCGCTTTTAAGGAACTGGTCGAGCAGGTAGCCATTGGCGCCATGGATTTCCACGCCGTCAAAACCGGCGGTCTCCACCGCATTGCGCGCAGCGGCCTGGTAGACGTGAACGATGCCGGGCAGCTCACCGGCGTCCAGCGCGCGCGGCTCGGAGGTGTCGACATAGGTGGGCACGCCGCCCTTGATCAGCACGATTTGGGCTTTGGCGGTGATGGCCGACGGTGCGACCGGCTTGCCGCCGTGGGGCTGCAATTCGTTGTGCGAGACGCGCCCCACATGCCAGAGCTGCACGACGATCTTGCCGCCTGCGTCATGCACGGCCCGCGTGACCTGTTTCCAGCCGTCGAGCTGGGAGGTAGAGTACAGGCCCGGCACGTCGGAATAACCTTGGCCCTGGTGACTGATCGCGGTGGCCTCGGTGATCAGCAGGCCGCCGCTGGCGCGCTGCGCGTAGTACTCGGCCATCAGCGGCGTGGGGATGGCGCCCGGCGCGCGGCTGCGCGTGAGCGGGGCCAGCACGATGCGGTTGGCGAGATGGAGGTCGCCGGCCTGGGTGGGGTCGAATAAAGAGGGCATGAGATGGCGCCTTGAAGTTGGAAAACAAGCATGCAGTGTGCGCCGATGCCAAGCCAAAGATCGCAGCATCGCCGCCTTTGCGGCGAAATTACTTCAGCAAGCCTTCATGTTTCATGGCGGCCTGCACCGCAGGCCGGGCTGCCACGCGCGCGCGGAAAGCGGCGAGGTTGGCCAGGTGGGAAATGTCCACCTTCACCAGACGGGCCCAGTTGGTGACGTTAAACAGGTAGCCGTCGGCCACGGTGTATGGGTCGCCCATCAGGTACTGCTTGCCGGCGAGCTGGCCATCTATCCATTCCAACCGGCCCAGCAAGCGCTTGCTGGCCTGGGCCTTGTAGTCGGTTGGGGTGTCGGGGTTGAACAGCGGGCCAAACCCTTTGTGCAATTCGGTGCCGATGAAGTTCAGCAGCGACTGCATCTGGTAGCGCGCCAGCGTGCCGTTGGCCGGCGCCAGCTTTTTGGCGGGCGCCTGGTCGGCAATGTATTGCACGATGGCAGGGATTTCGGTCAGGCGTGTGCCGTCATCCAGCGCCAGCAGCGGCACATACCCGAGCGGGTTGATGCTGTAGTAGTCGGTGCCGTCTTCCAGCTTGTGGGTTTTGGTGGAGGCCAGCACATGCTCGAACGCCAGCCCCGCCTCATGCAGCGCGATGTGCGGGGTCAGTGAACCGGCCCCGGGGGAATAATAAAGTTTCATGGTTTTCCTTGAAAGAGTAGCCCGGGTGAGCGCAGGCGCAAGGACTGCGGGTCGCCCCACGGGTAGTGTAGTGCCGTACGCTATCCGGCACTTGCGCGGACGGCCTTTTCCTGCAGCGGCGGGTAGCTGACGAGGTTGCCACAATACGGGCATGGCAAGAAGTCTTAAATGGCTCACCGCGCTGACGCTGCTGGCCTTGCTGGTGCTGGCGGCCGGGGCGCTGGCGCTACAGGGCTGGGTTGGCAGCGACGCTTTCCGGCAGCGGATGGAACGCGAGGCCTCCGGCGCGCTGGACCTGCCGGTGCGGCTGGACGGCATCGAGGTGGCGCTGTGGCCGCTGCCGGCCGTGGCGCTGAACGGCGTCAGCGTGCAGAGCAAGCCGGCCCTCACGCTGGCGCGGCTGGAGGTGCGGCCGGGCTGGCTGGCCCTGCTGCGGGGGCGGCTTGAAATTGCCACACTGGTGCTGCGGCAGGTGGTGTTGCCGCAGCAGGCCGTCGATGCGATTTTGCTTTCGCTACAAAAAAAGAAGCGCTCTGCGCCTGCTGCATACGGGCTACAACCCGAAAATAACCCGGAACTGAAGCCTGATGACCCCGCCGCCGGCCCGTCGGCGGCGCCTGACTGGCTGCCGCACCGCGCGGTGCTGAACGGTGTGACCTGGGTCAGTCGGAAGGGGGCCGGCACGACCGTGGACGCCGAGATGCGCCTGGGAGCCGACCGCTTGCCCGACGAGGCATCGCTCAAGGTGGTCAAAGGCCACTTGAAGGGGCTGCGCAGCAGCCTCCAGCGGGAAAAGGACGGCCGGTGGGCGCTGCGCATCGAGGTTGGCGGTGGAACGGTCGCCGGCCGGCTCGCCATGCAACACGCGCCGTCCGCGCAGGGCGGCCGGACGCTGGTGTTGCAGGGTCAACTGGAAACGCGCGGGGTGGAGGTCGCGGCGCTGACAGCGCCGAACAAGCCGCTCAGCGGCCGGCTCGAAGCCTCGACCACGCTCCATTCACGGGCGGCGACGACCGGCGGCCTGGTGGACGCCTTGCAGACCCAGACACGTTTTGCGGTGAAGGACGCGGTGCTGCATGGCGTCGATCTGGCCCGCGCAGTGCAAACCGTGGGCCTGAGCCGCGGCGGACAGACGCGCCTGGATGCGCTGGCCGGTCAGATTCACTCGCAGGGCCGCGCCGCAGCGCTGCGCAACCTGGTGGCCAGCTCGGGCGCGCTCAGCGCCACCGGCAACGTCGCGGTATCGTCAGCACAGGCCCTGAGCGGTCGCGTCAGCGTCCACCTGGGCAGCACGGTCGGCGTGCCACTGGTGGTAGGCGGCACGCTGGACGCGCCCGAAGTCACGCTGACACGCGGCGCCCTGCTGGGCGCGGCGATTGGCACGGCCGTGATGCCCGGCGCGGGCACCGGCGCCGGCATCCCGTTGGGCGACCGGGTCGGGGAGGGCCTGAAAAAGCTTTTTGGCCAGTAAAGGACCGTTGGACACGCGCGGACAGCGGGTTTCCGGAACGAAATGCGCTAGAATGCATGAAGTTTTGGCACCCATTGAGCGGCATGCGATTGCTGCCATGCGCGTCGCCACATTGCGTGGAATGGACGCGCTGCATGTCGGGACGGCGCAGGCGGCCCGGGTCGATTTGTTTGTCACCGCCGGCCGGCGCCAGGGCCTGAAACCTGAACTGCTAGAGGCCTGAATGCTGTACCCCCAAGAATTCGACGTGATCGTGGTCGGTGGAGGCCATGCGGGCACCGAGGCCGCGCTGGCCGCCGCCCGCATGGGCTGCAAGACGCTGCTGCTGTCGCACAACATCGAAACGCTCGGCCAGATGAGCTGCAATCCGTCGATTGGCGGCATCGGCAAGGGGCACCTGGTCAAGGAGGTCGATGCCCTGGGCGGCGCGATGGCGCTGGCGGCCGACGAAGGCGGCATCCAGTTCCGCATTCTCAACAATTCCAAGGGTCCGGCCGTGCGCGCCACCCGGGCGCAGGCGGACCGCATCTTGTACAAGGCGGCGATTCGCCGGCGTCTGGAAAACCAGCCCAATCTGTGGCTGTTCCAGCAGGCTGTCGATGACCTGATGGTCGAGTCGGACGGGATCATTGACCGGGTGGTCGGCGCGGTGACGCAGGTCGGGATCAAATTCCGCTCGCGCACCGTGGTGCTGACAGCCGGAACCTTCCTGGACGGCAAGATCCATGTGGGCTTGAACAATTACGCGGCGGGCAGGGCGGGCGACCCGCCGGCGGCGTCGCTGAGCGCGCGCCTGAAAGAACTCAAGCTGCCGCAAGGCCGACTGAAAACCGGTACGCCGCCGCGCATTGACGGCCGCACCATCGACTTCAGCAAGTGCATCGAGCAACCGGGCGACGGCATGCCGGGCGGCGAGAACGGGCCGGTGCCGGTGTTCAGTTTCATGGGCGGCGCGATTGCCCATCCGCGGCAAGTGTCGTGCTGGATCACCCACACCAACGCGCGTACCCACGAGATCATCCGCTCCGGTTTTGATCGCAGCCCGATGTTCACCGGCAAGATCGACGGCGTGGGCCCGCGCTACTGCCCCAGCGTGGAAGACAAGATCAACCGCTTCGCCGACAAGGAAAGCCACCAGATTTTCCTGGAGCCCGAAGGCTTGAGCACGCACGAGATTTACCCCAACGGCATCTCGACCAGCCTGCCGTTTGACATCCAGTACGACTTGGTGCGTTCGATGGCCGGCATGGAAAACGCCCATATTTTGCGGCCCGGCTACGCGATTGAATACGATTATTTTGACCCGCGCGCGCTGAAAACCAGCTTTGAAACCCGCGCCATTGGCGGTCTGTTTTTCGCCGGGCAGATCAACGGCACGACGGGTTACGAAGAGGCGGCGGCGCAGGGCCTGTTCGCCGGTGCCAATGCAGCGCTGCAGTGCCTGGGAAAAGACGCCTGGCTACCGCGACGCGACGAAGCCTACCTGGGCGTGCTGGTCGATGACCTGATCACCAAGGGCGTGACCGAGCCTTACCGCATGTTCACCAGCCGGGCCGAGTTCCGCCTGATGCTGCGCGAAGACAATGCCGACATGCGGCTGACCGAAACGGGCCGGGCGCTGGGCTTGGTCGATGACGCACGCTGGGAGGCCTTCAACCGCAAACGCGACGCTGTTTCACGTGAAACAGAGCGGCTGCGCTCGACTTGGGTGAATCCCCGCAATCTGCCGGTGGCTGAAGCCGAGCGAGTGCTGGGCAAGGCCATAGAACGCGAGTACACCCTGCTCGATTTGCTGCGCCGTCCCGAGGTGAGCTACGCCGCGCTGATGTCCCTTTGCGGCGGCAAATACGCAAATGCCGATTTGGTGCCGGATGTTTCACGTGAAACACCGACGGCCGACATGGCCCAAAGCGTGATCGAGCAGATCGAAATTGCCGTCAAATATGCCGGCTACATTGACCTGCAGAAGACCGAGGTGGAACGCGCCGCCCATTACGAAAACCTCAAGCTCCCCGCCGACCTGGACTACCTGCAGGTTTCGGCCCTGAGTTTTGAGGCACGGCAAACCCTGGCCAAACACCGGCCCGAAACGCTGGGCCTGGCCTCCCGCATCTCTGGCATCACGCCAGCGACAGTGTCGCTGCTGCTGGTGCATCTGAAAAAGAAACTTTGGAAAAATGCCACGCCTGCCAAGGCCGCCGAGCGGGCAGAGGCCTGATGCGGAGCGCTGAAAAAGACTTGCGCACCGGGCTAAACACGTTATCGTTGGCACTGGGCGACCCGCAGGTGGGGCAATTGCTGGACTACCTGGACCTGATTGCGAAGTGGGCCCGGGTCTACAACCTGACGGCCGTGCGCGACCCGGCGGAAATGCTGACGCACCACCTGCTCGACAGCCTGGCGGTGATCGCGCCTTTGCAACGGTATCTGAAAAAGGCCGGGCTGGGGCAGGGCGCGCGTCTGCTCGACGTGGGCTCGGGGGCTGGCTTGCCGGGTGTGGTGATTGCCATTTGCTGCCCGTCCGTGGCCGTCACTTGCGTGGACACGGTGGCTAAAAAAGCGGCCTTTATCAAACAGGTCGCGCTGGTCTTGAAGCTGCCCAATCTCACCGGTATGCATACGCGGGTCGAAGCCATGAGCCAGCCTTTCGACGTGGTTTGCTCACGCGCCTTTGCTTCACTGGTTGACTTCACCCAAGGATCTGTCGGTGTACTGGCCCCAACCGGTGTCTGGCTGGCCATGAAGGGCAGACACCCGGCGGAAGAAATCGCCGCGCTGCCGGCGACGGTGGCGGTGTTTCACGTGGAACAACTGGTGGTGCCCGGCCTGGACGCCGAGCGCTGCATCGTCTGGATGCGCCCCACCGTCGCGGCTTGATGGGCGAACCAGCTAAAAATTTGCCAACGGACGCAGTTTTCGGCACCCGGCCAAAACTCGGCCGCGTGGCCTGACGTAAACTCAAGGCCTCTCTTTCTGGGGATTTCCATGCTCGGCTCATTCGTCGCTTCCACCGGGATAGCCGACTACGGCGCTTTTGTCGCCGCAATCATCGTGTTTCTGCTGATTCCCGGGCCTGGCAACCTGGCGCTGATCACCTCGACCGGCAAAGGGGGGCTGTCCGGCGGCATGGGTGCGACCTTCGGCGTGATCGCCGGCGATCAGGTGCTGATGTGGCTGGCCGTCGCCGGCGTGGCGGCGCTGCTGACCACCTATCCTGCGGCCTTTCATGCGGTGCAGTGGCTGGGCGCAGCGTATCTGGCCTGGCTGGGCGTCAAAATGGTGCTGGCCAAACCGGGCGACGCGCCCGTGCTGGAGATCAGGCCGCGCCATTATTTTCAGCAAGCGCTGGGGATTACCTTGCTGAACCCGAAAGCAATTGTTTTCTACATGGCCTTTTTTCCGCTGTTTGTGGATCCGGCCCGGCACCAGGGCCTCAAGACCTTCGCCGTGATGGCCGCCACCATTGCTTTTTTGACCTTTCTTTACGGTCTGACCGTCGTGCTGCTGACGCACTATCTGGCCGAGCGGCTCAAGGCCAACCCCCGAATTTCGTCCACCCTGCAAAAGCTGGCCGGCGTATTTTTGATTGCCTTTGGCATCAGGCTGGCCGTTTCCAAATGAACAAAAGACTCCCCCCATTGCCCCGTGAACAGTTTTTCGCAGGGCCGCCCCAAGAAAAATTAGCCCCCTCGGGGGGCAGCGCAGTACGCGAAGCGACAAGCGGGAGGGTCTATTAATGGCCAAAATATTCTGCATTGCCAACCAAAAGGGCGGGGTGGGCAAAACCACCACCACGGTCAATCTGGCGGCGGGGCTGGCCAAGGTCGGCCAGCGGGTGCTGATGATCGACCTGGACCCGCAGGGCAATGCGACCATGGGCTCGGGCGTGGACAAGCGCAAGCTCGAACTGACCATTTATGACGTTCTGCTCGAATCGGCTTCGGTGGCCGAGGCCCGCGTGACCAGCCAAAAGCTTATCGACGGCGGCTGTAGCTACGACGTGCTGGGCGCGAACCGCGAACTGGCCGGCGCCGAGGTCGAGTTGGTCGAAGTCGAACGCCGCGAAAAACGCCTGAAACTGGCCCTCCAAGCGGTGGCCGCGCAATACGACTTCATCCTGATCGACTGCCCGCCCTCGCTGTCCATGCTGACCCTCAACGGCCTGTGCTGCGCCCATGGCGTGATCGTGCCCATGCAGTGCGAATACTTTGCGCTCGAAGGCCTGACCGACCTGGTCAACACCATCAAGCAGGTGCATGCCAACCTCAACAAAGACTTGGGCCTAATCGGCTTGCTGCGCGTCATGTTCGACCCGCGCATCACCTTGCAGCAGCAGGTCAGCGACCAGCTCAAAGAGCATTTCGGCGACAAGGTGTTCAACACCGTGATCCCGCGCAACGTTCGCCTGGCCGAAGCACCCAGTTACGGATTGCCCGGCGTGGTGTTCGACCCGGCGTCCAAAGGGGCGCAGGCCTTTGTGACTTTCGCCGAAGAGATGGTGCAGCGCATCAAGGTCATCTAGTCGTCGCTTATATAAAAACTGCCTTTTAAGCCTCGTGAAACAAACGCAAACAGCTATCAAAAACATAGCAAACGAGTTTTCCGGCACGATGCAACCCACCAATGTCCTGATCCTTCCCGGCTGGCAAAACAGCGGCCCCGACCACTGGCAAAGCCTGTGGGAGCAGGTACACGGCTACCAGCGCGTCGAACAGCACGACTGGATGCGCCCGCTGCGCGGCGACTGGATTGCGCGGCTTGAAGACGTGCTGCTGTCCTGCGACGAACCCGCCGTGCTGGTCGCGCACAGCCTGGGCTGCATCCACGCCGCAGCGTGGGCCGCACACTCGAAAAATACGCAGCGCGTCAAGGGCGCGCTGCTGGTGGCGCCGCCGGATGTGGCGCAGGGCGATCTGCGCCAGATGTTGCCCGGTTGGGCACCGGTTCCGCTGCACCGGCTGCCTTTTGAAACCGTGCTGTTCGCCAGCAGTGACGATCCGTTCTGCGCACCGGCGCGGGCACGGCTGTTTGCCGGCGCCTGGGGCGCCGATTTTGTAGACGCCGGCCCGCACGGCCATCTCAACGCCGAAAGCGGCCTGGATGATTGGCCGCAGGCCCACGAACGACTCCTGCGCTTGATGCGTCTGTAACGCATTGATCCCCCCTTATGAAAGAAAGACAAAACCATGGTCACCAAAAAACCAAAAGGCCTGGGCCGCGGACTGGAGGCCCTGCTGGGTCCCAAGGTCAGCGAATCCTCCGACATCGCCAATGCCAATAGCAGCCTGACCAGTCCCGGCCTGCCGGCTTCGCTGCGGCTCAGCGACATGGTCGCCGGCCAGTACCAGCCACGCACCCGCATGGACGAGGGTGCGCTGTACGAACTGGCCGAATCGATCAAGGCGCAAGGCATCATGCAGCCGATTCTGGTGCGGCGCCTGACCTCCGGCAGCAACGACGGCAAGTACGAAATCATCGCCGGCGAGCGACGCTTTCGCGCGGCCAGGATTGCCGGGCTGGACAGTGTGCCGGTGCTGGTGCGTGACGTGCCCGATGAGTCGGCCGCGGCCATGGCTCTGATTGAAAACATCCAGCGCGAAGACCTCAATCCGCTGGAAGAGGCCCAGGGTCTGCAACGCCTGGTCAAGGAGTTTGGACTCACACACGAGCTGGCGGCGCAGGCCGTGGGCCGCTCGCGCAGTGCGGCGTCGAACCTGCTGCGCCTGCTGAATCTGGCCGAGCCGGTGCAGACCATGCTGATGGCCGGCGACCTCGACATGGGCCACGCCCGGGCGCTGCTGGCCCTGGACCGGGCCACGCAGATCACCGCCGCCAACCAGATTGCCGCAAAAAAAATGTCGGTGCGCGAAGCCGAAAGCCTGGTCAAAAAACTCGGCGCCGAGTTTTCTTTGAAACCGCAAAAAGCCGCCAAGGAAAAATCGCGGGACACACGCCGCGTCGAGGAAGAGCTGGCCGACCTCTTGATGGCCGAGGTTGAGGTTCGCATCAAAAAGCAGATCAAACGCAACGGCAGGATGGAAGAGATGGGCGAACTTGTCATAAACTTTGGTTCGCTCGACGAACTCAATGGCCTGATCGAGCGGCTGCGCTCGGCCTGAACCGGCCCTCTTGCTTGGGGCGGCGCCTGAAAACCGAGCGCGGCGGGATGCTTCCCGGCTGGTCATCATTTTTAGGAGCCTTCCATGAATTTTCCCTTGCTTCCGCTTCGGAACGCGCTGCTGGCGCTGGGTTGCTGCGCCGGCGCCATGCTGGCCACGGCGCAGACCACCAAGCCGCCCAAGGCGCAGTTGTGGATGGACCTGTCCACCGGCAGCATGGCCGGCATGCCCGAGATGGACCTGCCCGCAGGCATGGGCAACAGGCTTGGCGGAATCATGGGGGGCCGCGGCGGCGCGACGGGCGGCAACACCAGCTACGGCATGGCACGCGGCATGAACATCATGCCTCCGCGCGTGCTTGACATCGCGCTCTACAACAGCCTCAAGCCGGGCGTGGAGGCCGAGCAGGCCATTCCCCCCGGCATGCGCATGGGCGAACGCTTGCCGCTGGTGCCGCCGCAGGCCCAGGCAGCGCGCCAAACCGAGCCCGGCGAAGTGCCGGACGACTACAAGGAAACGCCCAAGGGCCGGATCCTGATCTACTGGGGTTGCGGCACGGACGTCAAGCGTGGCCAGCCCCGCATCATCGATCTTGCGCGGGGCAATCCGGCCGATTTTGGCGCGGCGTTTGCCGGCCGCTACGCACCGGACCGGGGGGCGCGCGTGAGCCCGGCGCATGCGCTGTATCCGAACGAAAAGAGCCGGGTTTCTCTGAGCCGGGACACCTCTCTCGTGGGCGAACATCAGGTACTGGGCGACGGCGTGCCGGCCTCGATGAAGTTCACGCTCGGCGCGGCGCAGGACCTGATGCCGATGATCGAACTGCAAAACAGCGGCGGCCTGAAGGACAGCATCGCGCTGAACTGGCGCAGTGTGCCCCACGCGCGCGCCTATTATCTGCACGCCATGGGCCAGATCGGCAACAACGACCTGGTGATGTGGTCCAGCGCCGAGACACCGGACACCGGGATGGGACTGTTCGACTACCTGCCCAACCCGATGATCGAGCGCTGGCTGCGGGACAAGGTGCTGCTGCGACCCGACGTGACCCAGTGCGCCATTCCCAAAGGCATCTTCGCTGCACCGGACGGCAGCGCGCCCGGCCGCCGGGGGGAAGATGCCGGGGCCATGCTGCGCATGATCGCCTACGGCGGCGAAAGCCACTTCGCGCATCCACCGCGCCCGGCCGACCCCAAGGCCGTCTGGACCCCGGAATGGGCCGTGCGCGTGCGCGTCAAGTCCCACGCCATGGCAATGCTCGGCGAAGAGTCCGCAGGACGCGCCGCCGCATCGGGCCGCAACCCGCCGATACCGGCGGGCCAGGAACCAGCGCCCGGCAGCGCCGAGTCGGTGATTCCGCTGCCGGGTCCGATGAATATCCTGCGCGGCATCTTCGGACGTTAAAGCACCAGCGTTGGAGATTGCGCTGACCAACCAGTTGATGGCGGAGCCAAGTGCGCATCAAAAAGCAGATCAAACGTCGATATTCGCAGCCCGCAGTGCATTCGTCTCGATAAACTCCCGGCGCGGTTCCACCTCATCGCCCATCAGCATGGTGAACACGTGGTCGGCTTCGATCGCGTCGTCGATCTGCACGCGCAGCAGGCGGCGCACGGTCGGGTCCATGGTGGTTTCCCACAGCTGGGCCGGGTTCATCTCGCCCAGGCCTTTGTAGCGCTGGCGGGCGGTGGCGCCTTCGGCCTGGGTGATGAGCCAAGCCATGGCGTCGCGGAAGGTCTCCACTTTTTCTTCCTTCTGGCGCTCGCCCTCGCCGCGCATGACTTTGGCCCCTTCGCTCATCAAGCCCTTGAAGGTCGCTGCCGCTTCGGCCAGTGCCGCGTAGTCGGCGCCATGCACAAAGTCCTGCGTGAGCACGCTGCTTTTGACGTTGCCGTGGTGGCGGCGGCTGATGCGCAGAATCGGCTTGTCGCTGCGGGCGTCAAACTCGCCGGCTACTTCCGCAGTGGACAGGCGCGCCTGCAGCGCGGCGGCCGAGCGTTCGGCGTCTTCCACCGTGTCCAGGTTCAGGGCCACGCCGTCGGCAATCGCCTTGAGCGCTTCGGCGTCCATGTAGCCGCGCAGGCGGGTGATTACCGACTCGGCCAATTGATGCTTGCGCGCCAGTTCGGCCAGCGTGTCGCCGGTCAACAGCGTGCCCCGACCGTTGGACGGATCGGCGCCGGTTTGCACCGTGGCGTCTTTCAGCGCGATCTTCAGCAAAAAGCTGTCGAGGGCCGCGCTGTCCTTGAGGTATTGCTCTTCCTTGCCCGACTTGACCTTGTACAGAGGCGGCTGGGCAATGTAGATGTGGCCGCGCTCGACCAGCTCGGGCATCTGGCGGTAAAAGAAGGTCAGCAGCAGCGTGCGGATGTGCGCGCCGTCCACGTCGGCGTCGGTCATGATGATGATGCGGTGGTAGCGCAGCTTGGCGACGTTGAAGTCGTCATTGCCGGTGGTGCCGCCGGCCTTGCCGATGCCGGTGCCCAGGGCGGTGATCAGCGTCAGGATTTCGTTGCTGGTCAGCAGCTTTTCATAACGCGCTTTTTCGACGTTCAGGATCTTGCCGCGCAGCGGCAGGATCGCCTGGAACTTGCGGTCGCGGCCCTGCTTGGCCGAGCCGCCGGCGGAGTCGCCCTCGACGATGTAGATTTCGCACAGCGCCGGGTCTTTCTCCTGGCAGTCGGCCAGCTTGCCGGGCAGGCCCATGCCGTCGAGCACGCCCTTGCGGCGCGTCATGTCGCGGGCCTTGCGCGCGGCTTCGCGGGCACGCGCGGCCTCGATGATCTTGCCGACGATGATCTTGGCGTCGTTCGGGCGTTCCTGCAGGTAATCGGTCAGCAGCTTGCTGACAATGTCTTCCACCGGGCCGCGCACCTCGCTGCTCACCAGCTTGTCCTTGGTCTGGCTGGAAAACTTGGGCTCGGGCACCTTGACGCTCAGCACGCAGGTCAGGCCCTCGCGCATGTCGTCGCCGGTCACTTCGACCTTGGCTTTTTTGGCCAGCTCGCTGTCGTCGATGTATTTGTTGATCACCCGCGTCATCGCGGCGCGCAGGCCGGTCAGGTGGGTGCCGCCGTCGCGCTGCGGAATGTTGTTGGTGAAACACAGCACCTGCTCGTTGTAGCCGCTGTTCCACTGCATCGCCACCTCGACACCGATGTTGGTGTTCTGGTCGCTCTGCCGGTCGCCCATGGCATGGAACACGTTGGGGTGCAGGACGGTCTTGCCCTTGTTGATGAAGTTCACAAAACCGGTGACGCCGCCGGCGCCGGCAAAGTCGTCTTCCTTGCCGCTGCGCTCGTCTTTCAGGCGTATCTTCACGCCGTTGTTCAAAAAACTCAGTTCGCGCAGGCGCTTGCTCAGAATTTCGTAATGAAAGTCGTTGTTCTGCTGGAAGATGTCGGTGTCCGGCAAAAAATGCACTTCGGTGCCGCGCTTGTCGGTGTCGCCCAGCACCTGCATGGGAGAAACTTCAACACCGCCGACTTTCTCGACGATGCGGTTCTGCACAAAGCCCTTGGAAAACTCCATCACATGGACTTTGCCTTCGCGGCGAATCGTCAGGCGCAGCATTTTGGACAGCGCGTTCACGCAGCTCACACCGACACCGTGCAGGCCGCCCGAGACCTTGTAGCTGTTCTGGTTGAACTTGCCGCCGGCATGCAGCTCGGTCAGCGCAATCTCGGCCGCCGAGCGCTTGGGCTCGTGCTTGTCGTCCATCTTGATGCCGGTCGGGATACCCCGGCCGTTGTCCACCACGCTGATCGAGTTGTCCAGGTGGATGGTGACCATGATGTCGTCGCAATGACCGGCCAGCGATTCGTCGATCGAGTTGTCAACCACCTCGAACACCAGGTGGTGCAAGCCGGTGCCGTCGGACGTGTCCCCGATGTACATGCCGGGGCGCTTGCGCACGGCCTCCAGGCCTTCCAGGATCTGGATCGAGCCCTCGCCGTAGCCTTCGGACGCGCCGGCCTGGTTGGTGTCTATCTTGGGCTGGAAGTTGGAGCTCCCCTCGCCGCCTTCACCGGAATGCACGCCTTCAATTTCACGACCTGCATCGTCAGGGCTGGCTTCACTGGGTTTGTTTGCTTCGGTCATAACTCAATTTTCTCAATCTCTTGAAAGACCAAACCCGCGCTTCCCTGGGGATGCCGCGCGGGCTGGTGCAGGCTCTGGGTAAGCGTGATCAGTGCATCCGGGGATCAGATTCGCATCGGCATGACGACGTATTTGAACGTGGCATTGTCAGGAATGGTCAGCAGTGCCGAACTGTTGGAATCGGCCAGTTCGATCTTCACCATGTCCTGCGCCATGTTGGTCAGCGCGTCGATCAGGTAGGTCACGTTGAAACCAATTTCAATGGCGTCACCCGCGTAGTCGATATCGAGTTCATCCACCGCTTCTTCCTGCTCGGCGTTGTTTGACGCCACGCGCAGGGTGCCGGGCTCGATGTTCAGGCGCACGCCCTTGAACTTCTCGCTGGTCAGAATGGCGGTGCGCTGCAGCGAGGCCAGCAGCGGTACGCGGCCCAGGGTGATGATGTTTTTGTGATTTTTCGGGATGACGCGGTTGTAGTCGGGAAATTTTCCTTCGACCAGCTTGGTCACGAACTCCATGCCTTCGAAGGAAAATTTCGCCTGGTTGGCGGCAAACTGCATTTCGATGGCGCCCACTTTATCGCTGAGCAGGCGCTGCATTTCCAGCACCGTCTTGCGCGGCAAAATGACTTCCTGGCGTGGCACCTCCACATCCAGCGTCGCCGATGAAAAAGCCAGCCTGTGGCCGTCGGTGGCCACCAGGCTGAGCTGCTTGCCTTCGGCAACAAACAAGATGCCGTTGAGGTAGTAGCGGATGTCATGCACCGCCATCGCAAACGACACCTGGTTCAGCAGCTCTTTGAGCACCTTTTGCGGCACCGAAAAGCTCGGACCGAAGTTGGCGGCTTCCTGCACCAGCGGAAAGTCCTCGGCCGGCAGGGTTTGCAGCGTAAAGCGGCTTTTTCCGCCCTTGAGGATCAGCTTGTTCTGCGCCGATTCCAGCGACACGGTCTGGTCGCTCGGCATCGAGCGCAGGATGTCGATGAGCTTGCGCGCGCCCACGGTGGTCGTGAAGTCGCCTGAGTCGCCATCCAGTTCAGCGGTGGTTCGTATCTGGATTTCCAGATCGCTGGTGGTCAACTGCAACTGCGCGCCATTTTTTCGGATCAGCACGTTGGCCAGAATCGGCAACGTGTGCCTGCGCTCCACAATGCCTGCAACCGATTGCAGAACCGACAAAACTTTATCCTGGGTGGCTTTGAGAACAATCACGGTCTTAACCTCTTATTTCTTTAATTCAAATTAGTAGTAGTAGATAAGGGAAGCATCGGTCTGTGGACAGGTCTATTTTCCCCTTTTTAATCAACTACTTGGTGTTTGTTTAACCTTGTGACAAGACGCTCCATAAGCGTGCTGCGAAATATGAACAACTTTCGGTCATCCGCTTCGTCTGTGGATAAGGCATGACTTGTTCAAAAGTTGTCCCCAATATTGCCAGATGGGTCTGAAACTGGGGAAAAGTGACCATATGAAATGTCATTTCAGCCTTTCAGGGTTTGTTCCAGCACATGCAACTGCTGGTTGAGTTCGGTCATTTGTTGACGCTCGGCCGACATCTTGCGGACGGCATGCAGCACGGTCGTGTGGTCGCGGCCGCCAAACAGCTCGCCAATTTCCGGAAGGCTTTTCTGGGTCAGTTCCTTGGCCAGGTACATGGCAATCTGGCGCGGACGGGCAATGCTGGCGGGCCGCTTTTTCGAATACATGTCGGCGACTTTAATCTTGTAATAGTCGGCGACGGTCTTCTGGATGTTTTCTACCGATATCTGGCGATTTTGAATGGACAACAGGTCGCGCAGCGCTTCTCTGGCCAACTGGATGGAAATTTCCTTGAGATTGAAGCGTGAATAAGCAAGGATTTTGCGCAGGGCGCCTTCAAGCTCACGCACGTTGGAACGCACGTTTTTGGCAACAAAAAAAGCAACCTCTTCCGGCATTACCGTGCCCTCGGCTTCGGCCTTGCGGATCAAGATGGCCACCCGCATTTCAAGCTCTGGCGGCTCGATGGCCACCGTCAGGCCAGAGTCAAAACGCGATACCAGACGCTCATGAATATCGGCCAGGCCTTTGGGATAGGTGTCGCTGGTCAGCACGATGTGCGATTTTTTGGTCAGCAAGGCTTCAAAGGCATTGAAAAACTCTTCCTGAGTTCTGTCTTTATTGGCAAAGAACTGAACGTCGTCAATCAGCAGCAGATCGAGCGAGTGGTAACGTTCCTTGAATTCGTCGAAAGTCTTGCGCTGGTAGGCTTTAACCACATCTGAAACAAATTGTTCAGCATGGATGTACAGAACTTTGGCCGCCGGGTTGTCGGCCAGCAGTTTGTTGCCGATGGCATGCATCAGGTGGGTCTTGCCCAGACCGACGCCGCCGTAGATAAAAAGCGGGTTGTACAACTGACCCAGGCTGCTGGAGACATGCATGGCGGCGGCGCGGCCCATGCGGTTGGCCGTGCCTTCGATCAGGGTGTCAAAAGTCAGGGCGGTGTTGAGGCGGCTTTTGAAAGGTGCGCCGGCCACTTCTTCGGATGTGCCCAGACCGACCGGTTCCGACTCACCGTTGCCTTCAAAGCTGCGTGTCAAGGGAGCAGACCGGCTGAAGGTATCGCGCTGAGCGAGCGCTAACTCAAGGGAAATGCTGTGGCCGGAAATCTTTTCCAGCAGGGTGGAAATGCGGCCGGCGTATTGCGCCCGAATCCAGTCCAGCTTGAAGCGATTGCCGACTTGAATCGTGACTTTTGACAGGTCGGCCGCGACATCGGCCACCAAGGGGCGAATCCAGGTATTGAATTGCTGCTCGGGCAGTTCCTGTGCCAGAGAGTCAACGCAGCTTTGCCACAAGCCCTGGCTGGAACGGAGAACGGAGCCTTCGCTCATGGTGTGTTGGCTGGATGCCCGTAGTTGCCAGTAGGTGGCGGCTTGTGGATATTATTAATTTTCGACACCCGCCATTGTAGGCTGGCGGCCTAGTTATCCACAAAAATTTTCGTTCGGGTTTTAACCTAGAATTTACCGTCGATGGTGGGAGATCAGCCGCGTCGGCCACTTTCCGAACGATTCCGGCCCTTGCCGCCAAAGCGGCGCCTAACTTGTTGCCACGGTTAAGAAATCTGCGATAATTGCGGGTTTCCCTGATTCATAGCGGGTTTGCACATCGTGTCGGGGCTTATTGATTTAGGCCTTGCGTCCACGCGTTGCAGGTCTTGCTGACTTGCAAGTTGGTTGTGTTGTACAGCCGACAGGATCACGAATCGCAAAATTTGCCAAAATTTGCAAAAGGGAGCTTTGTAGCTTGTAGGACCCATCATGAAACGCACATACCAACCTTCCAAAGTCAAGCGCGCACGGACACACGGCTTTTTGACACGCATGAAAACACGTGGCGGCCGCGCCGTGATTGCCGCCCGTCGCGCCAAAGGCCGCAAGCGCCTGGCGGTTTAAGCCCGTTATCGGCAAGCCTGTTGCTCTTGAGCTGACGCTTGCAGCGGCTTCGAACCCGGCCCCAGTTCCAGGCAGTCCTTGCTGGTGCCATTGTTGCAAGATCAACGCATTTCGCATTGCACCGCAACACGCTTGAAGTCATGAACGCGCAAACCGCTGCCGGCAAGACCCATCAAACGCCGGACTTGTTTCCGGTTCAGGACACGTGGGTCGGCGCGATGGTGCCTAAACGCTGGGCCAAACGTGCCGTCACGCGCAACGCCATCAAAAGACAGATATACACCGTGAGTGCTGATTTTTTGCATCGTGCTCCCCAGGCCGCCTGGGTGGTTCGCTTGCGCCGTGATTTTTCCCGTAAGGAATTTGTCAGCGCCAGCTCCGAAGCGCTCAAGCGCGCGGTCCGCAGCGAAATACTCGCCCTGATGCAAGCCGGGGCGCCAGCCGCATGAGCGCGATGACCACGCTGCGCGGCACCGTGCTGGCGGTCAGCCGGCTGCCGCAAAAAATGCTGGTGGCACTGGTCAAAGCCTACCGCCTGCTGCTCAGCCCCTGGCTGGGCTCGTCCTGCCGGTTTGAGCCGACCTGTTCGGCCTATTCCCTACAGGCGCTGCAACAGCACGGTGCCGCCAAAGGCAGTTATCTGACGCTGGCGCGGCTGGTGCGCTGCCACCCCTGGTGCAGCGGCGGCTATGACCCGGTGCCCTCTTCGGCTTGGCGGCCTTCCTCCGGCCGATTTTCCCTTTTCACCCGTCTGGTCACGCCCGTGACTTCGATCTCCTCTAAAAAGAAGCCGTCATGAACGACATACGCCGCACCATTTTGTGGGTGATTTTTGGTTTTTCCATGGTGCTGCTGTGGGACCAGTGGCAGGTTTTCAAGGGCAACAAGGCGACCTTTTTCCCGTCGCCCGCGCCTGCCGTGAGCAGCGCGGCACCCGCCGGCAAGCCCGTCGCGCCCAGCGTGCCGGCGGACACGGCCGGCCCCAGCGCCGTCCCGACGCCGGCACAAGTGCCTGGTCGTGCCAGTGCCGCGGCGGTACCGGGCGCCTTGCCCGCAACCACACCATCGGCCACCAAAGAGCGCCTGGTCGTTACCACCGACTTGCTGACGCTGACCTTCGACACCGAAGGCGGCACGCTGGTTCGCTCCGCGTTCACCCAGCACAAGGACATGACGGACAAGACCGCCGGCTTCATGCTGCTCGATGAAAGCGCGACGCGCGTGTATGTCGCGCAGTCCGGCCTGATTGCCGGCGCCGGCGGCGGCAGCTTTCCGACCCACAAAACATTGATGACCGCGGCGCCCGGCGAACGCACCCTGAAGGACGGCCAGGACACCCTGGAAGTCAAGTTTGAATCGGCCGAGGTGGGCGGCGTCAAACTGGTCAAGACTTATACGCTCAAGCGGGGAAGGTATGACATGCTCGTGCGTCACGATGTGGTCAACAACGGCGCCAGCCCGGTGTCGCCGCAGCTCTACCTGCAACTGGTGCGCGACGGCAACAAGCCGCCGGGCGAATCTTCGTTTTATTCCACCTTCACCGGGCCGGCTTTGTACACAGAGGCCAAGAAATACCAGAAGGTTGAATTCAGCGACATCGAAAAGAACAAGGTGGATGTCGAGAAGCAGGCGAGCAACGGCTATGTGGCCATGGTTCAGCACTACTTTGCGACGGCCTGGATTCTGGCCGACGGCATGCAACGCGACATTTTCCTGCGCAAGGTGGATGCCAACCTGTATGCCGTGGGCATGATCACACCGCTGGCCATGATTGCGCCCGGAGCCACGAAAACAGTGAGCACAAAATTCTTTGTCGGCCCTCAGGAAGAAAAGCGACTGGAAGCCATCGCGCCCGGGCTGGAGTTGGTCAAGGACTATGGCTGGCTGACGATTCTGGCCAAGCCGCTGTACTGGCTGCTCGACAAGCTGTACAGCTTCATTCACAACTGGGGCTGGTCCATCGTGGCGCTGGTGGTGCTGCTGAAAATCGCGTTTTACTGGCTCAACGCCAAGGCCTATGCGAGCATGGGCAAGATGAAGGCGATCAACCCCAAGATCATGGAAATGCGAGAGCGCCTCAAAGACAAGCCGCAGGAAATGCAGCAGGCGATGATGAAAATTTACCGCGACGAAAAAGTCAACCCGATGGGTGGCTGCTTTCCCATCATGATCCAGATTCCCGTCTTCATTGCGCTGTACTGGGTGTTGCTCAGCTCGGTCGAAATGCGCAATACGCCATGGATTTTGTGGATCAAGGACCTGTCTTCGCCCGATCCCTATTACATCTTGCCGCTGGTGATGGCCGCCACCACCATGCTGCAGACGGCCCTGAACCCGACGCCGCCCGACCCGATGCAGGCCAAGCTGATGTGGTACATGCCGCTGATTTTCAGCGTGATGTTCTTCTTCTTCCCGGCCGGGTTGGTGCTTTACTGGATCACCAACAACATCCTGTCGATTGCGCAGCAGTGGGTGATCAACACCCGCATGGGTGTGCCGCCGCAGTTCAACTTGCCGAAATTTAAGTAACCCCCCGAAGCGTCTTTGACGCCTCCCCCCAGGGGGCGACACCTGCGGCCCGGCAAAGCCGGTTCCGCGGTGTCTTGGATAATGCCCCCATGCTTGCCCGTCACCACGACCCCATCGTTGCCATTGCAACTGCCCCCGGCCGCGGGGCGGTGGGTATTGTGCGGCTCTCGGGCAAGAACCTTGCGCCTGTCCTGGCGGTCCTGTGCGGCCGCACTTTGCAGCCGCGCCACGCGACTTACTTGCCATTCTTGGATGCACATGGGCAGGTCATCGACCAGGGCCTGGCGATTTTTTTCCCGGCGCCGCATTCCTACACCGGCGAAGACGTGCTCGAGTTGCAGGCCCATGGGGGACCGGTGGTGCTGCAGTTGCTGCTGGCACGCTGCCTGGAGGCGGCGGCAGACAACGATGCCGCCACAGGCCGGCCGCGGCTGGCTGGCTTGCGCCTGGCCCAGCCCGGCGAATTCACCGAGCGGGCATTCCTGAACGACAAAATTGATCTGGCGCAGGCCGAGGCCATTGCCGACTTGATCGACGCCAGTACCGCGACCGCGGCGCGCTCGGCGGCACGTTCGCTGTCGGGGGAGTTTTCCAGGGAAGTCCATGCACTGCTCGAGCAGCTTGTGCGCCTGCGCATGCTGGTGGAGGCGACGCTGGACTTTCCGGAAGAAGACATTGATTTTTTACAAAAAACCGACGCCCAGGGTCAATTGACCCGTTTGCAACAAACGTTGGCCACCGTGATGCAGCACGCTGGCCAAGGCGCGATTCTGCGCGAGGGCATCAAGGTCGTGATTGCCGGGCAGCCCAATGCGGGCAAAAGCTCGCTGCTCAATGCGCTGGCCGGTGCCGAACTGGCGATCGTCACGCCCGTCGCCGGCACCACGCGCGACAAAGTCGCGCAACTGATCCAGATCGACGGTGTGCCGCTGCATGTGGTGGACACCGCGGGCCTGCGCGACAGCCTGCTGCCTGAAGTCGATGAGGTTGAGAAAATCGGTATAGCGCGCGCCTGGACAGAAATTCAGAGTGCCGACGCGGTGCTGTTTTTGCACGACCTGACGCGCCAGCAGACGCCCGATGACCTGCGAATTGCCATGAATTACATCGCTGCAGACGAACGGATCGCGAGTACCCTCGCCGAAAAACTACCGAAAAGCACAGCGGTGATGGATGTCTGGAACAAGGCCGACATGGTGAGCCCCGCGGCGTTGGCCGCCATCCCGTCGGGCATGGCGATCTCCGCCAAAACCGGCGCCGGCCTGCAACAGTTGCGGCAGCAATTGTTGCAGGTGGTTGGCTGGCAGGCCGTGCCCGAGGGCGTGTTCATGGCGAGAGAGCGCCATGTGCGCGCGTTGCGGCAGGTGGACGCGCAGTTGGCGCGGGCCGCCGAGCAGTTGCGAGCACCGACGCCCGCGCTGGAGCTGCTGGCTGAAGACTTGCGCCAGGCCCAGAAGGCCTTGAGCGACATCACTGGCGAGTTCACGCCGGACGATTTGCTGGGCGAGATTTTTTCGAAGTTCTGCATCGGCAAGTGACGCGTTGGCCGCATGGCCTACGTGGGCCGTGGCCGGCGGCATCGTAAGAAGGTGAAGTGACAGGGTGGCGGCGCAACGTATCAAGTGTAAATAAGCGTTAGCCTCTCTTGCAGGACAGAGGGTGTGAAGAGTATCTTCCGTCCACCATGAATGCCCCTCTGTCTTCTTCGGTTCGCTTTGACATCCAGGGCCTGGTCAACGCCATGGCGCACAGCCATGCGAGCGACGCTTTGCGCTGCCAGTTCACCCCGCAGCAATGGGAAGTTCTCGCTGGCTATATGCAGCCCTTTGCGATGCAGCAGGGCCAGTCCCTGATAGAGCGGGGTGCGGCGGATCAAACACTGTATTTCATTGAAAGCGGCACCTTGAGCGTCCACTACGAGGACGGCAAAGGCCGGGTTCGGCTGGCGATGGTGGCGGCCGGCACGGTGCTCGGCGAAGGGGCATTTTTCTCGCGCCTGCCGCGTAGCGCCACGGCGCAGGCGACCAATACCTGCAAGGTCTGGTGTCTTACCGCCCTGCGCTTCAAGGAGCTGGCCAACCGGCACAGCCTGATCGCGCTCGAGCTGTGCCTGGCGATGGGCGGGGTGTTGGCCAAAAGACTCTATAACCGGTCCAAACGCGTGGCGGTGACCTGAGTCCGATGCATCGACGGGGCTATTGTCGCTATTGTTTTAGTGGCCTTCCGTGCCGATCAGGAAAGGGCAAAACCTAAATCACCAGAACGAAAACGCCTTGGCAGGCACGTGCCTCGCAAGCGGCCAGGCCGTGATGCATGCAGACGTGGGGGCGGACTCAGTAAACTCCATGCCAAAGAGAGCGCGAAGTTTTTGCAACAAACCCCCTGATCGCTGCGCATGCGGCCGTCATTTTTTCAGGCGCCAGGCCATGTCATTTCTTAATTGGTTTTCCGGTAAATCGGGCACAGGTAAAAACGCTGCCGGCAAGGCGCCGCCGGACGATGACAGCGCCGGGCTGACCGGCGACGATTCCACCCGGCCCGTGGTGGCACGGGAGCAGGCCTTATCACCGATGCCGCCGAAAGGCGTGGCCAATGCAGCAAGTGCCGCAGAACGGAGCGGCGGCCACAAGGCGCACCGCCACGCCAAACGGGAGTTGCTGTACATTGCGGTGCGCGAAGCCATGATCCGCTCCGGCGTCTTGTCGGCCGACTACAAATTCAAGGTGCTTTCGCTAGGTGCGCGCGGCGACCAGTTCATGGTCATGATGGACTTGGCGCAGGATCTCGGCGGTCAGACGGAGCGCTTGGCCGAAATGGAAGTCATGATCGCGCAAAGTGCCAAGTCGCGCTACGACCTGCGGGTGACCGCGGTGTACTGGCGCATCAATGAGCAAGGCGCCATCGGTCGATCCAAGCCCAGCGCGCATGGCAGCAGCGCGCCGCCGTCCGAGGGGGGTGTTCAGGCCGCGTTGGCTGCCGTCCTGCCTGAGTCGGCGATCACCGCGCTGAATCCGTCCGCTTCTCACCATGAGCCGATCCAGGCCGACGAGGTGGCGGCATTCAGGAAAGCACTCGCCACCGCGTCGGGCGAAGGTGCGGCGGCGGCGTCCGAAAAAAGTTCGCCCCTTCGCAGCGGCCCGCATTCTTACGCCCTGCTCACGGGCTTTGAAGACACAGCCATGCCGGAGCCGCCGGGCGCGCTACCCGCGCTGAGCGCTAGCCAGTATGGCGATCTGATTTGAACCGCTGCTTCCTGCTTAAAATGCTCGGGTGCATAGCAGTTTGTCTTCAGCCATTGCCAGCGCCGAGGGCTTGCCCGATAGCACCAGGGTGTCGCCGCCTTCGAGCAGGGCGTCATCATGGGCTGGCAGCGTTTTGCCGTTGCCGCGCCGCAGGCTGACCACGCGCGCACCCACCGCATGCAGGGCCAGGGAGCCGAGCGCCTGGCCGGCGGACGGGGTGTCCGGTGGCAGCGTGACGGTGGACAACCGCTCCTGGTCGATTTCGTTGACGGTACTGTCATCGGCGCCGTGAAAATACCCGCGCAGCAGGTTGTACCGCGCGTCGCGCTGGTCCTGTACCAGACGGATCACGCGGCGCATGGGCACGCCGACCAGCGCCAGCGCGTGGCTGGCCAGCATCAGGCTGGCTTCGATGGCCTCCGGAACCACCTCGGTCGCGCCCGCAGCCCGCAGCTTTTCCAGATCGTGGTCGTCGATCGTGCGCACAATCACCGGCACGGTCGGCGCATGGGCGCGGGTATTGGCCAGAACTTTCAGTGCGCTGGCCGTGTCCAGGTACGTCACCACCACGGCGCTGGCGCGGGCCAGGCCCGCCGCCACCAGGGCTTGCAGCCGCACGGCATCGCCAAACACCACGGAGTCGCCGGCCGCGGCGGCTTGCCTGACCCGGTCCGGGTCCAGGTCCAGCGCCATGTAGGGAATGCCTTCACCGTCCAGCATGCGGCCCAGGTTTTGCCCGCAACGGCCATAACCGCAAATGATCACATGCTTGCTGACATTGATGGACTTGCGCGCAATGGAGGTCATTTGCAGCGACTGCTGCAGCCATTCGCTGCTGACCAGCCGCATCACGATGCGGTTGCTGTACATGATGATGAAGGGCGTGGCCAGCATCGACAGCACCATGCTGGCCAGAATCGGGTTCAGCAAATTCGGCGGGACCAGACGGTTTTCCTGGGCCAGCGACAGCAGCACAAAGCCGAACTCACCTGCCTGCGCCAAGTACAAACCGGTGCGCAGCGACACCCCGGCGGTTGCGCCCAAACCCCTGGCCAGTGCGGTGACCAACATCAGCTTGAAGAGCACCGGCAGGGTCAGCAACAGCAGCACCAGCGGCCAGTGCCGCGCGACCTCGCGCCAGTCCAGCATCATGCCGATGCTGATGAAAAACAGGCCCAGCAGCACGTCATGGAAAGGCCGGATGTCGGTTTCCACCTGGTGCTTGAATTCGGTTTCCGAGATCAGCATGCCGGCAATAAAAGCCCCGAGCGCCAGACTCAGCCCGGCCAGTTCGGTCAACCACGCCAGTGCGAGCGTGACCAGCAGCAGGTTCAGCACGAAGAGCTCCTGGCTTTTTCGCCGGGCCACCAGCGTGAGCCACCAGCGCATGACCCGCTGGCCGCCGGTCAGCAGCAAGCCGACCAGCACGGTCGCCTTGAGTCCTGCAATGGCCAGCGCCATCAGCAGTTTGTCTGGCGACGAGCCCAGTGCGGGAATCAGCACCAGCAAGGGCACCACGGCCAGGTCCTGAAACAGCAGCACGCCAATCACGCGTTTGCCATGTTCGGAGTCCAGCTCCAGCCGCTCGGACAGCAGCTTGACGACCACGGCCGTGCTGCTCATGGCCATGGCGCCTGACAGTACCAGCGCGGCTTGCCACGGCATGTCCCACAGTGTGGGGGCCAGCGTGGCCAGGAACAAGGACCCGAAGGTGACCAGAACAACCGTTGATGCGACCTGCAGCAGGCCCAGACCGAACACATGGCGCCGCATCGAACGCAGCTTGGGCAGGTTGAACTCGAGCCCGATCACAAACATCAGAAAAACCACGCCAAACTCGCCCAGATGGCGTACGCCATCGGCGTTTTGCGCCAGCGCCAGCGCGTTCGGGCCGATCACCACGCCGACGGCCAGATAGCCGAGCATGGGCGGCAGCTTGAGCGAGCGGCAGACGACCACGCCCAGCACGGCAGCCAGCAAGTACAGCAGTGTCAATTCAAGCGCGGTCATGCGTTGATGGTAGCTGATGGTTTTTGGGGCGGCTTCACCGGCTGCCTTTTGATGCGGCTCTATAGAATGCGGGCATGAGCTTTGTTCCTGCGAAATTTGACCGTGCGCAAGCGTTGGCGCTCGCCCACAAAACCTTTGAGATAGAAGCGGCCGCGGTGCTCGGCTTGAAGAGCCGGGTCGGCCCCGAATTCGCGCAGGCCGTGCAATTGATGCTCGATTGCCGGGGCCGGGTAGTGGTGATGGGCATGGGCAAGAGCGGGCATATCGGGCGGAAAATTGCCGCCACACTGGCCTCGACCGGAACGCCCGCCATGTTTGTCCACCCGGCCGAGGCCAGCCACGGCGACCTGGGCATGATCAAGGCGGTGGACGTGGTGCTGGCGATATCGAACAGCGGCGAGAGCGAAGAACTCACCGCCCTCTTGCCGGTGCTGCGGCGGCAGGGGGTGCCGCTGGTGGCCATCACCGGCGGTTCGGTGTCGACGCTGGCCGAATACTGCGACGTCATGCTCGACAGCAGCGTGGCGCAGGAGGCCTGCCCGCTCAATCTGGCCCCGACCGCCAGCACCACCGCCCAGTTGGCGCTGGGCGACGCGTTGGCGGTGGCCCTGCTCGATGCGCGCGGCTTCAAGGAAGAAGACTTTGCCCGTTCCCACCCCGGCGGGGCGCTGGGCCGCAAGCTGCTGACCCATGTCAGCGATGTCATGCGCACCGGCGACGCCGTGCCGGCGGTGGGGCCGCAAACCGGCTTTACCGAGCTGATGCGCGAGATGAGCAGCAAAGGCCTCGGAGCTTCGGCCGTGGTCGACGATACCCGCCGGGTGCTGGGGATCTTCACCGATGGTGATTTGCGCCGGCTGATTGAAAAAGGCGTGGACCTGCGCGCCAGCAAAGCCGCCGAGGTCATGCATGCCAGCCCGCGCACCTTGCGGGCCGGTGCGCTGGCCGTGGAGGCGGCGGCGCTGATGGAGCAGTACCGCATTACCAGCGTGCTGGTGGTGGACGACGCGGGCGTGTTGTGCGGCGCGCTCAACAGCAACGACCTGCTGCGCGCCAAGGTGATTTGAATGGCCCCCACGCTTGTCGCTTCGCGTACTGCGCTGCCCCCCGAGGGGGCTGCCCCGCCTAAGGGCGGCCTGTCGGCGGGGCGCGAGACCCCCGCGCCGGTCGCTTCGGGTACGGCGCTGCCCCCGGTGGTGCCCGCGCTGAACTTTGCCCCCGAGCTGCTGCTGCTGGCGCAGAAGGTGAAGGTGGTGTTTTTTGACGTGGATGGTGTGCTGACCGATGGGGGCCTGTATTTTGGCGAGTACGCGCAAGGCGATCCTCGGGCCGCGCTACAGACCCGATTCGCGGCGGGTGAGACGCTCAAGCGCTTCAACTCGCTAGACGGCCATGGCCTGAAACTGCTGCAAAGAGCCGGCATCACGCCGGCCGTGATCACCGGGCGCGACAGCGCCGTGTTGCGCGCCCGCTTGCAGGCCTTGGGCATCACTGCGGCTCATTTCGGAACCGAAGACAAGCGCCCTGCGGCCGAGGCTACCTTGAAAGCGCTGGGCCTGGACTGGTCAGAGGCTGCGTTCATGGGTGACGATTGGCCGGATCTGCCGGTGATGCGCCGCGTCGCGCTGAGTTGCGCGCCCGCCAATGCCCATGCGGAGGTCAAGGCCCTGGCGACTTATGTCACCCGGGCGCGGGGCGGCGATGGTGCGGTGCGCGAGTTGTGTGACCTGCTGCTGGTGGCCAGCGGCCGGTATGCGGGACTGTTGCAGGAGTACACGCGGTAGTGGCCGCCATCCGCCGCCTGTGGCCCGCCAGCGGTGCCCTGCCTTCCTGGCGCCGCATGCGGGACGACGCGTTCCGGGCATGGGAACGCACGGCCATCTACATCCCCGTGCTGCTGATGGGCCTGCTGGCTTTGGGCACTTACTGGCTGGTGAGGAACACCCCCGCCGTGCTGGTGCCGGCAGGCCAGAGGGCGGTCAGCGCCGAGCCCGACTACTACATGCGCAAGTTCGGCATCAAGACCTTTGACGATGCGGGCCGGCTCAAAAGCGATGTCACCGGCACGGAAGTGCGCCACTACCCGGACACCGACACGCTGGAAATCGACCAGGCCCTGATCCGCAGCTACAGCGTGGAGGGGCGGCTGACGACCTCCACCGGCAACCGCGCGCTGAGCAATGGCGACGGCTCGGAAGTGCAACTGATTGGCAACGCGCTGGTGGTGCGGGACGCCGCCGTGGACGCCAACGGACGGGAAATTCCGCGACTCGAATTTCGTGGTGAATTCCTGCATGTGTACGTGAACGAAGAGCGCGTCAAGTCGCATCTGCCGGTGGTCATCACGCGCGGCGGCGACCAGTTTGCCGGAGACACGTTCGCCTACGACAATCTTGATCGGGTGGCAGACCTCAAAGGCCGCGTCAAAGGTGTGCTGGTGCCGCGCAATGCCAGTGGCGTCAGCGCGCGCTGACGCCGCCCACGCCAGCCGCATCGGCCGTTCAGGCCGCGCCCATGAGGGCCAGAAAGCAAAAAGGCTTCAAAACCGAAGTCTTGAAGCCTTTCAAGGCAATTTTCAGACAGTCCCTTCAGGGACTGTCTGGCAGGGCTTAGTAGCCGCCGCGTCCACCGCCGGAGCCGCCACCGCCGGAACGGCCGCCGCCGCTACCGCCGTAAGGGCTGCGGAAGCCGCCATCGCTGCCGCCGGAACGGCCACCGCCGCCGCCACCACCACCGTAGCCGCCACCACCACCACCACCGAAGCCGCCGCCGCTACGGGGTGGGCGAGCTTCCATCGGACGGGCTTCATTGACGACAACACTACGGCCGCCCAAAGGCTGGCCGTTCATGCCGGCAATCGCTGCCTGCGCTTCGGCATCGCTGCCCATTTCGACAAAGCCAAAGCCTTTGGAGCGACCCGTGTCGCGTTCCATCATGACTTTGGCGCTGGTGACAGCGCCAAACTGGCCAAAAGATTGTTGCAAGTCTTCATCGCGCACTGAATAAGGCAGATTGCCGACGTATAGTTTGTTGCCCATGAAGGGACTCCTCTAAAACACAATAACAAAAGCGATGGGGTCCCGAAAGCACAACAAATCTTCAAACGTACCGCTGTAGCGCGCGAAACTGACCGATCACCTAACCCGTGGGGATGTATATCCACACCCGCATATTATGCGCCAGATACGTGCGAGGCAAGCAAGCATCGTTTCTACCTAGGCTGGCCCGGTCCGCAACCCCCTTGCGTTGGCGGCCTGTTTTGGCCTGACGCCCGTTGTCCAGCGCGGACTTTTTTTCTTTATCCCGACTGATTGGGTTGACGAAAAAGCAGTTACTTTTTCGTTTTAAATGGATAAAACGATAAGTAAGTACAAACCAACTTTCCTCGTTGAAAGATTGAAGACGGTAAGCAGGGGGCGATAGAGGCGGCACAGAGGTATACGTTTGCACACAAAACAACACTTTGAAAAACGAGGACTCCGTGCGGTCAGCACACGCCCTGGTCCGCGGCAGGCTATTTCGGCGGGCTGGCCGGCGCCTTGTCGGCGTCTTCCGAGTAGTGACGCCAGCGCTTCATGGCCAAACGCATGGTGAGCATCTGGTTTTCAAATTTGGGACAGGCGCGGCAAGCCAGCAGGTGCAGCCGCAGTGCGACGGTATCGGGCAGGCTCAATGCGCGGTCTTCGCGTGCAACCAGCAGCGCCGCGGCCTGCCTGCAGGTGCGCATGAGAGGGATGAATTTGAATTTCATGCAGGAGGCTCAGTTGGCCTGTTGGCCAAACCAGTGAATGCCGAGGCACTCGCGCAAACGCAAACGGGCACGATGAAGTTGAACATAGAGATTGGTCGGCGTGAGCGAGAGCTCCTTACAGACTTCTTCGCACGAAAGCTCCAGCCATTCGCGCATCAGGAATAAACGGCCCAGCCCGGGAGGCAGCCGCTCCACGCAGGCATCGAGCACCTTGAAAAACTGGCTTTGCTGCAAGGTCTGGTGCGGGTCGCCCCAATCACTGGGCGGGCTGGCAAAGTGGCCGTCGGCCTTGAATGCCAGCTTGTCGATCTCGTCGGCTTCGTCGTCGCCGCCGTTGTCGGAGGCGGCCACTTCGCGGGCGTTGCTGCGAATCAGGTCGATGACCTTGTGTTTCAGAATTCCGACCAGCCAGGTCTTGAGCTGCGACCGGTTGCCGAAGGTTTGCGGTTTTGACAAGGCGGCGAGCAAGGTCTCGGAGACAACGTCTTCGGCCCAGGCGTCATTGCGCAACTGCAGGCGTGCAAAACGCATCAGGTACACGCGATGTTCAACCAGTTGCTCTTCGAATGTCGGCATGGGGCGCAGTCTAGCAGCCTGTCGGGCGGTTGGTCGGCGAGAGCGAAAATTGGACCGCTGCGGTCAATTTGCAGCCGACGATTCCAAAGTCCGACAGGCTGCTAGTACTGCAACCCGGAAGTAGCGAAACATCATGAAAGTGATGGATTCGTACCCAGGGCAAGGCGCAAGCCGCAGCGAAGGCTGGCCGCCTTCGCAAGGGTTGCAACGCCGCCATGGGTGCGAAGACGCGCTTTCATGTT
>JAURVI010000045.1 GCA_030655515.1 Polaromonas sp. | reverse complement strand
CTGCAACTACGAAGTCGAGCGCGCGCAGCAGGGCATTGTCTACATTGACGAAATCGACAAGATATCGCGCAAGTCCGACAACCCCTCGATCACGCGCGACGTGTCGGGCGAAGGCGTGCAGCAGGCGCTGCTCAAGCTGATTGAAGGCACGATGGCGTCCGTACCCCCGCAAGGCGGCCGCAAGCATCCGAACCAGGATTTCCTGCAGGTGGACACCACCAACATCCTGTTTATCTGCGGCGGTGCTTTCTCGGGACTGGAAAAAGTCATTGAAAACCGCACCGAGGCGTCGGGCATCGGCTTTGGCGCTTCCGTCAAAAGCAAAAAATCCCGCAGCCTGACCGAGGCCTTCAAGGACGTGGAGCCGGAAGACCTGATCAAGTTTGGCCTGATTCCCGAACTGGTGGGCCGCATGCCCGTGGTGGCCACGCTGGCCGAACTGACTGAAGACGCGCTGGTGCAGATCCTGACGGAGCCCAAAAACGCGGTCGTCAAACAGTTCAGCAAGCTGCTGTCCATGGA
Organism: Polaromonas sp.; assembly: GCA_030655515.1. Classification (GTDB taxonomy): domain Bacteria; phylum Pseudomonadota; class Gammaproteobacteria; order Burkholderiales; family Burkholderiaceae_C; genus Polaromonas. The sequence continues at coordinate 150,117 of JAURVI010000045.1, read as the reverse complement.
GGGGGTTGACCTGGAGATTCGCCCTTCGGCGCTCAAGGCCATTGCCCGCAAGGCGCTGGCTCGCAAAACCGGCGCGCGTGGGCTGCGCTCGATCCTGGAACAATCCCTGATTGACACGATGTTTGACCTGCCCAACACCAGCAATGTGGAAAAGGTGGTGGTTGACGAGTCGACGATTGAAGAGAACAAGGCGCCGCTGCTGGTGTACCGGGAAGCGGCCAAGCAGGCTTGAAAATCGGCCACTGTGCCCCATGTCTGAGATGATTGTTTTCGCCGCTGCATGAAAGCCCGTCCCTGAGGCTGCATTCCGGGATTTTCGTGTTTAAGGCTTTCTTTTAAGGTTGATATGTCCGCACAAACCACATTGCCCTCCAGCCCGATTGAGCTGCCGCTGTTGCCGCTGCGCGATGTCGTGGTGTTCCCCCACATGGTGATCCCGCTGTTCGTGGGCCGCCCGAAAAGCATCAAGGCCCTTGAATCGGCGATGGAAGCCGAGCGCCGCATCATGCTGGTGGCGCAAAAAGCGGCCGCCAAGGATGAGCCGTCAGTTGAAGACATGTTCGGGGTCGGTTGCGTGGCCACGATTTTGCAGATGCTCAAGCTGCCGGACGGTACGGTCAAAGTCCTGGTGGAGGGCCAGCAACGCGCCAAGGTCAACAAAATCGAAGAAGGTGAATTCCACTTCAGCGCCAACGTGACGCCGGTCGAACCCGAGGCGCTCGTGCCGGGTGACAAAACCAGTGAACTCGAAGCGCTGCGTCGTGCCGTGATGCAGCAGTTCGATCATTACGTCAAACTGAACAAGAAGATCCCGCCGGAAATTCTTACCTCCATTGCCAGCATCGATGATGCCGGGCGCCTGGCCGACACCATTGCCGCCCACTTGCCCCTCAAACTCGATGCCAAGCAGGTCATTCTGGACCTGGACCATGTCAAGGCCCGGCTGGAAAACCTGTACGAGCAACTTGAGCGCGAAGTGGACATTCTCAATGTGGATAAAAAAATCCGCGGCCGTGTCAAGCGCCAGATGGAAAAAAACCAGCGCGATTTTTACCTGAACGAGCAGGTCAAGGCGATCCAGAAAGAACTCGGCGAGGGTGAGGAAGGCGCTGACATCGAAGAGATCGAGAAAAAAATCAAGGCGGCCAAAATGCCGCAGGAAGCCCGTAAAAAGGCTGAAAGCGAGCTGAAAAAACTCAAGCTGATGTCGCCGATGTCGGCTGAAGCGACCGTGGTGCGTACCTATATTGACGTGCTGACCGGTCTGCCATGGAGCAAGAAAACCAAGATCAAGCACGATCTGGCCAACGCCGAAACCGTACTCGACCAGGACCACTACGGCCTGGAAAAGGTCAAGGACCGCATCGTCGAGTATCTGGCGGTGCAGCAGCGCGTCGACAAACTCAAGGCGCCCATTCTTTGTCTGGTCGGCCCGCCCGGTGTCGGCAAGACGTCGCTGGGCCAGTCGATTGCCAAAGCCACGGGCCGCAAATACGTGCGCATGGCGCTGGGCGGCATGCGCGACGAGGCCGAGATCCGCGGCCACCGGCGCACCTACATCGGCGCGCTGCCCGGCAAGGTGCTGCAAAGCCTGACCAAGGCCGGTACGCGCAACCCGCTGTTCCTGCTCGACGAGATCGACAAGCTCGGCACCGACTTCCGGGGTGACCCATCAAGCGCCTTGCTCGAAGTGCTCGATCCCGAGCAGAACCACACCTTTGGCGACCACTACGTGGAGGTCGATTTCGACCTGAGCGACGTGATGTTCGTGGCGACCTCCAACTCGATGAACATTCCGCCGGCCCTGCTGGACCGCATGGAAGTGATCCGGCTGGCCGGCTACACGGAAGACGAGAAGATCGGCATCGCCATGCGTTACCTGCTGCCCAAGCAGCTCAAGAACAACGGCGTCAAAGAGGACGAACTCGAGATCACCGAGCAGGCGGTGCGCGACATCGTGCGTTACTACACGCGCGAGGCCGGCGTGCGTTCGCTCGAGCGCGAACTCTCCAAAATCTGCCGCAAGGTGGTCAAGGGTATCCAGCTGAAAAAGATGGCGCCCAAGGTCATTGTCACCGCGGACAACCTCAATGATTATCTGGGTGTGCGCAAGTTTGACTACGGCCGCGCCGAGCAGCACAACCAGATCGGTCAGGTGGTCGGTCTGGCCTGGACCGAAGTCGGCGGCGACCTGCTGACGATTGAAGCGGCCATGATGCCGGGCAAGGGCGTGATCACCCGCACCGGCTCGCTCGGCGATGTGATGAAAGAATCGGTGGAAGCCGCACGCACCGTGGTGCGCAGCCGGGCGCGGGTGCTGGGCATCAAGGACGAGATGTTTGAAAAACGCGACATCCACATTCACGTGCCCGATGGCGCCACGCCCAAGGACGGTCCGAGCGCAGGCGCTGCGATGACCACCGCTTTTGTTTCTGCGATCACCGGTATCCCTGTGCGTGGCGATGTGGCCATGACCGGCGAAATTACCCTGCGCGGCGAGGTCACGGCCATCGGCGGACTGAAGGAAAAACTGCTGGCGGCATTGCGCGGCGGTATCAAGACGGTATTGATTCCCGAGGAAAACGCCAAGGATTTGCAGGAAATTCCAGAAAATGTGAAAAACGGCCTCGAAATCGTGCCGGTTAAATGGATTGATCAGGTGCTACAGATTGCACTGGTGCGCCAACCTGTTCCATTGCCAGAGGAAGAGCCTGCCGTCGCGGCCGTGGCCGCAGCAGTTCCGACGGTGGAAGTTGCGGGCGGCATCACGCATTGAGCATTTTTGATGCAGCTTGCTCGCAAAGAAAAAACTACGCTATAATTCGAGGCTGTAAACGCGGGAGTAGCTCAGTTGGTAGAGCGCAACCTTGCCAAGGTTGAGGTCGAGAGTTCGAGACTCTTCTCCCGCTCCAATTCAAAAGGGCAGCACGTCAAAATGCTGTCCTTTTTCATTGGAACCAGTCAGCAAACTGCTGCAGACACAGCAAGAATTGGTCATGACAGGGCGCGGTAGCAAAGCGGTTATGCACCGGATTGCAAATCCGAGTAGGTCGGTTCGACTCCGGCCCGCGCCTCCACTATCTACCTACGTTGTTTGCTATAAATAGCATAGTGCGTAAAATCTGTATGGGTAATTTATGCCCTTTTGCCCATTTTTCCTATCGCTTCGGCCAGTCTCTCGGTTGCCAGATGCGCATACCGCTTAGAGCTTGCCGCACTCCGGTGGCCTAGCACTGCGCCCACCGTGTATAGGTCAACCCCCTGATTTATCAATTCACTGGCCGCTGCGTGCCGTAGGTCGTGGAAGCGTAGATCGACCATCCCGACAGCCTCCCGTGCCTTGCGCCAGTGATAGCCGGTTTTATACCGCGTACCTGCCGTGTACTTGAGGCAGCACCTGATACGCGGATGAATCGGCACAACGCGCCTGTCACCGTTTTTGGTGTCATCCAGCACAAAATTTCCACCGACTACGCGGGCGCGCTCAATCTCTCCAAGTCTCATGCCGCTGTAAAAAGCGATGCGAATAAATGCCCGTGCCGTCTTGTCGGTGCAGGCCCGTGCAAGTTTCAGCATGTCGGCGCGGGTTACATAGTTGTGGCGTTCATTCCTGACTGTCGGCACGCTTACCCTTGTGCCGGGATCGTTGTCGCCTAGATTGTGGTGCTTCCATGCGTACCGACAGGCGGCGCGTAAATAGCTGATCTTGTTCTTGATGGTGGCCGGGGCCAATCCGGCTTTCCCGGCCTTGATAGCAATTGCCTTACAAACATCAGGGAGGGCTGTCATCGGTCTGCCTTTGTAGTCGTCATAAAGGGCGTGAAGCTCCTGGAAAAGTCCGGCGTAGTTTTTCAGGTCCGGCGCTCTGTGCGTCAGGTAGACGGCGACTGCGTCCTCGATGCTGGCATCGGAAGCACCGACGCCTTGTGCAACGGCGTAGAGTCTTGCGCTTTCGTGCCGGTCGAATGCGTCCGCTTGGGTTTGAGTCCAGCCTTTCGGAAGATTTTTTGTAGCGCGGACTCGCCGCCCGTTGACGTAACGGCTAAATTCAAAGACGAACGTACCGCGCTCTCGGTCTTTGTAAATCGGCATGATGTTTTGAACTCCAGAATGTCGGCTTGGTCGAAAATGATACGCCTGCCGATGCGAGTGCATGGAATTGGGCCTGCCGGGGCGGCTAGATCGTAGGTCGTGCGCAGGCCAACGCCAAGCAGCCGGGACGCTTCTTTGACGTTCATGCCGGCCCTTCCTTGGTTTGATCGGCGGCGATTTCGACGGCCTCTTCCTTGAGCGCATCAATCACGAATTGAGGGACGTTGTAGCCCAAGTCGCGCAGCATTTCCAACGTCTCTGCGGCACTCGCTTCGTCAGCCGCGTCAAGGCTTTGCCCGTCATAAGGTAGCCCAATGACTTTGCGCTCTGCTGTCGCCAGCCATGCGGTCACGGCCTCGTCGCGGGCCATGTAGTCGGCGATGCCCTGTTCGCCACGATTCCACCAGTCGCCAATAGCTGGCGGTGGCGGGGTGTCCGGTGTTTGGCGACTCCCTGCAACGTGAATGGCGATGAAGCCGCCCACGCTGGCGTAAACGTACACATCGCACTGGTAATCGTTCGTGCTGAAACGGCAGTAGCTCATCCCCCTCCCTCCACCCCTTGCCCAGCAGAATCAGGATTTATCTGGCCGGCGGGTGCAACGCCTATGCCGTGGGCGGCTTCGATGGCGCGGGCGAAGTAAAAGGTCACATTTATCAAGTCATCGTCCCAGTGATCCAAGGCTGCTCGGTACAGCTCGCCAAGCGTCGCCTCACTCAGCGGAACCCCACCCCCTTCACCCCTGCCCAAAGCCGGCTGCTGTTTTGTAATCCATGCAAGCGCTGCGTCCGCATCGTCCTGCATAGGCTCGCCGTTCTCGTCTTGCCACGCTCCGTAGATGCCTGAATCTTCGCGCCGCGCTACTTCCTTGATAAGTTCAAGAATGCGCTGCGGGAACTGCTGTTTTGGCGGTGCTGGGGTGGCGAGACCCTGAATCGTTTCTTCACACCGTTTGTGAATAGCGTTTGCCAAGTCGTCTCGGTCATCCCACATCCAGTCACTGGTGCGCGGATCTTCCTGCTCGACCATGCTGGCCGCGTCTTCATAGGCCCAACGGACCAACTGGATAACATCCGCCCCCACTTCGCCACCAGCCCCGGCGGGCGTGTTGGCGGGGGTGATTTGGCGGAAAAGCGGTATTTGAAAATCGCCGTATTGGTTCGCGCTGAAATCGTATGCGTCCCAGTCATCGCCCGGGATGTTAGTGGTTTTCATCCACGCCACCGGCTCCGCAGGCAAAGCAACCGGCACCCGCTGCGATGCGGCAAACTCGGTGCAGCCAAGCCATCCGGTGAATAGTTGGTTCGTCCCAAGGCTGGTGTACAAACCCATTGATCCACGGGCTATGCTGAATCCCAGGTTTGTAGCCCAGGTTTCAAACTTCTCGCGCTCAGTAAGCTCTACCGCCTGGCTTGGTTGGGTTGGTGTCTGTAGCACGTCGTCGTTTTTGTAGGTGTGCGCCTGCGTTGTCATGTCGGCTCCTTCGGTGGTTGTGTGATGGCTTCAACGGCGTCTTGTCGAGCATCGCGCCACAGTTGCGGATCTCTTTGCCCAGCAGCGGCCAAGAGATTTGACAGAGCCGACCGCAACCTCACCAGCTCGGCTTCCTTGCTTGCACTACCTGCGCGATAGCCAAGGCGAAACAAGGTCATCGCCGTGTCCCGCTGCTGCTCGCTGGGGAATTCGTAGCAGATAAATTCCGCATCGAACGCCGCCTCAATTTTCCGTATTGCGTCCATCACTGGCTCCCTGGTTGGTTTGAATCTCGCCCGCGTAGTAGTGCTGCACCAGTTGCGCGGCCTCGACTTGGCCGCTGTTGATGCACTGCCATAGGCTGGCTGTAGCGTCGTCGTCGTTGTATTCGACTGGCTGGCGCTTCTGTTCTGCTCTTTGTGCTTTTAGGCTGTGAGACATACAAAACTCCTTGTTTATTTGGCCGGTGGTGAATGTGGCCGCGTGCATTAATGGCTGCTAGGTGAGCCGGTGGCGAACGATGCCGACAATCCCGTTTGGTAATTCCTGTTTTTGCGCAATAAACTCCGACTCGGTTTGCTCGGTGGCAACCAGATAGTCCACCTCTACCTTGGCGCTATTCACTGCGGTTTGTGCCAAGTCGCTGATGCCCTTGGCGCGCTCTAGTTCGACCTTGACAGCCTCCGGAGTTATGGCGCTACGCAGGGCCTGCATTTGGTCAAGCAGATGCTGACGGACGGTGCTGATGTGATTCATTGGCTGCTTTCGTGTGTTTGTTGATCTGACGATTCAAGGCCCCGCGTAGCTGGTGCAGGCGGGCAATTTCTGGCGGGTAGCGGTGATAGCTGTTCCGAAGCATCAAGTCGGCGCGGCTCAGGCATTCGAGGTCTTCAACCTTGATGGCGCTTGCAACCGCTGTTTTCTTACCAGCCCTGAAAACTACGATGTGACCGGCTGGAATCGGGCCGACCTGCTCAGCCCAAACCAGCGAGTGCTCTGTTTTCCAGTCGGCTCGCCGGTTGCCTGTCTCCGAGACTTTGCGCATCAGGCATCCGTCCTTGTCGATTCGCTCGCTGCCGATAGGGCGGGTCGTCGGTGGCTTGCTGCCGGGTTTGAAGTGGCCTTTTTTGCTGCCTGCCGGATTCCAGCCCTTCAAGCCTGCATTCCATGTTTTGTGCCCCGGCTTGAATTGAGCGGCCTTCACGGCTGGGTTTTGCAGGCTGTGGGCACGTCCGCAGGTATCGCTTTTCAGGTACTCTTCCGACTTGCGCAAGCCAAGGTTGAAGGCCGTATTCCGCACGCTTGACAGGCTCCGTCCAACCAACAGCGCCACATCCTCTGTGTGCGCGTCTGCGTACAGTTCCCGCAGCAGCGCGGTTTCCTCTGGGGACCATTTAGAACCGTTCATGATTGCGCCTCTTCAAGTTCCATGAAAACTTCGAGCGGGTGCGCGTCATCAAAGTCGGTAACGACCTGCAAAAAGTACTCACGCGCCTGCTTGACCTTCTTAAAAATCGCGGCCTCCTTGTCGGCTTCGCGTTTCACCATCCAAGTTGTCAGGCGCTGGTGTTCCGGGATGTGGTCAAAGAAGTGCATTGATACAGGCTCAAACCCGATCAGGTGTTCCGGCGTGTTGACAAGGCAGTAGTTCACCTCCCACTCGTCGGCATCCCATAGAGCCATATAGCCGCGCATCTGCCATTCATACAGCTTGTCCTCGCAGTCAATCGGCAGGATGGGGAACGTGGCGGCAGACCATGACGATTTCGTGTCGTGGCCGCGCTTGCGTGGTTTGTCAAACAAATCAGCTTCGCCAGTGAAAAATCCGTTCGATTTGCGCTCGGTGTTCTTGACCAGCGACAGCCCGCGCACCCGGTTAAGCAGAGCAATAGATTCCGGCTCTACCAGAATCCCCTTTTCCATCTGCTTGCTGGAAACCTCGAAGTCAACCCCGAAAATTTCCTGCGCTGCCAGTTGCCGGATATAGGTCTTTGCGCCGACAGACAACGGGCCTTCCTCCTTGGTCTTTGGTTCCGTCATCAACTTGCCGATAGACGAACAGCGAAACAGGATTTCACTCATGGCCGGATCCGTCTGCAACTTGTGCGGCCTTGCGCATGGCGGCGAAGTCTTTGCTCATGTCGCTGCGCTGCTTGGCAGTCAGGCCGCCCCACCACGCCGTTAACGCCTTCATTCCCTGCATAGCAGCATCGCGGCCAGCCTGCAGCGCAGGGGCTTCTTTGCTGTCAGCACCTTGCCCGCCGTCATCATCCTCGCCACCCTCAGCCACACCAGTGATGGCTTTCAGGGTGTAGCGCTCAAGGTAGGAAACCGTGCTGGCGCGGGCCTGAATGGCGTTCTTCGCGCCTCCCGTGTCAGGCGGCCCACCCATGGAAACGGATTCAGAATGCCCGCCGATGTGGCGCAGGGTGCAAGTCACTTCCAGCCACTGCGGGTCGTCCTTTGTAATCTTCCAGGATGAACTGAGGCCCTGACGGGACAGCGCGGGGGTAACTGCGTTCACCACTGAGAACAGTTCGGCGTAGCTTTTCCCACTGAGTGGGCCGGCTGTAACGTCCTTGTTCCGCACGATCTGGACGGCCTCAGCCTTGAACGCGGCAAACGCGGCATCGTATGCCTTGCGGGCTTCGGTGGCCTCCCAGCGCTCTTGCAGGGCCATCAGGCGCTCAAGGCGGTCAAGGTCTGCCCCTTGCTCCACGGCCATCTGCAACAGCATGGAGGGCGTTGCCTTGGGCATTGCGCGTACCTCGCGGCTGGCCCCGGCTGAATTTTCAATCACTTCGAGCGTCATCGGCTCTTTTAGTACTGCATTCATGTTCTTCCTTGGTTAGCGGCAACTTGCCGAATCTCTTTAATGTGTTCCTCGACAAACCGATTGCGCAGCAGGATCGCCGCCTGTTCTCGCTGCTCCTGATTCGCCGCTGTGCCAAACAGGATTGAGGCAACTTCCTCCGTGCTGATCGGCCCGAAATACTTCGACGGCTCGCGCTCAGTGCTGGCCGATTCAATCCAGCCGCCCATGCGCTCCGGGGTGGCGATTTGGTCAACCGCCATCTCGAAAACAATCTCGTGCAACTGGCAGGCCAGCGGGAAGGTTTCCAGGCGGCGGAAACTTTCGTTTGCGGCTTCTGTGCGTAGAACGGCGTTCATGCTGGCTCACCTGTGGCCTTCTTGTAAGCTGCCACCCCGGCGTTAAACAGTTCGTCATCGCCTTCCCATCCGCCCGATGCCTCCATGCCGACAAGAATGTTGTTCAGCGCCTCCAGCAACTCGGGCGCGGCGGCGATCAGGCGGGCGTTGGCTCGCGTTTCCTCTGTGGATCGACCACCCAGCGCAACGCCTTCGGCAACCAACATCCGTCCTGAGTGCGTGACTACGCCGCCGTATTTGTCCTGCGACCACGGCCCCGGTGTATGCGCGGCGCTCATGTCATCGCCTCCACAGCAGCAACAGCCGCTGCAAAACAAACCGCCACGCCACAAACAACGGCGCAAATCTTGCCCAGCTCGTTGAGCTTGTCCCACTGGTTGCCAACCCAATCAAGCACCCGGTGCAGCCTGCTCGGGCCGGTGTAGGCTTCGATGTGCAGCGCCTGGTTCGGCTCCCAGAAGTGGCGGGCGGCTTTGTCGTGCGGTGTTTCGCGGGCTGGGCAGCCGTGGCCCTGCTCACACTTGCCGGTCATGGGGTTGCAGCAGTTCATAGCGCCTCCCCCGCGATTTCTTCTCCAAGGCTGACAACCTTTGTCAGCAAGAAGTCCTGGAATTGGCGGGTGGCATCTTGCAGCCCGTGGCGAAGATGAACATATTCTTCAATGAGGGTTGCAGCTAGCATCTTTGCGCCGCCAAGGTCGAACACCCGCTCTGCGATGTAGATCGTGCCGTCCTCTGCCATCCCCAATGTGCCGTCCCCAAGGCTCTCAACAACCCGGATGGGATAGGCGTCACGGACAGCAAAGCCAATGGTCTTTGTGAAGTCCAAAGCGCGCTCCATAGTCTGCTGTTGGACCGCCGACAGCACTATCTCAGTCGGTGCGCAGGTTTGCTTGGTGGCATCCTTCCAAACTTTCATAGCCGTTTCGTTGACCTTGCTGCGCTTGTCGGAAATACACTCCCCGACCGTCCGGAGGAATGCTTCACTGGTAGTGCACCCCCATCCGTGGAAGTCAAGCTGCGCCTCAAAATACGCATCATCAGCCGTGACGACTTCGCGGATGAATCTGGCGTCCTCTGCCTGTAAAACCATCTTGGCGATGTGCTGGCCGATTTCCCATGAGCTTTTGACGGTGCGGTCCTCTGTCAGCGTCATTTGAGCGTTGACGTTGTAGGTGTAGAGGCCGGGGCGCGGCAAGTCCATCACCTTCACGCCGCGATAGAAGAAGGCATTGCCCTTCCGATTGCGGACCTCTGCCGTGCCGATGGTCAGTGATGGCTTGTCGGCAAGAATGAATTGGTGGCCCTGGTCGAACACGCCTTCAAAGGCGTCCCCCACCACAATCACGCGCGTCACGCCCTCAAGCGGTTCGGGCTTGGTGGTTGTGTAGAAACCTTCGCCGTCTTCGTCTTTGCAGTTGCAGGCGATTTCGCGGTAGGCCATCCACAATTCCCACTGCTTTCCAAGCTCGGTTGTGAAGCCGATAGATGTAGCCGGACCGTCGCCTGCTTGCATCGTCACAAAGTCGAATGGCTGGCCGCGCACGGATTCACTGGAAATCCCGAAGCTGACAACCTCAATGCCGGAAGTAATCGAGACTTTATGGCCGGTCCTCAGCAGAACGGCGATAGCGTATTTCAGGCCCGTGCCAAAAAAGCCGATGGGGTTATCGCCAGCCTTGACACTGACGCCAAACGTGGAAATCGAGCGCAGATCAATCTCACCTGGATTTTCAAAAACGATCATGTCGTCACCTCATCAGTTGTTTGCTTGCCGATAAATGCCCGCAACCTCTTTATGCGCTGGGCGTTGTATGCAACCACCGAATTCGCGTACTCGACAGCGGTTTGTGCTGTCAGGGCTTGCAGTTCGGCCTCTGCCAGTTCGCGGCTTGCCACTTCCAGCGGCGTGAGTCGGCGCATGACGCGCTTGAATGCGGTAATCATTGGGATAGTCCAATCAAAAGAAAGTAGGCGAATAGGAGGCCAACAACAGCGGCCAGAATCCAACCCGCAACGTCCTCCCATAGCGGCCTTGTGGTGCGGTAGTGGGTGCGGTTCATGGCGCGGTTCCGGTGGCTTTGGAGACTGCGGAGCGCAGATTGGCAACGGCAACAAGCGGATTGCCATCAAAGCCTGCAGGGCTTTCCTGCAAGTTGATGTAGTCTGGAAGAACGGCGCACCACATCGGACGCCCTTGATTCGTTAGACCGTCTTGAAAAATGCGGAATTCATCAACCTTTGGCCCACCATGAGCCGAACAGGCATGCCCAAAGCAATAGGGCGGTCGTTGACGGCCTAGCGCTTCCACCAGATAGCGCTCAGGCAATTGATGCCCATAAGATGGCGCATTGCATTGCCCTGCAGGACTACCGCCCATCCACATCGGGACGTTGCAAGTGGACGGCTCCCATGCGGCCGGTGTATGCGCGCTCATGACAACATCCCCCCAAGCCGCGCAGCCTCAGACCACTGCAATTCCAGCTTTTCAGCTCGCGCCTGGTTGTCTCGCGCTGGCCCGCCGCTTTGCTTGTAGCGGTGGATTGCCATGTCGGACTCGATGCGGTCGGCTTCTGTTGCTAGCACAGGCACCCCGCCACATTCACCGCCGACCAAATGATCTTTTTGCATTTGCTGCTCCTTGTGTTAAATCGTGTTGCCGGAATGCAATTCGCGCTTTGCTGCGACATAAGCGAAATGCGCCTGCTCAGCCGTCGCAAAATACCCAAGCACGCGCTTTTTGCCGTCCAGCTTGATTTGCGCCACGAATGGTTTATGAGTGCAGTTAGTGGCGCGAGAAACACCCAAAAATCCTGTGGTGTTATTTCTCGACGGCGTGCGGCGGTTCTGGTTATTGACCTGCGTAGTGGCCTCTCGCAGATTCACAATACGGTTATCGCTCTTGACGCCGTTTATGTGGTCAATGACTGCCGATGGCTTCTGCTTGGTGACAAGCATCCAGACGATTCGATGAGCCATATGCGCACGTCGGTTGAACATGACGCGGACATAGCCCTGCCTGTCTGTTTTTCCTGCTGGTTTTCCAGCCAAGCGCTTATACGGGCCATCGACTCGCCACAACAGAGCGCCAGTAGCCTCATCGCATATGAATGCCGCCTGTGCCTGATCTACCGTAATTTCTTCTTGCTTCAAGATTTCTCCAACAGGGTGTTGCCAAACATCGCTTCAATCTGCGTCGAGGGCTTTTCCTCTAGACCTCCCTGCTCCATCGTTGGGGTTAGCGCCGTATCGGTTGCGCTAGGTCTTGTGCTTTTTTGAAGCGAGTGAAGTTAATGTACACGCAATGTGTAGTTGGGTCAACAAATAATTGAGTTAAATTTGCCACTACGGGAAAACGATGATTCGTACAGGCGCAAAAAAGCCACCTCAAATGGGTGGCTCTGTTGGGTTTTGTCCCTGTCTAGGGCTGTGGCGCTTGTGCTTTAAGTCTAAAGGTGTAAATTTGGCAGGGGTTCTTTTTGCCTACGCCTGTCGATGGTTGCCCTCTCCTGAGTCTGCTGGCGGCTCCCCCAGTAGGCGACTGCTAATCAGAGATATTGCGCCAGCGTTTGCCTTTGGGTTCTTAAGGAATAACGTCAGCATTACCAGCACGTCGTCCCTGGCGTCTTGACCCGCTGCCTCCGCTGCAACGGAGAACACCCTTAGCGCTGCGGACAACTCCCCGGCCATGCGTCCACCTGCGATGCTGGTGACGCCCTGGGAAACCCCTTCAATTTGGTCAACCGTCAACGGCGATAGCGCGTCCGCGATGGCGCGGTAGTGGCTGGCGGGCACGCCCCTTTTTTTCCAGTTCTGCACCCGCTGAATGGTCATCTCTAGCCGGTCGGCAAGCCACTGCCAGTTCAGGCGGCGCTTTTTTAGCTCGGCATCAATTACTTCCCAAGGGCTCATTGGGATATTTTTCGCCAAGTCGGAAACTAAATGTTGACCTGAACTACACATTCGGTGTACCATGGTCGCCATGACTCAAATCCAAAAAGACGCCGCCCTTATCGCGGAGCTTGGCGGCCCCGCAAAAGTAGCCGAACTGCTCAAGTACGCGGACGGCGGGGTCCAGCGTGTTTTCAACTGGACAACGCGCGGCATTCCTTCTTCCGTGAAGCTGGCCCATCCAGAGCTTTTCTTGCGCGACTTCCCGGCTTTCAAAAAGCAACAAAAACCCGCCAAGCAGGAGGCATGAGCCATGCCCTCCCTCACCACCACCCAACTGCGCGCCCTCGGCTCTGCTGCTGCAGACCGTGGCGAACAAATCTATGAAGCCAGCATTCGCAGCGGCCTGACCAGCGCCGAACTGATCGAGTTTGAAGCGGGTTATTTCAAGCGGCAGTTTGAGGCGCAGGGGCAGGGCGTCGGCGACTTGCTGCCAAGTTGAGTTTTGCATCAAAAAATTTTCGCCAACAACCGACCTTCAACCATAGGCAAGCCTCATGACAACGCTTGATCTGCGCGTCAAACGCCCACTCAAAAGTATTAAAGAAACCGAATGGTCTGCATGGACCAGCGAGGCCAAAGTCATCGCTGACATGCTGAAAAACAGCGGCCTGCAAGACAAGACCGTAGCCATCGAAATCGGCGTTGACGCTGCCGTGTTGTCCAAGGTGCAGACCGGGCAGGCGCGGCTTGGTGAGCAGCCAATGGACGCCCTGATGGACGCCTGCGGGTCCGAGGCGTGGCTGCACTACTGGCTTGTCAAACGTGGCTATGACCCCCGCGTGTTGCGCCGCATGGAATCAGACCTTGAGAAAGAAAACCGACTTCTGCGTGAGCGGCTGGCAGTTGTCGAGCATGAGCGCGAAGTGGAGTTGCGCTTGATTCGTGATTTGCGAGTAGCCGCCTAACCCCCCAACCAAGGAGATACACATGGACGAACAGATGCCACCGTTGAATCATTACGACGCCGCCGCACACATGTACCCGTGCGACCTTGAGGAATTCAAAGAGGGTGAGATTGTGCGCGAGGCGTTCTCTATCCCCGTTGGAAGCCCCACCCACGGCGAAAGCGTGCCTTTGTGGACAACCGAACAAATGTTCGCCTACGCCAAGGAATACGCCGCAGCCCTATCCCAGCCAGCCGCATCGCAGGTGCCGCTCACTGATGAGCAGATTTGGAAGCTGCATCAAAAGCACTATGGCGTGACGAGACACGCAGCATTTGCCCGCGCCATCGAAGCCGCCCACGGCATCGCCTAAACCCCAAGGAGCACCAAATGGGATACGCCCTAAACAGCCAGCAACTGCGCGAGCGCAGCGTTAAAGAGTATTTAGCAGAACGTGCCGCCCGCAACCCGCTGCTGACGCCATCGCGGACGTTCGTTAACTCAACGACCACCGGCCTGTACACCGGCAATCGGATGCAGTCAGCTCGCGCCGACGCAGACCAACACAAGCAATACACCGGCGCCGGGTTTCAGGCGCAGATCGATCGGAGGACGGTATGAAGCCAAGGCGCGGAATTATTTTGGGCTGCGTTGAAAACACCGAAGCGAATGGAACGATTGTTGAGGTGATTGGCGAAGTTCCAGTGGGTGTACGGTGGCGCGGACCAGACGGTGTTTTGTGGATTGCAAGAGGGGATTGTTATTTCGTTGAAAGCCTTGGCAAGAAGTTTTTTGCTGAGGGTGCGGGTAAGTACAGCCAATTTACTTTGGTCAGAAAAACCCGCGTTTTCCCAATAGACGACGCCAAAGGCAACGAATCCTTCGTAGTCGAAGCCCGCAAGTCTCTTCCCCGGTCAAAGCCTGCTACTGCCAAGGGCGACACCATTGATGCTCGCGGGGAGGTTGCTTGAAGCCCGCTGAGCTTGAACAGAACATCGCGGATCTTGGTCTGCTGATGGTGGCTGCATACAACCGCTACGAGCGCTCAGGCTGCTTTTCAGACCGTGGCGAGGCCGACCGCCTGCGGATACAGATGGAAGCCGCCATAGCCCTGCGTAAGCCCTTCCAGGTGCGTGCGATGGAAGTAGAGCGGGGGCTTGCTGCTTGAACTTTTACAAGCATTACATCGGCGATTTCCAGCGCGATACCAGCCACCTGTCAATGACGGAGCGGGGCGCGTACCTGGCGCTGATCCATCACTACTACGCGACAGAGCTGCCGCTTCCCAGTGACTACGCAGCGTTGTGTCGCATAGCTGGAGCATTCACCAAGCCTGAGCGTGATGCTGTCAAGGTAGTGATGGCGTTTTTCACTGTGGTGGATAGCGGCCTGATGCACAACCGCATAGAGGCTGAGCTGCATAAGGCTGGCGAGATTTCAACCACGAACCGTGATATCGCCGTAGCACGAGAAGCCCGCCGCCGTGCCGAGAAGGAAGCGCATCAACAGCACGAAGCGTGCACGAAGCGTGACACGAACGTGCCACGAATTGAGCACGAACAGAGCACCCCCCAGACACCAGACACCAGACTTAATACATCTTCGTCGGAAGCGGGGCTTCCCGACTGCCCTCATGAGGACCTGATCGACCTGTATTCCAAGTGCCTGCCAATGCTGGCTCAGCCACGCAAAAGCCTTTGGCGCAAGGGAAAGAACGCGCCGGCACTGCGCGCACGGTGGCGCTGGGTGATGACAGAAAGCCACGAGACCGGGGAAAAGGCCGGACAGCGCTTGGCGACAACCCGCGAAGAAGGGCTGGCTTGGTTCGAACGGTTCTTCAATTTCGTCGGCGGGTCCAACTTCCTGACCGGAGTTTCCAGCGCTTGGTCGTGTGACTTGGGGTGGCTGGTTAAGGCTGAGAACTTCGAGAAGGTCCTGCAGGGCAACTACACCAACAAGGAAAACGCATGAAACGCGACGAATTCACCGCCATCCTGCGCGTACCGCCGCACAGCGTAGAGGCCGAGGCAAGCATCATTTCCGCTCTGCTGTTGGACAGCGAGGCCATCAACCGAGTCCGGATCGAGCCCGAGTTGTTCTATTCCTCGTTTAACCGCGCTGTGTACGCCGCCATCCTGCGTCTTGCCAGCCTTGGACAGCCGTTTGATGTCATCACGGTTTGCGAAGCCATGACCGGCTCAGAGGTTGACGATGGCACCCTGCTGGTGCAGTTGAACACCTTGGCGCAATACGTTCCCAGCGCTGCCAACTTGCACCGGTACGTGGAAATCGTCCGGGAGAAGGCATTGCTGCGCTCGATGATCGCGGCATCCGACGAGCTGGCGACCAAGGCTTTCAACCCACAGGAAAAGACCCCCGCGCAACTGCTGGACGAGGGGCAAATGGCCCTTGCCAAGCTGGCGACCGTCAAAAACAAGCGTGACCCGCAGCACATCAATCAATCCCTTGCCGACTATTTGACTCTGCTTACCGACCTGAGCGAAGGTAAGAACCCAGCCATTTCCACCGGCCTGAACGGGTTGGACCGCCTGCTTAACGGCGGCATCCGGCGCGGTGAAATGATGGTCATTGGCGCCCGCCCCAAGCACGGCAAGACGGCCCTTGCGCTGGCGCTGGCTCGCAACATGGCCCGTGATTACTCCGTCTTGTTCATCAGCCAGGAAATGCCCGTGATGCAGCTCATGCACCGGCACACAGCCGCAATGGGTACGGTTGACTTGGGACGCATCCTGCGCGCCGACGCGACGGATCAGGGTATGTGGGAGCGTGTCAGCGAGGCCGCCGAAAAGCTGGGCCGCTTGAATCTGGTCCACGACGACCAATCCGCACAGAGCCTGCTGGACATTCGCCGCAAGGCCATGCAGGTGAAGCGCCAGCACGGGCTGGATGTTCTCTTTGTGGACTTCCTGCAGCTCATGCAGGGGGCAGGGGAGGACAACCGAAACCGCGAGCTTGATGTGATCTCCAATGGCCTGAAAGCCTTGGCGATGGATCTGCAAATCGGCGTTGTCGTGCTGTCTCAAATGAGCCGGAAAGCGGACGAAAGCTATCACCACCCGACCATGACCTACCTACGGGATTCCGGGGCAATCGAGGCCGCAGCCGACCAGATAGCGCTGCTGTTCACCGACCACGCTCACCCACTTAGCCAAAAAACGGACAACTTCAAAGGCTATTCACAGCTCGAAATCGTCGCCCATCGCAACGGCGGGACCGGCGTGGTGCCGCTGCACTTTCAGGGGATGTATCAGCAAATTGGCGACTGGGGCGCACCGATACCTGAGCGCCAGACCAGCCGGACAACGCGGGGGATGGACTGATGAAGTGCGACAACTGCAAAAACCAGACAACGCACCGTCAAGCCAGTTCTGCAATGACGACAAAACACGGCTTCAGCGGCTGCGCACTGCAACCGCACTACGTGTATTTTTCAACTTTTATGGTGCGCCATTGCGCTGATTTTCTACCAAAGGTGGCGACTAAATGAAATCTCCTGATTTGGATGGGATGATTTTTGGAAGGCTAACGGTTGTTGGTCGTAGTGAATACAAGCAACCCGGTCGGCCCGGGAGGTGGTGGGTGTGCCGGTGTTCTTGCGGCAAAGACGCGCTGGCTATGACGGGTGATCTGACGACTGGCCATAAAAAGTCTTGCGGCTGCTTGAGCGTCGATGTTTTTAAAAAAAATATGGTCATCCACGGAAAAACAAATACCAAGGAATTTGTCGCATGGAGGAACATGATCCAACGCTGCGAGCGCCCTCATCATCCTCAATATGCGAGTTATGGAGGGCGAGGCATTGGAGTGTGTGAAAGGTGGCACGAAGCAGCGGCTTTTTTGGCCGACATGGGGGAGGCGCCAGCTCGCCACACTTTGGAGCGGATCGATAACGAAAAAGGATATTCGCCTGAAAACTGTAGGTGGGCGACTCATAAAGAGCAGCTGCGCAACCGCCGCAACACGGTATGGGCCACGCTCGATGGACAGACTAAATCTCTTGCTGAGTGGTGCGAAATTAGAGGGTACGAGCGGGATTGCAAGGATTTTTTGAAAGCTGCCGCATGAGCTACGTCCAAAAGGTAGTTATCGGCGATGCGACGCTTTATCAGGGGGAAGTCCTGCAGGTGTTGCCATTTCTGCCCGTTGTCGATCTGGTTATTGCCGATCCTCCCTATGGAATTGGCGAGTCCAAGAAGCGCAACACCAATCGCGCCCATAACGTCCCTGTTTGCGCCAAAAACCGCAAAGGCACATTCGTTCCATCGACGGACTACGGCGATTTTGATTGGGATAAAAACCCGCCTACCGCTGAAGAAGTCGCTGCGACCATCGCGGCAGGCAAGAATTGCATTATCTGGGGCGGCAACCATATCGGCATGCCACCCGCCTCTAAGTGGCTCTGCTGGGACAAATTGAACAGTGGCGACTTTGCCGACTGCGAGCTGGCTTGGTCAAACCTCCCCGGCGCGGTCCGTATCTTTCGGCACATGTGGAACGGCATGCTGCGCGACTCTGAGCGCGACACGCCCCGAGTTCACCCCACACAAAAGCCGATAGCCCTTATGGCCTGGTGCATTGAACAAGCCGGCAAGCCTCAGAGCGTTGGGGAGCCATGGATGGGCTCAGCGCCTGCAGGCTGCGCCGCCGTGGCCCTCGGCCTCCCATATTGGGGTATTGAGCGCGACCCCGGCAACTTCGCCAAAGCAGTCAAGCGCATAGAGCAAGCCCACGCGCAGGGCCAGCTATTTGCGCCAGAGCGCCCGAAGCAAGAGCAGGAGGCGCTGCTGTGAAGTTCACCGACCGCCAGCAATCCCTACACGCCGCCCGCGTGTACCTGATGCAGTCACGGGCGACGAAGCATCGCGGCTGGTCATTCTGGCTGCTAGATGCTGCAGGCCGTGCGCGGCGCGAGTGCTTGCCTGTTCAGCGGGGGTTGCTGTGATCCGCACTAAGGCACCAAAACAAAAGGTTTGCAAGGTGTGTGAGAGCGCATTTACGCCATGCAAGCCTATGCAAAAGGTGTGCGACTGGGGCTGTGCCTTATCGCTGGCAATCAGCGACCGCGCAAAGGTTGAAAAGCGCGAGCTGGCCAAAGAAAAGCGCGAGACGCGGGCGAAGCTGCAAAAGCTCAAGACTCGCGGCGAGTGGCTAGCAGAGGCAAAGAAAGCCATCCAGCAATTCCGCCGCCTGGAAGAGCTGTCCAAGGGCCGGGGCTGCATGAGCTGCAAGCGGTCACAGGAAGAGGTCGCGGGCACGGACGGATGGCGCCCGGGCGGTTTGTGGGATGGCGGCCACTTCCTGAGCAAAGGCGCTCGCCCTGAATTGGCCCTTGAGCCGCTGAACATCTGGCTCCAATGCAAATCCTGTAACGCCGGGTCTGGCAAGTACGCCCGCAAAGGCTACACGGTCAACGCATCGTTTGAGGCCAACCTGATCGAGCAGGAGGGCGCTGAGTTGGTCGAATGGCTGAAAGGCCCGCACGAGGCCAAGCACTACACGACCGAGCAACTGATTGAAATCAAAGCAACCTATGCCGCCAAGGTGCGGGAACTGAAGGCGAGGACGGAATGAACCTCCACAACTCCCACATCTTGAAGTGGTATCGCTGGCGAATCTGGGTAGCTGGACAGACTGGTCGCCTGATGCGCAAGACATTCCTGATCGAGTGGCACAACGAGGAATTGAAAAGGTCTGAATCATGACGCCAACTTTCGCCGGAGAAATGCAGCTTGCGGGCTGGTCCGAATCGCACACCAGCGGTTGCAAGGTCACGTTTTGGTTGTCATCGCCGGACGATCTGGAGGCATTCCGCGCCTTGACCGTCCGCAAGGGCAACACGGCAGGCCATCGGTTTATGGCCGCACTGGTGGAGATTGGCGACGATGAACAGCCCGTGCAGAGCGATATCGGAAAAACGATATCGGAAAAACCCAAGGGCGGTCAACTGGCGCGCCTGGCGGGAATTTGGTGCAACGAGCTTAAGTTCTGGCGGTGGATTGACGCCGTTGGCGGACCTGAAATCGACAACGACATGCAGGCGGCTGAGTGGATCAGGCAAGTTTGCTTAATTAGTAGCCGTGTCGAGCTTGACTACAACGAGGCGGCGGCTAAGTGCTTCCAAGAAAACATCCGCCAGCCCTACATGGCTTATTTGAGGGCGAACCCGTGATGAAAGCCTACTCCTACGAAGCCACCGGAAGCGACGGCTTCACCCATTCCGTGCGCCTGATGCTGGAAGACGTGGAGCTTGAGGCCTTGCAGCGCGTCGGGATCATCGGCGCAGTGTCTGAGGTTGTCGGGATGCAGCCGACGACTGACGCGCTGATTGCAGGCTTGCAGAAAGAGTTTTACACCGCTTGCGGCGGGTTGCCGCAATGACTTGCGAACACCCGTCAATGGTGACTATGGATCACGGCGGAGGCCCGTTTGGTGAAAAGGTGCAAACCGCAAACAGGATGTGCCTGAAATGCGGCCATCACTGGTATGGGCCGATGGACGCCATCAAGGAATACACCCGTGCCGAATGGGACGCATGGGTCAACGAGATTGAGAAGAAGGGTCAGCAAGCGCTGAGTTTTTAACGATACCGTCGCGGCCCCGGTTTTTGGGCGCAAACAAACTGAAAGGTAAACATGACACAAGAGCAAACATTCGGAGAAAAAGCGGTTGGACTGAGCTTTAACCCGAGCGGCGACGACGCGGTGACCAATTGCAAAAAAGGCTACGCCGCCGTGATCGATGAGATGAACCACCTTCGCATGAATACCGACAACCCGGAAGTCAAGCGCATGGCGTCGGTTGCCATCACTGAAGCGCAGACCGCGCAAATGTGGGCTGTCAAAGCCATGACGTGGAGGGTTTGACTATGAATCCGCATACAGGGCATTTGGTGGCGTCCGCCGATAGTCAGCTGCTTCAGGCTGGCTATCTAGCTCTGCCAGAAGAATTGAACAGGGCTGCAGCCCTAAAGCTAAACGGCAAATCAGAAGCCTATGTCAGCCTGAAATCAGGCGGCAGGCTTGCGGATTGGGCGAAGAAGAAGCGTAAAGCAAAGATCGCCGCTCAATCCAAAAGGAAAAACAGGTAACCCCCGGCACTACGCCTGTTATTAACTTGGGAGAAGTGAATGAAAGAACTGACGTATCTGATTTACATCATTTTTTGGGAGTCGCTGATTTTTGGCGGGACCGGGTACGCGGTTTTTGTTCTTGACCGCAGCGGCTGGTGGTTTCTGTTGGCGCTGTTTATCGGTGGAACGGCCTACAGCCCGCTTAAATGGATTCACGGAAAGGACACCAAATGACCCCCGAAATCGAACGACTGGCGAAAGAGGCGGGGTTCACGATCTGCCAGAACTGGGGCACGGTCATTGCCGACGAACACCGGCTCGCCAAATTCGCCGCCCTGGTGGTCGAGGACGCGGCTAAGTTGGCTGCTGATTATGTCTGGTGGGCCGACCAGCAATACCCGACCGCAGGACCGGATGACGCACCGGCCAGAATCGCCGCCGCCATCCGCGCCAAGTTTGCACTGAGCAACGAGGCGCCTGAGGCCAAATGAACCAAAAAACAGAAGCCCGGCGAGAAATGGCAGTGCGCAACGAGCAAATCATTGACCGCATCAAGGCGGGCGAGAAGCGCTATGTGCTGGCTCTGGAGTTTGGCGTAACCAAAAACGCCATTTCGATGATTAGCCGAAAAGCTGGAATACCGGCCTACAGCCGACCAGGCAGAGCTGTTTAAACAACCAAAAAGGCGGAAACATGATGCGCAACGAATCTGACTACCTTATCGCGGATCTTTTGGCGTCTTGGCACAAATGGGCCTCCGGGTGGTCAGGAGTGGCCGCGCACGGCTCCTGCGCCATGTTTACAGACGTTCGCAGCTCCCGGCAGTGGGATAGCGCCAATGACGTTGTGGATGGCTCGCTGCACAACTCGCAGATGAAGGCGATTGACTTTCATGTCATGGAGCTGGACCCGGTTCACCGCACGGCAATACAGATCAAGGCGCGCAACCTGGCGACCGGGGCAAGCGTCTGGAGTAGCCCGCGCCTACCGCAAGACCCGGAAGAACGCGCCGTTTTGATGCTGGAGGCCATGAATGCGCTGACTAAGCGGCTTTTTGGCGCAGGAATTGTTTGATTGGATGCAATATGAATGAAAAGCACATTGAGGCAGCAGCTTCGCAAATGGGTGTTGACTATGGTGAGGCGCTACGCCAGATTTCCAGAGGCATCGCGGCTGAGTGGTGTAGTTGGACCCACGGAGGAGGGCGGATTGAGCGCGACCCATCGGGACGGGTCAATTGGCAGTGCAGCAAGTGCGGGCGATGGGCTGAGCCTGTCAGCCATACGGACGAGGCTAATCTGCTTGACCGGCGCATAAAAAGTGTGCAAAAATCCAACAATCCGACGAACGGCGGCAGTTAATGCTTGACAGTGCTGAAAAACAACGTATATTAGGCAACTGGAGGCGCTAGCGTTTCCGAAAGATTTATAAGCCTCGTCGCAGCAACGCGCCGGGGCTTTTTGCTTTCCGTTCCAATGGCAGCAGTCCACGGCCAGGAGCGGATACACGGTGGACACCGGCCAATTAGGGATAAGCGGGAAGCCTGCCGGATGCTTCGATAACCGCGCCTGACTAAAGATGCACTATAGGCTCAGAGCGTAATAGCTTGGCACGAATTGCGGGTGTAATACCGCCGGATCGCGTAACCGGCTCCAATTCCGCGCCCACAAGCGCAACCCCATGCGGGCATACGCCACACCGTCAATCCATGCACCGCCGCTCGCTGAGTACAGGTTGCAGCACTCGATTACGCGTTGTGCCCCGCTGTTTCTCCTTGGCCTGGCACATCGCCAGCCTTAGCCCCCGCGCTGACCATCGGCCGGGGGCTTTTTTACACACGCCCACCCAATCGGCGGCAATCCATGAGCAAAGACCAGATACCACTAATCCTCGACGGCATGAAGGACGGCAACAGCCTGCGCAAGTGCTGCGAGGGTGCCGGTGTGGCTATCAGCACGTTTCTGAGTTGGGTTGATGCTGACGCAGAGCTGGCTGATCAATACGCACATGCGCGCGCGCGTATGTTAGATGCCCAAGCTGAGGCGCTGGAGGAAATAGGCGACCAGGCGGCAATTGCTGAAAGCGCGGTAGAGGTGGCCGGCCTGAGGCTCAAGTCTGACAACCGCAAGTGGCTGCTGTCCAAGTTGGCCCCAAAAAAGTACGGCGACAAGACCGCCTTGGAGCACAGCGGCCCGGATGGAAAGCCAATTGAACACACTCACACAGTATCAGGCGCGACTCTCGGACTTCTGGCAAGCCTGTCCAGAGGACCAGCAGATAGCAGCCTTGAGGCACCTGTGCCGGACTGACCTTTACTTTTTGTTGCGGCATGGGCTGGGCCGCAAGGATATTGAGAAGCAATGGCTGTTTGACCGCTGCCAGGAGGTGCAGGCAGGGCCGGACGGCTATCTGGACCTGTGGAGCCGGGAGCATTACAAGTCAGCCATCATCACCTATGCCAAGACGATTCAGGACATTCTGGCAAGCCACGGCGACGACCCGCTGCCTGAGTGGGGCGGGCGCGAGGTAACGGTAGGCATATTCAGCCACACCAGGGGCATTGCAAAGCGATTCCTGCGCCAGATCAAATTTGAGTTTGAGCAGAACCCACTGCTTAAAGAGTGGTTTCCGGATGTGCTTTTTGACAAGCCAGATAAGCAGTCGCCCAAGTGGTCAGAGGACGAGGGGATTGTTGTCAAGCGCAAGAGCAACCCAGCCGAGGCAACGGTAGAGGCTTGGGGTGTGGTTGACGGCCAGCCGATTGGTAAGCACTTCTTCCTGCTGGTGTACGACGATATTGTGGTTCCCGAGAGTGTGACCAGCCCGGACATGATGCAAAAGACCAGCGACATGCTGGCCCTGTCCTTTGCGCTGGGTGCTGAGGGCGGGCGCAGGCGGTTTATTGGCACCAGATACCACCAGAACGATGCCTACAAGACGGTGATCGACCGGGGCACGGCCAACCCGCGGATTCACCTATTGACCAAAGACGGCACGGCAGACGGTGAGCCGGTACTGCGGTCAAAAGAATGGGTGGCCGAAAAGCGCCGGGACATGGGGCCTTACATCTTTTCATGCCAAATGCTGCAAAACCCTAGCGCCGACGAATCCCAAGGCTTCAAGCCGGACTGGCTCAAGTACCACGATGGGATCAAGCGCGACGGGATGAACATCATTCTGGTGTTCGATCCAGCAGGATCAAAGGGCAAGCGCAACGACTACACGGCGGGCTGGGTGGTTGGGCTGGGGCCTGACGAAAACGTGTACATCCTGGACATGGTGCGCGACAGGATGAACCTGACGCAACGCGCCGCGCTGGTGATGAACTGGCACAAGAAGTACAAGCCAATGCGAGAGCATGGTGTGCGGTATGAGAAATACGGTCTGATGGCTGATATTGAGCACATCAACACGATTCAGGCCGCAACCAATTACCGCTTCGACATAACCGAGGTTGGTGGGCAGATTTCAAAGATAGAGCGCATCAAGCGATTGGTGCCGTACTTTGAGCAGGGGCGTATCTATCTGCCTCGCTCGCTGCACTACACCGGGTCAGACGGCAAGACGACAGACCTTGTTCATGACTTCATCGAGCAGGAGTACAAGTCCTTCCCGGTGCCGGTGCATGACGACATGCTGGACGCACTGGCGCGGATGGCTGATCCTGATTACCCGCTGATCTTCCCGCAACTTGTCGAATATTCACAGGCAGACCTAGAGCCAGCCACATACGAGGATTGACATGACCACACCGAACCAAAACGAGCAGCTTGTCAGAACGCGGCAATTGAGCTGGAAAGAGCTTGTGCTGAAACGCTGGGGCAAGGACTGGGCCAAACCTGAGCCGGGTTATGAGTTCAGCAACGGGCGCAAGTTTGAAACACCCAAGAACGGCGGGCCATACGCATGACACCAATGGTCGGCATCGATGTTGAAAACGACCTTGACGACCCGATGGCAATGGGTATGGTGCGTGACCTGTGCCGCCAGTACCCCGGGCATTCGTGGTTTGTCGTGATCCGGGGTGGAATTGTTCACGTCAAAGACATGGATATATCCCCGGATTGGGGCATGTGCATCCATTACAACGACATCAAGGGCGATGCGAACGACCGCACCCGCAAGGTGCTGCGCGCTGCTGGTGAGTTTCTGGAGCGTGCCCGCATCAAGCGCGGCGAAGGGTCCCAAGCCGTTACTACGGTTGAAGGCATCGATCAGAAGTACCTACAAAGACGCGGCAAATGATGGAAGAACCAGCTATCCCGATGAATGATGGCGAGTCGGGTGAAGACACGCCTGATCGTGACTGGCTGGGCATTGCCAAGGACGCATTCACTAGCTCCACCTCCTACATGGACGCCAACTGGCGCAAGTCGTGGGAGGACAACATTGCCATGTTCCAGAGCCGCCACCCGGCAGGCTCAAAGTACAACAGCGATGCCTACAAGCACCGCTCACGCCTGTTCCGGCCTAAAACCCGCTCGCTGGTGCGCAAGAACGAGGCGGCTGTAGCTGCGGCGTTCTTTTCAAACCCCGATGTGGTGAGCATCGAGCCAGAGAATGAGGCCGATCAACAGCAGGTAGCAGCGGCTGAGCTGATGCAGGCGCTGATGAACTACCGCCTGCAAAAGACCATCCCCTGGTTCCGCATCATGATCGGCGCGATCCAAACATCGCAAGTCGTCGGTATTGTGTGCAGCTATCAGTATTGGCACTACAAGGAAAAGACCGAGGCGGTCGATACGCCATACTTGGATGACATGGGGCAACCCGTGATGGGTGAGACTGGCCCGGTGATGATCCGCGAGCAGCGCCCCAAGGTAATCAAGGATGAGCCCTGCATCAGCCTGTTGCCCCCTGAGAACTTCCGTTTTGACCCCGGCGCGGACTGGCTGGACGTAGTTGGCACATCGCCTTACTTTATCCGCATGGTGCCGATGTACGTCACGGACGTGCGGGACATGATGGAAGCCGATGATTCCAAGACAGGCCAGCCGAAGTGGAAAAGCTACAGCGAAGCCGAAATCATGACGGCGATGACTGATTACGACAGCTTGCGCCAAGCCCGCGAGAACAAGCGTGAAGATCCATTGGCCGACAAGCAGTCAACCCTGACTGAGTTCGATATCGTCTGGTGTCACGAAAACTTCGTGCGTTTTGGCTCTGAGGAAATGGTGTACTGGACGCTTGGCACTGAAAAGATGCTGACCGACCCGACGCCGCTTGAACAGGTCTACTTCACGGCTGAGCGTCCCTTTGTCATTGGTACATGTGTTCTGGAGGCAAACAAGGCAGTTCCTGATTCGCTTGTCCACATGGGCGCGCAGTTGCAGCGCGAGACAAACGACACGGTAAACCAGCGCAGGGATAACGTGTCTCTGGTGCTGAATAAACGCTTTTTCGTCAAGCGTGGCAAAAACGTTGATATCGGATCACTGACCCGCAACGTGGCGGGCGGCGTCACGATGATGGATGACCTGGCTGATGTGGTTGTTCAGGAAATGAATGATGTGACGGGCAGCTCCTACCAAGAGCAGGACCGCTTGAACGTTGACTATGACGAACTGACGGGTAACTTTTCGTCATCGTCTGTAATGACAAACCGCAAGCTGAATGAAACCGTGGGCGGAATGAACCTGCTGTCAGGTGGTGCAAACCAGTTGACCGAGTACCTGATCCGCACACTCGTTGAAACATGGGTGGAGCCGGTACTTCGTCAAGTGGTCAAGCTGGAGCAAGCCTACGAAACGGACCTGACCCTACTTGGCCTGGCTGGTGAAAAGGCCCAGCTTGCGCAGAAGTACGGCATCAACCAAGTAACGGACGAATTGCTCAACAACGAGCTTACCGTCCGTGTGAACGTGGGCATGGGTGCTACTGACCCGCAGACAAAGCTGCAAAAGTTTGTGATGGCAATGAAGACCTACGCGGACATCATGCAGACGATGCCCGATGTGGAGCCCGAACAGGTGCGCAAAGAGTTGTTTGGCCTTGCTGGCTACAAAAACGGCGTGCGCTTCTTCAAAGACGGCCAACAAGGCGGCGAACAAGACAGCCGCGCCAAGATGGAGCTGGAGCAAATGCAGCAGGCCATGCAAGGTATGGCGAAAGAGATCGAAGGCCGCGACCGCAAGATTGCCCAGCTTGAAGACAGCAAAGAGGTTGACTTGCGCGACCTGATGGTCAAAGCCTACGGCGAAGAAACCAAACGGCTGCAGGCGATGGGAACTGCTTTGACGCCAGAGGCCATTAATGCGCTGGTGATGCAGACCCTTCAATCCGCACTTGCCACGCCCGATCCCGGCCCGTTGATCTATGAGGACGCGATGGGACCGGAAATGATGCCGCCCGATCAAATGATGCAACCAGAACAGAACCCGCAGCCAGCGGGTTTTTTTACGCCTGAGGCTGGCTGATGCGTGATCTTTTGATGGCTGAGGCCGTGCTGGGCAGGGATGCCGAGGAATTCATGGGCTCCGACATTGGCCGCTATGTGCTGGGCCGGTGCGAGCAGGAAATTGACGAAGCGCAGGAGCTGCTGAGCCGCGTGTCTCCGTGGCGCAGGCGACGCATTCAGGAGCTTCAAAACCAAATCTACCGCGCCAAGTCCTTCAAGTCTTGGTTGGTGGAGCTTGTGAACAACGGCAATGCGGCAGAAGCCGTCCTATCTGAAAACCACGACTAAAGGATATTCATGTCAGACAAAGACGCTACCCAAACGGGCGCGGATGACTTCAAGCCAGCATACAGCGCGAGAACGTCCGCAATGAACCAAATTGCCAAAAACGTGGACGCAGCCTATAGCGAGGACTTGGTGGCGTTTGACGAAGAAACCGGCCAGACCAGTCCGCTGGAAAGAAAGCGGGAAACGGTAGAGGCAGATGACGCGCAAGACGACGCGCCTGCCGAGGCCGCTGCAGAACAACCAAAACCAGCGCCTGAAGACGACCTGATTGCCATCGTTGTTGATGGGCAAGAGGTAAAAGTCAAGCGCGACCAACTGATCGACGCTGGAAGGCGCACCCTCCAGAAAGAGAGTGCGGCAGATCGGCGTTTACAGGACGCGACAGAAACACTCAATCGGGCAAGGGCCTATGAGCGGAGTCTGTTGCAACAAGGCCAACCATCCCCGGACGTTGGCAATGAGGAACAGGTGCCATCTTCGGACGCATCGAATGGAAACGGAAACAGCGCACATGCCACCCCGGATTTGCGGACGCTTGTCAAACAGGAACTCTGGAAAGAAAACGCTGTAAAGGCTGCAGACCGCTTCGTGGTCGAGTTTAAGGAAATTGCCGACGATCCACTGGCATATCAGCTTGTGGTGCAACTTGAAAATGACCGTCTGGCGCAGGCGGCGGCTGAGGGGCTCCCATTGGGCGACCCTTGGAATGCCTACAAAGCGCACGGAGAAAAGGTCATGACATGGCTTGGCAAATCGCGAGGAACTACGCCCGCGATTCCCGATGACAAGACAGAGCGCAAACGCGGCACGGTGACGGTGGTTGGGTCAGGAACCCGGCAACCAACGCCACAACCCCAAAAAGTGCTGACCATGGCTGAGCAAATCGAAAAGATGCGCACATCCCGCCAAGGCCGGCCAGTTCAAACCAATCGCTAGAAAGGAAGACTTCATGTCCTCACAACTTTGGGCGGTGAACACTCTGGGCGGGTACTTCTATTCGTTGAACCTGTCTGATGAGCTTCGCCAATCCGTACAAACGACGACCAAATTCCGTCAGTTCGCTGACGTGAAAGACGCCTCTCAACAAGGCAAAAAGAAGGGTGACACCTTCACATGGGACGTTGTTTCCAACATCGCTACACAGGGCAATGCGTTGACCGAAACCAACACAATGCCTGAATCCAATTTCACGATCACTCAGGGCACCCTGACGATCACGGAATACGGAAACAGCATCCCCTACAGCGGCAAGCTGGAAGACCTGGGCAAATTCTCGGTGAAAGACACCGTGATGAAAGTCCTGAAGAACGACACCACGAAAGTGATGGATTGCGCTGCACACCAGCAGTTCAACCGCACCCCTCTGCGTGTGGTTCCCACGGGCGGCACCAGCACCACAGCCGTGACGCTGACCACGAACGGCACCGCAACGCTGACGAACAACGTGGCCTTCAACAAGGACCACGCCAAGTCGATCATCGACACGATGAAAGAGCGAAACATCCCGGCTTATACCGGCGATGACTATTTCGCCCTGGCATGGCCTTCGACCTATCGCACCTTCAAGAACAACCTGGAAAGCCTTCACCAGTACACGGATCGCGGCCTGACCATGATCATGAATGGTGAAGTGGGCCGGTACGAAGGCTGCCGCTACGTCGAGCAAACCAACATCGTCAAAGGAGGTGCTGCGAACTCAACGACTTACAACACGTTCACCAACACAGCGGACGCCTGGGATAACGCGGCGTCGGACTGGATTTTCTTCTTCGGTGAAGACACGGTGGCCGAGGGCATTGCGGTGCCCGAGGAAGTGCGAGCCAAGGTCCCGACTGACTACGGACGCTCCAAAGGCGTGGCGTGGTACAGCTTGAACGGCTTTGGTTTGGTGCATACCGCGCAAGACCAGGCCCGCGTCATCAAGTGGGACAGCGCGGCCTAACCAAAGACGAAAGCCCTTCGGGGCTTTCTTCAATTCTTCAAAGGAAAAATCATGGCTACTGAAAGTTACGCATACGACCATCCGGCGTATCAGGCGCGCATTACTGGGGGTACTCAAACCATCGCCGGTAATGCGCTGCAGTCCAACCGATTCGCCGCCTTCACCGCACTTCTTGCCAAATCGGCACAGGTGACGGTGGCCGTCGCGGGTACGGGTACTGGCAACAACTCAATCACGATCAACAAGGTGACTGCCACCACAACCACTTCGCTCGCGTCCGTGGTTTTGGGGACTTCTGCCATTGGCGTGACTACCAACCTGACCTTGGGCAATACCGCCCTGGCTCAAGGTGACGTTTTGTCCTGCCTTAATGGCGCTGATGTGGTCGGCGTTGCCGCCGTCACATATGAATGCCTCATCACTCCCGGTGCAACTGTCACCGACTGATGCTGTCGTTCTGCATTCCAACGTGGAACCGCGCTGAAAAGCTACGGCTCTGCTTGGAGTCCATCGGAGAAGCCACCAAGGGCTATCCGGTGGACATTTGCGTATTCAACAACGGATCGACGGACCACACGATTGAGGTCTTGCAAGAGGCATCCATGAAATACCCGGTTCGGGTTTCGACTGGTGCCACAAATTTACCTTTCGAGCAGTCCTACGCCAACGCCATAAGCATGGCGACACAGCCCTGGACATGGACGTTTGGCGATGACGATCGGCTGCTTGATTTTGATTCGTTGTTTCCACTGTTGCACACGGACGTGGAATTTATTCACGTCACCGAAAGCACAAGAGCAGGAGCTGAAAAGAGCATCTATCCGGGGACATTGCTGGAGCTATGCAAGTCCATCGGCTGGATCGACATGACGGGGTTCATGTCTGGAAACATTTTTCGCACCGAACCGATGCGCGCCGTTATGGCGGGGCCTCGGCTTGGCGTTTATGGATTAAGCGCCTTCCCCCAGTCGCTTGCCGCCCTAGAGGGTTTCCATGCCCGCAAAGCGGTGCTGGTTGATGCGCCGATTGTCGGGCTGCAAGACGAAGAACAGACGCCGGACACCATAGAACGCTGGAACGCTAACGGGACGGTCATGAAGTATGCGGCAGTTTCAGCGGGGCTAAAGCTGTTGCAGTCCGATGGAATCCTTCCGGCCACGTTGCCGCCTGAGTTTTTCCGATACCTGAGTGGAAGTTTTGTTGCGAAGTGCATGCACGCATTTTGGACGGAGACCATCAACACATCAACCAAGTTGAGTGATGCAAAGTGGGCGGAGATTGAATTCCTGGCCGGGATGTTTGAGGGTGACATCCGGCCCACTGCGCAGAAGTTCCGCAAAACGCTGGATGACTACTGCGACGTGTGCGACAGAGGAATGGAGTTAGTCGGCAGCATGGAGAAATTGTGTGCTGAGGCGACGCCGTTTACCTATCCATCAACCTATATCTAAGGAGAAACCATACATGGTTTGGCGGCCTGATACCCCCGAATGCAACGAGTCCGGGAAAATTGTTTGGGAGCTGGTCCCCTACACGCGCGGACGCGGACTGGATCTAGGTTGCGGACCCAGCAAGGGTTTCCCGCATTTCATCGGCGTAGACAATTACAAAGACACGCAGCTATTTGACATTTCGATGAAGCCCGATGTGGTGGTCGATACCTGCGAGCGTCTTCCAATGTTTGGCAGCGCGGCGTTTGATTTTGTTTTTAGCTCCCATTTGCTAGAGCACATCGAGGACTACAAATCGGCGCTTAAAGAGTGGTGGAGGCTCATCAAGCCGAACGGGTACATGGTTCTATACCTGCCCCACAAGGATTTTTACCCGAATGTGGGAAAGAAGGGCGCCAACCCCGACCATAAGCACGACTTCACGCCTCAGGACATTGTTGACGCGATGCTGTCGATTGGTGGCTGGGACTTGGCGCGCAATGAAGACCGCAATGAAGGCAGCGAGTACAGCTTTTTTCAGGTCTACAAGAAGCGTACCGATGGCAAGCACCTCTACAGCCATAAGGCTGAAAAGCCAAAGAAAACCGCCGCCATCGTGCGCTATGGAGCATTTGGCGACCTGATTCAGGCGTCCAGCATTCTTCCTGGACTAAAGGCGCAGGGCTACCACATAACGTTGTATGCAACCCCAAGAGGCTGGGATGTTGTGAAGCACGACCCGCACATTGATGCGGTGATTCTGCAAGACACCGACCAGGTTCCAAACGAGCAACTTTCCGTGTTTTGGGAGCACGAGGCCAAGAAATTTGACAAGTTCATCAATCTGTCTGAAAGCGTGGAGGGCACATGGCTCGCCCTTCCGGGCCGGTCGAACCACAAGTGGCCGATCAACCTGCGCCGAAAGTATCTGAACGGCAACTATTTCGAGTTTGCGCACGACCTGGCCGGTGTTCCGATGCCGCCACAGCCCAAGTTTTACGCGACTGACGAAGAGAAGGCGTGGGCGCGCAAAGAGCGCAAGTCATGGGGTGGTGAAAAGGTCGTCCTGTTCGCTTTGTCAGGTTCTTCCGTTCACAAGGTGTGGCCCCACATGGACGGTTTCTTCGCTAGGTTGCTGCTTAGGAACGAAGAAATGCGCATCGTCACGGTGGGCGACGACATGAGCCAGATGCTTGAAATGGGCTGGGAGAGCGAACCCAGGGTAATCCGCAAGGCTGGCAAGTACACGATTCGTGAAACGCTGGCCCTGCTTGACGTGGCCGACATTGTGGTCGGCCCTGAAACCGGCGTGCTGAACGCGGCAGGGCACATGCCAATGCCAAAGATCATCTTCCTCTCGCATTCAAGCCCCGACAACCTGACGAAGTACTGGGTGAATACAAGGGCGATGGAGCCCCAGACGCATTGCTTCCCGTGCCACCAGATGCATTACGGGTTTGAGCACTGCAACAAAGACCAAAAAACCGGCGTTGCCCAGTGTCAGGCTGATATCAGCCTAGACATGGTTTGGGACGCATACAAAGAACTGATGGAGGCGTAATGGCTACAAGCGGCACAGTGACGTACTCCGTCAACGAGTTGGACATCATGACGGACGCCATGGAAACCATCGGCTGCAAAGACCCGTTGGATGCACTTCGTGCTGAGGATGTCGTGACGTGCCGGCGCAAACTGAACATGATCATCAAGCAATGGACTGCAAACATTGATTTCGCGCCTGGCTTGAAGCTGTGGACACGTCGCAAAGGATACGTTTTTCTGCAAAAAGACCAGACGGTCTACAGCCTCGGACCATCTGGCGACAACGCGACTGAGAGCTATGTAGATATATCGCTGGCGGCAAATGGTGCCGCACTGGCCGGGTCCGTCACAGTTTCCAGTGCAGCGTCCCTTTCCACGGCGATGTACATGGGCGTACTGCTGGACACGGGGGCTTTCCACTGGACGACCATCAACGGAGCGCCTGCGGGTGCCGTGGTGACGCTGACGACAGCCCTGCCATCGGCGGCGGCATCGGGTAACAAGGTTTACGCCTACACAACCAAGCTGCGCCGCCCGTTTGAGATTGTGACCTGTGTGCGCAGGGACACAAGCGGAAACGACACGCCCGTCGATCCGCAATTGTCGGTGCAGGAGTACGAGGCTATCCCGGACAAGTCAACAAATGGAAGCGTGGCTGGCCTGTATTTCGAGGCCGCACGAACAAACGCCAAGATTTACACCGACTGCGCGCCAGATGACGCAACAGATGTGTTGCGCATGACGTATTTGTCCTACATCGAGGATTTCAGCGCCGCAAATGACGATGTGGACCTGCCGGCTGAGTGGTTTCGCCCGCTATCCGCTCAACTTGCGTTTGATTTGTGCCCGGTTTTCCAGGTAAGCGTCCCGACGGGCCTGCCGTTGATCCTGAAAGAGTCTCTGGCGATGGCAAAAAACGCCTATCCCGAGAACAGCACGGCTTCGTATCAAAGCTGTCCGGATGATTATTGATGGACCTCACCCCAATCCCGCTCTTTGGACTGAGTAACAAAAGCCGTGCGCCGTCAGTAACGGATCAAGAGCGCGTCAACCTGTACAGCGAAATCTCGCCCGATGGCGAGCGCGGCGGGAAGATCACGATGTATTGCATGCCCGGCCTGACCGCGCAGAGCAACTACGGGGCAAATCCCTGCCGTGGTGCATGGAGCCACGGCGACTTCAAATACTACGTGAATCGGGACAAGCTGTGGAAAGAGGCCAACGACGGCACGCAGACCAGCCTTGGCACCTTGCTGACCTCTGGCGGCTTGGTGGACATGATCGACAACGGCACGCAGTTGATGATTGTGGACGGCACGGCCGGTTACATCCTGACCCTCGCAACCGATGTTTTTGCGCAGATCACGGACCCTGGTTTCCCGGCGAACCCTACATCGGTCACGTTCCTGAATTTGCGGTTCGTTTGCACCTTTGCAGGCACTGGGCAGTATTACTGGTCAGCCATCAACGACGGCACGAGCTGGGATGCGCTGGATTTTGCGACAGAAGAAAGCAACCCGGACAACCTCGTCCGTGTCATCGCTGATAACGGGCAGTTGGTGTTGTTCGGAGAGTTCACGACCGGCTTTGCAGGCCCGACAAACTCTGATGATGCGGCTTTTGGCCGGATCGGTGCCGCTGCAATTGAATTTGGACTGGCTGCGCGCAACTCGCTGGACAAGTTCGACCAGTCGCTGATTTTCCTGTGCAAAAGCAGGCTGGGCGGTGTGCAAGTTTGCACCTTGAGCGGGTACACGCTGCAAGTCGTTTCCAACCCGGACATTGAAACGCTGCTTTCTGCCTACACAGGCATAGAGAGCGCAACGGGCTTTTCTTTCCGGCACGAGGGCCACAGCTTTTACCAGCTCAATTTCACCGCTGAGAACGTGTCCTGGCGGTTTGACGGTCGTACAGGTGATTGGCCCAAGGCTGAATCCAGCGGCGGCCGGCACCGCGCAGAACTTCAAGTCAATCACCAGAACCGCAGCTACGTCACAGATTACGAAACAGGCAATACCTACCTGTTCGACCCGGACGCACTGACCGACAACGGCGCAACAATTGCCCGGCAATTCATCGGGCGCCATCTGATGACCGGGAATGTCTCTCGCTTTGCAGAAATCTGGATTGATATGGAAATGGGCGTAGGGACCACGACAGGCCAAGGTGTGAATCCGCAATTGATGATGCAAGTCAGCAAGGACGGCGGCAAGACTTGGGGAAATGAGCGCTGGGCCGACATTGGCGCGATGGGCGCCTATCGAGGGCGGGCGACGTTCCGCAGGCTTGGCCGCAGCGCTGAATCCGGCGTGTGGACCTTCAAATTTCGCGTCTCAGATCCCGTCAACGTGACATTCATCGGGGCATGGGGGCGCCGTGGCTGATCCAGTCGGCCGCCCCACATCAGGCGTACAGGATGCACAGGGAAAACTAACGCCCGGTTGGAATGCCTGGCTTAACTGGGTGGATCAACTTGTAGGCGCAATGCGGCAGTCAGGTCCTACGGCAAGTCGTCCTAGTTCTGGACTTTGGATCGGTAGGCAGTTCTATGACACGACTCTAGGTTATCCGGTGTGGGTGCACTCCATCACCGCAGGGGTGGTGGTTTGGCACAACGGTGCAGGTAGCGCGGTTTGATGGTTAGTTACAGCTTCAGCCTGACGAAACCAGTCAGGCCGGGATCGGCGCGTCAAAAAGCTGAGCGATTGCAAGAGGCGATGCAGTCCGTTCCACAAATTGACTGCCCGGTGCGTGAGTACTTCGCGCCCGGGATGTATGCCAGAGAAATCACCTTACCCGCTGGGACCGTTCTTGTCGGGGCTGTGCACAAGGTCGAAAACCTCGCGGTTCTGTCAAAAGGCCGGATTGTGCTGGCTACAGACAGCGGCCCCATCGAAATCACTGCCCCCTACACGCTGACCGTCAAGCCTGGGGCAAAGAACGCGGCAACGGCCCTTGAAGACTCGGTTTGGACCAACTTTCTTCCAAACCCCACGGACGAAACCGACCCCGAAAAGCTGGTGGAAATGTTCACCGAATCGAAGGCCTGCGAGCTGCTGGGCGGAAGTCATAACGCGCAGCTCCTGGCAAACAAATTAACGGAATTGGAGGCCTAAATGGCATTTGGACTATCAGCGGGCGCTGCCGCTCTGGTTGGTGCAGTTGCCGCACCCGTAGTGGGCGGGTTGATGGCCGGCGATGCGGCAGGAGATGCGGCAGACGCCCAAAGCGCTGCTGCGCGAGAAGCCAGCGCCACGCAAGAGGCCGCACGCAAGCAACAGCGCCAAGACCTCATGCCGTGGACTAGTGGTGGGGGACTGGCTCAAAACGAACTGCTCCGCCGTCTGGGCCTTAGGGTAAATCCTGGCACCTCCAACGGCACAGGCGTGCCCGGCCTGATGACAGAAGCCGAGGCTTACCAGATCGCAGCACGAAACTACGCGAACACAAACCCGCTGGGCATCGGCGGAACTTTGGAAGAATCCGTTGCGTCTGGTCGAACACGGCAGGCCGATGTGGACGCAACTGTCCGTTCCATCATGGATTCTGAGAACGCGGCGCGTACTGCTGCATACCAAGCCAGTCAGGCCAACCAGCCAGCCGCGACAGCGGAGACTGGTCCGGACGCCTACGGATCGCTCCTTACCCCTGCGCCAGCTTACAAGCAGTTCACGCAGGAAGATCTGAATAACGACCTTGTTTTTCAGAACACTTTCAAAACTGCGCTCGATACCGGACTGAATCAGATCAACGCACGCGCAGCAAGTGGCGGAAATTACGGCTCTGGCGCTGCTCTCAAGGCTTTGACACGCTTCGGCGCTCAAACGGCCAACACATACACCGGGGACGCGTACAACCGCAACCTGACAGAGCAAAACAATCTCTACAACCGCGACATGGCGGGCAAGCGGCAGATCTACAACTTCCTGTCTGGCCCATCCCAGCAAGGCCAAAACGCAGCGGCCGGAGTTGGTGCGGCTGGAATTTCGACTGCGAACAACATCGCCAGTAACCAACTCGCCGCAGGCAACGCGCAGTCTGCCGGAATGGTTGGTAGCGCGAACGCCTTGAGCGGTGGAATTGCGGACGCGACCAATGCCTACCAGTGGAACCAGTTGCTGAACAAAAAGCAGGATCAAGATTACTGGGCTGGCATCAACAGCTATCTTTACAGTAACGCCGGATCAGGAGGCTAAGAGCATGCCACTAGACCCAAGCATCATTCTGGGCGTCAAGCGCCCGCAGTTCACCAGCCCGCAGGAAATGTACGCGCAGAAAGCGCAGTTCGACCAGAACGAATTGGCACAGCGCCTGGGCGGCCTGAAAGTGCAGGAATTTGAGCAGGGACAGCGCGACCAAAACCAGCTTCGCAACGTGTACAGCCAGTTTGGTAAGGATACGGAGGCGAACATCAACGCTCTGTATAAGGCGGGGCTTGGCAAAGAGGCTGGCGCTTACGCAAAGTCTCAGGCTGATCAACAAAAGTCCGTAGCCGACACCCAAAAAGCGCAGATCGAGGCCCACCTTAAGAAGCTGGAAGTCGCTGGCCAGATCCTTTCGGGCGTGCGCGACCAATCGAGCTGGGATGCCGCACGGGCTCAAACCGCGCAGATGCTTGGCCCAGAAGCCGCAGCCATGATGCCCCCGCAGTTCGATGCCGCCCTTGTGGAGCAAAAGCGCAACCAGGCGCTGAGCGTCAAGGACCAGCTTGAACAGAAGTGGAAGGCGATGGCCTACACGACGCCGGACGCTAACGCGCGATTGTCTGCCGACACATCGCGGGCGAATAATGCGGCCTCTGTCGGCGCTTCGTATGCCAATGCGGCTGCTACCCGCTCCGTTGCCGCATCCAACGTCGAGGCCGCGAAGATCAAAGGCGACCGCGACACCGAAATGAAGATCGCCGACGACTACCGCGCACAGTCCAAGACCTTCAAAGAGGTGTCTGACGCTTACAAGACTATCAACGCCACGCTGGACAAGGCGACGACCTCCGCAGCGGCCACGCTGGCGGGCGCCACCAAGTTCATGAAGCTGCTGGATCCTGGTTCGGTGGTGCGCGAGTCTGAATTGGGCATGGCTCTGGCCGCTACTGGCGTATTTGATCGCGCAACGAACTACGTGAACACACTCAAATACGGCAAGGTATTGACACCCTCACAAGCGGCCGACTTCAAAAATATCACTGCGCAGATTTACGCTGCGGCTCAAGCCGGTCAGAAGCAGGTCGATGACAGCTACAAACAGCAAGCAAAAACATACGGCTTGCGCCCTGAAATGATTGTGCAGGACTTGGGGCAGGATGCGCCTGCCGCGTCCGGTAAGTCATCGGCCAACATCGACGCCCTGCTGGACAAGTACAAATAATGGCAACCCTCGAACAACTCAGCGCGGCCTTGGTCAAGGCTGACGCAGCCGGCAATGCTGACGATGCGCGAGCGTTTGCGGCTGAGATTCGCAAGATGCGCGGGCCTGTTGCCGAAAAGCCAACGATGGGCCAGATGCTGAAAAATGAGGTGATGGATTCTGTGCCGGTGCAGATGGGGCTCGGCGCCATTCGCGGAGCTGCCAACATTGGGGCCACGCTGATGACGCCGATTGACGCGGCAATGGGTAACACCACATCCATTACCAACCCGGAGCGCCGCGCCGCTATTGATGCGGCCATGCCTGAAATTGGGGCGCGACCAGACTCTATCGCCTACGGTGCAGGCAAGATCGGCGCTGAAATCGCCGGGACAGCCGGTGTCGGCGGCGCGCTGGCAAAAGGCGTGTCTGCGGTTGCGCCTGGTGCAGCCGGGTTTGCTAATGCTCTCGCTAGTGGTGGCTTCAAAGCTGGCGCTGGCGGTGGAGCCGGCAACCTGTTGGCCCGTGCTGCCGGGGGCGCAATCTCTGGTGGCGCCGCTGCTGGCCTGGTCAACCCGGAGTACGCCAAGACCGGTGCGGTTGTCGGCGGCGCCCTGCCTGTTGTCGCTCAAGGAGTGGGGACGGCTGCGCGGGCCGCTGGCAGCGCCATCCGTGGCAAGCCGGCCAGCGCAGAAGTTCAGCAACTGGCAGCACGCGCCAAGGAGCTTGGCATCAACATTCCGGCAGACCGACTGGTGGATAGCAAGCCTTTGAACGCAATTGCATCGTCTTTGAACTACGTCCCCATGAGTGGGCGCGCGGCGACTGAAGAAGCTATGAACAGCCAGCTTAATAAGGCGCTTTCCCGCACCTTTGGGCAGGATTCCAGCAACGTGACGCAGGCCCTGCGCAAGGCTGAAACAGTTCTTGGAGGTGAGTTTGAGCGCACCCTGAAAAACAACGTGGTGATTTTCGACAAGCAGCTACTGGACGATGCGACCGAAGTGTTCAACCGGGCAGAGCGTGAGCTTGGCACTGATGCGCTCAAACCAATCGCCAGCCAGATTGACGAGCTAATCAACAAGGGCGCGACGGGGCAAATTGACGGGCAGGCGGCATACAACATCAAGAAAACGCTCGACCGTATCGGGCGCGGTTCGGGCAATGAGGCATGGCACGCAACCGAGTTGAAAAAGGTATTGATGGGCGCGCTAGACCGCTCACTCGGGCCGAAAGAGGCCGCAGCGTTTGCAAAAACTCGCTTGCAGTACGGGAATATGCTCGACCTCGAAAAGCTGGCGAAAAACGGCGTTGAGGGTGAGGTGTCAGTGGCTCGCCTTGCCAACATGAAGAACATCAACAACCCGCAGATGCAGGAGCTGGCAGACATTGCGGCGCAGTTCGTCAAGGGACGGGAGGGTCAGCACGGAGCCGCTCAGCGGATTTTCACTGGCGGCGCTGCTGCGTCAGTTGCTGGCGCAACTGGTGGTGTAGGCGGGCTGGCCGCTCTGGGTGGCGCGATGGCGGGAGGACGGGCAACCAATATGCTGCTCAATAGCACGATGGCCCGCAATGCTGCACTAGGGACGACGAACCCAGCGATTGAGAACGCGCTTGCTCAGGCCCTGCCTGCCACCTACCGCGCCGCGCCAGTTCTTATCGCCCGGTGATGCCCATCCAGAAGCCGATGATCGCGACGATGACCAGAAAAATTCCGGCCTTTACAAGTACCCATTCTTCGTAAGTCATCACGCAATTTTAAGCCCCCCGGCGCAAGTCAGGGGGCTTTTTTCATTTCCTGGAGCCTAAATGCCCTATTTTCTGAGCCCCATCGGGAACGTCCAAACCATCGACGCCAACGGCGATCCGCTTGTAGGCGGAACGATCAGCACGTTCCTGGCTGGCACCTCCACGCCCGCCACAACCTACACGGACGACACAGGCGGGACGCCGCAGGGCGTCGTGATGACGCTCAACGCCAACGGCTACCCCATAAACGGCCCGGTCTGGATGCTTGGCGGTGTTCCGCTGAAATTCATCATCAAGAACGCGGCAGGGGTTACCCAGTCCACTTTTGACAACATTTCCGGCATCGGCGACACCACATTTTCAGCCGATCAGTTTCTTCCGCCAAGCGAGACGCCGACCTACATCAGCGCCGTCAGCTTTTCTCTGGTCGGCGACAAGACTAACGACTTCGAGGTTGCGCGCCGGGTTAAGAGCATCAACACGGGCGGGACGACCTACAGCACGATTTCAGCCTCCGTTTTTGGCTCTGGCGTAACGACCGTCACAGTCGTCAACACATCGGGCGTGCTGGATTCGGGGCTGTCATCGGTCAGTCTCGGGCTGCTTACCGCGACAAACAACGCGATCCCTGACCGCGTTACGCCGCTACCGGTTGCGCAGGGTGGCATCGGAGACATTTACGGAGCAGGTAGCGCGCTAATACAGCGTCAAGTGGCAAGCGTCGCCGTCGCATCGATTGACTTCACGACGATCTACAACAGCACATTTAATTCCTACGAAATTGAAATTGAAAGACTGCTGCCGACGACAACCACCGTCAATCTGCTGCTGCAATTCCAGGTGGCTGGTTCGTGGGTCACGGCTGGCTACTACTGGGCGAATTGGCGATGGACAACGGCCGGGAGTGGGGTTGTAGGACAAGGTGGGACGGGGACGGGAATCTCACTTACCGCGGCGACTGCCGATAACATGTCAAATAGCGGGAACCCTGCGGCCTTCATCATTCGAATTTCTAACTGCGCGCAGACAACAGCCATCAAGCGTGTCAGCTACGAAGGTGCATATGTAGGGTCGACGACCATCAACATCAAAGGAAACGGCGAAAGCGCCGGCACGGGAGCGGTTACCGGGTTCCGTTTGATCATGGATAGCGGAACGATTCAGGCAGGCGCCGTCGCAACCCTGCGAGGTTTCCGGTGATCAAGATGGTGGGAGGCGTGCCCGTCGAATGCGCCCCGGAGGAGGAAGCGGAGATCCTTGCGCTATGGGGGGCTCCTAAGCCGCAGCTCTTGCCTATTCAGCAAATTCGTGAAATCGAAGGCGCTCCAGTTGTCGCCGACGCGATGCAGCGCGGTGCAAGGCTGGTTGCATTGTCCTACGCGCTGGATGACTTGATCCGCATTGCGGCTGCCAAGGGGCAAACAGTCACACGACAACAGGCCCACGACTGGGCGATGGTGAACGACAGCAACTACAGGACGCTGTACGAAGCGGAACAGGCCATCAAACCGCTGCGGGTGCTGGTGTGATCTGGCTGCTGTACTGGCTGGCCTTTGGCGGCATCGGCACGCTGGTGCTGTATGTCGGCTACGGCTTTTCGATGGCGGCAGACCGGGCCGACGAAGACGGTCTATCGCCGCGCCATGTGTACCTTGTTGACCTGACCATCGCCACGGTGTTCGTGTTTTTGGACGGCCTGCTTAACGCCGTGGTGTACGCGCTGTTTTGCCTCGACCCCCGCCCAAGCTACGCATTCCGGCGCGTCAAGGTCAAAGGCTATTCAATCTGGTTTTTCGAGCTGATGACCGAGCGATTCAGTCGGTACAACGAGGACCCTGCCGAATGGTGGTGGCGTCGGAAAGTGGCCGCAGCTTTTGCCCCCTTCCTTGACGGCAAAGACCGCAAGGGCTGGCATATCCGTAAACCCGCACACCGATAAGGACCGGCCATGACGCGAGCCATTCTCACCCTCATTTTATGCATGCACTTGCTGCTGCCGGTCACCGCATGGGCGCAGGAGGCATCTAAGGGGCCTTTTAACTACACCCTCAAGGTCTACGGCGGGATCTTGGCCGTTGCCTTGCTTGGCGGGATGGCTAGCTGGTGGGGCAAGGTCCGCAAAGGGGAGCTGCTCATGTGGAACATTAGCGCCCTTGTCGGTGAACTGTGCATCAGTGCCTTCGCCGGGCTGATCGCTTTTTACCTGTGCGACTACATGAACCTGCACCAAGGGCTGACCGCCGCAATTGTCGGGGTATCCGGCCATGCCGGCACCAAGGGGATCAACTGGATTGAGGGCCTGGGCCAGCGCTTCGCGGAAAAGAAGCTGGGCATTGATACCACCATCCCCCCAAAGGAGTGATATGACACCCCAAGACATCGCCCGCTGCACTGGCGCCCGAATTGACCGCGCCCAATACTGTGCGGATGGCCTGAACGACGCCATGCGGTTGTATGGCATCGACACGCCGGCACGCAAGGCCATGTTCCTGGCCAACATCGGGCATGAGACTGGTGGCCTTAAGTGGCTGAAGGAAATATGGGGACCGACACCGGCCCAGTCGCGCTATGAAGGCCGCGCCGACCTTGGCAATACCCAGCCCGGAGACGGACGCCGCTTTGCCGGACACGGCATGTTACAGACAACAGGCCGATTCAACCATGCGGCTGTGCGCGACCGGCTGCGCAAGCGATTCCCTGATATGAGTGTGCCTGACTTTGAGGTTGAACCGGAGCGCCTGGCAGACCCTGAGTGGGCCTCCCTGTCTGCTGCCGACTACATCGCCATGAAAGATTGCAACCGCTTTGCAGATTCTGGCGACTTCGACGGCTATTGCGACACTATCAATCGAGGCCGGAAGACGGCGGCTGACGGCGACTCCAACGGCTACGCCGACCGGCTGAAGCTGTTCAAGATCGCAGCGGCGGTGATCGCATGACCGCGCTCCTGAACTGGCGCGTGTGGGCCGCCGTAGCCCTTGCTGTCGGCCTGGCCTTCACCCACTTCACCGCCTACCGCTCGGGCAAGGCTGTTGTCCGGGCTGAGTGGACAACCGAAAAGCTCAAGCAAACCGAACAGCTCGCGGCCTTCAATGCCGAATCCCGGCGCATCGAGCAGCGCCGTCAATCCCTTGTAACGGAGGCTCTCAATGCCGCAAAGAAACGTGAAATCACTGCTGCGCTTGATGCTGACCGCTTGCGCGCTGAGCGTGGCGGGTTGCGCGACGACCTCGCCGCCGCTCGTTCCCAACTGTCCAGCGCTTCCGTCGCCTCCCTCCGTCAACGAATCACGGCTCTCGATTCCGTTTTTGAGCAATGCACAGCAGAGCTTGAAGGCGTGGCGGGATACGCTCAGGGCCTCGCCTCTGACCTCCGATTGATGCTGGACGCTTGGCCGAAGTAGCCCAATGAAATACCCCGACCAAGACGGCAACGACGCCCGCCACCATCGCAGGACCGAAAAGCAGCGGCTCGACCGGCAGGCGCGGGACACCAGAATGGCGCGCCGGATACTGCTTGAGCGCATCGCCGACGACCCGCCGCGTGATGATGATCTGCCGCCGCCTAGGGTGGATTAATAGCCGTCCTTGCGCAACTGCCGACAAACCCTAACGTCAGTGCGCGTCTTCCAGCGATGCTCTTGGATGGTCAACCACTGCATATTTGACCTGTGATCTACGCCTTTGGCGCAAATCGGGTGAAGGTGGTCAATTTCCCATCCTGGGCAGTTCCCATACCGCAGCCCAGTCGCAGGGCAAGGATTCTCGCGCTTGAACGCCAGCACCTCAGCCGCACTCCGTTTTGTCGTTTGTGGCTCATCGGTGCGCGTCAAAACAGTTTGTGGATCACAAAACGCCGAAAGTGAGCCACAAACCACAGCCACTGATCGCTTTCCGGCCATTGCTGGCAGGGATAGGCAGAGGGCTAGGAGTAGGGCGGGGTTCATGGGTGGGAATTATTTGACCAAATCAGCGCAAACGGCACATTTGGCGCACTGTATGCGCACTCAGTAGCCTAGCATCCATGCTGGTTTGCGGCCATCGCTTAGAATGCTACACGCATTGCAAATCCGTGT
Source organism: Polaromonas sp. (assembly GCA_030655515.1). GTDB lineage: Bacteria > Pseudomonadota > Gammaproteobacteria > Burkholderiales > Burkholderiaceae_C > Polaromonas. The sequence goes on along the minus strand of JAURVI010000045.1, from coordinate 106,685 downwards.
AGGTCGGTTCGACTCCGGCCCGCGCCTCCACGAATTACGCTTTTTGTTTCACAATGGAAAGCCCTGCCCGGGTGGTGAAATTGGTAGACACATCGGACTTAAAATCCGCCGCTTTCCTGCACAAGGGGCGTACCGGTTCGATTCCGGTCCCGGGCACCAGCACTTCCCTCTAACAGAATCGAGACCGCCACTTGCATCAGGTCGCGGTGTCGTCGTGTTCCCCGATATACGGCGCGGGTCCCGGTTGAACGGGAACCGTTCGGCTGAACCTCGGCGCCGGTGACGGCTGAAGCGCGCCGTCTCGCTCAAAGAATGTGCCGCGCGCGGCGTTGTGGGGATGGCGCGCCGCCTCTTCCAGCGTCAGCACTGGCGCGAAGCACACGTCGGTTCCTTCCAGCAACGCACACCAATGCGCGCTTGGCTTGGAGAGAAAGATGTCGGTGACTTTGCGCTTGAGTTCGGGCCATGCGCTCGGGTCGCGCTGGCGCTCGAACAGCGGGTCGGTGAGGCCAAGTTTTTCAAGCATCAATGCGTAGAACTGCGGCTCCAACGAGGCGATCGATATCCACTTGCCGTCCGCGCACTCGTAGGTGTCGTAGAAATGCGAGCCACCGTCCAGCAGGTTGGTTTGGCGCTCGTTCTTCCACAGCCCCAGCGCCTTGAGGTCGCAGACGATCGCGGTGAGCAGGGCCGCGCCGTCGGTGATCGCTGCATCGACCACCTGGCCGCGGCCGGAGGTGCGTGCTTCGAGCAAGGCGCAAACGATGCCGAACGCGAGCATCATGCCGCCGCCACCCAGGTCGCCAATCATCGCCGGCGGCGCTACCGGCCCGCCTTCGGCGCGGCCGATCACGCTGAGCGCGCCCGACAGGGCGATGTAGTTGATGTCGTGGCCCGCAGCCTGCGCGAGCGGGCCGTTCTGGCCCCAGCCGGTCATGCGCCCATAGACCAGCTTCGGATTGCGCGCGAGCAGGACGTCCGGACCCAAGCCCAGCCGCTCCATCACGCCGGGGCGGAAGCCCTCAATAATCGCGTCGGCGCCGTCGGTCATCGCCAGTACGCGCTGCACGTCCTCGGGCGACTTCAAATCGACTGCGATCGAGCGTCGACCGCGATGCAGTACGCCGCGCCGACCGCTGGCCAGAAACGCGCCTGGCCCGCGGTCCTTGCCTTTGTCCGCCTTGCGGTCCAGACGGATCACGTCGGCGCCCATGTCGGACAGCATCATGGCGCAGAACGGGCCGGGGCCGATGCCGCCGAACTCGATCACTTTCAAACCTTGCAATGGACCACTCATAGCTCGTTACTCCTTAAATTCATTCAATCGGATCGCCGCACCCGGCGGTCAGCCGAGCCAGCGCTTGCGGCGTTTGTAGTGCTTGATCTCGCGAAAGCTCTTGCGCCCGCCTTCCCGATCCAGCCCGAGATAAAACTCCCGAATATCCTCGTTGTCGCGCAATTCCTGGGCCCGCCCTTCGAGCACGATGCGCCCGCTTTCCATGACGTAGCCGTAGTCGGCGATTTCCAGCGCGACACGGGTGTTCTGCTCGACGATCAGCAGCGACAGCCCCTGCTCGCGCAGTTGGCGCAACACGGCGAACACCTCGTCGATCATGCGCGGCGCCAGGCCGAGGGAGGGCTCGTCGATCAGCATCAGCTTGGGTTCGGCCATGATGGCGCGGCCGATCACCAGCATTTGCTGCTCGCCGCCGGACAGGTAGCCGGCGGTGCGCTTGCGTAACTCGGCCAGCCTCGGGATGGCGGCGTAGACGCGCTCCATCGCGGCGCGCATCGTCCGGCCCGACGGGAACAGATGGCCGCCGATGATCAGGTTCTGCTCGACGGTCATGTGCTGCAGAACCCGGCGTCCTTCCATCACATGCACCAGGCCGCTGCGCACCACATCGGCCGAGTCGTTGCCATGAATCGGGCGCGCAGCGAAATTAATCGTGCCGGCGGAGACCCGGCCGTCTTCGGAGTCGATGACCCCGGAGATCGCCTTGAGGGTGGTGCTCTTGCCCGCGCCGTTGGCGCCCAGCAACGCAACGCAGCCGCCCTGGGGAACCGTCATCGAAACGCCCTTGAGCGCGACGATGACCTCCGAATACAACACCTCGACGTTGGACAGCGTCAGCAGCGGTGCCGCCACCGGCCCGCCCGCAGCGGCGGGCGCGTCGGGTGCAGGCTCCGCAGTTACCACTTGGGCACCACGGGCACGGGCACATCGCCCGCGGCACGGTAGACCTTGCCGTCCTTCATGGTCGCGATGTTGACCTTGGCGGTGCCGGTGGGGAATGGCGTCTCGTCACCGAAGTCGATGCCCGGCAGGATGCCCTGCAGGTCACCCGAGGACAGGGTGGTGGCGAGCAGGATGGCGCGCACGTTTTCACCGGTCACCTTGTCGGCGCCCTTGGCTTTGACGGTCGCTTCGATCATGCGCACGGCCACCATGGTTTGCCCCAGGCCGATCATGGTCATGGCGTTCCAGCCCGATTTGAGGCCGTGCTTTTCCTGCATCAAACGGTAGAACTTGCGGGCTGGGGTGTCGTCCTCGGACGCATCGGCGATGGCGCCGACTTCGTAGTCGCCGGCGAAGCCGTTCGGGTCGCCGATGGCGCGCGAGGAAGCCGCCATGCCGTTGTGCAGCGACAGCATGATCGGAATGTTCTTGCCCAGGGCCTGCAAGGCACGTTTGGTAGCGACCGCCTGGGCGGTGTTGGTCTGGATCACGATGACGTCGGTGCCGGCATTGGCCAGGCGGCGCACCTGCAGCGTCAGGTCGGTCGGCTGCACCTCGGTGTACACCGCTTCGACCAGGGTGGCCTTGTCCGGATGGGCCTTGGTGTAACTCTGCAAGCCCTTGGCCATGTCGACATACGCGGGCGTGGCTTCGGACGTGATGATGGCGACCTTGACCGCGCGCTTGCCTTCAAGCTTGGCGGCACGGAACCACTCCAGGAAGCCGGCGGCTTCGTGAGGGTAGGTCGGCCGGATGTTGTAGGCCCACTGGTTGGGCTTCCAGCCGAAGCCGTAGGCGGCGGTGCCCATCAGCATCGCGACCTTGTCTTCCGGCAGGCGCTGCTGCAACGCAGCGGCATCGGGGCCGCCCAGACCCAGCACCAGCGCCGGTTTGAGTTCGGCCTTGATGCCCGGCCACAGGCTGGCGGTCTGCGCCACGTCGTAACGGGTGTCATAGGTCTTGACGTTGATCCGCACGTTCAACTTGGTGCCGACTTCCTTGTTCCACCAATCCAGCACCGCCAGCCGGCCGCCTTGCATGTCGTTCATCACGTTGGCGTAGGGGCCGGCAAAGTCCGCGAACGCCGCGACGTTGATCACGGTTTGCGCACGGACGCCGGTGCTGAGTAAAACGCCGGCTGCCAGGGTCATCGAAAACTTGAGAAATGTCTGTCGTTGCATGCTTATCTCCATGGGGTAAAGGTCTTAGCGACCGGGATATGCACCGGCGCGAACGCTCAGTGCGGGAACGGCCAGAGCCGGTAGTTCATTTTCAGGATACTCCAGCGGTGCATCAAGCCCTTGGGCTCGAGCAGCAGGAACAGCACGATGACCAGGCCGAGAAACACATTCATGCTGGCGAAAATGATGTCGCTGCCCAGGCCGGGCATCATCTGCACCAGGTCGGGGCCGACGCTGGTGATGGTTTCCTGGATGGCGCGGATCAGCACCGTGCCGACCACCGCGCCCACGATCGAGCCCAGCCCGCCGACGATCATCATGGCGATGAACCAGATGGAGTTGAACAGCGTGAACTGGTCGACCGAGACGAAGCGCACCTGGTAAGCCCAGAGCGCGCCGCCGATACCCGCATAAAAGGCGCCGAGCACGAAGGCGCGCATCTTGGTGCCGACCACGTCCACGCCCATCATGCCGGCGGCCACGTCGTCGTCGCGCACCGCCACGAAGGCGCGGCCATGGCGGCTGCGCATCACGCCGAACGCGCCGAAGATCATCAGCGCGGTGCAGCCGAGGAACAGGTAGTACAAGGACCGATCCGAGCCGAAGGCGAAGCCGCCGACGCGGGCCGTGTCCAGGCTGATGCCATTGACGCCGCCCAGCCAGGAGGCCGGCAGGTTCAGCACCGCGAAATGGAAGATGAACTGCGCGGCAATCGTGGTCAACGCCAGATAAAAGCCCTTGATGCGCGCGGCCGTCAAACCAAAGAGCCAGCCGGCCGCGGCCGCGACCAGCCCGCCCAGCGGCACGGCGACCCAGAACGGCAGGCCGATGCGGGTATCGAGCACGCTGGCGCCGTAGGCGCCAATGCCCATGAACGCGGCCTGGCCGAGGTTGATCTGCCCGGCGCAGCCGGTGGTGATCTGCAGCCCGACGACGACGATGGAGGTCACGAGCATGAGGTTGGCCACCGCCACCAGCCGCGCCGAGGCCAGCCAGGGGTAGAGCAGCAGCGCAAGCGCGAACAAGGCGAAGGCGGCCCACTGGGCGCGGGTTCGGATCAGGGCGCGGTCGCGCGAATAGTCGGTGGCGAAGATGCCGGAAGGATCCATGGCTCAAACTCTTTCGATTCGTTTCCAGCCGAACAGGCCAGTCGGGCGCACGATCAGCACCACGAGCATGAAAATATAGGGCACGACAGAAGCCGCATTGCCGCCGATCATCGGGTCGATGTAGGCGGCCGTGAGACCTTGCACGATGCCGATGACAATGCCGGCCAGCAGCAGGCCGCCGATGGATTCGAGCCCGGCCAGCAGCGCCACCGGCAAGGCCGCGAAGCCGATCTCGGAGGACAGGAAGGTCAAGGACTTGCCGCTCAGGTAGACCATCGAGGTGATCACCGACAGCACGCCGCCGAGGGCCCAGGCAAAGGCGATGGAGCGGCGCACGCTGATGCCCATGGCCAGCGCGATCTGGTGGTCCTCGGCCACCGCCGACATGGCCAGGCCGGCCCGGCTGTGATTGAAGAACCAATGCAGGGCCGCGGCGGCAGCCACCGCGATGACCCCGCCCAGGGCGAGGGAGCGCGGGACGATCATCTCGCCAAAAATGAACGGCGTGAGCGAAATGATGGCCGGAAACTGCCGCTCCTGCGGCCCCCAGATGACCAGCACCAGGCCGCGCAGCAGGATCAGCAGGCCGATGGTCATCATGATCATGGAGAACACCGATTCACCGATCAGGCGTCTGAACAACAGGCGTTCGATCGCCAGGCCGACCAGCACCGAGAGGCCAAGCGCCACCGCGATGCCAACGGCCGGGTGCAGACCGCGCGCCTGGATCGCCCACCACAGCAGAAAGGCGCCGACGACGATCATCTCGCCAGTGGCCATGTTGAAGACCTTGCTGGCCCGGTAGATGACCACGAAGCCCATCGCCACCAGGGCGTAGAGCAGGCCGAGCAGGGCGCCGTTGAGCGTGTAGTTGAGGAATTCGATAATCATGCGCGGCGCGCCTCCTCGACATCGTTGGCGATGACCGTGGCGTGCAGCATGCTGCGCCGGCCGTCTTGATAAGTGATGGCAATCTCGCAAGGAATGTCCGTGGCCCCGGCATACAGCCCGTCGATCAGCATGCGATAGCGGGTTTCCAGGAATTCCCGGCGCAGTTTGCGGGTGCGCGTCAGCTCGCCTTCATCGGGATCGAGTTCCTTGGGGAAGTTGGCGAAGCGCGCGATGCGCGAACCTTCGGGCAACAAGGCATTGATGCGGCGGATCTCCTCGCGCACCAGGGCACGCACCTCGGGCCGCTGCGACAGGTCGGTGAAGGTCGAAAACGAAATCCGGCGTTCCTCGGCCCAGCCGCTGGTAACTGCCATGTCGATGTTGATGAGGGCGCCGACCCAGGGCCGGGTTGCGTCGCCCAGCACCATCACGTCCTTGATGAAAGGAGAAAAGCGCAGCCGGGTTTCCAGGAACTGCGGCGGATAGGCATGGCCGTTGGCCAGCCGCACCTGGTGCTCGACGCGGTCGAGGAAGACGATTTCCCCGCGCTCGGTCGGCCGCACGGCGTCGCCGCTGGCGTACCAGCCGTCGCGCAGCCGCTCGGCGGTCTTGGCGGGCTGGCCCCAGTAGCCCAGGAAGCCGGTGCCGCCGCGCAGCAACAACTCGCCGTCGGGCTCGATGCGCCATTCCAGCGGCGCGCCAAAGCCGGGCGCCACGGTCAACAGCGGGCCGACGGTCTCCAGGTCGTAGCGTTGGCCGCGGTGGCCGGCGATGATGCCGAACTCGGAGCAGCCGTAGATGTTGCGCAAGGGCACGCCCAGCGCGTGAAACAGACGGAACACGTCGGGCGCCATGGCGGTGCCGCCCGAGACCGCGATCTCGGCCCGGATGAAGCCGAACTGGTCGCGCACCGGGTGCAAGGCCAGGGCCTCGGCCAGCGGCAGCAGCAGTTTGGACAACAGCGGGGCTGGTCGGCCTTCGAGCCGGGCTACATGAACGTCGTGGCCGATGCGCACACCCCAGCGGTAGACGCGCCGCGCCAGCCAACTGGCATCCAACATGCGGGCCTCGATGGTGGAGGCGATGTTTTCCCACTGGCGCGGCCCGAACAGCGCCATGTGCGGCGCCAGCTCGCGCAGATTGGGCAAGACCTGGTCCGGCCCTTCGGGGAAGTTCACCACCAGCGGGACGGTCAGGCCCAGGGTCACGCCCAGCAGTTGCTCGGTGATCCAGGCCAGCGGCGTGTAGGACAGGTATTCCATGCCCGGGCGCAGCGGCAGCGCACTGGTCATGCGCAGCGCGTTGTCGCGCAACCAGCGGTGGCTGATCATCACCCCTTTGGGCTTGCTGGTGGTGCCCGAGGTGTAGCTCAGCAACGCCAGGTCATCCGCATGGCCGGTGGCGACTTCATCGGCATAGCGTTGCGGCTCACGCGCGTCCAGATCGCGGCCAGCCGCGGTCAGGCTGTCGAACGAATGCAGCCTGGGATGCTGGTACGACCACATGCCCGAGTCGTCCCAGTACGCCACGCCGCCCAGGCCCGGCAGGCGGTCGAGGATGGCCAGCGCCTTGTCGACCTGCTCTTGGTCCTGCGCGAAGATGAAGCGCGCTTTGGAGTCTTCGCACAGGTAGTGCAACTCGTCGGCCGTCGCGTCGGGGTAGACCGATACCGCCTTGGCCCCCAGCGATTGCACGGCATACAGAGCCCAGAAATGCTCGGGCTCGTTCTCGCCGATCACCACGGCGGTGTCGCCGCGGGCCAGCCCGAGCGCGCTCGCGCCCAGGGCGATCAGACGCACCTGGTCAAACACGTCCGACCAGGTGTAGCAGCGCCAGACGCCGCGGCGCTTGGCGCGCTGGGCCAGGGCGTTCGGGTGCGTGCGGGCGTGGGCCAGCAGTGTCTGCGGCAGAGTGGGCGCGTTGTCCGGCGCGTCGGTCGCGTGCGGCGCGATGGCGGCGGGTGATTTTTGTAGTGCGCTCACTTGGAGGCTCCCAGGTAGGCGGCAATCACTTTCGGATCGGCCTGCACCGCCGCGGGCGGGCCGTCGGCGATCTTGCGGCCGAAGTCGAGCACCACGACGCGATCAGCCAGGTCCATCACCACGCCCATGTCATGTTCGACCAGCACGACGGGAATGCGCTTGGCTTCGCGCACATCAAGAACGAAGCGGGCCAGGTCTTCTTTTTCCTCGGCATTCATGCCGGCCATGGGTTCGTCCATCAGCAAGACCTTGGGCTCCATGGCCAGCGCTCGCCCCAGGTCCACGCGTTTGCGCAGGCCGTAGCCCAGCATGCCGACCGGCTGGTGACGGATGTTTTCGATCTCCAGAAACTCGACAATCTCCTCGGCCACCGCCCGGTGCGCCGCTTCCTCGCGGTAGCTCCATGGAAAATAGAAGAAGGCCTGGATCAGGTTGGAACGCATCAGGCTGTAGCGGCCAATCAGGATGTTGTCGAGCACGCTCATGTTGGACAGCAAGTGTGTGCCCTGGAAGGTGCGCACCACGCCGTCCCGCGCGATCTCATGCACGGCGCGCCCAACGATGTCACCGCCACGGTGGCGCACCTGGCCCTGCTGCGGACGGTAAAAACCGCTGAGCACGTTGAGCAGCGAGCTTTTGCCCGCGCCGTTCGGGCCGATGATCGCCAGCAGTTCGTTGTCGCGCACGTCGATGCTGACCTCGGCCAGCGCCGTGACGCCGCCGAAGCGCAGCGTGATGCCATCAGCCTGCAGCACCGGTGCCGCGCTGGCCGCGGCGATGGGGGATGGAAGGGTCATGGGTCAGGAGAAGGCGTTGATGCCGGTCAGGGCGCGGCCGATGATGAGCTTCTGAATCTCGGTGGTGCCGTCCGGGATGGGCATCATGCGGGCATTGCGGAACAGCAGCTCCACCCCAAAGTCCTTGGTGATGCCATTGCCGCCGTGAATCTGCAAGGCCTTGGAGGTGACGTTGACCGCCATCTCGGTGGCGTACCACTTGGCCATGGCGCTTTCGACTTCGCAGCGCACGCCGTGGTCGATCAGGTTGAAGGCGCGGTAGACCAGCAGGCGCGCGGCGTCGAGTTCGGTGGCGGCCTCGGCCAGCATGCCCTGGATCAGTTGATGGCCGCCGATCGGCTTGCCGTGCTGGCGCCGCTCTTTCGAGTAGGCCACCGCCTTGTTGAGCGCGGCCTGCGCAATGCCCACCGAGGTCAGTCCGACCATGGGACGCGCCTTCTCGAACAGCACCAGCGTGTTTTTCAGGCCGGCGCCGGGGGCTATCATCATGTTGTCCGCCGGCACCCGCACGCCGTCGAAGAAGAGCTGGGCGGTCGAGGTGCTGTTGAGGCCCAGCTTGTCGATGTTCCGGCTCTCGTAGCCATGCTCGGCGCGATCCACCAGAACCATCGACAAGCCCTTGGCCCCATCGTCGGAGGTGCGCACGATCACCATGCAGAAATCGGAGTAGTGGCCGTTGGATATCCAGGTTTTCTCGCCGGTGACGATGTAGTGCTCGCCGTCGCGCTTGGCGCGGCAGGTCACTTCGGCCACGTTGGAGCCCACCCCCGGCTCGCTGATGCCGCTGCATGCGATGATCTCGGCGCGAACCATGCGGGGCAGGTACTTGTCGCGCATCTTCGCGTTGGAGCAAACCTGGAGAGAGTAGGCGCCGAGTTGCTGGATCAGCAGCGAGATGGCCACGTCGCCGGAGACGCGCGCGAGCTGGTCGTACATCATCGCGTAAGTGAGCCAGGGCATGCCCAGGCCGCCATGTTCCTCCGCGATGATGCCGTTGCCGCCCATGCCGTAGGGCAGCATCATCTGGAAGATCTTCAGCATCAGCTCCTTTTCGATCAGCTTGTCGGGCTGGTAGCGTTTGACGATAGGCTCAAGCTCGGCCGCCAGAAAGCGGTTGAATCCTTCGACGGCGAGGCGTTGTTCTTCGGTGGGGAGAAAGTTCATGATTGTGGTCTTGGTGGGGTGTTGATTTTGTTCAGCGTGTGCTCATGCGTGCGCCGGCATCAATGTGCAGACAGGTGGCGTTGATGTAAGGGTTCTCGACGATGGAGCGCACCAGGTGGGCCAGCTCGTTGGCTTGACCCATGCGGCGCGGGAACAGAATCATGCGGTCAACGATGGCCTGCGCAACTTTCTTTGGCAGGCCCGCGACCATTGGCGTTTCGAACAAGCCAGGCGCAACCGCTACGCAGCGGATCCCCAGATCGGCCAGGTCCCGTGCCACCGGCAGCGTGAGTCCGATCACACCGGCCTTGCTGGCGGCGTAGGCCGCCTGTCCCATCTGGCCATCTTGTGCGGCACCAGACGACAGGTTCACGATGACGCCCCGCTCATCGTCCTCAGGTTCGTTGCGTGCCATCGCTACGGCGGCCAGGCGGAGCACGTTGAACGTGCCGGTGAGGTTGACAGCAATCACCTTGTGCCACAGTTCCAGGGGGAAGGGTTTTCCATCGGCCACGGTCTTGGCTGCGTCTGGCACGCCGGCGCAGTTGATACAGATGTGGATAGCGCCAAAACTGGCTAACGTTGCGTCGATGCCAGCCTGTACCTGTGCTTCGCTGGTGACATCGACCTGCTCGAACATCGCAGAACTGCCTAGCTCGGTGGCGGTCTGCGCGCCTCGTTCACCGTCGCGGTCAAACAGTGCCACGCGCGCGCCGCCAGCGATGAGGGTTTCCACTACCGCACGACCCAAACCGGATGCGCCACCGGTAACGACGGCGACCTTGTCTTGTAAGTTCATCCTTCGCTCCCTCAGCGCCCGAGGATTGTGATGGCGGCCACGGCCTCTTCAATTCCGAACAGGCCACCACCGTTTTCTGCGATGGCAAGGCGTGCCCCCTGCACCTGGCGTGCTCCGGCTTCGCCCCGCAACTGCACGACCAGTTCATGCAACTGCCCGATCCCGGTGGCGCCGATCGGGTGGCCTTTGGACTCCAGCCCGCCCGAGGTGTTGATGGGGATGCGCCCGCCGATGGTGGTGTCGCCGCGCTCGGCGAGCGGGCCACCTTCGCCGAAGGCGCAGAAGCCCAAGTTTTCACTTTGCACAATTTCGCCGATGGCGGTGGCGTCATGCACCTCGGCCAGCGAGATGTCTTGCGGGCCCACCCCCGCCAGTTCGTAGGCCTGCCTGGACGCTTTGACGGTGATGTGCTGGGCCACGTCTTCAGGGCGGCGGTTGCTGCCCGTGGCAATGACCGATGCCAGCACCTTGATGGCGCGCCGCCGGTCGGCCAGGCGCGCCAGTGCTGCTTCAGAGCACACCACCACGGCGGCAGCGCCGTCGCTGACCGGGGCGCACATGGGCAGTGTCAGCGGGTAGGTGATCGGTGGCGCGGCCAGCACCTCGTCAATGGTGTAGGCGTTGCGGTACTGGGCCAGCGGGTTATGCACCGAATGGCCGTGGTTCTTGGCCGACACGGCGGCAATTTGCCGCTGCGTGGTGCCGAACTCGCGCATGTGAAAGCGGCCAAAGGCGGCGTAAATGTCCATGAACAGGCTGTACGGCGCCTTGGACGTGGTGCCGTCGGGCGGCTCGATGCCATGGCCCATTTGCAGCAAGGTGTTTTTGTTCTGCTCGACGGTGGACACGTCCCAGGCGCCGTCGAAGACGCTGAACATCTTGGCCTTGTCGGTGCAGAACATCTTCTCCGCGCCCACCGCCAGCGCCATGTCGCCCGCGCCGGAACGCACGAACTGCACAGCCAGGTTGAACGCCGAGCTGGCGCTGGCGCAGGCGTTCTCGATGTTGAAGATCGGGATGGACTCGAAGCCCATGGTGCGCAAGGCGATCTGGCCGCGCACCATGGTCTGACCCTCCAGCACGCCCTGGGTGGCGTTGGAGAAGTAGGCGGACTGGATGTCGCGGGCCGTCACGCCGGCATCGGCGAGTGCGGCCGTCACGGCATCGGCAGTCAGTTGCTTGATGCTGCGGTCCAGGAACTTGCCGGTCGGCGTCATGCCGACGCCGGCGATGTAGATGTTGTTGCTCATGCGGTGAATGTCCGGATCGATGGGGGGGGGTGGATCAGTAGCCCTTGAAATCGGGCGCGCGTTTGCCGACGAAGGCCGCGAGGCCCTCTTGTATGTCGTGGGAATGGCGGTGCGCATCGAGCACCAGCCGCTCCAGCCGCAGTGCGGAGGCTTGCGGCTGCTCCAGAGCATCGGCCACCGTCTGCTTCATGCGGCGAATGACGAGTGGGCTCTTGCTGGCGATGCGCGTGGCGAGTTTTTCGACCTCGGGCACCAATTCAGCATCCGGCACCACGCGGTTGACCAGGCCCAGCGGGACCAGTTCGCGTGCGGGCATGGTGTCGCCAGTGAACAGCAGGTATTTGGCGGCGGTGGCACCGATGCGCCGTGGCAGGATCGCCGCGCCGCCCGCGCCCGGAAACACGCCGAAATTCGCATGCGCGTCGCCGATGCGGGCGCTGTCGGCGGCGATGATCAGGTCGCAGGCCATGGCCAGTTCCAGGCCGCCGGCCATGGTCAGGCCGTTGAGCGCCGCAATGGTGGGCTTGGGGCAGGCGCGCAGACGATCCATCATGCCGCCGACGAGGTCGAGAAAATCCATCATCGGGTCGTTCGGCCCAGGCGCTTGGCCCGTGTTCTCGAACACGCCCTTGAGGTCGGCCCCGGCGCAGAAAGCGCGGCCGGCACCGGTGAGCACGACGACGCGAATGCCGGGGTCGCGCTCGATGCGCCCGATGGCCTCCAGCAGCTCGCTGCACATGGGGCCGGACAAGGCGTTCATCGCGTCGGGCCGGTTCAGGGTGATCCAGGCCGTGGCGCCGCGCTGCTCATGGCAGATCGTAGCGGTCTCTTGCATTTGTCTCCTTCGCTTTTTTCACGGTGCGGCCGCAGCCTGCCGGGTTCCTCGGTCTTTGCGGGGGCATTCTTTTAAGAACGCCGTATAAACTTGCGCCGATCTTTTTCTATATCTTAACGTCAAAAAGGCAGGTGAAATCGGATTTGACCGGATATAGAAGTAGAAAAAGTAGAAGTCGCAGAAGTTACGCGGCCTGCGTGCGTTTACGCAGGCCTCAAGCATAATAAGCGATTTCAAATTTCTGCTGTCGTGGGATATGTCGCTGTGTTGCCTTGCGTGGTGACGCTGGCTACCGCAGCAGGAGAATCCGCATGATTCACATTCATCAGCACCACCTGTCGGCCCGCGCGCATGTCGGCTGATGTGCCGCCGCGCCGCGCCGCGCTGGGTCCGACCTGGCAACGCCTGGTCGCGCGTACCGCCGGCCTGAGCCCGACCGTGCGGGGCTTGTTGTGGAGCGCCAGTGCGGGCTTCCTGTTCGCCCACCTGAACGCGCTGATGCGGCTTCTGTCACAGCAGCTCGATCCGTTTCAGACCCAGTTCCTGCGCTACCTGTTTTCCTTTTTGGTGCTGCTGCCGCTGGTGCTGCGGGCCGGGCTGGCCTCGTACTGGCCCAAGCAGGTCAGCGGCCACTTCACACGCGGGGCGGTGCATACGCTGGGACTGTGCCTGTGGTTTCTGGCGCTGCCGCATGTGCCGCTGGCCGACATGACGGCCATCGGCTTTACCGGCCCGATCTTCATCATGATCGGCGCTTACGTGTTCTTTCGCGAAACCATGCACTGGGAGCGCTGGCTGGCCACGGCCGTCGGCTTGGCCGGCGTGCTGATCGTGGTGACGCCCAAGCTGACGGGCAGCGGCGGTGCCTACAACCTGGTGATGCTGGCCTCGGCGCCCTTGTTCGCGGCCTCGTTCCTGCTGACCAAGGCGCTGACGCGCAGCGAGACCGTCGGCGTGATCGTCGTCTGGCAAGGGATCACGGTCACCCTGTTTAGCCTGCCGCTGGCGCTGCTGCATTGGCAGGCGCCCTCGCTGCTGCAATGGGGCGGTTTCGTGCTGTGCGGCGTCCTTGGCAGCGCCGGCCACTACTGCCTGACCCGCTCATTCGGCGTGGCCGATATTTCGGCCACGCAGTCGGCCAAGTTCCTCGACCTGCTATGGGCCAGCGTGCTGGGCTGGCTGGTTTTTTCCGACACGCCCGGCCTGCCCACGTTGATCGGCGGCACCGTGATCTGCACCGCCACGCTGTGGATCGCGCGGCGCGAGTCGCGCCGTTGAGGCTTTCAGACCCGCGTTGAAACCAGCACCCCGGCCCGCACCAGGTCCGCCACCTGGTCTTGGCTGTAGCCGAGGTGGCGGCTCAGGATGTCATGGTTGTGCTCACCCAGCAGCGGCGCCGGCAGGCCGGTGTGGTGGGCAAAGCCGGTGGCGCGGATGGGCTGGCCGGCGATGGTGATTTCGCCCAGGATCGGGTCGGGCACTTTGCGCACCGTGCCGCGCTCGACCATGTGCGGGTGCTGCATGGCCTGCTCGACCGACAGCACCGGCGCGGCCGGGATGCGGTAGCCGGCGCAATGGGCGACCACGGCGTCGATGCCGGCAAAGCCGCTCATCCAGGTTTCGATGATCTCGACCAGCGCGCTGACGTTGGCCACGCGCAACTCGTTGTCGGCAAAGCGCGGATCATGGGCCAGCGCGGGCTGGCCCATGGCCTCGCACAGCTTGGGCCAGGCCGTGCCGGGCACGACCAGACTGACGTAGCCGTCGCGGGCGCGAAAATAGCCCACTGGCGCATAGGCCCTGGAATGCGAGCCGCTGCGGTGCGGCTTGATGGCGCCGCCGCTGATGCTGTACATCTCGATGTTGGCCTCGTGGCTGCGGAACAGGAAATCGAGCAGCGAGGTCTCGACATGCACGCCCTGGCCGGTGCGCTCGCGGTGAAACAGCGCCGCGCCGATGGCCGCCAGCGCGCTCATGCCGGCGCCGACGTCACCGACGGCCACGCCCATCAGCGCCGGCGGGCCATCGGCGTCGCCGATCATGCTGGCCACGCCGGAGTAGGCCTGGCCGGTGAAATCAAAGCCCGGCATCTTCGACAGCGGCCCGCTGCCGCCCAGCGCCGAGACCGAACCCATGACCAGCCGCGGGTTGAGCGCATGCACGGTCTCCCAGCCGAAGCCGAGCTTGTCGATCACGCCGGGCGAGTAGTTCTCCACCAGCACGTCGGCGCGCCGCAACAGCTCGGTCACCAGCGCCTTGCCCTGGGCCTGGCGGACGTCCACGCACAGACTCTTTTTGGCGGTGTTCTGCTGCACGAAGTAGCCGCTGCGCCCGTCTTTTTGCGTCGGCAGGTAGCGGCCGGGGTCGCCGGTGGGGGCGAGCTCGACCTTGATCACCTCGGCGCCGAGTTCGGCCATGCTTTGGGTCACCACCGGCCCGGCCAGGAACTGGGTGAAGTCGACAACGAGCAGGCCGCTCAGCAAATGGGGTTGGCTCATGGGCATTTCCTTGGAGAGGGGTTGAGAGTGTCAGGGTGGGGAAGGCGGTGGCGCGGGCTTTATCCACAGCAACAGCAGGCCGCACAGCAGCGCGGGCGCCGCGATCACCATGAAGGCGGTGCGGTAGCTCATGCCGCCTTCGATCAGGAAAGCGAACACCGTCGGTCCGGTCAGGATGCCGCCGAAGGTGACGAACAGCGCGCCGGCGGTGGCGGCGGTGACGCCGCCGGGTGGCGCCTGGCGCGCCACTTCGGCCAGGAACACACCGTTCCAGCCGATGGCGCTGGCGCCAAACGCAGCGCAGACCAGCAGCGTCACGATGTCGGGTCCGTGGCTGGCCAAGGAGATCGCCGCCGCCGCGGCGGACAGGCCCATGATGCAACCCATGACACCCAACACCCGCGTGGGCCGGCCGCTGCGGTCGGCGATGGCGCCCGAGATCAGCCGCCCGGCGATGCCCGCGGCCTGGGCCGCAGCCAGCATCAGGCCGGCCTGCACCAGGCCGTAGCCAAGTTCGCGTGTCAGAAAAGCCACCAGGTAGGTGGCCAGGCAGAGCTGAATCGCGGCGAAGAAAAAAGAACTCAACGCCAGCACCCGCCCGGCGCGGTTGACCATCATCATGCGCAAGGGCTCGCCGATGCTGCCCAGGTCGATGGGCGCGCGCGGGCGCAGATCGGTATCCAGCGTCGCGCGCAGGGGGGCGATCAGCAGCGCGCAAGCCGCGCAGGCCATGGCGACCAACAAAACGGATGCGCGCCAACTGCCCCACAGCGCGACGGCGGGCAGCAGGGTGCCGGCAAGCACGCCGCCGATGGGCACACCGGTCTGCTTGAGCGAAAAAATCATCGACAGATGCCGGGCCGGCGCGGTGCGGCTGAGGATGTGCGAACTTGCCGGCGTCACCGGCCCGTAGCCGCAGCCGATCAGCACGGCGCCCAGCACCAGCAGCGGCAGCCAGCCGCTGGCCGCGAGCGCCAGTCCGGCGGCGCCACTGAGCAGGCAGAGCTGGCTGACACGCAGGGCGCCCAGGCGGTGGACCAGCCCGGCGCTGACCAGGCCGCTGGCCATGCCGGTGGCGTAGATCAGGGCCACGAACAGGCCGATATATGCCACCGGCACGCCGACATCGCGCGCCGCCTCCGGTGCCAGCACCGGCAGGGTGATGGTGGCCATCGACATCAGAGCCTGGACCGCCAGCGTGGCGGCCACCGGCAGCAGCGCGCTACGCATCGTGCGGTATGAAAAAGCGGTTTGGGCCGACCGGGATAAGGGCTGGGTGGGCGAGCAGCAGGTCAACGCTCAGAGGGCGGCGAGGATAGCCAGCATTCGTGCGTGCGAACCTGCCGGCTGCTTCGGGCACGGTACGGTCGCCGTTGCCGAGCCCGAATGCACGGGTCGGGCGCGGTGCGGATTCGGCGCTGCGTGTCATGCGGTTTTTTCATCGGCGATGGCTGGGGGCGGCTTGGGCTTGCCGCCGGTACGCGACGATCCGAGCTGGGCCAGCGTGCCGACGATGCCCTTCTTGAACAGCAGCACACAGACCACGAAGATGACGCCCATCACGATGGTGAACCACGAGCCGAAGCCGTCGAGGTAGGTCTCCAGCGCGGTCACGAAGATGGCGCCGGCCACCGGGCCCCAGAGGGTTCCCATGCCGCCGACCAGCGTCATCAGCACCACCTCGCCCGACATCGACCAATGCACGTCGGTCAGCGAAGCGAGCTGGAACACGACGGCCTTGGTGGCGCCCGCCAGCCCGGCCAGTCCGGCCGACAGAATGAACGCCACCAACTTGTGGCGCTCGGCGTTGTAGCCTAGCGAGATGGCGCGCGCTTCGTTCTCGCGGATGGCCTTGAGCACCTGGCCGAAGGGCGAATGCACGACACGCTGGATGAAGAAAAAGCCGGCCAGGAAAATCGCGAGCACGAAATAGTACATGTTCAGCGCCTTCGACAGATCGATCAAGCCGAACAGGTAGCCGCGCGGGATGCCTTGCAGGCCGTCTTCGCCGCCGGTGGCCTTGATCTGCAGACAGAAGAAAAAGACCATCTGCGCCAGTGCCAGCGTGATCATCGTGAAGTACAGACCCTGGCGCCGGATGGCGATGCCGCCGAAGAGGACGCCCAGGACCAGGGCGAACAGCGTGCCGGCCAGAATGCCCAGCTCGACCGGCCAATGCAGCGCCGTCATCGTGTAGCCCGCGATATAGGCGGCCGAGCCGAAAAATGCCGCGTGACCGAAGGACAGCAGCCCGGCATAGCCCAGCAGCAGGTTCAAGGCGCAAGCGAACAGCGCAAAGCACAAGGCTTTCATCAGGAACACGGGGTAGACCACGAACGGCGCCACCAGCGCCGCGGCGATGAAGGCGACGGTGATCGTCTTGGAGCCGGACCAGGCCATGTTCAGACGTCCTTTCCGAACAGGCCGCGCGGGCGCAGCATCAGCACAATCACCATGGCCACGAAGATCACGACCGACGAGGCTTCGGGGTAGAACACCTTGGTCAGGCCTTCGACCAGGCCGAGCCCGACGCCGGTGACGATGGCGCCGGCGATGGAGCCCAGGCCGCCGACCACCACCACCGCGAACACCACGATCAGCAGGTTCGAGCCCATCACCGGGTTGACCTGGAAGATCGGCGCGGCCAGCACGCCGGCCAGCGCGGCCAGCGCCGCGCCGAAGCCGTAGGTGAGCGTGACCAGCAAGGGCACGTTGACCCCGAAGGCGCGCAACAGGCTGGGGTTTTCGGTGCCGGCGCGCAGATAGGCGCCGAGCTTGGTGCGCTCAATGATGAACCAGGTGACCAGGCACAGGCTCATCGAGGCCAGCACCACCCAGGCGCGGTAAATGGGCAGCACCATGAAGCCGAGGTTGACCGCGCCGGTCAACTGCTCAGGGATGTCGTAGCGCTCGCCGGAGATGCCAAAGGACTGGCGCAAACCGCCTTCGACGATCAGCGCCAGCCCGAAGGTCAGCAGCAAGCCATAGACATGGTCGGAGCGGTACAGCCGGCGCAGCATGGTCAGCTCCAGCGCGATGCCAATCAGACCCACCACCAGCGGCGCCAGCAGCAGCGACCACCAGTAGCCGATGCCGGCATAGGTGGCCGCCATCCAGGCCACGAAGGCCCCCATGGTGTACTGCGCGCCATGGGCGAAGTTGACGATGTTGAGCAGGCCGAAAATGATGGCCAGCCCCAGGCTGAGAATGGCGTAGAACGAGCCGTTGATGAGCCCGACCAGAA
This sequence comes from Polaromonas sp., assembly GCA_030655515.1. Lineage (GTDB taxonomy): Bacteria > Pseudomonadota > Gammaproteobacteria > Burkholderiales > Burkholderiaceae_C > Polaromonas. The sequence goes on along the minus strand of JAURVI010000045.1, from coordinate 88,696 downwards.
TCTGGCCGAACAGCCCTTGGGGCGTGATGCCCAACCACTCGAACATCGTCGGCCCCTGCTACTTCTTCTTAAGCAGCGGGCAGACGCTCTTGGCCACCGGCAGAAACGCCTGCTCGGCGGGGATCACCTGGCGTACGCTGTAGTAGTCCCAGGGATACTTGGATTCGGACGGCTTCTTGACCTGCATCAGGTACATGTCGTGCATCATGCGGCCGTCGTCGCGGATACGGCCATTCTTGGCGAAGAAGTCGTTGACCGGCGTCGCCTTCATCTTCGCGATCACGGCGGCGCTGTCGTCGGTGCCGGCGGCTTGAATCGCCTTGAGGTAGTGCGTGACCGCCGAATGGATGCCGGCATGGACCATGTTCGGCATGCGCTTGTTGCGCTCGAAGAAGCGGCGCGCAAAGGTGCGTGTCTGGTCGTTCATGTCCCAGTAAAAACCGGTGGTCAGGTACATGCCCTGGGTGTTCTTCAGGCCCATCGAGTGGATTTCATCGATGAAGACCAGCAGCGCCGCCAGCGACTGCTTGGGCACCACGCCGAACTCGTTGGCCTGTTTGATGGTGTTGTTCATGTCGGGTCCGGCGTTGGCCAGGCCCACCACCTTGGCGCCCGAGGCCTGCGCCTGCAGAAGGAAAGACGAAAAGTCGGTGCCGGGGAAGGGGTGGCGCACGCTGCCGACGAGCTTGCCGCCGGCCTCCTTGACGACATCGCCGGCATCTTTTTCGAGCGAGTGACCGAAGGCATAGTCGGCGGTGATGAAGTACCAACTGTCCAGGCCTTGTTTGACCATCGCACGCGCCGTGCCGTTGGCCAGCGAGTAGGTGTCGTAGGTCCAGTGAATGGTGTTGGGGCTGCAATCCTCGTTGGTCAGCCGGGTCGCGCCGCCGCCCGAGACCAGCACCAGTTTTTTGCTGTCGCGCGCCAGCTTGGCCACCGCCAGCGCCGCGGAGGAATTGACCAGGTCAACGATGACGTCGACGTGGTCCTTGTCGAACCATTCGCGGGCCCGGCTGGAGGCGATATCGGCCTTGTTCTGGTGATCGGCGAATACCAGCTCAATGGGCTTGCCGGCGACCTTGCCGCCGAAGTCCTCGATCGCCATGCGGGCCGCGTCGATGGAGCTCTTGCCGCCCAGGTCGGAGTACAGGCCGGTGAGATCGTTCATCACGCCGATCTTGACCACGCCATTGGAGATTTTTTCCTGCGCCAGCGCCGGGGCGGCGGCCAGGGCCGCCGTCAGCAGCAGGGTGGTTAGCGGGGGCTGGCGCCGGGGGGTGATTTTGCGGTTTTTCATGGCTTGTTGGTGTGAAGGGTTGAAGGGTTGAAGGGTTGAGGGGTGGGGTCTTACTTCGTCCTGCATTGATGGGCAGTCTCTTTACTTTATCTTGATGGCGGATAGCGTGCAACATGGACAGGGATTTCGTTTGTTCAAACACCAAGGTGCCGCTCCAACAGGCCGGCTTTCGAAGTCAGTTCACTTTTGGCAATGGTCTCGATGACCCGGCCATGTTCGATCACGTAGTGCCGGTCGGCCAGGGCTTCGACGAAGCGGAAGTTCTGCTCGACCAGCACCAGAGTCAGGCCGCGCGCCTTGAGCTTTTCGATGGCCCGGCCCAAGGCCTGCACGATCACCGGCGCCAGGCCCTCGGTGATTTCGTCGAGCAGCAGCAGACTCGCGCCAGTGCGCAGGATGCGCGCCAGCGCCAGCATCTGCTGCTCACCGCCGGACAGCCGCGAGCCCTGGCTCTTGCGCCGCTCCCAGAGGTTGGGGAACATGGCGTAGATCTCTTCGACGCTCATGCCGCCGTTGCCCACCACCGGCGGCAGCAGCAGGTTCTCCTCGGTCGTCAGGCCGGAGAAGATGCCGCGCTCTTCCGGGCAGTAGCCAATGCCTAGCCGGGCAATGCGCTCGGTGGGCATGGCGATGGTCTCGCACGCGTTGATCCTGACCGAGCCGGTGCGCCGGCCAACCAGGCCCAGGATCGCCTTGAGCGTGGTGCTGCGGCCCGCGCCGTTGCGTCCGAGCAGGCACACCACTTCGCCCGGGTAGATCGTCAGGTCGATGCCGTGCAAAATATGCGTCTCGCCGTAGAAGGCGTGCAGGCCCGTCACCTGCAGGGCTGCGACCGGGCTTGCCGCGTTGCCGCTCATGCCTTGGTTCCCAAATAGGCTTCGCGCACGCCGGGGTGCTGCGATACCTCGGCATACGACCCTTCGGCCAGGATGCCGCCGCGCTGCAGCACGGTGATGGTGTCGGACAGGTCGGCCACCATGCGCAGGTTGTGCTCGACCATCAGCACCGTGCGGTCGGCGGCGACCTTGCGGATCAGGTCGGTGACCCGTCCGACGTCTTCGTGTCCCATGCCCGAGGTCGGCTCGTCGAGCAGCAGCAGCTCGGGCTCGAGCGCCAGCGTGGTGGCGATCTCCAGCGCGCGCTTGCTGCCATAGGACAGTTCGATGGCCACCGTGTCGGCCGCGGGCGCCAGCTCGACTTGTTCGAGCAGGGCCAACGCCCTCGCGTCGAGCGCCTTGAGGCTGCTTTCGGAGCGCCAGAACGAGTAGGAGTTGCCGAGCTTGCGCTGCAGCGCGATGCGCACGTTCTCCAGCACCGTCAGGTGCGGGAACACGGCCGATATCTGGAACGAGCGCACCATGCCGCGGCGCGCCACCACGTCGGGCCGCTCGGTGGTGATGTCCTGGCCGTTGAAGACGATGCTGCCGCTGCTGGGCGAGAGAAAGCGCGTCAGGAGGTTGAACACCGTGGTCTTGCCCGCGCCGTTGGGTCCGATCAGGGCGTGGATGCTGCCGCGGCGAACCTTCAGATTGACCCCGCTCACGGCCACGAAGCCCTTGAACTCCTTGGTCAGGCTCCGGGTTTCGAGAAGGGTGTCGTGGTTCAGGGTTGACATTTATGCCGACTCGGTTCGCGCCAACCGGGGCGCGCCGCCGCGCTGCGGCTCGGCCGCTCCAGACAGGGGGGGTCTCGATCCGGGCATGTGATTTCCTTGCATTCGGGCAGGGTCGGCGGCTTGCCTTGCCGATCAGCCCTTGAGCAGTTCCTCGGCGATGATGATCTTGCGCACCTCGGATGTGCCCGCGCCGATCTCCAGGATCTTGATGCAGCGGAACAGCCGGTTGATCTCGGACTCCCAGATGTAGCCGCTGCCGCCATGCACCTGCATGGCCTTGCCCAGCACCCGGTTGCAGACCTCGCCGGCAAAGAGAATCGAGGCCGCCGTGAGCTTGTGCGCTTCACCGCGGCCGCCGCCGCCGATCTCGAGGTCATTGACCTCGGCCAGCGTACGCCAGACGAAGGCCTTCATCGCCTCGGTCTCGGTGTACATCTCGGCCAGCATGGCCTGCACCATCTGGAAGCTGCCGATGGGCTGGCCGAACTGGACCCGCGTCTTGGCGTATTCGACGCTCAGTTCGAGTGCGCGTTCGGCGATGCCCACGCACAGTTCGGCGACCAGCGCACGCTCCAGGTCCAGGCCGCTCATCACGATCTTGACGCCTTCGTTTTCCTTGCCCACCAGGTTGGCGGCCGGCACGCGGCAGTCGTCGAACACCAGCTCGCCGGTCTGGCTGCCGCGAAAGCCCATCTTGATCAGTTTTTGCGCGACCTTGAAGCCGGGAAAATGCTTCTCGACGATGAACGCCGAGATGCCCTTGGGTCCGCGCTCGGGCGCGGTCTTGGCATAGACCAGCAGCACGTCGGCCACCGGGCCGTTGGTGATGAACAGCTTGGTGCCGTTGAGCACGTAGTGGTCGCCGTCGCGGCGCGCGGTGGTGCGCATGCTGCCCAGCGCGTCGGAGCCGGCGCCGGGCTCGGTCAGGCCCAGGGCGCCGATCTTGCTGCCGTCGCACAGGCCCGGCAGGTAGCGCCGGCGCTGTTCGTCATTGGCGTTGCGGTAGATGTTGTTGACGCACAGGTTGTCATGCGCCGCCCAGGACAGCGCGATGGCCGGATTCCAGCGCGCGAAGGCCTGGCAGATCAGGCCCGAGCTGAACAGGTCCATGCCGGCGCCGCCATGCTCGGCCGGCACAGTGGCGCCCATGAAGCCGGCAGCGCCGATCTTCTTGAATATCTCCGGCGGCCACCACTCCTCGTCGTCCATGCGGCGCGACAGCGGCGTGAATTCCTTGCGCGCGAACTTGTCGGCCGCCTCCAGCACGGCGCGGTCGTCGGCGGAGAGGGCGAAACTGCGGTGATTAGCCATGTTCGGATGTCGATCCAGGTGTTGGTCGGGGTTGCTGGGCCAAGTCCTCAAGTCCCGTGCCGGGCTGAGCCTGCGCCGTGACAAGGGGAGTCCTCGGTAGAGGTGAACCCAGCTTACTGGGGAGTTGTATTTCTGTCAAGCGTTAGGTAGAATGACTGCCAGGTTGGATCGTGCGGTCAGCCTGGTTTTCGACCCGAGGGTGTGCGGTTCGCACACTGACTTTTACAGGAGAATGCAGTGGATTTCGAGTTGAGCGAAGAACAAAATCTGCTGCGTGACAGCGTACGTGCGATGCTTGACCGCGTCGCCACGCCCGAGTATGTGCGCCGCTGCGACGCCGAGCCGCACTATCCCTACGAGCTGTATGACGCCTTCGTCGAGATCGGCCTGCTGCGCATGCCATTCCCGGAATCGGTGGGCGGGCTCGGCGGCAGCGTACTCGACTTCACCGTCATCGCCGAGGAACTGGGCCGCAAGAGCTACGACTTTCTGGGTGCCTACGGCAACTGCGTCTTCAACGGACTGAACGTGCTCAACAACGGCACCGAAGCGCAGCGCAAGCACTGGCTGCCCAAACTGCTCGACGGCTCGATCCGCATGTCGATCTCGATGACCGAGCCGGGTGCCGGCTCGGACGCCGGCGCCATGCGCACCAGCGCGCGGCGCGATGGCGACCACTGGGTCATCAACGGCCAGAAGGTGTTCTCCACCGCCGCCGGTGCCAAGAACAACGTCATCAACCTGTACGCGCGCACCCAGCCCGAGGGGCCGCACCAGCAGGGCTTGTCGCTGTTTCTGGTGAACAACGACACGCCTGGCATCACGCTGCGCAAGCTCGACACGCTGGGCCGGCGCGCGCTGGGCACCTATGAGGTGTTCTTCGACAACGTGCGCGTACCCGCCGACCGGCTCGTCGGCGAGCCGGACAAAGGCTGGACCTACATGCTGTCGGGCCTGCAGCTCGAACGATTGATGACCACTGCCGGCTACTGTGGCGGCGCGCAATCGGCGGTCGACCTGGCGCTGGCCTATGCCAAGGACCGCAAGCAGTTCGGGCGGCCGATTGGCAGTTTTCAATCGATCGCCCACATGCTGGCCGACATGCAGACCGCGGTCGACGCCAGCCGGCTGCTGATGTGGCGCGCCGCGTGCAAACTCGCTCGCGGCGAAGATGCGCTGATGGCGGTCTCGCAGGCCAAGCTGTTCGGCTCGGAGGCCTACGCCAACATCGCCAACCAAGGCATGCAGATCATGGGCGGCTACGGCTACATCATGGAGTTCGACATGCAGCGCCACTACCGCGATGCACGGGCCACCACCATCACGGCGGGCACCTCGCAGATGCAGCGCAACCTGATCGCCGGGCTGATGGGCCTGAAGACCAAATGACCGACACCGCACCGAAAGGCACCGCATGGACTTCGAGCTGACGCCAGAGCAAGTGATGCTGCGCGATGCCGCGCGCAAGTTGGCGCAGCAGCAGTTTCGCCAGAACGCCGCGCGCTGGGATCGCGACGAAGAGTTCCCCGAGGAGAACAAACACCAGCTTGCCCAACTCGGCTACCTGGGCCTGAGCATGGACAAGCAGTACGGTGGGGCCGGCGCGGGGCTGGTCAGCACCTACCTGGTGGTCGAGGAGCTGGCCAAGGTCGATCTGCTGACCGCGATGATCGTGCATGACCAGAATGTCTCGCCGCGCATCATCGCCAATCATGCGCCCGAGGCCTTGAAGCAGCGGCTGCTGCCCGGCTTCGCCCGGGGTGAGATCGAATGCAGCATCGCCTGGACCGAGCCCCAGGCCGGCTCCGACGGCACGGCGGTGCGCACCACCGCCATTCGTGACGGTGACGACTACATCGTCAACGGCCAGAAGATATTCACCACCTTCGGCGACCGTGCCGACATGCATCTGGTGTACGCGCGCTTTGGTCCGTCCACCGGCGCCAAGGGCTTGGGCACCCTCATCGTCGAGCGCGAGCGGCCGGGTCTGACGGTGCGCAAGCTCGAAGGCAAGATGGGCGTGCGCGGCGCGGCCGAGAACGAATTGTTCTTCGACAACGTGCGTGTGCCGGCGAGCAACGTTGTGACGCTCGGCGATCCGCAAAACTCGCGCGGGTTCGTCAAGCCGCTGACCATCTACAACGGCACCCGGGTCGGCATGGGCGTGATGGCGCTCGGCGTGGCCGAAGGCGCTTTCGATCTGGCGCGCGAATACATGACGGTGCGCGAGCAGTTCGGCCAGAAGCTGAGCGAAATGCAGGGACTGCGCTGGCTGATGGCCGACGCGCTGATCGAAATCGAAGCGGCGCGCTGCCTTTGCTACAAGGCGCTGGCCCTGATCGACGCCGGCAAGCCCGACCCCGGCCTGTGCTCCATCGCCAAGGTCTTTGCCACCGAGATGGCGCAGCGCGTCACCGTGCAGTGCCAGCAGATGTTCGGCGGTTACGGCTATTTCGGCTCGCTGCCGCTCGAGCGCATGGTGCGCGACGTTCGCATGCTCACGCTCACCGGCGGCACCACGCAGACGCAGAAGAACGTGATTGCCAGCCACATCTTCCCGAATTCGTGACCGGGCTTATTCAACCCCAACCCCAACCCCAACCCCAACGCAAGGAGAAGAAATTCCATGGACTTTTCACTCAACCCCGAACAAGTCGCGATGCGCGACATGGCGGCCCGTTTCGCCAAGGAACGGCTGGCTCCCGATTACATGAAGCGGGAACAAAGCCATACCATCGACCGCGCCATTCTCAAGGAAATGGGCAGTCTGGGGCTCATCAGCGCGGCCCTGCCCGAAGACTTCGGGGGCATGGGTGTGGACTGCGTCACCTCGGGCGTGATCATCGAGCAGATCGCCTATGGCGACTTCAACATGAGCTACGTCCAGCTCGTGAGCTGGCTGATGGGCCAGATCCTGTGCAAGTACGCTGCGCCCGAGGTGGCGCAGCAGTGGGTGCCCAAGCTGGCGGCGGGCGAAGCGCTGGTGGCACTGGGTTTGACCGAACCGCGCGGCGGCTCCGACGCCGCCAACCTGATCCTGCGCGCCGAGCGCCAGGGCGACCACTACGTCATCAACGGCGAGAAGACCTCGATCAGCTTCTGCGAGCAGGCCGATGTCATCGTGTCCTTCGCCCGCACCGGCAAGGTGGACGACGTGGCCAAGGGCATCAGCGCCTTCGTCATTCCGATGAACGCGCCGGGCGTGAGCTGCGCGCGCTTCAGCGATGTGGGCACCAAGATCGTCGGCCGCGGCTCGGTGTTCTTCGACAACGTCAAGATCCCCGCCAGCCACCTGATGGGCGAGGAGAACCGCTCCTTCTTCCAGATCATGAACGGCTTCGACTACAGCCGCGCGCTGATCGGTCTGCAATGCCTGGCCGCGGCGCAGGCCTCGCTGGACGAGTCCTGGGAATACATCAAGGAGCGCAAGGCCTTCGGCGCCCCGCTGGCCCAATACCAGGGCGTGACCTTCCCGCTGGCCGAAGCCGACACGCTGCTGACGGCGGCGAGGGCGCTGTGCTACCGCACGCTGTGGCTGCGCGACGCCGGCCTGCCGCATACTGCCGAGGCCGCCATGTGCAAGTGGTGGGTGCCGAAAATCAGCTATGAAGTGATTCAACAATGCCTGCTGACCCATGGTCACTACGGCTACACCACCGATCTGCCGCACCAGCAGCGCATGCGCGATACGCTGGGCTTGCAGATCGGCGACGGCACGGCGCAGATCATGAAGCTCATCATCGCCCGTGAGCGGGTGGGCCGGGTGGCGGTGCAGTACGCCCAGGGCAGCAACAAATAAGCACGCCATGACCATCCGCATCGAACGCCACGGCGCCGTGGCCCATCTCGTGCTGGCAAGGCCCGAGCGGCTGAACGCGCTCACGCCCGAGATGATGGAGTCGCTCGCCGAAGCCACGACGAGCCTGCAGAAGGATCGCGAGGTGCGCGCCGTGCTGCTGCGCGGCGAGGGCCGCGCGTTCTGCGCCGGTGCCGACGTCGGCACGATGAAGGGCCTGGATGTCCTGAGCGGTCGGCAGCGCATCCAGCGTGCGCACCGCGTGATCGCCGGGTTGGCCAATCTGGACAAACCGGTGATCTGTGCGGTGCGCGGCGCGACCGTGGGCGTGGGCTGGAGCCTGGCGCTGTCCTGTGATGTGATCCTCGCCTCCGACAACGCCAAGTTCAGCCTGGTGTTCAAGAAAATCGGTCTGGCGCCCGATGGTGCCGCGGCCTATTTCCTCACCCAGTACATCGGCGTGCTGCGCGCGCGAGAGCTGATGATGTCGGCGCGCATGGTGCCGGCCGAGGAGGGCAAACAGATGGGCATGGTCAACGAGGTCGTGCCCGACGACCAGCTCGACGCGCGCGCCGTTGCGCTGGCCGAAGAACTGGCCGAATCGGCCACCTTCGCGCTGGCCATGGGCAAGCGCATGTTCCGCGCCTCGATGCAGCCCAGTCTCGAAGCCTTTCTCGACTACGAAGCGCAGGCCCAGAACCTGGTGCTGCAAAGCGATGACCGGAAGGAGGGCGTCGCTGCCTTCCTGGAAAAGCGCATTCCCAAGTTCGTCGGCCACTGATTCACGGAGAACAAGCATGTTTCAACTCGACCCCGACCTCGAAGCCTTCCGCCAGGAAGTCCGCAAGACCGCCGAACGCGCCTTTCGCGACAAGGCGGCCCATTGGGATGAGAAGGAGGAGTTCCCGGAGGAGAACCGCGCGCTGCTGGCCAAGCTGGGTTACCTGGGGATGGTCATTCCCGAAGCCTATGGCGGCTCGGGTGCGCCCGTGATCCAGGGCACGATCATGCTCGAGGAAATCGCGCGCGTGTGCTTCAACACCGCGCTGGTGGTGCAGATCGCCATCAACGGGCCTTCGCGGGCGCTCGCCATCCTGGCGTCCGAAGAACAGAAACAGCGCTGGCTGCCGGGTTGTGCAAGTGGCAAGTACAGCTTTGCCATCGGCATCAGCGAACCCGGTGCCGGCTCGGGCATGACCGACATGATCACCTCGGCCACGCCCGATGGAGACGACATCGTGCTCAACGGCCAGAAGGCCTATTGCACCGGTGGTCACCTGGCCAGCCACATTTTCGTCTTCGCACGCTGGGGCAAGACCGAAGGACCGCGAGGCATCGGCGCGCTGGTGGTCGAGCGCGGCACCAAGGGCTTCGAGGTCGGCCATCCAGATCGCAAGATGGGTGGGCGGGGCATGCCCGAGGTGCAGCTCTACTTCGACCACTGCCGGGTGCCGCGCGAGAATGTGGTACTGGCCGGCGACCCGGACTCGACTCGCAGCTTCAAGCGCCTGATGAGCTCCTTCGGCCCGGAGCGGGTGGGCAATGCCGCCATGTGCCTGGGTGTGGCGCAAGCCGCCTACGAGGCGGCCAAGGCCTATTCGCAGGAACGCGAACAGTTCGGCCGGCCGATCTGCGAGTTCCAGGGTCTGCAATGGAAGGTCGCCGATATGGCGGTGCAACTGCATGCCGCGCGCCTGATGATCTACCGCGCGGCGACCAACCTGGTCGACGGTTTCCCCGACCCGCTGGAAGCCGCGATGGCCAAGCTCTATGCCAACGAGATGGTGCAGCGCGTGACCAACGAGGCACTGCAGATCCATGGCCATGCCGGCTTCACGCGCGACCTGCCGCTGGAGCGCATGGTGCGGGATTCGCGTGGCTTCGCGCTCGGCGGCGGCACCACCGAAATCCTGCGTAATACAATCGCGTCCATGGTTTACGGCCGCGCCTTCGATCAACGCAAGGGTTGAGAGCAGGCACTTTTTTTTTGGAGAACACACCATGCAAAGACGACCTTTGATCCTTTCCGCGCTCGCCGGCGCCGTGACCGCGCTGCCGGTTCTCGCCGACACCTGGCCGAGCAAGCCGATTCGCCTGGTGGTGCCGTTCGCGCCGGGCGGCGCCACCGACGTGGTGGCCCGCATCATTTCGCAGAAGCTGGCCGATGGGTTGGGTCAGCCGGTGGTGATCGACAACAAGGCCGGTGCCAACGGCATCGTCGGCACCGATGTGGTGGCCAAGGCAGCACCCGACGGTTACACGCTGCTGTTGACGGTGGCCAGTGCGCAGACCCTGACACCCGCCCTCTACAAGCTGCCCTTCGATCCGCTCAAGGATTTGGCGCCGATCAGCATCGTGGCCAATCTCGGCGGGGTGATGGTGGTACACCCTTCCGTGCCGGCCAAGACCATGCAGGAGTTCATTGCGCTGGTCAGATCCAAGCCGGGCAAGTACGATTTCGCCGCCGGCACCAGCCTGATCCAGTTGATTGGCGAGAACTTCAAGAAGGCTACCGGGGCCTACATCGTGCCGATCCCGTACAAGGGCACCGGCCCGCAACTGGCCGCCGTGCTGGCCGGCGAAGTGGCGATGACGATAGATCCGTTCACTGCCGTCAGCCACATCAAGGCCGGCCGCTTGCGCGCGCTGGCGGTGCTGTTGCCCAAGCGCTCGCCCTTGCTGCCCGATGTGCCGACGATGATCGAAGTTGGCGTGCAGGGGGTGGAACTCAACTCCTGGGCCGGCCTGCTGGCACCGACTGGAACGCCGAAACCGGTAATCGCGCGGCTGCACGAAGAGATCAGGAAGATCGTCGCCATGCCCGACGTGAAGGAGCGCCTGGCGTCGCTCAACTATGAACCGGTGGGCAACACGCCGGAGCAGTTCGCCGCCCTCATGGTCACCGAAACCGCGCAATGGGCCAAGGTGGTCAAGGAAACGAACTTCAAGATCGAGTAGCTGGCCCCCACGCTCGTCACTGCGTGTACTTCGCTGCCCCCCGAGGGGGCTGTGCTTGCTTGGGGCGGCCCGGCGCGGCGCACTGGCCCCCACGCTCGTCACTGCGTGTACTTCGCTGCCCCCCGAGGGGGCTGTGCTTGCTTGGGGCGGCCCGGCGCGGCGCACTGGCCCCCACGCTCGTCACTGCGTGTACTTTGCTGCCCCCCGAGGGGGCTGTGCTTGCTTGGGGCGGCCCGGCGCGGCGCACTGGCCCTCACGCTCGTCACTGCGTGTACTTCGCTGCCCCCCGAGGGGGCTGTGCTTGCTTGGGGCGGCCCGGCGCGGCGCACTGGCCCTCACGCTCGTCACTGCGTGTACTTTGCTGCCCCCCGAGGGGGCTGTGCTTGCTTGGCGCGGCGCACTGGCCCCACGCTCGTCACTGCGTGTACTTTGCTGCCTCCAGAGGGGGCTGTGCTTGCTTGGGGTGGCCCCGGCCGCACGGATCAGGCTGCGGGTGGGGGCGCTGAGCGGCTCACCACCACGGACGCGCTGCGCAGCGCGTCGATGGCGGCACGGTCGTAGCCGAGCTCCGTGAGGATTTCGTCGGCATGTTCGCCCAGGCGCGGCGGCCGGTGCCCCGGCCGGCCCGGGTTGGCCGATAGCTTGACCGGTAGTCCGACTGAGCGATGGCCTTCCTGCGCCACCAGCATGTTGCGATGCGTTGAATGCGGCTGGGTCAGGGCCTGCGGCACGTTGTTGACCGGACCGGCCGGCACGCCGTGGCGCATCAGCTTTTCGCACAGCTCGGCCACCGGGAACGCGGCGAGCGAGCGCTCGATCTCGGCGCGCAAGGCTTCGCGGTTGTGCAACCGGGCCGGGTTGTCGGCGAAGCGGGCGTCATCGGCCAGATCGCTGCGCGCCACGCATTCGCAGAAACGGCGGAACTGGGCATCGCTGACCACGCCGAGGAACAGCTCGCCGTCGCCGGCCGCGTAGCGGTCGTAGGGCGCGATATTCGGGTGCGAACTGCCCAGCAACTGCGGCGTGCGGCCCGAATAGAGCCAGTTCGATGCATGGGGCATGAGCAGGCTCAGGCCGGTGTCGAACAGCGTGGCCTCGACGCGCTGGCCGCGGCCGGTGCGCTCGCGCACGGCCAGGGCCAGCAGCACGCCGGTCAGCGCGTTGTAGCCGGTCAGGTAGTCGACGACAGGCACGCCGATGCGCAAGGGGCCGGTTTCGGGTGTGCCGTTGATGCTCATCAGGCCGCACATCGCCTGCAGCACGGCGTCGTAGCCCGGCAGGCCGCCAAGCGGCCCGTCGGCGCCAAAGCCCGAGACGGTGCAGTAGATCAGGCGCGGGTAGCGCGCCGCCAGCACTTGCTCGTAGCCGAGGTTCCAGCGCTCCATCGTGCCGGGCAGGAAATTCTCCACCAGCACGTCGGCGCCTTCGATCAGCCGCACGAGCACCGCTCGGCCCTCCGGACGGGACAGATCCAGGCCGATTGAGCGCTTGCCGCGATTGAGCGCGCCGAAATAGGCGGCATCGCCCGAGTCGTCGTAGGGCGGGCCGAAGCGCCGCGACTCATCGCCGACAGGCGGCTCGACCTTGATCACCTCGGCGCCGTGGTCGCCCAGCATCTGGGCGCACAGCGGTCCGGCCAGTACGCGCGACAAGTCCAGCACGCGCAACCCGGCCAGCGAGCCGCCTGATGGGGCCGCAGCGGGCCGCGTCGGCGCACCGGAGGGGGTGACGCCTGTCATGCCGCGCCCCCGCGCTGCGCCGCCATGACGGCGAGCGGGCTGCCGACCCCGCCCGCAAGGGCCTGCCGGATCGCCACCGACTTGCGCGCCGCGAGGTCGAAGAACAAGGCGGTGACGACGATGGACGTGATGATCTCGCCGCTGACCGAGTCGACCACGTAATGCACCACGTGGAATATCTTCTCGCCCGCCGCGAGCAGGCCGCTGCGGATGTCCACGCCCTGGCCGGCGCGCATCGGGCGCAGGTAGGCGATGTCGTAGTCCAGCGCTGCCGACCCGAAGCCGCGCTGGAACAGGCTGGCGCGGTCGATCTTGAGCACGCGGAACAGGTGCGTGATGGCGTCGTTGAAGCGCGCGATGTGGGCGCGCGGCGGCGCGATGCCGTCGGCGCCGCATTCCCAGGTTTCGACGGAACCGCGATAGGTCAACGCGAGGCTGCCGAGATCGGGCGCGGACGCTGCCGTCTGCGCCATCGGCGGTGGTGGTGGCGCCTCGGGCAGTTCGCCCGCCAGTGCCACAGCGGCGGCAAGAACGTCGTCAGGCCAGGGCAGGGCAGTATGGCGGTCGGGTGCCATCCAGCGCAAGCGGGTTTCGAAGGCCGCCGATTCGACGCCGGTGTCCTGGTTAAACATGCGGCTGGCGATGTCGAGCGTGCCGTCGGCTGCAGCGGCGCGGATGCCGGTGCGGATGGCGTAGATGTCGCCGGCACGCAGTTCGCGCTTGAACAGGGTGCGGTCGGCGACTGGCATGAGGCAGGGCCCCGTCCCACGAAGCCGCGATGGCACCAGGCCCAGCCGGGCCGCGTGTACGGCCTGCGCGTCGCTGGCCTTGGCCAGGTAGAACTGCACGTTCAGGTGGCCCCACTGGTCGCACTCCCAGGCGTTGATCGCGCCACGGCCGGTGACGAAGAGCGCGCTCACAGAGAAATCTCCGCGCTTTGCGCTGCGGTGTGGCGCTTGGGGCGGCCCGGCGCGCTCACAGGCCGTCCTCCGCCAGCAAGCGCTCGCGCGCCCTAGCCAGAACGCCGGCATCCAGCGGTGCCGAGCGGCGCGCGTCGAGGTCCATGTTGACGGTGAACACCTTGGACGTCATCACCACCTGGTCGGTCTCGATCTTGCGCAGGCGATGAAAGAAGGTGATCTTGCGTTCACTGGCCTCCAGCACACCGCTTTCCATGCGCACCAGGTCGCCGGCCAGCAGCTCCTTCAGGTAGGCGATCTCCTGTTTCACGGCGGCGGGTGCCTGCCGCCGCTCGCGGATGAAGGCCGGCGTGATGCCGATCGAGGCCATCACATGCCAGGCGGCGTCCGAGACTTTGGCGACATAGAACTGCACGTTCATGTGGCCGAGATGGTCGCACTCCAGCGGCGACACGCGGCCCAGGTAGGTTTCGACGAGCAACGATGTCTCCTTGGATCCAAGCATCAAATCCTTGGCATTGTAGTTGGATTTTTTCACCACGCGGCGCCACTTGGCGGTGCCGTCGCGCGCGACGGGCTGCGCCATGAACAGTCGCCGAGGGCCGCCGATGCCTTGGCCTCATTCGATTTTCATCCCCGATGCCTTGATGGTCTTGGCCCACTTCTCGGTTTCGGTCTTGGCGAAGGCCGCGAACCGTTCGCCGGTCATGGGCAGCAGGTCCAGCCCGGAGGCTGCCAGCTTTTCCTTGATGTCCGGCAGCGTCAGGATGCGCAAGACTTCGCTCTCCATCTTCGCCGTGATCCCGCGCGGAACGCCGGCGGGCATCATGATGCCGAACCAGGAGTAGGCTTCGAAGCTGGGTACGCCGGCTTCCTGGACGGTCGGCACGTCCGGCAGCAAGGGCGAGCGCTGTGGCGACGTGACCGCCAGCGCGCGCACGCGGCTGCCCTTGATCTGCGGCAAGGCGGTGACCGGCGGCTCGAACGTGAAGCCGACCTCGCCCGACATCACCGCCATCAGCCCGGGCACCGTGCCTTTGTACGGAACCGCCGTGATGTCGGTGCCGGTGACCGACTTGAACAGCTCGCCGGTGAGATGGATGGTCGCCGTACCCGCCGAGAAGTTCAGTTGGCCGGGTTTGGCCTTGGCCGCATCGACCAGATCCTTGACCGATTTGAATGGCGAGGCCGCCGGCACGACGAGCACCAGCGGCGTGTAGGCCATCAGCACCACCGGCGTGAAGTCGCGCACCGGATCGTAGGGCAGCTTGCTGTAGAGCGACACATTGGTCGCGTGCGTGCTGAGCACCGCCAGCAGCATGGTGTAGCCGTCGGGCGCGGCCTTCGCGGTTGCTTCGGAGGCGATGATGCCGTTCGCACCGGGTTTGCTGTCCACCACCACCGGCTGTCCCCAGGCCTCGGTGAGTTTTTGCCCGATCATGCGCGCCATGATGTCGGTGGCGCCGCCGGGCGCGAAGGGGATGATGAAGCGGATCGGCTTGCTTGGGTAGGTGGGCTGCGCCAGCGCCGCCTGCGGCGCGGCCACCAGAATGGCAACCGTCACAAACCAGAGTCGAATAAGGTTCATCTTGCTTTTCCTTGAGGCTGGGCTTGTCATTCGACCTTGATGCCGGCTTCCTTGATCACCTTGGTCAATCGGGCAATATCCGCCTTGTGAATGGCGGCCAGTTCTTCGGCGTTCCCGGGGATCGGCTCGGCACCTGCGCTCTTCAGTTTTTCAAGCGTGTCCGGCTGCTTCAGCACTTTCAGGATTTCGGTGCCCAATTTGCTGGCGATATCCTTTGGCGTTCCGGCCGGCGCGAAGAAGCCGACCCAGGCCGTGTATTCAAACCCCGGAATCCCGGCCTCCACCACGGTGGGAAATTCGGGCGCCAGTGCCGTGCGTTTCGCGCTGGTGACTGCCAGAACCCTGAGCTTGCCCGCTTTGACTTGGGGCATGCTGCTGGCGAGAGGTTCGCACACCACCTGCAATTGCCCGGCCATCAAGTCGGTCAACGCCTGGGGGCTGCTCTTATAGGGAACCATGGTGATGTTCACCCCTGCCAGGGACTTCAACATCTCGGTGCAAATCTGGGCGGAATTGGTGCCCGAGCCATAGTTCAATTCGCCGGGCTTGGATTTGGCCAGGGCGATCAGCTCCTTCATGTTGTGGACCGGCAGCGACGGGTTCACGACAAAAACGAAAGGGGCCACGACGGCCATGGCCAGCGGCGTGAAGTCCTTTATCGGATCGAACGGCACCTTGCTGTACAAGCTGACGTTGGCCGCCACCGTCGTGCTGGAGCCAAACAAAATGGTATAGCCGTCGGCCGCGGCCTTGGCTGCGGCGTCCACGCCGATGATGCCGCCGGCGCCGGGACGGTTTTCCACCACCACTTGCTGTCCCAGGGCTTCCCCCATCTTGAGGGCAATCATCCGGGCCCAGATATCGGTACTGCCGCCCGCGCCCTGCGGCACGATCATGCGGATCGGCTTGGCAGGCCAGGTCTGGGCGGCGGTGTACTGGGCCTGAGAAAAAACGAACAGGCACAAGAGCAAGGCGAAGCGTCGTTGAAAGGTTTTCATGTCGTCCTCCATTGGAGATTAAGGTTGAGGTGGGTGAGGGAAAAAATGGCGGTGCGTGGGTTCCGGTGTCCTGACCACCGCCGCGGCGCAAGCCCGTAAAATCAACACAGCCGAAAATGGCTTCAAATAGAAGGAACTCATATGACCGAACCCGCTGTGTTGACCAGTACCCGAGACTTCGTCTGCACGATCACGCTCAATCGTCCGGACAAGCGCAATGCGATGGCGCCGGAGATGCTTCAAGCCTTTCAGGGCGTGATCGATGTCGTCCGGGCCGACCGCGATATTCGCTGCCTCGTGATCACCGGCAGCGGTGCGAATTTCTGTTCGGGGGCCGATTTTCGGAGCGGCATCCTTGATCGCGGCGACGCGCTGCCGCATGAAGCATCGTACGGCATTTACCGGCCGTTCCTGACCATCCTCGATGTCGAAGTGCCGGTGATCGCGGCGATGAACGGCCACGCCATCGGCGGCGGTTTCGGCCTGGGCCTGGTGTGCGACATCCGCGTGGCCAACCGCGATGCAAGATACGGTGCCAACTTCGCGCGCCTCGGATTGCACTCGGGCATGGCGATCAGCTACTTGCTGCCGCGCATCGCCGGTGTCCCGCGCGCCGCGGAGCTGCTGTTCACCGGCCGCGTGTTCTCCGGCGCCCAGGCCGCCGAGATGGGCATTGCCAACTACGCCACCGCGCCCGACCAGGTGCTTGCGAAGGCGCATGAACTGGCCGCCGAGATCGCCGCCGGCGCGCCGGCGGCGGTGCGCATGATGAAGCGCTCGATGTACCGCGGCCTGGGTTGGGACCCGAAGACCGCCGGCGAGTATGAGGCGCACGCCCAGTCGCGCACGCTGGAGATGGCCGACGCCAAGGAAGGCGTGCAAGCCTTGCTCGAGAAGCGTCAGCCGCGGTTTCGCGGCGTCTGAGGCGGCGGCGGACGGCATCGTCACGTTTTCACCATCCGCCAAAGGACAGGCCGCCGTTGACGCTGACGGTCTGACCGGTGACCTGCGATGCGGCATCGGAGGCCAGGAAGGCCGCGACCTGCGCGACCTCGCCCGCCGTCGGCGCGCGGCCTTGCGGAAAACGCTCCAGGGCCTTGGAAAACAACCGGTTCTCAAAGCTGGGCTTGGAGAAGATGCGGTCCCAGGCCGGCGTGTCGGAGGTGAGCGTCAGGGCGACCGCATTGACGCGGATGTTCCAGCGCGAAAACTCGCGCGCCAGCGCCTTGGTCATCAGCACAATGGCCGCGCCCACCGCGCCGATCACCGCCTCGCCCGGTGTCGGATGGCGGGCCGCGTCAGTGGTCACCATGATGACCGAGCCGGCGCCGCGCGCGCGCAGTGCCGGCAGCGCCGCATGGACCGGAAAAATTCTCGGGAACAGCCGGGCCTGGACGCTGGCTTCGATTTGCTCGGCGGTCATGTCGGCAAAGAGCATCGGCCCGACCGGGCCTTGGGCGCCGGCGCTGACCAGGATGTCGAGTCCGCCGGCCTGGCGCACCGTGCGCTCGACCACCGCGGTCATGGCCGCGTGATCGCCGCCGGCGCCGGCCTCGAAGCCGGCCTTGGGCGTGATCTTGCGCAACTGCGCCAGCGCTTCTTCGCCATGCGCCGGATCGCGGCCGGTGACCACCACATGGGCGCCGCGGCGCGCCAGCTCCTGGGCAATGTGAAAACCGATGCCGCGCGTGCCGCCGGTGATCAGGGCTATTTTGCCTTCCATGATCCTAGAAACCGAAGTTGGACGCGCGCTCACGCCAGAGGGGATGCCGTGCGTGGGTGCAAAAGTTAGAGTGCATGCAGTTTAGCCAGTGGTTGTAAGCGGTCAATTGCGGTTTCTAGGATGATCAGCCTCTGGGTGTCGTGACGCCAGCGGCGGCCAGCGCGTCGATCTGCGCCAGTGAATAGCCCGCTTCCGCCAGCACTTCGGCGCTGTGCTCGCCCAGGCGCGGCGCCAGGCGCGCGGTTTCCAGCGGCGTGCGCGACCAGCGCGCGGGCGGGCGCATGTTCAGCACCGGGCCTTCGCTCGGATGCTCGCGCCGCTCGAAGAAGCCCACCGCGTTCAGGTGCTCGTCCTCCAGCAGCGATTCGAGCGTGTGCAGGGGACCCGCCGGGATGTCGGCCGCGCGCAGCAGTTCGAGCCACTGCGCGGTGGTCCGGGTGCGAAAGAGGGCCTCGAGAAAGCCGTAGACCTCGCCCGAGTGCTCGGTGCGCGCGGGCAAGGTGGCAAAACGCGGGTCGTCCATGCGGGCCGGCTCGCCGATGCCGGCGAAGAAGTTGCGCCACTGGCGATCCGAGATGATGAACGCGCAGACATGACCGTCGGCGGTGCGGAAGGGGCGGCGGTCACGGCTGAGGTGGCGGGCGTAGCCCGGCGGCCCGAGTGGCGGGTCGAACGCTGCGCCCATCAGGTGGTCGCCCAGAACGCCTTGGACCAGGGTCTCGAACATGGGCATTTCGACCGCCTGGCCTTCGCCGCTGCGCAGCTTGTGAACCAGGGCGCCGAGCACCGCATTGACCAGGGCCAGACCGGCCTGGCGGTCGGCCATGGCCAGCGGCACGTAGCGCGGCCCCTCGGCGCCGGCACGCTCGAACAGGCTGGGGATGGCCACCATGCCTTGCATCAGGTCGTCGAGCGCCGGCTGCGCCGCATAGGGGCCGTCCTGGCCGAAGCCGACGGCGCCGATGTAGACGATGGCCGGGTTGACGGCGGACACGGCTTCGTACGACAGGCCCAGTCGCGCCATCGCCTGCGGCCGCACGTTGTGGACCAGGATGTCGGCGCGTTCGGCGAGTTTGAGTACGGCGTCCCGACCTGCGGGTTGCTTGAGATCGAGCACCAGGCTGCGCTTGTTGCGGTTGCACTGCATGAACATGCCGCCCATGCCGGGGCTGCGCGCGGGGCCGATCATGCGCACCAGGTCGCCCTCGTGGGGCTCGATCTTGATGACGTCAGCGCCCATGTCGCCCAGAATCTGGGTCGCGAACGGACCCATGAGGTAACTGGTCAGATCAAGCACACGGATGCCGTGCAGCGATGTCATTGTGAATTCTCGTTTTCTTTTGAAAGGTCAAAGGGTGGCGTGACTAGGTAGAGTATCCTAATAACCGTTAGTTAATTTGGCAACCCTGGGATCAACCCTCGAACTACAAGGAGCTACTGCATGTCCAATCGATCACTGGACGATCTCAACCCCGGCGATGTGTTCAAGAGCTACGGACGAACCGTTACCGAAGCCGACATCGTCATGTTCACCTGCTTCGCCGGGTTGAAGCTGCCGATCTTCATCAACGAGGAGTTCGCCAAGAAGCACACAGACTTTGGCGGCCGGATTTGCCCGGGCCTGATGACTGCCACGCTGGCCGCCGGCATGATGGAGGAGATCCTTGGCCCGGCGACCATTGCCGCATTGGAACTGAGCAACTTCAAGTTCACGGTGCCGGTGCGGCCGGGCGACACGCTGCGCGCCGAGATTACCGTCGAGGACAAGAAAAACCTGTCGGACGGCAAGCGCGGCGTGATGCATGGCCGTGTGCGCGTGTTCAACCAGCGCGACCAGCAGGTGCTGGAGTTCACCGAAAAACTGATGATGCGCCGCGGCTCGATGGCCGAGCTGGTCTGACCAGGCCAGGTCGCTGACGGGCACCGGTCCCCGGCGCCCGTCAGGGGCCTCACGCCGGAGTCAGGCGCGGCACGATCAGCGCATCGAGCGCCATGGCGCCTTCGCCGCGTGGCAGCACGACAAAGGGGTTGATGTCGATGCTCTCGATGGCGTCTTCATGGCGCGCGGCATAGACCGACAGCCGCGAGATGGCATCGGCCAGCGCGTCTTCGTCGGCCGGCGGCTGGCCGCGCAGGCCGGTCAGCAGGATGCGGCCCTTGACCTCGTTGATCATCGCGCGCGCCTCGGCCACGCCAAAGGGGGCGATCCGGAAGGCCACGTCCTTGAAGGCTTCGACGAACACACCGCCCAGGCCGAACATCACCACCGGGCCGAACACCGGGTCGCGGTGAACGCCGAGGATGGTCTCCACGCCTTTTTTGGCCATGCGCGCGACCACCACGCCGTCCAGCCGCGCCTGCGGCGCGTGCTGGTGCGCGCGCTGCATCAGGGTGCGAAAGCCCTCGCGCACCTGGGCCTCGTCGCTCAGGCCCAGCAGCACGCCGCCGATCTCGCTCTTGTGCGCGATGTCGGCCGAGGCGATCTTCAGCACCAGGGGGTAGCCGGTTTCGGCGGCGCAGCGCACGGCCTCGTCCTCGCTGACCGCAAGCAACTCGCGCACGACCGGGATGCCGGCGCTGGCCAGCACGCGCTTGGCCTCGATTTCGTTGATGGCGTGCGCCGGCGGGGCCAGCGCCCCGGCGGGCAGCGCCGGCGGGGCCGACAAGGTCTTGGCGCGTTCGGCCTCGGCAGCCAGATGCACCAGGGCGCTGGCCGCGCGCACCGCGCGTGTCGGTTCGTCGAACAGCATCACGCCGGCGGCTTCGTAGAGCTTGCGCACTTCGGCTGAGGCCAGCATCGACATGATGACGGTGCGGTCGGGGAAGCGCTGGAGCACCTTCTTGAGCTGCTCCAGCAGGTTGCTGCTGAGTTCGGCCACCTGGCCGACGCTGGACAGGAACGCGACGACGACGTCGTAGCCGCCTTCCTCGAGCATGAGCTGGAAGTTCTTTTCGAACAGCGTCAGGTCGTTGACGAGCTGCGCCGTCATGTCGACCGGGTTGCGCGGCCCGGCGAAGGGCAGGATTTCCTTCAGGCGGCGCTGCGCGTCTTCGGGCATCGGCGCGACATCGAGCCCGCACTCGGTGGCGACGTCGGCCATCAGGGCGCCGACGCCGCCCGATACCGTCAGCAGGCCGATGCGGTTGCCCTTGGGGGGCTGGCGGGCCACCGAGCAGGCATAGGCCACGTCGAACAACTCGTCGATGGTGCGCGCGCGGTAGACACCGTACTGCTTGAAGAGTCCGTCGTAGACCTGGTCCGAGCCGGCCAGCGAGGCAGTGTGCGAGGCGGTGGCCTGCGCGCCGGCCTCGGAACTGCCGACCTTCATCAGCACGATGCTCTTGCCGCGCTCGCGCGCCAGCGCCAGCGCGGCAACGAGCCGGTCCTTGTCGGTGGCGGCCTCGACGTAGCCCATGATGACGTCGGTGCCGTCGTCCTGGGCGTAGTGGTTCACGCAGTCGGCGAAGTCGACGTCGCACTGGTTGCCTGTGGTGATCCACAGGTTCAACCCGAGGCCGCGTTGGCGGATCAGCGACAGGCAGTAGCCGCCGAAGGCCCCGCTCTGGCTGACCAGGCTGATGCGGCCCGGCACCAGCCCGAACCCGGCGGCGCTGGGCGTGAAGGTGCCCAGAATGCGGCGGCGCACATTGATGATGCCCATGCAGTTGGGTCCGACCACGCGCATGCCGGTGCGGCGTGTCAGCGCGGTGATCTGCTGCTGCCACTGCGCGCCCTGACCGCCGACTTCGGCAAAGCCCGAGCTCAACACCACGGCCCCGCCGACGCCCTTGGCGGCGCAGTCTTCCAGGGCCGCCAGCACGCCGGGCGCGGGCACCGCGACGATGGCCATGTCCACCGGGCCGGGCACGGCCGAGACGGTGGCAAACGCAGGCAGGCCCTGGATCATTGCCGACTTGGGGTTGATCGGGTACAACGGCCCGTCATAGCCGCTGCCTTTGAGGAAGTCGAGCGGGCGGCCGCCGATCTTGGTGGGGTCGGACGACGCGCCATAGACGGCGATGGCGCGCGGATTGAACAGCGCGTCCAGGGATGCGCGCGGGCTGGGGTTGGGTGTCTGCATGACCGCTCTCAGTGGATCGACATGCCGCCGTCGGCGCCGATGAGCTGGCCGGTGACGTAGCTCGCGCCTTCGGACGCCAGGAACACCCACACCGGCGCCAGTTCCTCCGGCTCGGCCCAGCGGCCGAGCGGGATGCGCTCGAGCGTGCGCGTCTTGAAGCGCTCGTCGGTGCGGATGGTTTCCGTCATCGGCGTGGCCGCACCCGGCGCGACGCAGTTCACGATGATGTTGTAGCGCGCCAGTTCACGCGCCGCCGACTTGGTGAAGCCGATCAGGCCGGCCTTGGCCGAACCGTAGTTGATCTGTCCGATGGTGCCCAGGATGCCGGCGGTCGAGATCGTGTTGATGATCCAGCCGCGCTGACGCTCCATCATGCCGCCGACCACGGCCTGCAGGCAGTTGAAGCTGCCGCTCAGATGCACCGCAAGCACCTGGTCCCACTGGTGCTGCGTCATCTTGTGCAGCATGGCCGTACGCGTGATGCCGGCGTTGTTGACCAGCACGCTGACCGGGCCATGCTCGGCCTTGACCTTGTCAAACGCAGCCACCGTCGAATTCCAGTCGCCGACGTTGCCGGCCGAGGCGTGGAAGGTGTAGCCGAGTGTTTTTTGCTCGTCTATCCACTTGGTGAAGTCACGCGTCGGGCCGCAACCGGCCACCACGGTGAAGCCGTCTTTGTGCAGGCGCTGGCAAATGGCGGTTCCAATGCCACCCATGCCCCCTGTGACGTATGCGATGCGTTTTGCCATGTTGTGTTCCTTGATTGATTTTGATTTCTGAATCGTATTTTTGAAACTGTCTTGCCATCGCCGTCGGGGTCAGGCCCTGACCTTGACATAACGGCCCGGTGCGGCTTCGATGGCTTTGTACTTGCGGCTGCCGTAACTCTTGGGCGCAGCAATTTGCTTGCCAGCATGGTCTTTGAGCCAGGCGGACCAGTCGGTCCACCAGCTACCGGGGTGCTCTTTTGCGCCCTGCATCCACTCGGCATGGGATTTCGGCAACTTGCTTGCATCCGCAGCGCGAGCGGTCCGAGTCCAGTAAGAACGCTTGTTTTGCGCAGGCGGGTTGATGACGCCGGCAATGTGACCGGAGGCACCCATCACAAACCGCTTTTTTCCCGGCAGCACCTGCGTCGATGCGTAAGCCCCGCCTATCGGCACGATGTGGTCTTCCCGCGAACCATAGATGTAGACGGGCAGATCGACTTTGCGCAAATCGAGCTTTTCGCCGCACACCGTCAGCGCGCCGGGCTGGGCGAGCTTGTTTTTTAAATAGGTGTTGCGCAGATACCATGCGTAAAACGGCCCCGGCAGGTTGGTCGAATCGCTGTTCCAGTAAAGCAAATCAAACGGTGGCGGCGTCTCGCCCTTGAGGTAATTGCCAACCACGTAGTTCCACACCAGGTCGTTCGGGCGCAGAAAGCTGAAGGTCGATGCCAGGTCCTGCCCCTTGAGCAGGCCGCCGCGCCCCATCTGATTCTCGCGGTATTTGACGGAGTTTTCGTCAATGAAAATATCCAGGATGCCGGTGTCGCTGAACTCCAGCAGCGAGGTCAGGAAAGTGGCGCTGGCCACGGGTTTTTTACCGCGCGCCGCCAGCACTGCCAACGCGGTACCCAAAATCGTGCCGCCGACGCAAAAACCCAGGGCATTGATGGTTTTGGCGCCGGTGATCTCCTGCGTGACTTCAATCGCCTTGATGGCCGCGTGCTCGATGTAGTCGTCCCAGGTCTTGTCGGCCATGGACTGGTCGGGGTTGCGCCAACTGAGCACAAAAGTGCGGTGGCCCTGTGCCACCGCGTAACGGATCAGCGAGTTGCCGGGCTGCAGATCCAGAATGTAAAACTTGTTGATGCAGGGAGGCACCAGCAAGAGCGGCCTTTCATGCACCTTCGCGGTCAGTGGCTTGTATTCGATCAACTGGAAAAATTCGTTTTCAAACACCACCGCGCCTTCGGTGGTGGCGACGTTTTTGCCGACCTCGAAAACGCTCTCGTCCGTCATCGAGACATGGCCCTGCCTGATGTCGTTCAGCAGGTTTTGCAGGCCTTGGGCAATGCTCCGGCCCTGGGTGTCAATGGCTTTTTTCTGCGCTTCGGCATTGAGCGCCAGAAAGTTGCTGGGCGCGGATGCCGCCATCGCCTGCTCGACGGCAAAACGCACACGGGCTTTCGTTTTCTCGTCGCCCTGCACGGCCTCGGCCAGCCCCATCAGGGTGCGGGCATTGAGCAGATAAGCTGACGCGGAAAAATTTGAAACCGGGTTGTCATGCCAGGCCTCCGAGGAAAAACGCCGGTCAGCGAACGCTGCGGGGCTGGCACCGGACTGCGGGCCGCTGCGCCACAAGGCGCCGACCTCCTGCAAATAGGTCTGCTGGATAGCGAGCAGTTTGACCGGATCGAATTGCAGTTGCGGGCCTGTGCCGGGCAACTCAGGCATGCCGAGCTGGGCAAGGCCGGGGGCGGCGCCGAAGCCGGCCATGGCGCTGATGGCCTGCTGCAAGCCTTCACGCAGGGTCTCTTGCACTTGTTGGGCCGCTTGTGCCCAGTTTGCCTCAGAATTCATGCTTGTCTCCCCGATCTTTAGACCCAATGCTGTTCATTGAAGCGCTACAACCCCGTTCGCCCTGAGCCTGTCGAAGGGTCGTCACAGTGCAAACAGGCTTCGACAAGCTCAGCCCGAACGGTTAAGCGAACAGTATTGTCTTTAGACCGGTTCTTGTAGTGAGGTCTGGCTGTTATAGCTGCGACGAACCGTTCCAAGTATCGTGGAAAATCCTTTCAAACTCATGACGGCGGCGCAAAATAATATGTTCCTGATTGTCATTGCCTGGATGTATGTCGTGCTGATGATGAGCGTGGCCGAAGCCACCCACTCCGCCGGTAGCTTGCTCGGCGCATTGATGACCTTTGTACTCTACGGTGTGGGGCCTGTGGCGCTGGTGGTTTACCTGATGCGCGCGCCGGCCAGGCGCAGAGCGATCAAGGCGCGCGAAGCCGCCGGGGCAAGCGCCGGTCAGCCAGACTCATTCGCGCCAGATACAAGCAGCCATGCGGCCCGTGGTATTGAAGCCGTTGCCCTGAACACCGGCGTCGCGCCGGTGCGAAAAGAACCTTGACGAATTACCCACCGTACACCAGGGCGCGCTGCCGTCGTTGCCGTGAATCCGGGTGATGCCCATGGCCTGCAGGCGCAGGCGGGCCAGGCCGGGCAAGTCGGCCAGGTATTTGCCTGGCCCGTGTGGCCTGAAGCACCGCGCTGCCTGCGCATCACCGGCGACAAAGGCGGCCCGGACCTCGGACCCCACTTCAAACACGTCCGGGCCTATGCACGGTCCCAGCCACGCTATTATTTGTATGGCGGCCTGTGATTTATCCATAACGGACAGAGCACAAAGACTGTTGTAAACCTCCTCCAAAACACCCGTGCCCTGCCGGCCCGCCAGTCCGCGCCAACCGGCGTGGGCAGCGGCCACCGCCGTGCCATCAACATTGGTCAGCAACACCGGCAGACAGTCGGCCACCATGATGGTGCAGGCCACGCCGCGCTGTGTGGTGATGGCTGCATCGGCCTGCCGGCCATCCGCCGTGCTGCCGTCAAGAGTCAGCACGGACGTGCCATGCACCTGCCGCAGGAACACCGGTGCCGCTCCCGCGGACTGGCTCAGCAGGGCGCGGTTGGCGGCGACCCGCGCCGGCACATCGCCGACATGGTCACCCAGGTTCATGCGGTCATAAGGCGCGACAGAAAAACCGCCGTGCCGGGTGGTGCATAGCGCACGCACACCGGGCGGCGCGGGCCAGTCGGGAATCAGCCAGTCCGGGGGGAAAGCGTCCGGCCTCATCGGCCTGCTTCAGCCTCGCTGTCCGGACAGGCCGAGGGCTGGGCTTTCTGGAAAGCCGGCAGCGCCATGCAGGACTCGAAAGCCGCCATGATGCGGCTCAAGCCGCCCAAGTTCACCTCAAAACGTTTGGCGTTGAAGATTTGCGGCACCAGACAGCAGTCGGCCAGGGTCGGCGTGTCGCCATAGCAGTAGTCCGAGGGTGGCAGGGAGTTCAACTGACGCTCGAAAGCTTCCAGCCCCTCGCGGCACCAGTGCCGGTACCAGGTGTTTTTAGCCTCTTCATCGGCCTTGAGCTCCCGCACCAGGTACTTGAGCACGCGCAGGTTATTCAGCGGATGGATCTCGCAGGCAATCGACTGCGCCAGCGCGCGCACCTTGGCGCGGCCCAGCGCATCGGCCGGCAGCAGCGGCGGCGCCGGATGGGTTTCGTCCAGGTACTCGATGATGGCCATCGACTGCGACAGGCGCGCGCCGTCGGTCTCCAGCAGGGGCACCATCATGTCGGCCGAGACAGACGCATAAGCCTGCTTTTTGTGATCGCCTTTGGCGAGGTGTACGGCGATGTAGTCATAACGCAGGCCCTTGAGCTGCAATGCGATACGCACACGAAAGGAGGCCGACGAGCGATGGTAGTTGTAGAGTTTCATCGCGAAAGCATAAACTGAAACGGCTTTTCTGGTTCCCCCAACCCGTCTTCCCCGGCGCCGCTGAACAGCTCGGTCAGCTTGTGCCGACCTGCCATCGGTGGCCGAGGGGATGGGGCCAGAAAAACTGTTCCAATAGGGGTTTCAAGAATGGAGAACCCGATGAAAGTCTTCAGCTTAGCGACGCTTTTGATCGCCGCTATTGCGGCACCTGCAATGGCTACAGCCCAACATATCCCCAAAAAACCGGCCGTCAAAGAGGCCGCTCCGGCAGCCGCGGCCAACTGGCCGACCCGGCCCGTCAAAATCCTGGTCGGTTTTCCCGGCGGCTCCACGCCCGACATGGCCGCACGCACGCTGGCCGAGCCGCTGTCGCGGGCTCTGGGCCAACCGGTGATCGTGGAAAACCGTCCCGGCGCCTCCGGCAATATCGCCGCCGATCTGGTGGCCAAAGCCACCGACGACCACACGCTGGGCGTGGTGATCAACGGCAACCTGACCTCGGCCAGGTTGCTGTATGCCAAGCTGCCTTACGACCCGAGCAAAGACTTCACCCCGATCTCCCTGCTGACCACGGCACCGCTGGTGCTGGTCGCCCCGGTGAACCAGCCCTCCGGCCGTGACTTCTTCGTCGCAGCCCGCAACGCCGGCGACAAGTGGAACTACGGCTCGGTCGGCAACGGCTCGGTCGGGCACCTGGGCATGGAGTTGCTCAAATCCACGGTCGGCAACCTGGCTGCCGTGCATGTGCCTTACCAAGGCAACCCGCAGGTCACCACGGCGCTGCTCGGCGGCCAGATCCAGATGGCGCTGGTGCCGCCCGGCATTGCGCTGCCACAGGTCAAAGCCGGCAAGCTCAAGGCCATAGGACTGACCAGCGGGCGCAGCGCCCTGGCCGCCGAAATTCCCTCGCTGGCCGACGCTGGAGTGCATAATTTCAACCTGGAAGTCTGGACCGCCCTGGTGGGTCCGGCCAAGCTGTCCAAGGCCGCCCAGGCACGCCTGAACCAGGAAGTCTCCAGAATCATTCGCGACAGCGACACCCGCCAGAAACTGTTCAACCAGGGCTGGCAAGCGGTGGGCACTTCGCCCGAAGGCCTGCTCAGCCGCATCCGCAGCGAAACTGCCATCATGAGCAGCATCATTGCGATGCGCGGCATCAAGATCGAGTAAAGCGCTGTTGCACACCGCCATGCCCTTCACGGCCTCTGTCACCGAACCCGCCCGCACACTGCCCGTCTACGGCGAATTCGATGTTGTCGTGATCGGCGGCGGGCCGGCCGGCCTGGCGGCCAGCGTCAGTGCCGCCAAGCGCGGCGCGCACACTTTGCTGGTGGAGCGTTATGGTTTTCTGGGCGGCATGGGCACGGCCGGTGGCGTCACCAATTTTGCCGGGCTGTATGGCCGCAAAAACGGCGAAATGCAGCCAGTGGTGCATGGCGTGGCGGACGAGCTGCTGGCGCGTATTGACGCGCTGGGCGGACTGAACCAGCCGCAGGACGGCATGCAGGGCCGCATACGCGTGCGCGCCTACGATGTATCGGCCTACAAATGCGCGGCCGACCAGTTGCTGATCGCCAGCGGTGTGCATATCCTGTTCCACGCCTGGGCGGCGGCGGTGCTGATGACCGGCCAGGCCCTGGCGGCGCTGGTGGTTGAAACCAAATCCGGGCGCCAGGCGATCCGGGCCCACCGCTTTATCGACTGCTCGGGCGATGCCGACGTGGCCCACTTTGCCGGTGTGCCTTTTGAGCTGGGCGACGGCCAGGGCAGCGCCCTGTTTCCATCCACGATGTTTCGCGTCGGCCATGTCGATGCCGGGCGCGCGCTGGCGGCAATCGGTGATTTCAAGGCGATTGACGATCTGATGGCGCAGGCCTTGGTACGCAACCCTGGCCGCTACCGGTTTCCGCGCAAGGGCGCGATTCTCCGGCCGCAAAAAAACCCCACCGAATGGCGCGCCAACGTGACGCAAATCCGCAATGCCAGCGGCAATGCGATGGATGCGACCGACGCGCGCCAGCTCAGCGACGGCGAGCTCGAAGGCCGCCGGCAGATCACCGAGTATTTCCGCTTTCTGAAGAACGAGGTGCCGGGCTTCGAGCAGTCGGCCATCGTGGATATTGCGCCCCAGGTCGGCCTGCGCGAGACGCGGCGCATCTGCGGAAGCTACTCGCTCAGCGGCGAAGACATCCTGTCCTCGGTCCGCTTCGACGATGTAATCGGCATCAACGCCTGGCCGATGGAGATGCATGTCGATGGCGCCATCGCTTGGGGCTTTCCGCGCGACGAGGCCCGCGCCTACAACGACCTGCCCTGGCGCATGCTGGTGCCCAAAGAGGTCAGCAACCTGCTGGTCGCCGGTCGCTGCGCGTCCATGACCCACGAAGGCCAGTCGGCAGCGCGCGCCAGTGGCGGCTGTTTTGTGATGGGTCAGGCCGCCGGAACGGCCGCGGCGCTGCTTGATGCCGGGGCTGCGTTTGCCGAGACCGACGTCCCCCGTTTGCAGCAGTGCCTGCTGCAGGATGGTGTTTATTTTGACCGCTGAATCCACGGCCTGGAGCACCGGTGGTCATTGACGATGCCGCGCAACAACAGGCCTTTGCGTCCGGTCTGTGCGATCATTCTGGAATCATTTCGTGAACCTCAGTTTTTCAGACCGCCCTGTGCGTCAGGCACCGGGCCTACACAGAAAAGAGAGATTGTCATGCGTTTTTTATTTACCCCACCCGCCACCGTGTCGGTGCCCGTTGTCGGCCGGTCCGAGCGCTTTCCGGTTCACCGCATTTATTGCGTGGGCCGCAACTACGAAGAACACGCCAAAGAAATGGGCTTTACCGGCCGCGAGCCGCCGTTTTTCTTCCTCAAACCCGCCGACGCGGTGGTGGCAGTAGAGGCCGGTCAGACCGGCGCCATTGCCTACCCTGGCCTGACCCAAAACCTGCACCACGAAATCGAGCTGGTGGTGGCCATCGGCACGGGCGGCAAAAACATCAAGGCGGTTGACGCGCACAAGCACATTTTTGGCTATGCGGTGGGCCTGGACATGACGCGCCGCGACCTGCAAGGCGAGATGAAAAAGCAGGGCCGTCCCTGGTGCATCGGAAAGGCTTTCGACCATTCGGCCCCGATTGGCCCCATCACCCCGGCGGCCCAGGCTGGCGATGTGAGCCAAGCCGAAATCCACCTGCAGGTCGGCGGGAAAGAGCGCCAGCACAGCAACGTCGCCAAGCTGATCTGGAATATTGCCGAGACCATTGAACACTTGTCCGCGGCTTGGGAACTGCAGCCCGGCGACCTGATCTATACCGGAACGCCTGAGGGTGTGGCCGCCGTGGTGCCCGGCGACACGATGGTCGGTGAAGTCCAGGGGCTGGGCACACTGACCGTCAAGGTGCTCTGATTTTTCTTTCGATTTACACTTGTCGCCATGCATCGCAGCCCCATCAAACACTGCAAAAACTGCGGCACCGCCGTGGCCTATCGGGTGCCGGACGATGGCGACATCAAAGAGCGGGCCGTGTGCCCGACCTGCGACACCATCCATTACGAGAACCCGCTCAACGTCGTCGGCACGGTGCCGCATTGGGGCGAGCGTGTTCTGCTGTGCAAACGCAACATCGAGCCGCGCTGGGGCAAGTGGACCCTGCCCGCGGGCTTCATGGAGCTGGGCGAAACCACCTCGCAGGGCGCTGCGAGGGAAACCGACGAAGAAGCCGGCGCACGGTTTGAAATGGAGGACCTGTTTAGCGTATTGAACGTAAAGCGGGTCGGCCAGGTTCACATGTTTTACCGGGCCCGGCTGCTCAGCGACCAATTCAATCCCGGTCACGAAACGATTGAAGCCAGACTGTTCACGGAGTCTGAAATTCCCTGGGAAGAAATTGCATTTAAAACCGTGAAGGAAACCCTGGAACGCTTTTTTTCCGACCACCGCAAGGGAAGGTTCGGCGTCCACACCCTCGACATTGGCTGACCAGGCACGAAAAAAGATTAAAAAAAAAGCAGTCTTACACTTCGGCAAGACTGCTTTTTTTCAATCAATCGCTGGTCGGTGTGAAAGGATTCGAACCTTCGACCCCTTGCACCCCATGCAAGTGCGCTACCAGGCTGCGCCACACACCGTCGAGCTTTGGATTATAGCTTGCTTCTCCGGGCTTCTTCAGTAAGTGGCGCTCAGCAAATCCCGGATTTCAAACAACTCACGGCGCAACAGCAGCAGTCTTTGCTGCGCCGCGCTGCCGTCGGGCAAGTGTGCAACATCTGGCCCACTGTCTTCGAAGTCCGCCGAATCGCCAAAGTCATCCAGACTCGAATCGCCGGCCTCCACCACGTCGACGCCGTCGAGCATGACCTCGCCGTTGCGGCGTTTGTCACGCTCCAGTTGCACGATCTCCTGCAGCTTGTTGCGCGCGCCGCTGATGGTAAAACCCTGGTCATACAGCAAATCGCGGATTCTGCGGATCATCAGCACTTCGTGGTGCTGGTAGTAGCGCCGGTTGCCGCGCCTTTTCATCGGGCGCAACTGCGTGAACTCTTGCTCCCAATAACGGAGCACATGAGGTTTGACGCCACATAAATCACTGACCTCACCAATGGTGAAGTAGCGCTTGGCGGGAATGGGGGGGAGAGTTTTCTCCAATTAAATCAATGTGCTAAGAGATAAAGCTGCAAATCTACTCTAAGTCGAAACTTAGTGCAAATAGTTACAAATATTTTTTTGGATGTGTTGTTTAGGCCATGAGCCGGCAAGTCGTCGGACTTGCCAAAGTTACTGCACTGGAACAAACCCAGATCAGCACTCGGCTGGCTCGGACTTTGCCAAACTACAAGCTATTTTGCGACTGAAACCGGCCCCATCTGGCCCTGAATCTGCTCTTTGAGCTTGTGGCTGGCATGGAATGTCACCACGCGTCGGGCCTGGATCGGAATCAATTCGCCAGTGCGCGGGTTGCGCCCCGGACGCGGTGCCTTGGTGCGTATCTGAAAATTGCCGAAGCCAGAAATTTTCACATCGGCGCCATCCACCAGGCGGCCGGAAATCAGAACGAAAAACGCATCGATCATGTCCTTGGATTCGCGCTTGTTCAAACCGATCTGCTCAAACAGCAGCTCCGCCAGGTGGGCCTTGGTCAACGCGGGACTCTCAAGACTTTCAACGGAAAACTCCACGGCGCGCTCCTCGCTGATGACTGCTGTTGTTTATAAAAGCTCAAGCTCGCAAACGCGCCTGCAGGCTGGTTGTGAGATTCTCAAGCACCGCCTCGATGGTAGCCTCAATTTGTTCGTCGGTCAGTGTAGCGTCCTCGCTGCAAAGCACCAAGCGCACGGCCAGACTTTTTTCACCAAGCTGCATGAAGGCATTGCCTTGTTGCGGTCGATAGATATCGAACAGGGTGGCCGATTTCAGCAGCCCCCGTGTGTCGGCACCGTGGATCGCGGCCAGCAACGCCGCATGCGTCACCGCTTCGGAGACGATGACCGCAATATCGCGCTCCACCGGCTGGCGCTTGCTCACCGGCTGGAAGGCAGGAACCGGGCGCAGCAGCAAGGCATCGAGCGCCAGTTCAAAAAGAATCGGCGCATGCGCCAGCTCGTAGCCCTGCCGCCATTGGGGGTGCAACTCACCGACAAAGCCAATGACCGCACCGCCGATGGCGATGCTGGCGCAACGCCCGGGATGCATGGCCGGGTGGATGGCCGGCGAAAACACCGCTTCCAGCGGCGCCAACAGGGCTTGCACATCGCCTTTGACGTCGAAGAAATCCACACCCTTGTCGGACTGGCCCCATTGCAGCGCCTCGCGCGGCCCATAAGCCAGGCCCGCCACCCGCATGGGCTGGTCAAAGCCAGCCACCGTGGTGTCGGTGTTCCGGCTTTGTGTGTCGCGTAAGAACACCCTGCCCAGCTCAAACACATTGACCCGGCTGGCTTTGCGGTCGAGGTTGAACTTAAGCACCTGGAGCAAGGAGGCGAGCAAGGAAGAGCGCATCACACTCATCTGGCTGGCAATCGGATTGAGCAGCCTGATCGGGTTTGCATTGCCGGCGAGTTCATGCTCCCAACGCTCTTCGACAAAACTGAAGTTGATGGTTTCCTGGTAGCCCAGCGCGGCCAACGCGCGGCGCACGGCAAACGGGCTGCGCTGTGACTCGGGCCGTAGCCTGGCGGTGATGGGCGCCAGCGGTGGCGTGTCGGGCAGGTGCCTGTAGCCCACCATGCGCACCACTTCCTCGATCAGGTCTTCCTCGATCTGCAGGTCAAAGCGGTAGCCGGGCGGTGTCACCGTCAGCAAGCCCTCGGCCTCCAGCACCGGCAAACCAAGGCGTCTAAGGACATCGGCGCACTGTGCCTGGGTCACGGGCATGCCGATGACCTTGGCGGCCCGCGCCACCCGCAGCGTCACCGGTGCGGCTGCCGGCAGACTGGTCTGCACATCGTCGATGGGGCCGCAAACCGTGTCCGGCGTGCCGCAGATGGCCAGGATCAGTTGCGTGATGCGCTCGATATGTTCAACCGTCTGGCCGGGATCCACGCCACGCTCAAAACGATGGCCGGCATCGGTCGAAAAATTGTAGCGGCGCGAGCGTCCGGCAATGGCCCTGGGCCACCAGAAGGCGGCTTCGACGTAAATATTTTGGGTGTCATCCGACACGGCAGTCGCATCGCCGCCCATGATGCCCGCCAGCGACTCGACCTGGCGCTCATCGGCAATGACACCGACTTTTTCGTCCACCGTCACCGTGCTGCCGTTGAGCAGCTTGAGCTGCTCACCCGGCTTGCCCCAACGCACGTCGAGGCCGCCCTGAATCTTGTCCAGGTCAAAAATGTGCGACGGCCGGCCGAGCTCGAACATCACGTAGTTGGAGATATCCACCAGCGCCGTCACACTGCGCTGTCCGCAACGCGCCAGCCGGTCCACCATCCACAGCGGCGTCGCTGCCCGGGTGTTGACCTGACGCACGATACGTCCGGAGAAACGACCGCACAAATCAGGCGCGCTGATGCGGACCGGCAGCCTGTCCGCGCTGGTCACAACGGCCTGCGGGAATGAGGGTGTTTTCAAGGGCGAGCCGGTCAGGGCGGCGACTTCACGGGCGATGCCGTACACACTGAGACAGTGCGCCAGATTGGGAGTCAGCTTGAGGGTGAACAAGGTGTCGTCGAGCTGCAGGTGCTCACGGATATCCTGACCGACCGGCGCATCGGCGGCCAGCTCCAGCAGGCCGCCATGGTCTTCCGACAATTTGAGTTCGCGCGCGGAGCAGAGCATGCCCTGGCTTTCAACACCGCGCAGCTTGCCCACCTTGATCAGGAAAGGCTTGTTGCCATCTCCTGCGGGCGGCAGCTCGGCGCCGACCAGCGCGCACGGTACCTTGATGCCGACTCTGGCATTGGGCGCACCGCAGACGATGTTGAGCAGCGCACCCTGCCCCGCATCCACCTTGCAGACGCGCAGGCGGTCGGCATCCGGATGCTGAACCGCTTCCTTGATCTCGCCGACCACAATGCGGGTAAAGGGTGGCGCCACCGGCTTGAGTTCTTCAACTTCCAGACCAGCCATGGTCAAGGTTTCGGCCAGCGCCTCGGTACACAGGGGCGGGT
Organism: Polaromonas sp.; assembly: GCA_030655515.1. Lineage (GTDB taxonomy): Bacteria > Pseudomonadota > Gammaproteobacteria > Burkholderiales > Burkholderiaceae_C > Polaromonas. The sequence continues at coordinate 54,574 of JAURVI010000045.1, read as the reverse complement.
TGCAAAATTCGCGCAACCAGGATTCGGGGAATTGCATTTTTTATTGAGCCTGATGGACTGATGAACCGATGGATTACTGAAACTGCGACAGAAAGCGCAGATCGCCGTCGAAGAACAGCCGCAAATCATTGACGCCATAACGCAGCATCGTCAGCCGGTCCGGCCCCATGCCGAAAGCAAAGCCGATGTACTGCTCGGGGTCCAGCCCCATGTTGCGCACCACGCTCGGGTGTACCTGGCCGGAACCGGCCACTTCCAGCCAGCGGCCCGCCAGCGGCCCGGCCGGGAACTGAATGTCGATCTCGGCGCTGGGCTCGGTGAAAGGAAAAAAACTCGGACGAAAACGCAGCACCAGATCGTCGGATTCGAAAAACGTGCGACAGAAATCGGTGAACACCACCTTCAGGTCCTTGAAGCTGACGTTCTGGCCTATCCACAGGCCCTCGCACTGGTGGAACATCGGCGAGTGCGTCGCATCGCTGTCCACACGGTAGGTGCGGCCCGGCGCAATCACGCGAATCTCGGGCATCAGGCCACCGGCATCCATCAGCGCACGGTGCTTTTTGACATGCTGCACCGCGTAGCGGATCTGCATCGGGCTGGTGTGGGTGCGCAGCAGGTTGGGCGCAGTCTCGGTACCGCCTTCGACATAAAACGTGTCATGCATGGACCGCGCCGGATGGTCTTCAGGCGTATTCAGGGCCGTGAAGTTGAACCAGTCGGTTTCGATCTCCGGGCCTTGCGCCACGTCAAAACCCATGGAGCCGAAAATGGCCTCGATACGCTCCAGGGTCAGCGACACCGGGTGCAGCCCGCCCTGCGGACGCTGGCGGCCCGGCAAAGTGACGTCGAGCGCTTCGGCTTTGAGCTGCACCTGTAGCTCGGCATCAAGCAGCGCCTGGCGGCGCTCGTTCAGCGCGGCTTCGATGGCCTGCTTGGCCAGGTTGATGGCTGCGCCGCGGGTTTTTTTCTCCTCCACGCTCAAGGCCGCCAGACCTTTCATCAGCGCCGTGACGCGGCCGGACTTACCCAGAAATTGCGCTTTGGCGTTTTCCAGATCAGCGGGCGTGGCGGCCACGGAAAACGCGGCTCTCGCGCTGTCGACAATGGAGTCTAAATCCGTCATGGGTGGGGAAACCTGTTCAATCTAAAAAAAAAGGCCAGAGCCTTTTCAAGCTCCAGCCTTTATTTTCGTGCGTAATTAGCTATTAATTTAATAGCGGATTACCCTGAAAATCAAGCAGCAAGCTTGGCCTTGACCTGTTCCACGATGGCGCCGAAAGCAGCGCTGTCGTGAATCGCCATATCAGACAATACCTTGCGGTCGATCTCGATGCCGGCTTTTTTCAGGCCGTTGGCGAACTGGCTGTAAGTCATGCCGAAGGAGCGGCTGGCAGCGTTGATACGCGCGATCCACAACTGGCGAAACACACGTTTTTTGGTACGGCGGTCACGGTAGGCATATTGCCCGGCCTTCATCACCGCTTCTTTGGCGATGCGGAAGACATTGCCGCGGCGGCCGCGGAAACCTTTTGCAAGGGCTAAAACTTTTTTGTGGCGGGCGCGAGCCGTTACACCACGTTTGACGCGAGGCATGTGAGTACTCCTTGTTCGTCGAAAATTTAAATACCCATGCCCGGCAGCATCTGCGCCATGTGACCCATATTGGTCTCATGAACAGCGACCGCACCGCGCAGATGGCGTTTATTTTTGGTGGTCTTCTTGGTCAGGATGTGACGCTTGAAGGCTTGACCGCGCTTGACGGTGCCACCGGGACGAACGCGGAAACGCTTTTTAGCGCCGCTCTTGGTCTTCATTTTGGGCATTTCAATGCTCCTTTTCATTTGTGCTCGCGAGGCGCTGCGAACCTTCCGCAGACTTGATGGCCCCGAGCCACTTGTCGTGGCGAGTTTTCAAGTTCGCCACTTTCGGAAAGCAGAGTTTGTCTGCCTTCTCAGGAAACGCTTGATGCGTTCCCTCGAAAAACCTGCCGGTGACCCCACCCGCAGATAGAACTCCTCATTCGCGACAGCCGCCCCTTCAGGCGTTTGTCGGCACCGCTTCTGCGGCGACTGGCGCAGGCTTGGCAGCCACCTTTTTCTTGCCCGGCGCGATCATCATGACCATCTGCCGGCCTTCGAGTTTGGGGAACTGCTCCACCAGAATCAAATCAGCCAACTCGTCACGGATACGCGCCAGCAGGGCCAGGCCCAATTCCTGGTGCGTGATTTCGCGACCGCGAAAGCGCAGGGTGATCTTGCACTTGTCGCCCTCTTCCAAAAAGCGCTTGATATTGCGCAGTTTGATGTTGTAGTCACCATCGTCGGTGCCGGGCCGGAACTTGATTTCCTTGACCTCGATCACTTTCTGCTTGGACTTCGCTTCAGCCGCCTTTTTCTGCTCGGCATACTTGAACTTGCCATAGTCCATCAGCCTGCACACCGGCGGCACCGCCGTGGGCGAGATTTCAACAAGGTCTACGTCGGCCTCACCGGCCAGACGCAGTGCCTCCATGATGCTGACAACGCCCAAAGGCTCATTGTCCGGCCCGGTCAGACGCACTTCAGGGGCCATAATTTCACGGTTCAAGCGATGCTTGCGTTCTTCACGGTGACGGCGGTCACGAAATTCAGTAGCGATGGTTCTGATCCTTTAACAGTTGCTATAAAAGCTATAGCTGCTTGCGCCCGCCCGACAAGGACGAAAAACCAAAATCATTAACAAAGCAGTTAAAAAATCAGATTTTTTGGGTAATGTCGGAAGCAATCGTTTGGGCAAATGCTTCCAGCGACATGACGCCAAGGTCTTTGTTACCCCGGGCGCGCACTGCAACCGCGCCGGCTTCCTTCTCTTTATCGCCCACGACAAGGAGGTAAGGCAGCTTTTGCATTGAATGCTCCCGTATTTTATACGTAATTTTCTCGTTGCGCAGATCCAGATTGACCCTAAGCCCTTGATTTTGAAGCGATTTAGCTATTTCGCGACAGTAATCGGCCTGCGCATCGGTGATATTGAGCACCGAAACCTGCACCGGCGCCAGCCAGGTGGGCAGTGCGCCGGCATGTTCTTCGATCAAAATGCCGATGAAGCGCTCCAGGCTGCCGACGATGGCGCGGTGCAGCATGACGGGGCGATGGCGCGCGCCGTCTTCGCCCACGTACTCGGCATCCAGCCGCTCCGGCATCGAAAAATCAACCTGCATGGTGCCGCACTGCCATTGCCGGCCAATCGCGTCTTTCAGCGTGTATTCGATCTTCGGGCCGTAGAACGCGCCGTCGCCGGGCGAAATTTCGAATTCGCAACCTGACGCGCGCAGGCTTTCCATCAGCGCGTGTTCGGCCTTGTCCCAGCTTTCGTCGGAGCCGATGCGCGCTTCAGGACGCGTGGCGACCTTGTAGATGATGTTCTTGAAACCGAAGTCGGTGTAGACTTTTTGCAGCAGCGTCGTGTAGTCGACGCATTCCTTGAGGATCTGCTCTTCGGTACAGAAGATGTGGCCATCGTCCTGCGTGAAGCCGCGCACGCGCATGATGCCGTGCAGGCCGCCGGAGGGTTCGTTGCGGTGGCACTGGCCGAACTCGCCGTAACGCAGCGGCAGGTCGCGGTAGCTCTTGATGCCCTGCTTGAAAATCAGGATGTGGCCGGGGCAGTTCATCGGCTTGAGCGCGTATTCGCGCTTTTCCGATTCGGTCGTGAACATGTTCTCGCGGTACTTGTCCCAATGGCCGGTCTTCTCCCACAGGGTCTTGTCGATGACTTGCGGGCCTTTGACTTCCTGGTAGCCGTTGTCCTGGTAAACCTTGCGCATGTACTGCTCCACGCCCTGCCACACCGTCCAGCCCTTGGGATGCCAGAACACCAAGCCGGGCGCGTGGTCGTCGATATGGAACAGGTCTAGCTCGCGGCCCAGCTTGCGGTGGTCGCGTTTCTCCGCTTCTTCAAGCATGGTCAGGTATTGCTGCAACTCGTCTTTCGTGGCCCAGGCCGTGCCGTAAATGCGTTGCAGCATTTCATTGTTGTGATCGCCGCGCCAGTAGGCGCCGGCCAGCTTCATGAGCTTGAAGTGCTTGAGCTTGCCGGTGCTGGGCACGTGCGGGCCGCGGCACAGGTCCTCGAACTTGCCCTCGCGGTACAGCGACACATCCTCATTGGCCGGAATGCTGGCGATGATCTCGGCCTTGTAATGCTCGCCCAGTTCCTTGAAGTAGGCCACGGCTTCGTCCCGCGGCAACACGCGTCGCGTCACCGGCTCGTCTTTGGCCGCGAGCTCGGTCATTTTCTTTTCAATGGCCGCCAGGTCCTCCGGCGTGAACGGCCGCTTGTACGAAAAGTCATAGAAAAAACCGTTCTCGATCACCGGGCCAATCGTCACCTGCGCGTCCGGGAACAGCTCCTTGACCGCATAGGCCAGCAGGTGGGCGGTCGAGTGGCGAATCACGTCCAGGCCTTCGGGGTCCTTGGCAGTGAGGATGGCCAACGGGCTGTCGGCGGTGATGAGATAGCTCGTGTCCACCACCTTGCCACTCACTTTGCCGCCCAGCGCGGCCTTGACCAGGCCGGCGCCAATGGCGGCGGCCACCTCGGCCACCGTGACAGGCTGGGGAAATTCTCGAATGGAGGCGTCTGGCAGCGTAATTTTGATCATGGTGGGCAGGCCGTAAAAATGAAAAAGCGCGGAAACTGCCGCGCTTGATGGTGTTGGGCTGGAGAATCGCTATGAATTCAGTAGCTCTGAATCATCTGGGGGATGCGGCTAACACCCAGGATGACTCCAAACAGGAGGCGTGGTCGTCGTTCGCGGTGTCATAACCCTAACCCGAGCGCCCTTCCTGTTTTCAGCCTGGTTGATTGCATGGCGTTATTTTACGGCAGCTTCAGCCCGCCACTCAGACGCCGCGCCATAGCAAAAAACCCGGCGAAGCTGGCAGCTTACGCCGGGTCGGTCTCAAGGCAACGGCCCTCAGCTCAGTGGAACTGCTCTTCTTCGGTCGAGCCGGTCAGCGCGGTCACGCTGGACTTGCCGCCCTGGATGACGGTGGTGACTTCGTCGAAATAACCGGTGCCGACTTCCTGCTGGTGCGACACGAAGGTATAGCCACGGTCACGGGCTGCGAACTCGGGCTCCTGCACCTTCTCGACATAGGCCGACATGCCGCGCTTGACGTAGTCCTGCGCCAGATCGAACATGTTGTACCACATGGAGTGAATGCCGGCGAGCGTGATGAACTGGTACTTGTAGCCCATCGCGCCGAGTTCGCGCTGGAACTTGGCGATGGTCGCATCGTCGAGGTTTTTCTTCCAGTTGAACGATGGCGAGCAGTTGTAGGCCAGCATCTTGCCCGGGTGAACCTTGTGAACGGCGTCGGCAAACTTTTTGGCAAACGCCAGATCCGGCGTGCCGGTCTCGCACCACACGAGGTCGGCGTAGTGGGCGTAGGCAATCGCACGGCTGATGGCCTGGTCAATGCCTTTTTTGGTTTTGTAAAAACCTTCCGAGGTCCGCTCGCCGGTCAGGAAAGGCTTGTCGTTCTCATCATAGTCGGACGTCAGCAAGTCGGCCGCTTCAGCGTCGGTACGGGCAATCACCAGCGTCGGAACGCCGCAAACATCAGCGGCCATGCGCGCTGCGATCAGCTTCTGGTTGGCTTCAACCGTAGGCACCAGCACTTTGCCGCCCATGTGACCGCACTTCTTGACCGAGGCCAACTGGTCTTCCCAATGCACACCGGCAGCGCCCGCCTTGATCATGGCCTTCATCAGTTCGAAGGCATTGAGCACGCCGCCGAAACCGGCTTCCGCGTCGGCCACGATGGGCGCGAAGTTGTCGATGTAGCCCTTGTCGCCGGCATCAATGCCTTTGGAATGCTGGATTTCGTCGGCCCGGCGGAAAGTGTTGTTGATACGCTCAACGACGGTCGGCACGGAATCAACCGGGTACAGCGACTGGTCGGGGTACATCGAGGCGTAGCTGTTGTTGTCGGCTGCGACTTGCCAGCCCGACAGGTAAATCGCCTTCACGCCGGCCTTGACCTGCTGCATCGCCTGGCCACCGGTCAGTGCGCCGAGACAGTTGACGTAGGGCTCGTTGTTCACGAGATTCCAGAGCTTTTCGGCACCGCGGCGAGCCAGCGTGTGCTCGATCGGAAAGGAGCCACGCAGACGCACCACATCGGCAGCGCTGTAGCCGCGCTTGATGCCCTTCCAGCGGGGGTTGGTCGCCCAGTCCTTTTCGAGGGCGGAAATTTGCTGTTCGCGGCTCAGTTGTTCTGTGAGGGTCTGTGGCATGAGGTCACTCCGGAGGTTAAAAATTGGTGGGCAAACTGCGTTGCGCAATATCCAGGCTTTTGCCGTTTGCGCTGAGATCAACTTTAAGTCTTCTACAAGACTTTTTAAGCTCTTATGTCTTATATAAGATAAAAATTATTTTCAATAAAATCAAGGCTATTTTTGCATTATTTCACAATACAGAATATATTTTCTTATATTGAGAAATTTTTCCGCACTGCACCATTTCTATTTTCCGTAATGCAAAATGCATTTATCGGATAATGAAATGCGAGCATCGCCACGGCGCAGCCATCAGCCTTCGACGCGCAGGTGGGGACATGCTGACGACCCTCTTTGGAGGCGCATGGGGCAATCCAGCAACCAGTCGCCCCGGGCGATCACCGGCCGGTCTGCGTCATCAGGGCCTCCATTCGCGCGGCAGTGGCGGGGATGCGCTGGCTTTTCCTGCGCTAAGGCTACGCTGAATAAGTCCGTTCGCGTTGAGCCTGTCGAAACGCTGCCCTTGCAAATCAACAACTTGCGAAGGACTTCGACAGGCTCAGTCCGAACGGGGAGACTTATTCAGCATTGCCCTAACGCATCAGCCTGCGGGTCTGGTACGCGGTCGCCTGCGCAGTCGCCGCAGCGCGATACCCGAATTCATGGATCTATTGCTCCGGTTGGGCCAGCCACAAAGCCAGACCGCTGCAGACCATGTTGATCAACCAAAACAAAAAGAAGGCGATCGTATAAACGCCTAGACGTGTCGGTTGCCAAAACTGCCCCGGCCATTGGATTTCAGCGGGGTCGATCACTGCAAAAATCAGTGCTTGCAGCAGGCACGCTGCCAGGAAAGCCGGCCAGATGATGAGCGCCCAGCGCCTGAGATTGCGCGGCTCATTCGATTCAGGGTTCCCCATGAATTTTGCCTCCAGTCGCACTGTGGTTGCGGCCCGTCAGGGCGGGCTGCATCGGCGGTTGGGCCGTCTGCACTTGCTTGCTGATTTCAACGCCCTCGCGGTAATAGTCGTCCGATACCAGGGCATCCGGTCCCTGCATGATGTAGACCGCCGTGACAGCGCAGGCGAGAACCACTGAAAGCGGCCCGGAAATCACCAGCCAGACATAAGGCTCCCTCCACCAGGGGCGCGCCAGGGGTGCATGCAAAAATCCGCTGGTGGCCTTGTCAACAGGATACATACACTGATTCCTTTACTCAGACTTCTAACGCGGTACCAGAAATACTGATTTTTCAATCACTTCATCGGGCGGTATGCCCTGGGCTGCGATCATGAATGAAATGGGGTAAGAACCGGCGGCGGCATTTGGCGGTATCTGAACGCGCACCGGAACCCAGCGTGAATTCGCGGCATCCACAAACACAACGGGGTCCGACACAATCCGGACACCTTCGATCCCGGTCACATGAAGCCGATAGTGCTGCTGGTGTTCCGTGGCATTCATGATCTGCAGGCGATAAACGTTTTCAATCTGGCCCTGACCGACCATGCGGGCAATCACCCCCCGATCACGCACCACATCAACCCTGAAGGAAGCGCGCGTGAGCAGGCTCCAGATCAGCCCCAAGCTTACCACCGCAAGCACGGTGCCGTACACCAGTACCCTGGGGCGCAACACCCGGCGAAATATCGCCGAGCGGGACAGTTTTTGGCTGATGCCGTTTTGCGTACTGTTGCGGATCAACCCGCGCGGATAATGCATCTTGTCCATGACACCGTCACACACGTCAATACAGGCCGAGCAACTGATGCATTCGTACTGCAGGCCATTTCGGATGTCGATGCCCGTTGGGCAAACCTGAACACACAAGCTGCAGTCGATGCAGTCGCCCAACCCTTTGGCATGGTAGTCAGCCGGTGTGTCACTGCGCGGGCGCGACCCGCGACCCTCGCCCCTTGCCTCGTCATAAGTGACGATCAGCGTGTCACGGTCAAACATGGCACTTTGAAAACGGGCATACGGGCACATGTACTTGCAAACCTGTTCACGCATCCAGCCTGCATTGCCATAGGTTGCAAATCCGTAAAACAGCACCCAGAACAACTCCCAGGGTCCTAGCGACAAACTGACCACTTCGCTGGTCAACACCCGGATCGGCGTGAAGTAGCCCACAAAAGTAAATCCCGTCCATAGACCGATGGCAATCCAGACCGCGTGCTTGGCGCTTTTGCGGGCCAGCTTGGCGGCCCCCAGGGGGGCTTTGTCCAGTCGCATGCGGGCCAGCCTGTCGCCCTCGATCTTGCGCTCGACCCACATGAAGATTTCGGTATAAACCGTTTGCGGACAGGTGTAGCCGCACCAGAGCCGCCCAGCCACCGCCGTGAACAGAAACAGCGACAGCGCGCTGATGATGAGCAAACCCGTCAGGTAAATGAGATCCTGCGGATACAGCACCAGATTGAAAATGTAAAAGCGGCGGGCAACCAGATCAAACAACATGGCTTGCCGGTCATTCATGGACAGCCAGGGCAAGCCATAAAACACCCCTTGCGTCGCCCACACCATGGCCCAACGCCAGCGGTTGAACCAGCCGAAGACGCTGCGGGCATAAATTTTTTGCTCAGATTCGTACAGCGATACCACCGCCGACGAATCGTCTCCGGCAGCCGGACCGCCCACAGCCACGATCGGAATGATCCGCTGCGGTGTGCCTGTGTCGTTGGGGGAGGGTGCCACGCCCATCCGCCCTTTTATGGTGTTTGACGTGGCGGCACCAGAGGAACGGCTGTCCCGGCGGCGGCAGAAAAGCTGCTTCTCGACAGGCTCAGCACATAAGCCGACACCACATGGATCTGCTCGGCAGTCAACCGCGATGCCTGGGCCGGCATGACGTTGTTCTTTCCATTTTTAATGATCCCTGCAATCGCAGCCTCGCCCCAGCCATGCAGCCAGTAGTCATCCGTCAGGTTGGGCGCCCCCAGCGCCTTGTTGCCTTTTCCGTCCATGCCATGGCATGCCGCGCAAGCCGAAAACATTTTCTTGCCATTGGAAGCCTTGATCTCGTTATGAGGGCTGCCGGAGAGTGACAAAACATAGTTCGCAAGCTCGCTGATCTCTGCATCCCCGCCAATGGCCGCGCCCATGGGCGGCATCACGCCGGTCCGTCCGCTGGTCACTGTCCGCACGATATGCTCTGCGCCACGTTCACCGAGCCACGCGGCGTTGGCATTGGTGAGATTGGGATAAGACTTGCTGCCGCGCCCGTCGGAGCCGTGACACTGGGAGCAATTGTTCATGAACAGCCGCTCGCCAATGGCCAGGGCACGCGGCTCTTTGACGAGCGCTTCCACGGGTTGCGCCGTGAATTCTGCATAAAGCGGCGCCGCCTGGGCGCGGATCCGCGTGAGATCGCGCGCATGCTCACTGTCGGTCGACCATTTCAACAGCCCCGTGAAACTGCCCAAACCGGGGAAAATCGCCAGATAGCCCAAACCGAAAATGACGGTCAGAATGAACAGCCACATCCACCAGCGCGGCAGTGGATTGTTCAGCTCCCGCAAATTCTCATCCCAGACATGGCCCGTCGTGTTGTCCTGGACCTGTCCGGGATGACCGGTCACCTTGGCCTTGCCTGCGATCCACAACAGCCAAGCGCAGCCCAGAATGGAAACCAGACTGATGATCGCCACATACAAGGGCCAGAACCCGTTCGTAAAATCACTCATCCTGGCCGCTCCTATTCAGACTGAAACGGCAACTGCGCCGCATCGTCAAACTGTGCTTTTCTCGAAGGCAGGCATGCCCACACCACAATCGCGACGAACGCCACAAAGGCCGCCACCGTAACCATGCTGCGCAGTACATTGATATCCATGTGATGTCCTCCTATTTGAATGCCAGGCCCAGGCCCTGCAAATATGCGACCAGCGCATCGAGTTCCGTCTTGCCTTTGATGTCCGCGGGTGCGTTCGCAATTTCGGCATCGGTGTAGGGCACGCCGGCCGTTCGCAGGGCTTTCATGCGACGTTCAATGGATTGCGCGTCAGCGGGTGTTTTCTCCAGCCAGGGATAGGCGGGCATGTTGGATTCGGGAACCAGATCGCGCGGATTCACCAAATGCAGGCGCTGCCATTCGTCGCTGTACTTGCCGCCAACGCGCTGCAAATCCGGCCCCGTGCGCTTGCTGCCCCACTGAAACGGGTGATCGTAAACAAACTCGCCCGCCACCGAATAATGACCGTAACGCAGGGTTTCGGCGACCAGCGGTCGAATCATCTGAGAGTGGCAGTTGTAGCAACCTTCGCGCACGTAAATGTCGCGGCCAACGATTCTCAAAGGGGAATCCGGAACCAACCCCTTGACGGGTTGCGTCGTGGACTTCTGGAAAAACAGGGGAACGATTTCAACCAGTCCGCCGACCGCAACGACGAGCAGAATCAGGACAATCATCAACCAGTTAGTGGTTTCAACTTTTTCGTGTGAGAAAGACATGGCAGACTTCTTTCAGGCGTGAGCGATAGCAGTCGGGATCGTGGTTTGGGACGGCTTTCCCGCCAGCGCTGTCATGGTCACGTTCCAGGCCATCACCAGCATTCCGATCAGATACAGCACGCCACCAATAAACCGCACAACGTAGAACGGATAGGTTGCCTTGACGCTTTCCACAAAGGTGTAAGTCAATGAGCCGTCAGGGTTGATGGCTCGCCACATCAGTCCCTGCATCACGCCGGCAATCCACATTGCCGCGATGTACAGAACGATGCCGATGGTGGCGATCCAGAAGTGAAGCTCAATCGCCTTGGTGCTGTGCATTTTTGGCTGCCCGAACATCCGTGGCACCATGAAATACAGGGCCCCCATCGAGATGAAACCGACCCAGCCGAGGGTGCCGCCATGCACATGGGCGACGTTCCAGTCGGTGTAGTGCGACAAGGCGTTAACGGTTTTGATAGACATCATCGGCCCCTCGAAGGTGGCGATGCCGTAAAACGACAGCGCCACGATCATGAAGCGAATGATCGGGTCGTCCCGCAGCTTGTGCCACGCACCGGACAGTGTCATCACGCCATTGATCATGCCGCCCCAGCTCGGCGCCAGGAGAATGAGAGAAAACACCATGCCCAGCGACTGGGTCCAGTCGGGCAACGCGGTGTAGTGCAAATGATGCGGTCCGGCCCACATGTAGGTGAAGATCAGCGTCCAGAAATGAACGATGGACAGGCGGTAGGAATACACTGGCCGCTCAGCCTGCTTGGGGATGAAGTAATACACGATTCCCAGGAAACCCGCCGTCAGAAAGAAGCCTACGGCGTTATGGCCGTACCACCACTGAACCATCGCGTCCTGCACACCCGCATAAGCCGAATAGGACTTCATCCAGCCTGCAGGCACGACCGCAGCGTTGACAATATGCAGCAGTGCGACGGCAATGATGAACGCGCCAAAAAACCAGTTGGCGACATAGATATGCTTGACCTTGCGAATGCCGATCGTGCCGAAAAACACGATCGCGTACGCCACCCAGGTCAAGGCAATCAAAATGGCGATAGGCCACTCCAGTTCTGCGTATTCCTTGCCGCGGGTAAAACCCATGGGCAGGGAAATGGCGGCCGCCACGATGACGGCCTGCCAACCCCAAAAATGAAAGGCCGCCAGCTTGTCGGAAATCACCCGGACCTGGCAGGTGCGCTGGACCACGTAGTAACTGGTGGCAAACAGCGCGCAGCCTCCAAACGCAAAGATGGCCGCGTTGGTGTGCAGGGGGCGCAAACGTCCAAACGACAGCCAGGCAATGCCGAAATTGAGCTCAGGCCAGGCCATTTGCGCGGCAATGAACACGCCGACCAGCATGCTGACAACGCCCCAGACCACCGCCATCACGGAGAACTGGCGCACTATCTTGTCGTTGTAAACCGAAGCATGCGACGCTGCCCAGCCACTTCGGGGAACGCGGATCGACGCAGTTGGAAGTACGGCACTCATTAAAAGTCCTCTGTTACCTAAGTTGACGGGCAGTATGCCTTCCACCTCTGATTCACATCTTGACATGGATCAATCGGATTTAAGCTTACAAAAATCAGGGGATTTCTGCAGAGGCCGGGCCGGCGCCTCGTGAAAGATGCGCAACCCCTCACTCTCCACATCTTCAAACTGACCGGACCAGACAGCCCAGGCCAGCACCGCCAGCACCGCCAGCCCCAGCAACACCGACAAGGGAACGAGCAAGAACAGAACGTCCATCGGCGTATCAACCCTTCTCTTTCATATGCGCCAAACGTGCTGCATTGGCAATGACCAGCAACGAACTCAGTGCCATGCCAAGACCGGCAAGCCAGGCCGGCAGCGAGCCTGTCAGCGCCCAAGGCACGCACACGGCGTTGTAGGTGGCGGCCCACCAGAGGTTCTGCCGCACGATACGCATCGTGCGGCGTGCGTGAGCCCGCATTTTTGGCAACATCAGCAATTGCCCGCCCGGCAGAACAAAGTCAGACTGGGCTTGCGCCAGGGGGACGGCCGTTCCCACAGCGACCGATACATGGGCACTGGCCAGCACCGGACCATCGTTCAGACCGTCTCCCACCATCAATACCTTGCGCCCCTGCCGCTGCAAAGCCTGCATGTGCGCCAGCTTGGTTTTGGGTGTGCAATCGCCCTGCACTTTCCTGATTTCCAGTGCGTTGGCCACCCGCCGGACAGCCGCCGCCCGGTCGCCCGACAGCATCTGCACCTCAACCCCCTCCTGCTGCAGGGCGGCGATGGCCTCGGCGGCATCGGGGCGAATCGCTTCATCAAACTCAAACCGGGCAAGCCAGCCGGATTCGTCCGAAAGACAAACTTGCAGGACGTCGTGCAGCGGGTTTTCGAGATTGCAAAAACGCGCCGACCCCAAGCGCACCTGGCCCAAGGCACCCGGTACGGATGACGCCGTGAGTCGGCCTTCAAGACCCAGACCGGGAAACTCCCTGACGTCGATCATGTTCAGCGTATCGGTCCCAGGGACGAGAGGAAGCGGCACACCGGCCGCTGCCGCCACAAGGGCACACGACAACGGGTGCAAGGAATGCTGCGCCAGGGCAGACGCCAGATGCAGCGCCTGCGCAGACGTCACCCCCTCCCGGGTTTCCACTGACCGCAAACCCATGCGGGCTTCGGTCAGTGTGCCGGTTTTGTCAAAAACGACCGTGTCTATCGTCGCCAGTGATTCAAGCGCCTGCAAACGGCGCACCAGAACACCTTGCCGCGCCAGCAGCCCTGCCGAGGTGAGCATGGCGCTCGGCGTTGCAAGAGACAGCGCACACGGGCAGGTCACGATCAGCACGGCGACGGCCGCCATCACGGCCCGGGCCGGATCGGTACGCCACCAGTAGGCAGCCGCCATGGCGGAGGCCAGCAACACGAACCACAAAAAGGGCTTGGCGACCCGGTCGGCGAGCAAGGCCAGCCGCGGCTTGTCCACCGATGCGCGCTCCATCAAGGCCACGATCTGCGCGTAACGGGTGGCCTGGCCGGTCTGGTCAATGCGCACCTGCACCGGTGCCGAGAGGTTGTAGCTCCCGGCCAGCACAGACGCGCCGGCCAGACGGGCTACGGGCCGGGACTCCCCGGTGAGCAAGGCTTCATCCGCAAAGGTGTCCCCCGCAACAATGGTGCCATCGGCCGGGAAAGCCTCGCCCGGCAAAACGCGGATCAAGTCTCCCGGCTTCAGGCGGCGCGCGGCCACCCGTTCAAACCGGCCACTGGCCTGTTGCCGCTGCACGCTGTCGGGCAATCGCTGCATCAGGCGATCCAAGGACCCGGCGGTGCGATCACGCAAACGCTGCTCCAGCCAGCGGCCGGTGAGCAGAAAAAAGACAAACATCGTCAGTGAATCAAAATAAACCTCGTGACCCCACCAGCCTTGCGGCCCGAAAGTGGCTGCGGTGCTGACCGCAAAGGTCATGGCGATACCCAGCGCCACCGGCAAATCCATGCTGATGCTGCGTTGCTTCAAGTCCCGCAGTGCATGACCAAAAAACGGGCCGCACGAAAATAAAACAACCGGCAAAGTCAAGACCCAGGACGCCCAGCGCAGCAACTTTTCAATGTCCGGCGTGATCTCTCCCGGCCCCGCCACGTAGGCCGGGACCGCATACATCATGACCTGCATCATGCAGAATCCGGCAACCAGCCAGCGCCACAGCGCAAGACGCGCCTCCTTGCGGCCATGGTCCGGGGCAAACGCATCCGACGCAGGCAGCAAGCGGTAGCCCAGTGCCTGGGGCACAGCCATCCATTGCGACGGCCGGGTCAGCGCAGCAGACCAAACGACGCTGGCACGCTTACTGGCGGCATTGACCTGGGCGGCGACAACGCCCCGGATGCCAAGAAGCGCCTGTTCCAGCGTCAACGAACAGGCCGCGCAATGCATGCCCTGAACCATCACCTGCGATTCCCACAACCCTGTAGCGGCGACCGCAGGCTTGTCGCAGGACTGGCTGAAAATCGCCCACTCCTCAGGATCGTCAAACACGGCAAGACGGCTGGCTGGGGTGTCCTCCAACGGATCGGCAGGCTCCTCAGCCAGTGCGAACGGAAAGACGGATGCCTGCATGCCGCAAGACTAATGGCCGCCGACACGCAGTCCATTGACATGGATCAATTTCAGAGTCCGCCACCGGTTTAAGGTAGGCTACTTTTTTTCAACCAGGAGCCTAGCCATGTACCAGCGCATTCTTATTGCCACCGATGGATCAACCCTCTCCCGCAAAGCAGTCGGCAGTGGCATCAAGCTGGCCGCACTGATGGGCGCGCAAGTGGTGGCGCTCAAGGTGGTTCCGCGCTACCCGGTCAGCTATTTCGAAGGGGGCATGACCGTGTCTGCCAAGGATGTCGCCAAGGTGGAAAAACAATGGGCAGAAGCAGCCCTGGCCGTTGTTGAGGACGTCAAAGTCAGCGCCGAAGCCAAAGGAGTCAAGGCCAAAGCCGTGATCACCACGTCGGACTTGATCTCCGAATCCATCATCGCCACCGCCAAAAAACACAAGTGCGACTTGATCGTGATGGCCTCCCATGGCCGCCGCGGCCTCAAACGCCTGTTATTGGGCAGCGAAACAGTGCAGGTATTGACGCATTCGCATGTTCCCGTGCTGGTCTTGAGGTAATTGCGCCTTCTGCCCGTGCCAATTTTTCGCGGGCAGCGCCTGAATTCATGGCAAGTGTGCGACCGGCTCAGGCGAACAACCCCTTGTACTGCTCGCGCAGCACGTTCTTCTGGACTTTTCCCATGGCGTTGCGCGGCAACTCGGCAACCACAAAACACAGCTTGGGAATCTTGAAATTGGCCAGCTTCGACTTGAGCGCGGCCACCATCTGACCCGCATCCAGCGTGCTGCCCGGTTTGGCGACGACGATGGCCACGCCCACTTCACCGAAGTCCGGGTGCGGCACGCCGACCAGCGCGCTTTCCGCCACATCCGGCAGCTCATTGATAAAGCCTTCAATCTCGGCCGGATAGACGTTGTAGCCGCCGCTGATGATCAGGTCCTTGCTCCGCCCGACGAGGGTGATGTAGCCGCGCTCATCGATTTTTCCGATATCGCCGGTTTTGAAATAACCGTCGGCGCTGAACTCTTCCCTGGTTTTTTCGGGCATGCCCCAGTAACCTTTGAACACACTCGGGCCTTTGACTTCAATGCCGCCGACCTCACCGGCCGGCACGCTCTGGCCGGCATCGTCCCGAACCCGCAGGCTGACCCCGGGCAGGGCCAAGCCTACCGTACCGCCGCGCCTTTCGCCGTGGTAGGGGTTGGACGCCAGCATGACGGTTTCGGACATGCCATAACGCTCCAAAATCGTGTAGCCGGTGCGCTCCTGCCATTCGTTGAAGGTCTCGATCAGCAACGGCGCGGAGCCGGCCACAAACAGGCGCATGTTGCGGCAGGCTTCGCGGGTCAAACCCGGCTCGGCCAGCAGGCGCACATACAGCGTGGGCACACCCATGAAGACGGTGGCCTCGGGCAGCTTTTGCACGACCCGCCTGGGATCGAAGCTGGACAGCCAGATCATCTTGCTGCCGTTGATCAGCGCGCCGTGAATCGCCACGAACAGGCCATGCACATGAAAGATGGGCAGCGCATGAATCAGCACGTCGCCGCCTTCCTCCGGTTTTCTCCAGCCCCAGTAGTCCTTGAGTACCTGCGCGTTGTCAGCCAGATTGCCGTGCGACAGCATCGCACCCTTGCTGCGTCCGGTGGTGCCGCTGGTGTAGACAATGGCGGCCAGATCGTCGGGCTGCCTGCGCGCCACCTCATGCTTATCGCTGCACTGCGCGGCGCGATCAAGCAGCGACCCGGTTCTATCCTCGTCCAGCGTGAAAACATTCAGGATACCGGCCTTGAAAGCAAGTTTGCCGACCCAGCCGAAGTTCTTGCGGCTGCACACCACGACGGCGGGTTCGGCATTGCCGATGAAGTAGTCGATCTCCAGACTCTGGTAGGCGGTATTGAGCGGCAAAAATACATAACCGGCCCGCAGCGTGGCCAGGTACAGAATCATGGCTTCGACCGATTTTTCGACCTGCACCGCAATCCTCGGCGGATGAGGCGCGCCTTCGGGCAATTGCAGCGACTTCAGCAAATTGGCGATCATGGCGCTAGCCCGCTCCAGGTCGCGCCAGGAGTAATTAAGCCCGTTGTCGGTTTCAATCGCAATGGTATCGAGGTTCTCTGGAAAAGCGGCGCGCAAGGCGGCATACAGGTTGCTGTTTTTCATAGGGGGTTCACCAAGACAGTTTATTCAACCTCGCTGCCTGCAGTACTAGCCATGAGCTACTTCCGCTTTTCAGCCCACAACCAGAGCCACGCCCCGGCAGCGATCATCGGTACGCAGAGCCACTGCCCCATGCTCATGCCCAGCGCCAAAACGCCCAGAAAGTCGTCCGGTTCGCGGAAAAACTCGGCGATAAAACGCAACGCGCCGTAGCCGCCCAGAAAAGCCGCTGAGACCTGGCCCGTTTTGCGCGGTTTGCGCGCGTACAGCCACAGCAGCACGAAGAGCAGCAAACCTTCCAGCAGGAACTGGTAGACTTGCGAAGGATGGCGCGGCAGCAGGGAGCCGCTGTTTCTGAACACCATGCCCCAGGGCAGATCGGGACTACTGAAACGCCCCCACAATTCCCCGTTGATAAAATTGCCAACCCGCCCCGCAGCCAGCCCGGTCGGCACACAGGGGGCGATCAGGTCCATCACCTGCAGCCAGGGTTTTTTCCGGGTGCGGGCAAACCAGATTTGCGAGACCAGCACGCCCAGCAGACCGCCGTGAAAACTCATGCCGCCCTGCCAGACGTAAAAAATCTCCAGCGGATGGGTCGCGTAATAACCGGGCTTGTAAAACAGGCAGTAGCCAATGCGCCCGCCCAGCACGACACCCATCACGCCCAGAAAGAGAATGTCTTCGATGTCCTTGCGGCTCCACGCGGCGGCGCCCGTCATCGACGCATAGGGCTCATGGCGCAAGCGGCGCAACCCCAGAAACAGGAACAGGCCGAAAGCGGCAAGGTAGGTCAAACCGTACCAGTGGATGGCCAGCGGACCCAACTGCAGGGCGACGGGATTGATGGTCGGGTGAATCAGCATGCGGCTTATTGTGCCAGCCCGCTCTCCCGGCCGAGCATCCCCGGCAGAACCAGCGTTTGGAGATAGCCACGCGCCGCGCATTTTCCTGCGGCATATAAAATGACCCGTACGCTTACGAATTGGCAGCGCTTCACCGGCGTTTGCCAACGACCCAACCAACCAAGAGACCCCCCATGACGCAAGACAAGGACAAGAGCGGCGATGACGCCATCAACCGCCGCAGCAAAAACATCACCGAAGGTACGTCGCGGGCACCGAACCGCTCCATGTACTACGCGATGGGCTACGAGGCCGCGGACTTCAAAAAACCCATGGTCGGCGTGGCCAACGGGCACAGCACCATCACGCCGTGCAACAGCGGCCTGCAAAAGCTGGCCGACGCGGCGATTGCCGGCATCGAAGCAGCCGGTGGCAAGGCGCAGGTTTTCGGCACCCCCACCATTTCGGACGGCATGGCCATGGGCACCGAAGGCATGAAGTACTCGCTGGTCAGCCGCGAGGTGATCTCCGACTGCATTGAAACCTGCGTCCAGGGCCAGTGGATGGACGGCGTGCTGGTGATTGGGGGCTGCGACAAGAACATGCCGGGCGGCCTGATGGGCATGCTGCGCGCCAACGTGCCGGCCATCTACGTCTACGGCGGCACCATCCTGCCCGGCCACTACAAGGGCCAAGACCTCAACATCGTGAGCGTGTTCGAAGCGGTGGGTGAACACGCGGCCGGCCGCATGAGCGACGAAGACCTGCTGCAAATCGAGCGCCGCGCGATTCCCGGCACCGGAAGCTGCGGCGGCATGTACACCGCCAACACCATGTCCTCCTCGTTCGAGGCGCTGGGCATTTCGCTGCCCTACTCGTCCACGATGGCCAACCCGCACGAAGAGAAGGTGAACTCGGCCAAGGAGTCGGCCAAGGTGCTGATCGAAGCGATCAAAAAGAACATCAAACCGCGCGACATCGTGACCAAAAAGGCGATTGAAAACGCCGTTGCCGTGATCATGGCCATCGGCGGCTCGACCAATGCGGTGCTGCACTTTCTGGCCATCGCCCATGCGGCCGGGGTGGACTGGACGATTGACGACTTCGAGCGCGTGCGCCAGAAAACCCCTGTGCTGTGCGACCTCAAGCCCAGCGGCAAATACCTCGCGGTGGGCCTGCACCAGGCCGGCGGCATTCCGCAGGTCATGAAAATGCTGCTCAAGGCGGGCCTGCTGCATGGCGACTGCCTGACGATTTCCGGCCAGACCATTGCCGAGGTGCTCAAGGACGTGCCCGACGTGCCGCGTGCCAACCAGGATGTGATTCGTCCGATCAACAACCCGATGTACAAACAAGGCCACCTGGCCATTCTCAAAGGCAATCTGTCCCCGGAAGGCTGTGTCGCCAAGATCACCGGCTTGAAGAACCCGGTGATGACCGGCCCGGCCCGCGTGTTCGACGACGAGCAGTCGGCGCTGGCCGCCATTCTGGCCGGAAAAATCAAGGCCGGTGACGTGATGGTGCTGCGTTACCTCGGCCCCAAAGGCGGCCCCGGCATGCCAGAAATGCTGGCCCCCACCGGCGCGCTGATCGGCGCGGGCCTGGGCGAAAGCGTCGGCCTCATCACCGATGGCCGCTTTTCAGGCGGCACCTGGGGCATGGTGGTCGGACATGTGGCGCCGGAAGCGGCGGCCGGCGGCAACATCGCCTTCATCAACGAAGGCGACTCCATCACGATTGACGCCAAGCAGTTGCTGCTGCAACTCAATATCAGCGACGCCGAACTGGCCCGGCGCAAACAAGGCTGGAAAGCTCCCCTGCCGCGTTACGTGCGCGGTGTGCAGGCCAAGTTTGCCTTCAACGCTTCCAGCGCCAGCAAGGGAGCCGTGCTCGACGATTATTGATTGTGACACGGGCAGCGCAGTGAGTGACCATGGAAGTCGCCGTGCGCCGCGCCGGGCCGCCCCAAGCAAGCACAGCCCCTCGGGGGGCAGGGAGCTCGCGCGTTGTGAGTGACCGTGGGGGTCATTTCCGTCTTTTGAGCATACCCATGGCATCGCGCTGCTTGTCAATACGAGCCTGCTTGCGCTTTTCCATTTTTTCCATGGCTCTTTTTTCAGTGTAGCCGGACTTGTCTGCCCACCACCACCAAACCACAGCCAGGCCAAACGGGGCCAGAACGACCCACCAGCTCCAGGCCGCGACCGGCGCGATCTCAAGGTATTTCATCGCCAGACCGACGATGCCTATCAGTAGCAAGAACATGGGTAACTCCTGAACCTCCGGTGGAAACCTGTTTACAAAGCAAGGTCAACCTACACCATTACAATTGCGTTGACTGACTGTAACCGAATCCCTAACTCTTCCCATGAGGTTAATGATGAAACGTGTATTTTTGGCAATCGCTTCCCTGGCCGCTGGTGTGGCGGTTTCAACTCCGGCGCTGGCCGACCTGCAACTGGCCACGGCCAAAAACTGCATGGCCTGCCATGCCGTGGCGACCAAGCTGGTCGGCCCGTCCTACAAGGATGTGGCGGCCAAATATGCGGGTCAGAAGGACGCCGTTGACAAACTGGCTGCGAAGATCGTCAAGGGCGGTGCCGGCGTGTGGGGCCCTGTGCCCATGCCAGCCAACGCCCAGGTCAATGCCGACGAAGCCAAAAAACTGGCTGCCTGGGTGCTGACGCAAAAATAAGTCCGACCGTCCGGCATAAAAAAAGCCCGTTGACTCAACGGGCTTTTTTTATGCCGCCGGGGATCCCGGCGCAACCCTCTACAGGTTCTCGGACAACTGATCCAGGATGGCGGGGTTTTCCAACGTAGAGGTGTCCTGCGTGATGGCCTCGCCCTTGGCGATGCCGCGCAGCAGGCGGCGCATGATTTTTCCGCTGCGGGTTTTCGGCAGGTTGTCGCCGAAACGGATGTCTTGGGGCTTGGCAATCGGCCCGATTTCCTTGCCGACCCAGTCGCGCAGCTCTTTGGCAATCGCCTTGGCCTCGTCGCCGGTGGGGCGTGAGCGCTTGAGCACCACGAAGGCCACGATCGCCTCGCCCGTCAAATCGTCGGGCCGGCCAACCACCGCGGCCTCAGCCACCAAGGCGGAATGGGCCACCAGCGCCGATTCGATTTCCATCGTCCCCATGCGGTGGCCGGACACATTGAGCACGTCGTCGATACGCCCGGTGATGCGGAAATAACCGCGGTCAAGGCTGCGCACCGCGCCGTCACCGGCAAGATACATTTTTCCACCCATTTCTTCCGGGAAATAACTCTTCTTGAAGCGCTCGGGATCGTTCCAGATGGTGCGAATCATCGACGGCCAGGGGCGCTTGACCACCAGCATGCCGCCGGAGCCATGGGGCACATCGTGGCCCGCTTCATCGACAATGGCCGCCATGATGCCCGGCAAGGGCAGCGTGCAGCTACCGGGAACCAGCGGCGTTGCGCCCGGCAGCGGCGTGATCATGTGGCCGCCGGTTTCGGTCTGCCAGAAGGTGTCGACCACCGGACAGCGCTCGCCACCGACGTTTTTGTAGTACCACATCCAGGCTTCCGGGTTGATCGGCTCGCCCACGGAGCCGAGCAGGCGCAGACTGCTCAGGTCGGAGCGCGCCGGATGAACCTTTGCGTCCCCCTCGGCCGCCTTGATGAGTGAGCGAATCGCGGTAGGCGCCGTGTAGAAAATGCTGACCTTGTGTTTTTCGATCATCTGCCAGAAGCGGCCGGCATTCGGCCAAGTCGGGATGCCTTCAAAAATAACCTGGGTCGCACCGGCCGCCAGCGGGCCGTAGGCCACATAGGTATGCCCGGTGATCCAGCCGATGTCGGCCGTACACCAGAACACGTCGGACGGCTTGATGTCGAAGGTCCAGTCCATGGTCAGCTTGGCCCACAGCAGGTAGCCGCCAGTGCCGTGCTGCACCCCCTTGGGTTTGCCGGTCGAGCCGGAGGTGTACAAGATGAACAACGGATGCTCGGCACCGACGAATTCCGGCTCGCAGGCGGCCGGCTGCTTCCCGGCGACTTCATGCATCAGGCTGTCGCGCCCCGCCACCATGTTGCAGGCGGTGGGCGTGCGCTGGTAGACCACCACGTTCCGGATGGATTCGCAGCCACCCATCGCAATGCCTTCGTCCACAATCGCCTTGAGCGGCAACTCCTTGCCGCCGCGCAGTTGGTAGTTGGCCGTGATCACCGCCACGGCACCCGCGTCCTGGATACGTTCCTGCAGGCTCTTGGCGGAAAAGCCGCCGAACACCACGGAGTGGGTGGCGCCGATGCGCGCACAGGCCTGCATGGCCACCACGCCCTCGACCGTCATCGGCATGTAGATGATGACGCGGTCGCCCTTCTGGATGCCCATGGCCTTGAGCGCATTGGCAAACCGGCAGACCCTGGCGTGCAGTTCCTTGTAGGTGACGTTGGTTACCTTGCCGTCATCACTCTCGAAAATGATGGCTTTCTTGTTTTCGGTGGCGGTCCCGAGGTGACGGTCCAGGCAGTTGTAGGAGGCATTGAGTTCGCCGTCGGCAAACCATTGGTAGAACGGTGCATTGGACTCGTCCAGCGTCTGGGTAAACGGCTTCTTCCAGCTCAGGTTCTCGCGCGCCAGCCGGGCCCAGAAGCCTTCAAAGTCTTTTTCGGCTTCGGCACACAGCGCGTGGTAGGCGGCCATGCCCGAAATCCGGGCCGTTTTGACAAACGCCGAACCCGGAGGAAACACCCGGTTTTCGACCAGTGTGGATTCGATCACAGATGAAGAAGAAGGCGCGCTCATGATGACTGGGTCTCCTCGGTTTTTAATTTGCAATGCGTGCGAATGTCATATTTTGCACTTACAGTCCACTGACTGGCGCCAAGCTTACAGCCTTAAGCCGAAGCCGGGCAAGCTGGACAACGCGCCTACAATCCGCGAAGTCCGCATCAATCCTTACCCTTATGTCAGACCTCAAGATCACCCCTGCCAAAGTTTCGCCGCTGCGACCGATTCCCAACTTTATCTTCGCCAGCCGCTGGCTGCAGTTGCCGCTGTACGTCGGCCTGATCGCGGCGCAAGGCGTCTATGTGTTTCACTTCCTGGTCGAGCTGCTGCACCTGATCGAGGCGGCCTTCGGCAGCCAGACCGCCTTGCAGGCGCTGATCACGAGCATTGGCTACAAAACGGCGGCGCCCATTGTGACGCTCAACGAGACCGTCATCATGCTGGTGGTTCTGGCGCTGATCGACGTGGTCATGATCTCCAACCTGCTGATCATGGTGATCGTCGGCGGCTACGAAACCTTTGTGAGCCGCATGAACCTGGAGGGCCACCGCGACCAGCCGGAATGGCTGAGCCATGTCAACGCGTCCGTGCTCAAGGTCAAGCTCGCCACCGCCATCATCGGCATCAGCTCCATCCACCTGCTCAAAACCTTCATCAATGCCGACAACTACACGGACCGGGTGCTGATTGCGCAGACCGCCATCCACATCACCTTCCTGCTGTCGGCCCTCGCGATTGCCTACACCGACAAGCTGATGTCGGGCACCGGCGCACAAAAACACTGACAGCGCTCGCCGAACCCGAACCGACCGGCGGCCTGACGCCGGATTCGTGTTTTATTTCCCGGAAGAAGCCTCACGATCAGACGCTACGCAAAGGCCCCCTAGAGTGACCCGTTAACGGAATTCCAGACCTTGCTCTCGCTGATCATTCTTCTCCCCCTGCTGGCCGGCACTGTACTGACGGGCTGGTACGGGTCTGCAGCACATCCATCGGCAAGCCAACGCAGCCGCACGGCCTGGCTGGCGGCGGCCATTACCGCCGGCAGCCTCACCCTGCTGCTGATGCACACACCCGCCATCATGGCCGGCGAGGTGCTGCACAGCTTCATGCCCTGGGTGCCGGAAATCGGCCTGAACCTGGGTTTCCGGCTGGACGGCCTGTCGCTCATGTTTGCGCTCTTGATCACCGGCATCGGCCTGCTGATCATCCTGTATGCGCATTTCTACCTGGACAAGGAAGATCCGGTCGGGAAATTTTTCAGCACCCTGATGCTGTTCATGTCCGCCATGCTGGGCATTGCGCTGTCGGACAACCTGCTGCTGCTGATCGTGTTCTGGGAACTGACCAGCATTTCCTCTTTCCTCCTGATCGGTTACTGGAACCACCGCGCCGAGTCGCGCGACGGAGCGCGCATGGCGCTGGCGCTCACCGGGGGCGGCGGCCTGGCCATGCTGGGCGGCTTTGTGCTGCTGGGCCAGACGGCCGGCACCTACGAGCTGAGCCTGATGCTGGACCAGGGCGCGCGCATCCAGGCCGACAGCCGCTATCCCGCGGCGCTGATCCTGATTCTGCTCGGCTGCTTCACCAAAAGCGCACAGTTCCCTTTCCATTTCTGGCTGCCCCAGGCCATGGCAGCGC
Organism: Polaromonas sp.; assembly: GCA_030655515.1. Lineage (GTDB taxonomy): Bacteria > Pseudomonadota > Gammaproteobacteria > Burkholderiales > Burkholderiaceae_C > Polaromonas. The sequence continues at coordinate 30,352 of JAURVI010000045.1, read as the reverse complement.
CCACGCCAGTATCGGCTTACCTGCACTCGGCCACCATGGTCAAGGCCGGGATATTCCTGATGGCACGTCTGACGCCCGTGATAGGCGGCACAGAACTCTTCTTCGGCCTCGTTTCCACCACCGGGCTGGTGACCATGGCCTTTGCCGCCTTCGTCGCCATTTTCAAACACGATCTCAAGGCCTTGCTGGCGTATTCGACCATCAGCCATCTGGGGCTGATCACCTTCCTGATCGGGCTGGGTTCGCCGCTGGCGGCCGTGGCAGCGATGTTTCACATCCTCAACCATGCCAGCTTCAAGGCGGCGCTATTCATGATTGCCGGCATCGTGGATCACGAAACCGGCACGCGGGACAAGCGCCTGCTCGGCGGCCTGCGTCATTTCATGCCCTGGACCGCCACGCTGGCGATGGTGGCGGCAGCAGCCATGGCGGGTGTGCCCCTGTTCAATGGCTTTCTGTCCAAGGAAATGTTCCTGACCGAAACCGTGACCTTCGCCCAGGCCGGCGGCTGGCGCTGGCTGGTGCCCGCCGTCGCGACACTGGCCGCGCTGTTCAGCGTGGCCTATTCCGTGCGGCTGGTTCACGACATCTTCTTCAACGGGCCTGCGCGCGATCTGCCCAACCCGCATCCACACGAGCCGCCCATGGGCATGAAAGCGCCGGTGATCCTGCTGGCCGTGATCTGCGTTGCGGTTGGCCTGCTGCCCTCCCTGCTCCTCGGGCCCATGGTACTGGCCGCCGCCACCGCCATGCTGGGCGCCGCCCCGCCCGCCTACCACCTGGCGATCTGGCACGGTCTGAACCTGCCGCTGCTGCTGAGCGTGCTGGCGCTGGTCGGCGGTGCCGGCCTGTACTTCATGCTGGCGCGCACTGGCCGCCTGCACCGCCTGGGCTCCGAAAACTGGTTCGGCCTGCTGACGGGCCTGAATCTGTTTACCCGCGGCTCGGACCGGCTCTTCAACACCGCCGGCCGCCTCACCGCCAGGCTGGAAACGTCCTCGCTGCAGCGCTACATCGCCTGGATGCTGATGGCCGCGGTGGCGGTCGCAGCCGCGCCGCTGCTGTCGGGTGAAGCACCCGGCACCGGCACGCGTACCCTGCTGCCGGTGTCGCTCCCGGCGCTGGTGGTCTGGGGCCTGCTGCTGCTGGCCTGCGCCTGGCTGGCCCTGCATCACCACCAGCGTTTCCAGTCGGTCGTGGTCGTCGGCGTGGTAGGCTTGGTGGCCGCGCTGAGCTTTATCGGCTTCTCGGCCCCGGACCTCGCGCTCACGCAACTGACGGTGGAAGTGGTTTCCACTGTGCTGCTGCTCATGGGGCTGGCGCTGCTGCCCCGGCATTCCCCGCACGAGTCTTCCACCGGGCGCCGCACGCGCGACGCCGCGCTCGCCCTGTGCGGCGGCGCGGGCATCGCCTGGCTGGCTTGGGTCATGCTCACGCGCGACCACGATTCGATCGCCTGGTATTTCCTCAACCAGTCGGCCATTGCCGGCGGCGGCACCAACGTCGTCAACGTGATCCTGGTGGACTTCCGCGGCTATGACACCTTCGGCGAAATCACCGTGCTCGGGATCGCGGCCATTGGTGTGCTGGCGCTGATGGACGGCATGCGCACGCGCCGCCCGGCAACCGATACTCAAGGCCTGGCATGGACTTTCGCCGCCCAGCCGCTGATGCTGCGCGTGGCTGCTCGCGTGGTGCTTCCGCTGGCGCTGGTGGTCACCCTCTACATCTTCATGCGCGGCCACAACCAGCCGGGGGGCGGTTTCATTGCCGGGCTGATCACCGCCGTGGCGCTGGTGCTGCAATACATGGCCATGGGCCAGTCGCGCGCCGAAGCCCTGCTGCGGGCCGAGGGCGGAAACCGCTTCGTGCGCTGGATCGGCATGGGTCTGGGCATTGCGGGGCTCACGGGTGTGGGCGCCTTTGTGCTTGGTCAACCCTTCCTGACCAGCGCCCACGGCCATCCCCATGTACCGCTGCTGGGCAACATCCCGCTGGCTACTGCCGCGCTGTTTGACCTCGGCGTGTACATCACCGTGGTCGGCGCCACCCTGCTGACGCTGTCCACCCTGGGTTCGGTGACCCGCGAATCGGGCACGGCCAACGCGCCCCGCCCCCGCAACAGGGTACAACCATGAGCCTGGAGTTTCTGGTGGCCAGCGGCATCGGCGTCGTCACGGCGACGGGCATCTACCTGATCCTGCGCGGACGCACCTGGCCGGTGGTGCTGGGCCTGAGCCTGCTGGGCTACGCCGTCAACGTGTTCATTTTCGCCATGGGTCGCCTCTGGCAGGATGCCGCGCCCATTCTTTCAGCCACCGGACGCGTCGCCGACCCGCTGCCGCAAGCGCTGGTGCTGACGGCCATCGTGATCGGCTTCGCCACCACGGGTTTTGTGATTGAACTGGCGCTGCGCAGCCGCCACGAATCCGGCACCGACCACGTGGACGGGCACGAGCCCGGTCATGGCCCCGGCAAGGCCAGGGACGAGGCGGCATGACCGACTTGCTGCACACCCTGTTTTCCGCTCACCTGCCGGTGCTGCCGGTGCTGTTGCCGCTGTTCACGGCCGTGGCCCTGCTGCTCATGGGCGACCATGGCGGCGAGGCCAGCCACGGCGGACCGCTGCTGCACCGCAGGCGCCTGCTGAGCCTGGTCTCGGTGGTGTTCGGCGCCGTGCTGGCCTGGCGCCTCATGACCGAAGCCGCGACAGGAACACTGGCCGTTTACCCCCTGGGCGGCTGGCCTGCGCCCTTCGGCATCGTTCTGGTCATCGACCGCCTGAACGCCATGATGCTGGCCCTGACCTGGACCATCGCGGTGCCGGTGCTCTGGTATGCCGCGGGCGGCTGGGACACCCACGGACGCCACTTTCACACCATGATCCACTTCCTCCTCATGGGTGTATCCGGTGCCTTCGTGACGGGCGACCTGTTCAACCTGTTCGTGTTTTTTGAAGTGCTGCTGATCGCTTCCTATGTGCTGCTGGTGCATGGCCAGGGGCGTGAGCGTTTCAAGGCGGGCATGCACTATGTCGTGCTCAACCTCGTGGCCTCGGCGCTGTTCCTGGTGGGCCTGGCCATCATCTATGGCGTGGCCGGCACCCTCAACATGGCCGACCTGGCGCTGCGCGTGGCGCAACTCGCCCCTCAGGAAGCCGCCCTGTTCAAGGCCGGGGCCATGGTGCTGCTGGTCGTGTTCGGCCTCAAGGCGGCCATCGTGCCGCTCTACCTGTGGCTGCCCGGCACCTACGCCGCAGCCAGCGCCCCGGTCGCCGCGATGTTTGCCATCATGACCAAGGTCGGCGTGTACGGCATCATCCGCGTGCATGCGGTGATTCTTGGCGAAGGCGCGGGCCACGCCGCGCTGGCCGCCCAGCCCTGGCTGCTGCCGGTCGCGCTGATCACCATGGCGCTCGGCGTGCTGGGCGCGCTGGCGGCGCACAGTCTGACACGGCTGGTGGCCTACCTCACCGTGGCGTCTGTCGGCACCATCCTGGCCGGTATCGGCCTGTTCACCCCGCAGGCCATGTCGGCCGCGCTTTATTACATGGTGCATAGCACGCTGGTGATCGCTGCGCTGTTCCTGCTGGTCGAGTTGGTGGCTTCCCAGCGCGGGGAAACCGGCGACCGGCTGCAACCCGCCACACCCGTGGAGCAGCCGGTGCTGCTGGGTCTCATGACGCTGCTCGGCGCAGCGTCGGCCGCCGGCTTGCCGCCGCTGCCCGGCTTTCTTGGCAAGCTGATGATTCTGGAAAGTGCGGCGCCCACGCCGGCCCAGGGGTGGGTCTGGACGGTGGTGCTGGTGGTCAGCTTCCTGACGCTGATCGGGCTGGCGCGCGCCGGCTCCATCCTGTTCTGGAGCGTGCTGCCGGCGGGCGACCTGTCGGTTCGCCCGGGCACCAGCTCGCGCCTGACGCTGGCGACGCTGGGCTTGCTGGCGCTCAGCCTGCTGCTTGCCGTGGCGGCGTCCCCGCTCAAACGCTATACCGATGCCGCGGCCTTGCAACTGGCTGACCGGGCCGCTTACGCCGGAGCCGTGCTGGGTCCGGTCGGCGGCGCGGAGGCCACCACCACGCGGCCTTACCGTGGCGGCGAGGGCGAAGTGCGGCTGCCCGCTGCGAAAGGCCAGTGATGGAAAAAAACCGCTGGTTCGCCCACCCCTGGCTGTCCGTGCTGCTGGCCGCCAGTTGGCTGCTGCTGCAACACACGCTGGCACCGTTTCACCTGATCTCGGCCGTGCTGATCGGCCTGCTGGTGCCGCGCCTGCTGCACAACTTCCTGCCAGCGACAAAAACCATGCGTTTTGCACCGGCGCTGCGTTTGATGCTGGTCGTGCTGTGGGACATCGTGGTGTCCAACATCACGGTGGCGCGGCTGGTGCTGGGTCCCATGTCGCGACCACGGCCAGCCTGGGTCACGGTGCCGCTGGCGCTCAGCCACCCGACAGCCATTTCCCTGCTGGCCAGCATCATCACGACCACGCCGGGGACGGTCTCCTGCCTCGTCGATGAAGAGCGCAAACACATTCTGGTTCATGCGCTCGATTGCAGCGACCCGGCGCAGATGGCGGCCGACATCAAGGCGCGTTACGAAAACCGGCTGCTGGCCATTTTTGAACCCCAGGCAGCCAACCCCGGAGCAAGCCCATGAGTATCCTGACCCTGGCGCTCAATGTCGCCGTCGGCGCGATCTCCCTGTCCATGATGCTGTGCGCGTGGCGCCTGATGCGCGGCCCCCACATCACCGACCGCGTGCTGGCCATCGACACGCTGTACCTCAACGCGGTGGCGCTGGTCGTCCTGCTGGGTATTCGTCTGCAGACGCCCGTGCTGTTCGAGGCGGCCCTGATCATGGCCATGCTCGGGTTTGCCTCGACCGTCGCGCTGGCGCGTTACCTGACCCGCGGCGACGTGATCGAGTGAAACGGAGGGCATGACCATGGGACTTCATCCTGTCGCTGAATGGCTGGCCGCCGCATTTTTGCTGATAGCCGCCTTCTTCTCGCTGGTCGGCGCGATCGGTCTGGTACGCCTGCCTGACTTTTTCATGCGTCTGCATGCGCCCACCAAGGCTTCCACACTGGGTGTGGGTGGCGTCCTGCTGGCCAGCATGATCCTGGCGGCGGCCCAGGGCCGGGCCGGCTTCGCGGAACTGCTGATCACGCTGTTCGTCTTCGTGACCGCGCCGGTCTCCGCCAACCTGATGGCGCAGGCGGCGCTGCACCTGCGCTTGCCGGGCAAGGCCCCGGCACCCGGTGACGCGGTGCCCGAGCGCCATCCGTCCTGACGCCGCGCTTTAGCCCCAATACTGTTCGCTTAACCGTTCGGGCTGAGCTTGTCGAAGCCTGTTTGCACTGTGACGACCCTTCGACAGGCTCAGGGCGAACGGGGTTGTAGCGCTTCAATGAACAGCATTGGCTTTAGCCCGGGCGGTGTCACGAGGTGGCGGCGCGCCCCACCATGTCCCCCGGCACGACCCACTGGTCAAACTGTTCCGCCGTCACATGGCCGGACGCGATGGCCGCGTCACGCAGGCTGCTGCCTTCCTTGTGCGCTTTTTTGGCGATGAAGGCGGCCTTGTCATAACCGATGTGCGGATTGAGCGCGGTCACCAACATCAGGGACTGGTCCACCAGTTCCGCGATGCGCGCGCGATTGGGCTCAATGCCCGCGGCGCAATGGTCATTGAAGCTTCGCATGCCGTCGGCCAGCAGGCGCACGCTTTGCAGGAAGTTGTGGGCAATCATGGGCCGGAACACATTGAGCTCGAAATTGCCCGACGCACCGCCGAGGTTGATGGCGACATCGTTGCCGAAGACCTGGCAGCACAGCATGGTCACGGCTTCGCTCTGCGTCGGGTTGACCTTGCCCGGCATGATGGACGAGCCGGGCTCGTTTTCCGGAATCGACAGCTCCCCAATGCCGCTGCGCGGCCCGCTGGCGAGCCAGCGCACATCGTTGGCGATTTTCATCAGGCTGGCGGCCAGCGTCTTGAGCGCGCCGTGCGCATGCACCAGCGCGTCGCACGAGGCCAGGGCTTCGAACTTGTTCGGCGCCGTCACGAAAGGCAGGCCGGTCAGCCGCGCCAGTTCGGCCGCTGCCTGCTCTGCATAACCTTTGGGCGCATTCAAGCCGGTGCCGACGGCCGTGCCGCCCAGCGCCAGCTCGCACAGGTGCGGCAGCGCTGCCTTCAGGTGCTGCCGCCCGTGCGCGAGCTGCGCCACGTAGCCCGAGAACTCCTGACCCAGCGTCAAGGGCGTGGCGTCCTGCAAATGGGTGCGGCCTATCTTGACGATGCCGTCAAAGTCCTGCGCTTTCTGCGCCAGTGTGCCGTGCAGTTTGGCAAGCGCAGGCAGCAGCCGGTGCGTGATGGCGTCCACCGCCGCCACATGCATGGCGGTTGGAAACACATCGTTGGACGACTGGCTGCGGTTGACCTCGTCGTTCGGATGCACCAGCCGGTTTTCGCCGCGCTCGCCGCCCAGCAGCACGCTGGCGCGGTTGGCCAGCACCTCGTTGACGTTCATGTTGCTCTGCGTACCCGAGCCGGTCTGCCAGACCACCAGCGGAAATTCGCCGGCGTGCTGCCCGGCGATCACCTCGTCGGCCGCCGCCAGGATGGCCAGCGCCTTCTTGCCGTCCAGCAGGCCCAGGGCCAGGTTGACGCTGGCCGAAGCCCGTTTGACCTGCGCCAGCGCCCGGATGATCTCGCGCGGCTGCTGCTCGCCGGAAATATCGAAGTTCTGCAGTGAGCGCTGGGTCTGCGCGCCCCAGAGGCGGTCGGCCGGTACGTCAATCGGGCCAAAGGTGTCGTGTTCGGTGCGGGTTGTCATGCTCATTCCTTGAGGTGAAGGGGTGGCTTTTCGCACCCTGTCAAAATACGGGGTTGCGCTTACCGTATCACACGGGCGGCCACGTGAAAAGTCATCCTCCCACGAACCCCCTGACCATGACCACCCTCATCCAACAAGCCGACCTGATTGAATCCGTTGCCGCCGCCCTGCAGTACATCAGCTACTACCACCCGGCCGACTACATCGCCCACCTGGCGCGCGCCTATGAACGCGAGCAGAGCCCGGCGGCCAGGGACGCGATGGCACAGATCCTGACCAACAGCAAGATGAGCGCCACCGGGCATCGCCCGATCTGCCAGGACACCGGCATCGTCAACGTGTTCCTCAAGGTCGGCATGGACGTGCGTTGGGGCGGCTTCACCGGCAGCCTGGACGACGCCATCAACGAAGGCGTTCGCCAGGGCTACAACCATCCTGACAACACGCTGCGCGCCAGCGTGGTGGCCGACCCGCAGTTCGACCGCAAAAACACCAAGGACAACACACCCGCCGTGATCTTCACCGAGATCGTTCCCGGCAACACAGTTGAAGTGACCGTGGCGGCCAAAGGCGGCGGCAGCGAAAACAAAAGCAAGCTGGCCATGCTCAACCCGGGCGACTCGGTGGTGGACTGGGTGCTCAAAACCGTGCCGACCATGGGCGCCGGCTGGTGCCCGCCCGGCATGCTGGGCATAGGCATTGGCGGTACCGCCGAAAAAGCGGTGCTGATGGCCAAGGAAAGCCTGATGGACGACCTCGACATGTACGCGCTGCAGGCCAGGTCGTCGGCCGGCCAGAAATTGACAAAAACCGAAGCGCTGCGACTGGAGCTGTTCGACAAGGTCAACGCGCTCGGCATAGGCGCGCAGGGCCTGGGCGGGTTGACCACCGTGCTCGACGTCAAGATCAAGATGTACCCGACCCACGCGGCGAGCAAACCGGTGGCCATGATCCCCAACTGCGCCGCCACGCGCCACGCGCACTTCGTGCTCGACGGCAGCGGCCCGGTCTACCTGACCCCGCCCAGCCTGGACCTCTGGCCCAACGTCAACTGGACGCCCGACTACGTGAAGAGCCAGAAGGTCAACCTCGACACCCTGACCAAGGCGGAGGTTGCGAGCTGGAAGCCGGGCCAGACACTCTTGCTCAACGGCAAGATGCTGACCGGCCGCGACGCCGCGCACAAGCGGATTGCCGACATGCTGGCCAAGGGCGAGAAGCTGCCGGTGGACTTCACCAACCGCGTGATTTATTACGTGGGCCCGGTCGACCCGGTCGCCGGAGAAGCGGTCGGCCCGGCCGGCCCGACGACGGCGACCCGCATGGACGGTTTCACCGAGATGATGCTGGCCCAGACCGGCCTGATCTCCATGATAGGCAAGGCCGAGCGCGGCCCGGTGGCGATCGAAGCGATCAAGAAACACCAAAGCGCCTACCTGATGGCGGTCGGCGGCGCGGCCTACCTGGTCAGCAAGGCGATCAAAAGCGCCACCGTTGTCGGTTTTTCCGACCTCGGCATGGAAGCCATTTACGAGTTCGACGTGGTCGACATGCCGGTGACCGTGGCGGTGGATTCCGGCGGTACCAGCGCCCACATCACCGGCCCGGCCGAGTGGCAGAAAAAGATTGCCACCGGTGAATTCAAGGGCATTGCGGTCGCCGCAGCCTGAACTGCGATGGCACAACTGCGAGGGCCACCCTCCCCATGCAAGCCGGGGCCGCGGGACCGGCTTTGCCGGACCGCAGGCGCAGCGGCCCCCTCGGGGGGCAGGGAGTGACACGCAGTGCGCGACCGTGGGGGTCCGTTGGCGTTTTTGACAGCGGCGTCGGTGGCCTGAGCGTGCTGCGGGCGCTGCGCGCCAAGCTGCCGAACAACAACTTCATCTACATCGCCGACAGCGGCCACGCGCCCTACGGAGAGCGGGACGAGGCCCATGTGATAACCCGCTCGCGCGCCCTCACCGCCCATTTGCTGGACCAGGGCGTGCAGGCGCTGGTGATCGCCTGCAACACGGCCACGGCCGCGGCCATCGACCTGCTGCGCGCCGAGCATCCCCAGCTGCCCATCATCGGGGTGGAGCCGGCCCTCAAGCCCGCGGCTGCGCTCAGCAAAACCCGGCGCATCGGCGTCATGGCCACACGCAGCACACTGGCGAGTGCCCGCTTCCGGGCTTTGCTGGGCAGCCTGGCGACGCAGGCCGAGTTTGTGCTGCGGCCCTGCGACGGACTGGCCGACACAATCGAGCGCGGCGTGACCAGCGCGGCAAGCCCTGAAACCGCTACTGAAATAATAGCTGCTTGCGCCCGCCATACAAGGGCCATGGGGCGATTTGGCTTGAAAGACGGGGAGATCGACACGCTGGTGCTGGGCTGCACGCATTACCCGTTTGCCGCTGCCGTGCTGCGTGACCTGGTCGGGCCCGATGTGCAGCTGGTAGACACCGGCGAGGCGGTGGCCCGGCAGACCCGCCTGCGGCTGACGGACACTGTTCCGTCGGGCGCGGCTGACAGCACGCCGGGGCGGATCCGCCTGTTCAGCACCGGGCAGCCAGCCCATCTGCAAGCCGCTGCGCAGCGCTGGCTGCAGTTGGATGGTCCTGTCGAAGCGCTACTCTTTTAAGAGCACTCGTCCCAGGTATATCAAGGGTTGCAGCCCTTAAATGCCCGCAAACCCCGACTTTCACCCGGCGCCGCCTGCCGGGGCCGCGCGGCATATCCCGGTCAGCGCGTGGTTGCGCCCGCCGGCTCTTTCCAGCCGCCACCGAGCGTCTTGTACAGCGTGACCTGGTTCTGCAACTGCAACAGCCGGGTCTGCACCACGGCCTGCCTGGCGGCGAACAGGGCGCGCTGTGCGTCCAGCAGGTCGAGCTGGCTGGCAATGCCGTTCTGGTAACGCAGGTCCGAGAGCTTGAAGCGGGTGGCTTCGGCGCTGGCCTGGGCCTGCTGCGCACGCAGCTGCTCACCCAGCGTGGCGCGGCCGGCCAGCGCGTCGGCCACTTCGCGGAACGCGGTTTGAATCGCCTTTTCGTACTGCGCCACGGCAATGTCGCGCCCGACATTGGCCGAGTCCAGCCCGGCGCGGTTGCGGCCGGCGTCGAACAGCGGCAGAAACAGCTGCGGCGCCAGCGTCCAACCGTAGGTCCCGCTTTGGAACAGCCCCGACAGGTGGTTGCTGACACTGCCGGCCGATGCCGTCAGTGAAATACGCGGGAAAAACGCCGCACGCGCCGCGCCGATATTGGCATTCGCGGCCAGCAGTTGCTGCTCGGCCTGGCGGATGTCGGGGCGTTTGGTCAGCAGGTCCGAAGGCAGGCCCGCGGGTACGTCCACCATCAGCGGTGCATCGGCCAGCGCCTGGCCGGCCGGCAGCGCCGCCGCCAGTTCGCCGGTGAGCGGCTGGCCCAGCAGCAGCGTCAGCAGGTTTTCATCGAGCGCGCGCTGGCGCTGCAGCTGCGCCAGGCTGATGCGGGCCGCCTCGGTCAGCGACTCGGCCTGGCGCAGGTCCAGCTCGGACGTGGCGCCGTTGTCAAAACGCATCTGGCTGAGCTTGAAGGATTCCTCGCGCGTGGCCAGTGTCTGCTGCGTGATCGCCAGCAGCTCCTCGTCGGCCAGCAGGCTCAGGTAGGTGTTGGCCACCGTCGCGATCAGGCTGATCTGGGTGGTCTTGCGGCCTTCCTCGGTCGCCAGGTACTGCGCCAGCGCGGCGTCCTTGAGGCTGGCGACGCGGCCAAAAAAATCAAGCTCGTAGGACGTCAGCGCCAGACCTGCGGTATAGACGCTGGTGATGCCGCCGTTGCCGCTGGCACTGGGCTGGCGCGAGCCCGTGGCCGCCGCGCCCACCGTCGGAAACTGGTCGGCGCGCCGGATATGGAACTGGGCCCGGGCCTGCTCGATGTTGAGCACGGCAATACGCAGGTCGCGGTTGTTGCGCAACGCTGCCTCAATCAGTTGCCGCAGTTTGGGGTCGCTGAAAAAACTTTGCCATTCGATGTCGGCTGCCGCCACACCCTGCACGGCCGCCGATGCAGCGGGCGGCGCGTCCGACAGCGTTCTGGACAGGCGCCAGCCCGGCGCAATCGGCGCTTCAGGCCGTTCGTATTTGGGCGCCATCGAGCAGCCGACCGCCAGCGCAGCCACGCTCAATGCCAGCAATCGCACCAGCCGGGTCTTACTCATGGGCTTGGCTTTCATTGAACTCTCCGTCAAAACCAGCCGCCTTGGCGTGTTCGGAATACATTTTTCTCTGCCGCTCGCTGCCCTTGAACCGGCTGCGCACTACCACAAAAAACATCGGCACAAAAAACACCGCCAGTCCAGTCCCGGTGATCATGCCGCCGATCACGCCGGTGCCAATGGCGCGCTGGCTGGCCGAGCCCGCACCGGTGGCCAGCGCCAGCGGCAACACGCCCATCATGAAAGCCAGCGAGGTCATCACGATGGGACGGAAACGCAGATGCGCTGCGGCCAGCGCCGATTCGATCACGCTCTTGCCTTGCGCCTCCAGATCCTTGGCAAACTCGATGATCAGGATCGCATTCTTGGAGGACAGGCCGATGATGGTGACCAGGCCGATCTGGAAGTACACGTCATTGTCCATGCCGCGCAGCAGGGTGGCCAGCACCACGCCGAGCACGCCGAGCGGCACCACCAGCAGCACCGAGAACGGGATCGACCAGCTCTCGTACAGCGCGGCCAGGCACAGGAACACGGCCAGCAGCGAGAAACCGTACAGCACCATGGCCTGCGCGCCAGCGAGCTTTTCCTCGCGCGACTGGCCGGTCCACTCGAAGCCGAAGCCTTCCGGCAGCGTGGCGGCCAGTTTTTCCATTTCAGCCATGGCGTCGCCGGTACTGTGGCCGGGCGCTGCATCGCCCGAGATTTTCATGGCCGGATAGCCGTTGTAGCGCACCGTCTGCATCGGGCCCGTGATCCAGTGCGTACTGGCAAAGGCCGAGAGTGGAACGAGTTGACCGCGGCTGTTGGGCACCGGCAGATCGAGCACTTGTTCGGGTTGCATGCGTTCGCTGGCGTCGGCCTGAACGATCACGCGTTGCAGTCGGCCCTGGTTCGGGAAGTCGTTGATGTAGCTCGATCCGATGGCGGATGAGAGCGCGTTGTTGATGCTGTCGAAGCCTACGCCCAAGGCGCTGGCCTTGTTGCGGTCGATGTCAATCTGCATCTGGGGCGCGTCTTCCATGCCGTCAGGGCGCACGCGGGTCAGCACCTTGCTCTGGCTGGCCATGCCCAGCAACTGGTTGCGCACGTTCAGCAGCGCGGCGTGACCCTTGCTGCCGCGGTCCTGAAGACGGAAGGTGAAACCGGTCGCGTTGCCCAACTCGGGAATCGGCGGCGGACTCAGCGCGAAGATGAAGGCGTCGCGGACACCCATCAGTGCCCCGAACGCACGCGCGGCGATGGCTTGCGCCGAATGGTCGGCGCCAGGGCGTTCGCTCCAGTCCTTGAGCATCACGAACGCCAGGCCCGCGTTTTGCCCTTGCCCAGAGAATGAGAAGCCGGCCACGGTGACGATGTTGGCGATTTCGGGCTGTTTGAGCATGAAGTCTTCGACCTGTTGCAACACCGAGCGTGTCCGTTCCAGCGACGCGCCGGGTGGCAATTGCACGTTGGTGAGGATGTAACCCTGGTCCTCGTTCGGCAGGAACGAGGTCGGCAAGCGCGTGTAAATCAGCCCGACGACGCCAATCAGCATGGCGTAGACGACCATCATCCGGCCCGCACGCTTGAGCAGCCTGGACAATCCGCTTTCATAGCCTTTGGCAGCGGATTTGAACCTGCGGTTGAACCCGCCAAAGAAGCCCCCTTTTCCCAGGTGGTGACCGGCCTCCACAGGCTTGAGCAGCGTGCCGCACAAGGCAGGCGTCAGCGACAGTGCCAGGAAGGCTGAAAAAGCGATGGAGGTGCCCATCGTTGCGGAGAACTGGCGGTAGATGTTGCCCGTGGAGCCCGGAAAAAAGGCCAGTGGCACGAACACCGAGATCAGCACCACGGTCACGCCGATGATGGCGCCCGAGATCTGGCCCATGGCCTTGCGCGTGGCCTGCAGCGGGGGCAGGCCTTCTTCGCTCATGATGCGCTCGACGTTCTCGACCACCACGATGGCGTCGTCGACCACGATGCCGATGACGAGCACCATGCCGAACATGGTCAGCACGTTGATCGAAAAACCCATGGCCAGCAGTGCGCCGAAGGTGCCCAGCAGCGCCACCGGCACCACGATGGTCGGAATGATGGTGTAGCGGATGTTCTGAAGAAACAGGAACATCACCAGAAACACCAGCAGCATGGCTTCCAGCAAGGTGTACACCACTTTCTCGATCGAGACCGAGATAAAGATGGAGCTGTCATAGGGGATGGAATAACTCACACCCTGCGGAAAGAAGGGTTGCAGCGCTGCCAGCTTGGCCTTCACCGCCTTGGCGGTGGCCAGTGCGTTGGCCGAGGGCGTGAGCTGCACGCCCATGCCCACCGACGGCTGGCCGTTCAAACGCGCGCTGGTGCTGTAGCTCTGGGCGCCCAGTTCGATACGGGCGACATCCTTCAGGCGAACCGATGAACCGTCGGTATTGGCGCGCAACTGGATCTCGCCGAACTGCTCCACCGATCTCAGTTGGCCGGGCACCACGATGGTTGCGGACATGGTCTGACCCGATGCACTGGGCAGGTCGCCCAGATTGCCGGCCGCTACTTGCGCGTTTTGTGCGCGTATCGCGGCATTGACCTGATCCAGCGACAGATTGAAGTCCTTGAGCCTGGCTGGATCGATCCAGATGCGCATCGCGCGCTCGGCACCGAACTGCGTGACGGTGCCAACGCCTGCCAGACGCTGGAGCTCGGGCACCACGTTACGCGCCGCATAATCATTGAGCATGTCGATGCTCACGTCCGGGTTCTGGGACGACAGCATCGTGAACAGGAGAAAGTTGGAGCGGGATTTGTCGACGCGCACCCCCTGTTGCGTCACGGCCGAGGGCAGCCGTGGCGTGGCGCGCGCCAGGCGGTTTTGCACGTCCACCTGCGCCAGTTCCGGATTGATGTTGGGCTCGAAGCTCAGCGCAATCGTGCCGGTTCCGTTGGCCTGGCTGGTCGTTTCCATATAGGCCAGACCTGTGGCGCCGTTCATTTCGCGCTCGATGACGGCCAGTACGCTGTCTTCCAGTGTCTGCGCCGTGGCACCCGGGTAGGCGACCGATATCTGGATAATCGGCGCCGCCACCGCCGGGTATTGGGCAATCGGCAATTGCGTGATGGACACGCCGCCCAAGACCATGATGAAAATGGCGATCACCCACGCAAAGATGGGGCGCTCGATGAAAAATTTGGCCATGACTCGGGCTGCTCCTTAGCGGGCGGCGCTGGCCGTTGCCGAGGCTGCGGGTACTGCCGCGCTGGCGGCGGTGGCAGGCTTGCTGCCCGGCGCTTGCCACGGCACGGGCTTGACGATGACCGGGTCACCCGGTTTGCCGCGCGGCAGCTTCTGGAAGCCATCGACCATCACCTGCTCGCCGGTCTTGAGACCCTCCAGAACGACCCACTTGTTGTCCTGGGCCGGACCCAGTTTGATCAAGCGCGGGCTCAGATGGTTGTCGGGGCCAACGACCATGACCGTGTCGCCCTGGGCGCCCCGTGTGACGGCTTGCTGCGGCAGCAGGATGGCGCCGCTGACTTGCGCCTGCGCCAGCTTGACGCGCACGTACAGACCGGGCAAGAGCTGCTTCTCGGGGTTGGGGATTTCTGCGCGCAAGGTCACCTGACCGCTGGTGGCATCCACCGTCAGGTCGGTGAACAGCAGGCGGCCGGTGTGTGCGTAGGTGCTTCCATCTTCCAGGATGACGGTGACGCTGGCGGCGCCTTTGCCCGCCTGCTTGTATTGCCCATGGGCCAGCCCGGCCCTGAGCTTGAGCGCTTCGGAGGCCGATTGGGTGAAGTTCACATACATCGGGTCGATTTGTTGAATGACCGCGAGTTGCGTTGCTTCGCCCTGCCCCACAAGTGCGCCTTCAGTGACAAGGGAACGGCCTATGCGACCGGAAATCGGTGCTGTAACGGCGGCATAAGCCAGCGTGATGTTGGCCGTCTGCACATTGGCTTTGCCCACCGCCACGTCGGCGTCGGCCTGTTTCTGCGCCGCCACGGCGTTCGCATACTCCTGCTTGCTGATGGCATTGGCTTGAACCAGGGGCTTGTAGCGCTCGGCCAGCGCCGTGGCCTGCGCCTGATTGGCTTCGGCACGCGCGAGTCCGGCTTGGGCGCTGGCCACCGCGGCAGCGTACGGCGCAGCGTCAATGCTGAACAGCGGCTGACCCGCTTTGACATCACTGCCTTCACGAAACAGGCGTTTTTGCAAAATTCCGGACGCACGCGCCCGGACCTGCGCCACACGCGAGGCTTCAAGCCGGCCAGGCAACACGGTCACCAGCCCCACATCGCCCTGCGCCACGGTCACCACGCCAACCTGCGCAGGCGGCGGCGCGGCTGGCGGCGCGCTGGTGCCTTTGCCACATCCGGCCAGAAGCAACGACAGCATCGCGACCAGCAACAGCGGCTGACGATTTGTAGATGGCGGCGCCCCACAGGGCTGGATAACGCGGGACATAGGCATGCTGTTCCTCGAATTTTCTGGAATAAAGACGCAAAGGGTGGCTCTTTAATGGCAATGGGTACGCAAGCCCATCGGACGAAAGCCAAAAGAATAAGGGGTTTGGCGAGTGCTATAGTTTACATACATTTATGAATGTATGAAGCTCCCCCCGTTTTCAGGAGACCTATGGCCCGTCGAACCAAAGAAGAAGCCCTGGCAACCCGCCACAAGCTGCTGGATGCGGCCGAGCACCTGTTTCAGGCGCAGGGCGTGTCGCGCACCAGCCTGCAGGACATCGCGCGGCGCGCAGGTGCCACGCGAGGCGCCATTTACTGGCATTTCAAGGACAAGGCGGACCTCTTCAACGCAATGATGGAAAGGGTCACTCTGCCCCTGGAGCAGTCCTTCCAGGACCTGGCGCAGGAAGGGCAAGCCGACCCGCTGGCACACATCCGCAACGTCGTGCGTGAAGCGCTGGCCCGTATTGCCGGGGATCCGCAGACGCGCCGGGTGTTTGAGGTAGCCACCCACAAGGTAGAATATGTCGACGCGCTCCAGGCCGTGCGGCTACGCCACCTCACGGTCCGCAATGAATTTCTGGTGCAGGTCGAGGGCGGTTTGCAGGCAGCCGCGACGCGCAAGGGCGTGGAACTGGCGGTTTCACCCGCCACCGCCGCGCAGGGGATCCACGCCATCATTGACGGCCTGATCCAGAACTGGCTGCTCGACAGCGCGGCATTCGATCTGGTTGCGGTGGGGCAGCGCGTGATGGACGTGTATCTCGCCGGGCTGGGTTTTTCCGGCGCCGGGGATATCAGCGCAACGGCGGGCGGCTGACAGGAGTCAATGCAGGTGCCGCGGCTTGCGTCCGCCGCCGTGGCCGGAGCCGCCTTGCGGCCCGCCCATCCCGCGCGGTGGCCGGCCCAACTGCATGGAATTGACCAACGCGTCGAAGCGCTGTTCAAACAGTTTATCGACGGCAGCCACCACGTCGCCAAGTTCGGAAGCGTCAAAATGGCGCTCCATCAGCCCGATCATGTCCTGCACCAGCAGGTCGCGTTGAACCTGCATGATCGCGGCAGGCGTGGGGCCGACAAAATACATCACGAAGTCGTCCCTGGCCTCCTCGTCTTCCTGCTCTTCGTCCTCGTCAAAGTCCGCGTCATAAAAGGTGACCTCAATCGGAGCACCGCTGAGCGCCAGCTCGTTCAGGGCCATGCAGACCTCATCGAGCACCTGCCTGAAATCTTCGTCGCCGGGAACCGTCCAGCACAACTGCAGCAAATGCTGCTGCACATCGAAGCGTATGCCCGGCTCTTCCTCATAGACGCTGGCGGCACCGTCTGCCAGCGATTTGGCGCCCGCATAGGTCCAGAGCGGTTTCAAAGCATCCTGCAGTTGCTCGAAGCCGACGTCCTCACGCAACGGCACTTCGCCGTGGACGTGGATTTCAAAAGGAGGGGTGTTGTAGCGGGCCATGGGGCCTATCTTAACCAGTTGCGCCGTGTGACGGCATCTTGTTTGCCGTACCTGAATAGGCGATCAAGATGCGCTGCGCGCCGCCTCAAGCGCCTTGCGGCCGGATGTGCCGGGTGGCCTCGTCTTCGACCCGCTGCCAGATCTCGACCGCCATCGGGTTGTTGCTCTCTTCGAGGATATGGCCCACCAGCCCGATGGCGCGCGCCAGGACACCGACGCCGCGCACGATCTTCCAGGGCAGCCCGAGTTCGCAGCAGATGGCGCCGATGGCGCCGGTGGCGTTGACGGGCAGCATCTTGCCGGCGGCGCGCTCGGCCTCGGCGCAGATCAGTTGTTCGAGCCGGATGTAGTCGCCGGAAAAGCCGTTGTCCTTGGCGATCTGGAACAGGCGCGGGGCGCGCGGATCGACCGGCTTGTGCAGCGGATGGCCCAGGCCGGGGATGATCTGGCCGCGCGCGCGAAAAGCGGCCACGGTGTCGCAGGCGATGCGCTCCAGGTCCGCCCCTTTCGTTCCGGGCGGCAGGGCTTCGTAGAGCATCTTGGCGGTGCCTTCGGTGCTGCCGACGAACACGCTGCCCAGGCCGCACAGGCCGGCGGCCACCGCCGCCTGCAGCGATTCGGGCGCACCGGCGTAAGTCAGCCGCGCAGCCAGGGCGCTGGGCGTGATGCCGTGCTCGACCAGCGTCACCGCAATGGCGTTGAACACGTTCGACTCCTGCGGCGTCGGCATGCGCCCGAGGATCTGCAGGAAGGCCATGTCGCCCAGGTTCAGATGGCCGAGGATCTCGTCGGGCAGGCTCTTGCCGCGCACTTCGATGCGGTCGGGGGTGCTCCAGGCAATGTCGGAACGGATGGGTTTGGTTTTGCGGGTCATGGGGAACTCCAGTCGGTTGGGGGTGGGTTCAAAAAATCAGGCGCTCAGGCCCGCGTCGCGCAGCACGGCGCGCGCGCGCTGGACCACCGGCAGGTCCACCATCTGGCCGTCCACGGCCACGGCGGCGCCACCGGCGGCGGCAAAGGCTTCGCAGACGCGGCGCGCCCAGGCGACGCGCTCCGGGCTGGGGGCGAACACCGCCTGCACGGTGGCCACCTGCTGGGGGTGGATGCACAGCTTGGCGCCAAAGCCCAGGCGCCGTGAGCGCTGCGCATCCGCCTGCAGGCGCTGCGGGTCGTTGATCGCGGTGCTGACGCCGTCCACCGGCGCGGCCAGCGCGGCCAGCCGGGAGGCCAGCACCAGTTGGGAGCGGAAGGCCAGCAGCTCGATTTCCGCGCCGTCAGGGTCACAGTCGATGCCCAGGTCAAGCGCCAGATCGACGCTGCCAAAGGCCAGACGGATCACGCCCGGCACGCGTGCGATGGTGTCCATCTCATGCAGGCCGCGCGCCGACTCGATGATGGGCAACACGTCCTTGAAGGTGGTCTCGACCACGGTGCAGACGGCGTCGATGCCCTCGGCCTTGGGCAGCATGACGGCGGCCACGCCGGGGTGGCGGCACAGTTCGAGGTCGTCGTCGAACCAGGGCGTGCCCGCGGCGTTGATGCGCACCACCAGCGGTGCCGACTCGTCAAGCGCTGCCGCCAGCACGTCGCGTGCGCGCGCCTTCGCCTCGGGGGCCACGGCGTCTTCCAGATCGATGATGACCGCGTCGGCGCCGCTGGCACGGGCCTTGGCAAAACGCTCAGGCCGGTCGGCGGGCACAAAAAGATAGGCGCGCGGCAGGGCTTGCAGGCCGGGGGTGCTGCCATTCATGCTCACACCCCTGCTCATGCCGCCAGCCAGCGGTCCATGCATGGCGCATCGGCCACCGCCCAGACGCGCGCGATCAGCGCCTGCATCTCGGCCGGCGTGGCCCCCTTGCCGTAGGCCGCCAGGCGCTGGGCCTTGTCTTCGAGCTCGGCGCGCGTCAGCGTGTTGCCGGGGTCGCCCTTGGGCTCATCGACCCGCGCATTCAGCGTGCGGCCGTCGCGCGTCGTCACCGTCACCTTGCCGATCCAGCGCTGCGGATAGGCCTGATCGACCTCGGCGTCGAGCTGCATCGTCACGCGGTCGCGCAAGGCGGCCACGCGCGGCGCGAGGTAATGCGCCTCGAATTCATTCAGCCCGGCAAAGCCGTATTCGGCCGCCAGCGCCAGCACCGTGCCCATCGAGAACTTGGCCTGGTGTACCGTAGCCGGCACGGTCACGCGGCCCAGCACGTCGATGGCGCCCTGGTGCACATGGGTGGTGACGCGCTCGATGTCGTCGGCCTTGAGCCCATGCGCCTGCATCAGCGCCAGCAGCGCGTCGGCGCTCGGGTGCGTATGGCGGCACGAGGCGTGGTATTTGAACGAGGTTTCCGCCGTGGCCCAGCGCTGGCCCAGGCGGTCGCTCAGGCGCGCCGGATCGGCGTCGCTCGACATGCCCGCGGCCATGCCCTGCGCACCTTCGAGAATCTGGCGCGCGCCGGTCAAACCGCTTCGTGCCAGGTAGGCCGAGGCCAGGCCGCAGGACGCCGCGTGCGCGGTGTGCAGTTGCTTGGAGTCGGCGGCATCGCGCAAAAACTCCCACAAGCCGGCGGACTGCGTACCCGCGCTGCCGAAGGCATGCAGCAGGGTGGCGGCGTCGAGTTTCAGCAAGCGCCCGGCGGCGGCGGCGGCGGCCAGTGTGCCCGCCGTGGCCGTGGTATGGAAAATGCGGTAATGCGAGCGGCCCAGGAATTCGCCGACGCGAATGCCGACCTCGTAACCGGCCACCACGGCGGCCAGGAACTCGCGGCCGCTGGCCCCGATGTCTTGCGCCACCGCCAGCGCGGCCGGAAACACCACCGCCGCCGGGTGGAACACCGAGCCGTTATGCACGTCATCCTGTTCGGCAAAGTGCGAGGCCGCGGCGTTGACCATGGCGGCGAAATGCGGCGAAGTCATGCGGCGCGAGATCAGCACCTCGGCACTGCCGGCGTCCGGCCCCATGCTGCGGGCGTAGGCCTCGATGGCTTCGACCGGCCGCGCGCCCTTGCCCGCCAGCGCCGAGGCGTACCAGTCGAGGAACAGGTCTTCGGTGCGGCGCAGCACCGGCGCCGGAATGGTGTCGAATGACAGATCGGCGGCAAAAGCAGCCAGCGTCGCGCTCGGGTTGGTATCCAGGGTCATGGTTTTGGTCTCGCGCTCAGATGGCTTGGTCCGCACGCAGCCGGGCGATGTCCGTCGCGCCGTAGCCGAGTTCGGTCAGGATGGCGTCGGTGTGCTGGCCCAGCGCCGGCACCGGCCCCATCGGCGGCGGCTCGCTGCCATTGAGGTGGTGCGGCGGGTACAGCGCGGGCAGCGGGCCGCCGGGCGAGCCGATCTCGGTCCAGCGCCCGCGCGCCGCGAGTTGCGGGTGCTTCCACAGGTCGGCCATCTCGTTGAGCTGGCCGTTGGCGATTTGCGCCGCGTCGAGCCGCGCCACCAGTTGCGCCGCGGTCAGGGTAGCGCACACGCCTTCGATGATGCCGCGCAGTTTCTCGCGCTGGGCCAGCCGGTTGGCGTTGCCCAGGTACTGTGCGGTCAGCTCGGGCAACTGCAACACCTGATTGCAGAAGGTGGCCCATTCGCGGTCGTGCTGCACCGCCAGCACCACCTGCTTGCCGTCGCCGCAGGTGAAGGGGCCGTAGGGGTAAATGGCGGCGTGCGAGGCGCCGGCGCGCGGCGGCGGCGGCTGGCCGTCCAGCGTGTAGTAGAGCGGAAAGCCCATCCATTCGGACATGGCTTCGAGCATGGAGATTTCGAGCCGCTGGCCGCGCCCCGTGCGCCCGCGCTCCAGCAAGGCGGCCAGCACGCTGCTGTAGGCGTACATGCCGGCGGCGATGTCGGCAATCGACAGGCCCGCCTTGGAAGGGTGCTCGGGCGTGCCGGTGACCGACACGAAACCGGCTTCGCTCTGGATCAGCAGGTCGTAGGCTTTTTTCTCGGTGTAGGGGCCGCCGTCGCCATAGCCCGAGATGTCGCACACCACGATGCGCGGGTTGACCGGCGCCAGGCTGGCATGGTCCAGCCCCATGCGCGCGGCAGCGCCGGGGGCCAGGTTCTGCACCAGCACGTCGGCCCGCTGCACCAGCTTTTGCAGCACGGCGCGGGCATCGGGATTTTTCAGATCGAGCGTCAGGCTTTCCTTGGAGCGGTTGCACCAGACGAAGTGGGAAGCCGAGCCGTGGGCCCGGGTGTCGTAGGCGCGGGCGAAGTCGCCCTCGCCCGGGCGCTCGACCTTGATGACGCGCGCGCCGAGGTCGGCGAGCTGACGGGTGCAGAACGGCGCGGCAATCGCGTGCTCCAGCGTGACGACCAGCATTCCCTCCAATGGACGCATGGGGGTCTCTTTCAAAATGAGCGCGGCAGCCCGAGCACATGCTCGGCCACGTAGCTCAGGATCAGGTTGGTGGAGATCGGCGCGACCTGGTACAGCCGGGTCTCGCGGAACTTGCGCTCGACATCGTATTCGCAGGCAAAGCCGAAGCCGCCATGGGTCTGAATGGCGGTGTTGGCCGCCTCCCAGGAGGCTTTCGCGGCCAGGTACTTGGCCATGTTGGCCTCGGCGCCGCAGGGCTGGTGCGCGTCGAACAGTTCGCAGGCGCGCCAGCGCATCAGGTCGGCGGCCTCGGTCTCGATGTGGGCTTCGGCCAGCGGAAACTGCACGCCCTGGTTCTGCCCGATCGGGCGGTCGAACACACGCCGATCACGTGCATAGCGGGCGCTGCGCTCGACGAACCAGCGGGCGTCGCCAATGCATTCGGCGGCAATCAGGGTGCGCTCGGCATTGAGGCCGTCGAGGATGTATTTGAAGCCCTTGCCTTCTTCGCCGATCAGGTTTTCTTCGGGGATTTCGAGGTTATCGAAAAACAGCTCGTTGGTTTCGTGGTTGACCATGTTGCGGATCGGTTTCACCGTCAGGCCCTGGCCAATGGCCTGGTGCAGGTCAACGATGAAGATCGACATGCCATCCGACTTGCGCTTGACCTCGCCCAGCGGCGTGGTGCGCGCCAGCAGGATCATCAGGTCGGAATGCTGGATGCGCGAGATCCAGACCTTCTGCCCGTTGATGACGTAACGGTCGCCCTTCTTCACGGCCAGGGTCTTGATCTTGGTGGTGTCGGTGCCGGTGGTGGGCTCGGTCACGCCCATGGACTGCAGGCGCAGCTCGCCGCAGGCGATCTTGGGCAGGTAGCGGCGCTTTTGCGCGTCCGAGCCGTGGCGCAGCAAGGTGCCCATGTTGTACATCTGGCCGTGGCATGAGCCGGCGTTGCCGCCGGCGAAGTTGATCTCTTCCATGATGACCGAGGCTTCGGCCAGACCGAGGCCGGAGCCGCCGTACTCTGCCGGGATCAGCGCGGCGAGCCAGCCTGCTTCGGTCAGCGCGTTGACGAAAGCTTCGGGGTAGCCTCGCTCGTGGTCGACCTTCTGCCAGTAAGCGGAGTCAAAGCCGGCAAGCATGCCGCGCAGCGCCTCGCGCATTTCCTGGTAAGCGTCGGGGGTCGGGATCTGGGTTTTCATGAAAAGGTTCTTTTAAATAACTTTGAAATTTCTGCCGCCGGGGCCGGCCGGGGTATCCAGCGGTTTCAAGCCAGCATGGCCGTGGCCTGCATCGTCAGCCAGCCCTCGTGGTCTTCGGTCCAGAGCTCGACATTTTTCCCGTCGGCCGAAGGCTTGCCATGTAGCTTGAAGGGCCAGAGGTCGAACACCGGGCGCACTGCGCGGAACTCGAACTTCAGCAGCCGCGCGTTGGGCAGGTTGCGGCGCAGCAGGTCCGCCAGCAAGGTGGCGATCAGCGGACCATGCACGATCAGGCCGGGGTAGCCCTCGACCTCGGTGACGTACTTGCGGTCGTAGTGGATGCGGTGGCCGTTGAAGGTCAGCGCGGAATAACGGAACAGCAGCACGTCGTCCGGAACCACTTCGCGCGTCCAGGCGGCGTCTTTGGCGGCGGGCTGTGGCGCAGGTGGCGTGTCGCCCGGTTGCGGGTTGGCGCGGTACACGATGTCGTGTTCTTCGGTCAGCGCCAGCCCCTGCGTGTTGCGCAGCTCATGCCTGACCAGCACAAACAGCAAATCGCCGGTTCGCCCTGACTTGTGCTTCACCGACCCAATGGTCGAGGTTCGCGTCACCGCATCACCCACCTGCAGCGCTTGCTGGTGCCACTGCAAGCGCCCGCCGGCCCACATGCGGCGCGGCAGCGGCACCGGAGGCAAAAAGCCACCGCGCTGAGGGTGCCCGTCGGGGCCAATGCCGGACTGGCGGGCCGCTGGCAGGAAGTACAGCCAGTGCCAGAGTTCCGGCAGCAGTGTGCCCTTCACAGGTTCGGCATCGTCGCGGTCCAGCGTGGCGGACAGCGCGCGCACCGGGGCGGCGGTGATGTCGTCCTGCAGGGTTTCGGTCTTTCCCACCCAGCCCTGCAG
Organism: Polaromonas sp.; assembly: GCA_030655515.1. Taxonomy (GTDB): domain Bacteria; phylum Pseudomonadota; class Gammaproteobacteria; order Burkholderiales; family Burkholderiaceae_C; genus Polaromonas. Next base: position 7,036 of record JAURVI010000045.1, on the reverse strand, counting down.
GTGCGCCAGGACGTCGGGCTCTATCGTGCGGATGTCGGAAGTCATGGACGCGAATCATCCCCGCGATGCCTCCCTGGAACAATCTCCCATTTCAGCACCAAGCCTTCTGAATTTTGGAAGGCTTACCCAAGAAGCTGGTCGTTCATTGGATCGATTTACCAGTGAAAACCCTTACCAGCAAGCTTTCAACAGGCTTCGGCCGGAACGAAGCCTGCGAGCCGATGCGGTAGCATGGCACATGCAATTCGACCTGACCGACCTGCGCCTGTTCGTGGCGGCCGCCGATGAGGGCAACATCACCCGCGCCGCCGAGCGCCAGCACCTGTCGCTGGCGGCGGCGAGCGCCCGCATCAAGTCGCTGGAAACCCAGTCGGGCTTGAGCCTTCTCTACCGTGAAGCGCGCGGCGTGCGACTGACCCCACCGGGCGAGGCTTTTCTGTACCACGCGCGTGGCGTGTTGCGGCAGGCGGACCAGTTGCGGGTGGACCTGCAGGAATACGGCGGCGGCCTGCGCGGGCACCTGCGCGTGTTTGCCAACACCACCGCCGTGACGGATTTCCTGCCGGAGATCCTGCCCGGCTTCCTGACCGACAACCCGAAAATCAACATCGACCTGCAGGAAAAGCCCAATCCCGAGATCGCGCGCGGCGTGCTCGACGGGCGCGCCGACATCGGCATCGTGGCCGGCAAGGTAGACACCCTCGGGCTGGAGGCAATTCACTTCAGCACGGACAGGCTGGTGCTGGCCACCGCCAAAAACCACCGCTTGGCGCGGCGCAAGAAAATTGCTTTTGCCGAGACGCTGGACGACGACCAGATCGGCATGCAGTCGGGCAGCACGCTGCAGACTTTTCTGGCGCAGGTGACGGATGCGCTGGGCAAGCCGCTCAAACTGCGTATCCAGCTCTCAAGCTTTGACGCGATGTGCCGGATGATTGGCGCGGGCGTCGGGGTCGGCATCGTGCCGGAGTCGGCAGCCCGGCGCAACCAGGCGGCCATGGGTATCTCGCTGATTGAGCTGACGGATGCCTGGAGCGTGCGCGAGCGCTACATCCTGGTGCGCAACCGTCAGGCCCTGCCGCGTTATGCGGACGCGCTGATCAGGCTGCTCTGCGCGCACTACCGCTAGGGGGCAGCCTTTCCGGGCGATGTTTAGCGCAGCTTGCCGTCACGGGTGACCATGCCCAGCTCGACATACTTGCTGCCGTGGTGCTGGTCGGGGCCGTAGTTCACGGCGAAGCCGCCGGTGTCGTAAGTGCCCAGGCTTTTGATCGATGCCAGCAGAGCCTTGGCATCCCCCGGTTTCTTGCTGCGGCGCATCGCTTCGGTCAGCACTTTCGCGCCTATGCAGGACTCCAGGTGAGCGCTGTTCATGGTCTGCGTGATGCCGGCGTCCTTCAGGGCCTTGGCACACTCCTTTACCACCGGCAACGTCGAGCCGGCGTTGGGCACGACCTGCGAGATCGACACACCAGCGCCCGCTTCGGCCGCCGCCTCGATGTATTGCTGCGCGCCGACGAAGGACAGGCTGGACGTCGGGATGAACTTGCCCTGCGCCACGATCTGTTTGCTGATCTCGGACGCGGGACCGGACAGCACGGTGTTGATGATGACGTCGGGCTTGAGCGCGAGCAATTGCCCAACCTGCGCCTCGCTGACCCTGGCGTTCCGCTGCAGCGGAAAGGCCGAGGGCTTCTTGCCCTGCTTGGCAAGGTAGTCGGTCACCACGGCCAGATTCTGCGTGCCGACCTCGTCGTCGTAGTGAACCACGGCCACGCTTTTGGCGCCCAGGCCGGTCCAGAAGGCCAGCATTTTTTCGAGCTCGTCGCCGTAGGAGGCGCGCAGCGTGTAGACCACCGGGCTGGGCTTGCGCACCGGGTTCGCGCCGGAGAACGGCGCGAAGAACAGCACGCCGGCTTTTTCGGCCTGCGGCATCGCGTCCAGGCTGAGCGTGGCCGAGGCATAACCGAACAGGGCCACCGCGTTGTTTTCAGTCAGCAGCTTGCCGGTGTTGGCACCGGCCTGCTTGCGGTCGTTCTTGTCGTCGAGCGCCACCAGTTCGATCGGCAGTCCGCCGACACCGCCCTTGGTATTGACGGTCTTGAAGTAGGCGGCAGCGCCGTCGCGGATGTCACGGCCGAAGGCGGCATTGCCGCCGCTCAGCGGCGCGGACTGGCCGACGACCCAGGCTTTCTGGGCGTGGCTGGCGCCGGCGGTAAACAGCAGCGACAGGCACAGCGCAGACAAGGCGGGGGAAGAAAATTTCGGGTTGGCAGACATGGGCTTCATCCATCAAAAAAGAAAACTGGCCAGGCCAGGAACATGCTTGAATTTTAAAAAACAGCGAGCACCGGAGCCAGTGCAAAACAGGCGCCACGCGACAGGTGTGGGCGATCGCGTGACAAGCGGCGCACCAGCGTCAGCGATGTGCAACACAGGGTAACTACCACGCCCCGCCCTCCTGACCGGATCGCCCTACTCGCCCTTCCAGGCCGGGCTGCGCTTGCCGACAAAGGCCGACACGCCTTCATGAAAATCCGCGCTGCCGTAACAACGGCGAATCAGGTCTTCGTCCGGCGGCAGCGTGTGGTTGACCAACCGGCGCAGGCCTTCCTTGCTGACGCTCTGGGTCACAGGGGCCAGCACCGACAGGCGCTCGCAAAGCTTGCCGAGCGCGGCATCCATCTCGCCGGGTTCGACCAGTTGCAACAAAAAACCACAGGCCAGCGCCTCGTCAGCGGACAGCACCTCCGCCAGCATCAACATGCGTTTGACACGCGGTACACCGAACACCGAACTCAGGCGCGCGAGATTGGCGACCGACAGGCAGTTGCCCAGCGTCTTGGCGATCGGCACACCGAAACGGGAACCCGCCGTGGCGATGCGGAAGTCGCAGGCGGTGGCAATCGCCAGGCCGCCGCCTATGGTCCAGCCTTCAATCGCTGCGACCGTGGGCATGGGCAGCGACTCCAGCCGGGCAATGCACTGATCGATCTGCTTTTCGTAGGCGACACCGTCTTCGCCCGTGGTGAAGGTGGTGAACTGCTCGATGTCGGTGCCGGCCACAAAAGCCTGCCCGCCGGCGCCGCGAAAGGTCACCACGCGCACCGAGGCGTCGGCTTTGAGCTGCTCGCAAATCTCGTTGAGCCGCTCATACATCGACCAGGTCATCGCGTTGCGTGCGGCGGGCCGGTCGAACAGGACCGAGGCCACGCCCGCGTTGACGGCGAGGTGAACGGATCCTTTGGCGTCGGCGTCGCTCATGCTGCGAAAGCGCCCTGCTCTTCGAGCCGCGCCTGTTCTTCTGCATTGATGCCGAGTTCGGCCAGCACCTCGGCCGTGTGTTCGCCCAGCCGCGGTGGATGGCGGCGCACCTGCTGGGGCGTGCCGGACATCTTCACAGCAAAGCCGATGTTGGGCACCTTGCCTTCGACCGGGTGGTCGATCTCCATGCGCATCTCGCGCGCCTTCGCGTGGTCGCTGTCGAAGGCTTCCGGGTAGGTCAGGATCGGGGCGGCGGGAATGCCAGCCTCCAGAAAAGTGCTGACCCAATGGTCTTTTGGTTTGAGTCGGAAAGACTTCTCCAGCTCTACCTCCAGTGCGTGCCGGTTGGCGAGGCGCAGCGAAATGGTTGAGAAACGTTCGTCGGCCAGCAGTTCCTCGCGCCCCATCAGCTTGCACAGTTGCAGCCAGAGTTTCTGGTTGTTGGCGCCCATGACAAAGTAGCCGTCCGAGCAGGCCATGGCCTGGTAAGGCGCGGTCATCTTGTTGGAGGTGCCGAGCGGTTCGGGCGGTTTGCCGGTGCCCCAATAGTCACAGATGTCCCAAACCGAGAAGGCCAGCGCCGAGTCGAACAGCGAAGCATCCACATGCTGACCTTCGCCGCTGGCTTTGGCACCGATGTAGGCGGACAAGGTGGCATACACCGCGAACAGTGCGCAGCCGATGTCGGCGACCGGCACGCCGGCCTTCACCGGCGGGCCGCCCGGATAACCGGTCACGCTCATCACGCCGGACATGGCCTGGGCCATCAGGTCGAAGCCGGGGCGGTCCGACCAGGGGCCGTTCTGGCCAAAGCCAGAGATGCTGGTGTAGACCAGCTTCGGGTTTACTTCCTTCAGCACCTCATAACCCAGGCCGAGTTTTTTCATCGCGCCGGGACGGTAGTTCTCCAGCAGGATGTCGGCATCTTTGGCGAGCTGCAGCAGCAGCGTCTTGCCCGCTGCGGACTTGAGGTTGAGGGTAATGCTGCGCTTGTTGCGGTACATGTTGAGGAAGCCCAGCGAGTCCGGCCCCTTCATCTTGAAACCCATGGCGCCACGCGTCTGGTCGCCGCTGCCGGGCGGCTCGATCTTGATCACGTCGGCGCCCATGTCGGCCAGCAGCATGCAGGCATACGGGCCGGCCATCACCTGGCTGATGTCCAGCACCCGCACACCCTCAAGGGGAAGTTTTTTCATCAACCCTCGCCTTTCACGCCGCCGTCCTTGATGATCTTGGCCCACTTGATTTGCTCGGCATGCATGAAGTCGCCGAACTTCTCGGTGGAACCGCCGCCGTCCTGTGCGCCAGAGGCCGCCAGTTTTTCCATCACGTCGGGCATCTGCATGACCTTGTTGACGTCCTCGTTCATGCGCTTGGCCATCGCGGCGGGCATCTTTGCCGGGCCGGCCAGGCCGTGCCAGGTGGTGGCCTCGAAGCCGGGGAAGCCGGACTCGGCCATGGTCGGCACGTTGGCGTAGGCGGGCACGCGCTGCTGGCGTGTTTGTGCCAGCGCGATCGCCTTGCCGCTCTTCACGTGCGGCGTGGCTGCCGTCATGGTGTCGAAGCTGTACTGAATGGTGCCGCCTATCAGGTCGGTCAGCATGGGGCCGGAACCCTTGTATGGCACATGGATGGCCTTGACCTTGGCGGCCAGCATGAACATCTCCAGCGCCAGGTGCTGCGCACTGCCGGTGCCGGCGGAGCCGAAGCTGATCTTGCCGGGGTTGTTGCGGCACAGCTCGACCAGGTCCTTGACGTTTTTGGCGGGCTGGTTCTCGTTGCAGATCAGCAGGTTGGGTGTGACGCCGACCAGCACGATGGGGGCAAAGTCTTTGGCCGCGTCGTAGTTGACCTTTTGCAGTGCCGGTGTGATGGCCTGGCTGTTGATGTGGGCCATCAGCAAGGTGTTGCCATCACCGGCCGCCTTGGCGACGAAGTCGGCGGCGATGGTGCCGGAGGCGCCCGCCTTGTTCTCGACGATGACCTGCGTCTTCCACATCTCGCCCAGCTTCTGGCCGATGACACGGGCCAGGATGTCGGTGCCGCCACCGGGGGCGAAGCCGACGATGATGCGCACCGGCCCGGCGGGCAGGTTTTGCGCGAGGATCAGCGAGGGAAAGGCCATTGCGGCTGCGCCGGCGGTGACGAGGGTTCTGCGTTGCATGGTTTGTCTCCAGGTGGTTTTATTAATCAAGAAAGGCAGGGAACGCGGGAAAGGAAAACGGGAAAGGTACTCAGGCCGCCTTGCGCAGCGGGATGACCGCGGCGTGGCTGGAGAAGTGGTCCATGGCAGCCTGCACGCCGGACCCGGCGAGCTTGACGCCTGCCAGCTTCAGGCCCATCTCGCAGCCCGACAGCGCAGCCATCAGCGTGAGGTCGTTGCAGTCGCCGAGGTGGCCGATGCGGAACATCTTGCCCTTGACCTTGCCCAGGCCGGTGCCCAGCGAACAGTCGAAACGCTCGTAAATGATTTTGCGCACGGCGTCGGCGTCCACGCCCTCGGGCGTCATCACGCCGGTGAGGATGGGTGAGTACACAGCAGCATCGGCGCACTGGATCTGCAGGCCCCAGGCCTTGACCGCAGCACGCACGCCTTCGGCCCAGCGCTGGTGGCGCGCAAAGACCACGTCGAGGCCGTGCTCCAGCAACATGTCGCAGGCTTCGTTCAGGCCGTAAAGCAAATTGGTGTTGGGGGTGGACGGCCAGTAGCCGGTCTTGTTCATCTCGATGATTTCGTCCCAGGCCCAGAACGCCTTGGGCAATTTCGCGGTCCTGCTGGCCTCGATGGCTTTTGGCGAGAGCGCGTTGAAGCTGATGCCGGGCGGCAGCATCAGGCCTTTTTGCGAGCCGCTGATGCTGACGTCCACACCCCACTCGTCATGTTTGTACTCGGCCGAGGCCAGGCCGGAGATGGTGTCCACCAGCAGCAGCGCCGGGTGTTTGGCCGCGTTGATCGCCTTGCGCACGGCGGCGATGTTGCTGGTCACGCCGGTCGAGGTTTCGTTGTGCACCACGCAGACGGCCTTGATGCTGTGATGGGTGTCGGCCTTGAGGCGTTCCTCGATCAGGTCGGCACGCACGCCATGGCGCCAGACTTCAGCGCCAGGGTCGCTCATCACCTCGGTTTTCAGGCCGACGCGCGCGGCGAGTTTTTGCCACAGCGCAGCGAAGTGACCCGTCTCGTACATCAGCACATGGTCGCCAGGGCTCAGGGTGTTGACCAGCGCCGCTTCCCAGGCACCGGTGCCGGAGGCCGGGTAAATCATTACCGGCTGTTTGGTCTGGAAGATTTTCTTGATGTCGGCCAGCACCTTCAGGCCCAGCGCGCCGAACTCGGGACCGCGGTGGTCGATGGTGGGCAGGCTCATCGCGCGCAGGATGCGGTCGGGCACGGGAGACGGGCCGGGAATCTGCAGGAAATGGCGGCCGGTGGGGTGAAAGTCGAGCGTCAGCATAAATCAGGGTTCTCCAAAGTTCTCCGAACAGCCCTCATTTTTTGCATACAAAATTCATTTGTCAAGCCGATTAACCCGATATTCAGTGTCAATGGCAGGTTTGACATGTTACTTTTTTGCATACAAAATCCCGCCATGACTGCTGAAATCATTGCCATTCCGCGCGCCGCCCTGCATGAGCAGGCGGCGGCCCGCCTGCGCCAGATGCTGGTTGAAAACCGCATTCCGCCAGGCGCCAAACTCAACGAGCGCGAACTCAGCGAGGTGCTCCATGTGTCCCGCACGCCCCTGCGCGAAGCCATCAAGATGCTGGCGGC
>JAURVI010000031.1 GCA_030655515.1 Polaromonas sp. | reverse complement strand
TCGAATTCTTCCCAACATTTCCATGGTGATCACCTTGTTCGTCCCCTGCCCAAAATTTAGGCAAGGCAAGTAAAACACCTGGGTCAGTTTTGAATCGGCTCAATGGCCTAAAGTGGGTCAGTTTTCGGTCGGCGGCAACAGCAACCCGCCAAGAGCTTTGTAAAGATCTCGATGAAGGTCTCGCACAAACCTTCCGAGATCGTCGTTCCGTTGGCCGCTGCGGAACCCATGCGTCTCAAAATCGAATGTAATGAGTGCCATTGCCGGTTCGCTGTGATTGGTTCTGCATTTTTCTGTCCGGGGTGCGGCCACAATGCAGCCGACAGGGTTTTCACACAATCGGTTGAGACAATTCGGGCGACCTTGGCTGCGGTACCCATCGTTCGCGCTAGCATCGCGAATCTGGACGCAGCAGAAAACACGGCTCGTGTGTTGATCGAAACGGGTCTGCAGAATGCAGTGATGGCTTTCCAGCGCTTCGCTGAAGCTCTCTACGCTACTCAATCGCAAACACCTAAAGCCCGGCGAAACGTATTTCAGAACCTGCTAGAAGGAAGTGCGCTCTGGGAGGCATCTTTCGGTCACGCATATACGGCCCATCTGAGGGAAGATGAGCTATCCCAGTTGACACGATTTTTTCAGCAGCGTCACTTGCTGGCGCACCGCGAAGGAGTCGTTGATGATGACTACATCGTCAAAAGTGGGGATACACGATATCGCACAGGTCAACGTATCGTCATCCGTGAGGAGGCAGTAATGCTTTGTGCCGAGTTGATAGAGAAACTGTCAACAGGGATGAAGACAGACGTTCGGTGCGCAACCTAGGCCAAGTCCTAGCATCTGAATATCTCACACTAGTACTTTCCACAGATGCCTTCGGACCGAGTGGAAGTACGTCGGCTTTTTGGCTTGGCTAGCTGAGCGGATAGTGACTAAACTTGTTGTATGTCCTCCAGGCAACAAGACTTTGAACGTGTCATCTCGGCGTTGACGCGTCCTTTGAATGGTCAATTGCCTCGACCGTGGATGACCGACATGACGAATCCGCTCGAGGCCTCGGTATTCATTGTGGGCAAGAATCAGGCGAAAGCATTTGTGGAAAGCCGCCTGGAGCATTCGCGGCATCTCAATGGGCTATTCAATCGGTCTGGCGAAACGGCGCGAAGTATTTACAACGAGATGACCGACGGCAAGTTATCTCCCACCCGCGCCAACACCGACGCTTTTCGCGAAATTCTCCGGGCCGTGGCAGTCACTCAGATACTAGAGACCAACGTCGTCTGTTACTCAACGCCAATGAGCGTTGACTTGCTCACCAAGCAACATGCCGATGGTGCAAGCAAAGGTACCGAAATCTTCCGAACTCTTTTGGCCTTCATACAACCAAAGGTAATCATTGCACATGGCTCCGGTACTGGAAGGGATCTTTCCAAGATTCTGGGAACCAACCTTCCTCCTCCGCCCAAAGTTTCCAAGGCACCTGAGCCCGTCATTGTGAGTGGTATGGCCGTGTTCGTTATCCCAAGCCTGGCGCCGCCGGAGTGGAACAAGTGGTGCGGCTGGGCACCAAAATACTTGACCGCCGTCGCGCAGAAGATTGCCCTTTTATGAACGACTTCGACGACCGCTGGGAACGTTTTCTTGACCCAGAGGTTCTTCGACCCTCGCTGTTCATGGCAACCATGTTCATCACGACCTTCGAAATTCTCAAAGATTCCATCGTGGATCGCATCCGTGACTTTTACACGAACGGCTGGGATGAGAATGGATCGATTGTCAGTCCGGAGTATCAGCAGCAAGTTACGTCGAGAAACAAGAGCGCAGTGTATGCGTCACTTGAATGGTTGCTTGAGCGTGATGTCATCGATCAGGTCGACTTCCAGACCTTTGAAAACCTCAAGAAAATCAGGAACATGCTGGCCCACCAGCTCTTCTCCGTCGTAACCGGGCAAGTTGAATCGGATCATTCCACTCAATTTCCGGTACTGGTTGAGTTGCTACGAAAAATTGAACTGTGGTGGGTGATCAATCTAGAGATACCTACCAATCCCGACTTCGATGACCAGGAGATCGATGAAGCTGGAATTGTTCCTGGTGCAGTGTTGTCGCTCCAGATGCTCATTGAGGTGGCCTCAGGCAACACCGAATTACTCGAACATTGGCGCAAGATGAGCCAGAGACGCAAAGATAACTAATTGTCGCCGGCTGTTAAGCAGCAATGAGCATCAAATTGCTAACCAAAAACCAGCCGAGGTATCTTGTAGCGGACCTCTTCAACAAGCGCTTCACGCGCAAACGTTGAGCAAACGCTACCTAAGGTGGGTCAGCTCAAGCAAGCTCGATCCTAGACGGGGGAGTTGGTCACCTGGCTGGAGATTGAGGCAACAAAATCGCGGAAACAGCGGCGCACTTTGAAGCAGATTTGTACAGCTGGTCTGCTGCTCGTGCAGCACCATCCGCCGCTTACTTTTACGTGTTTACGACTTTGGAAATCCGTCTCAAATATCCAACAGTCCGCAAACCCGCATAGATGCTGGAGCGGTGTTTACGACTGTAATTACCTGTTTACGACTTTAATTGCTCAGAATACTTGAAAGCACGCCGTGTCCATTCATTCGACGGTCACGCTCTTTGCAAGATTGCGCGGTTTGTCAACATCCGTCCCGCGCGCGCAGGCCGTGTGGTAAGCCAGCAATTGCAGCGGCACCACATGCAGCAACGGGCTCAAGGCGCCGTAATGCTCGGGCATGCGGATGACGTGAATGCCTTCGCCGCTCTCGATTTTGGTGTCGGCGTCGGCCAGCACGTAGAGCACACCGCCGCGGGCGCGCACCTCCTGCAGGTTGCTCTTGAGTTTTTCCAGCAGGCTGTCGTTTGGCGCCACGGTCACCACCGGCATCGCGCTGGTCACCAGTGCCAGCGGGCCGTGTTTGAGCTCGCCCGCCGGGTAAGCCTCGGCGTGGATGTAGCTGATTTCCTTGAGCTTGAGGGCGCCTTCGAGTGCAATCGGGTAATGCAGGCCGCGGCCGAGGAAGAGCGCGTTTTCCATTTTTGCGAAGTCTTCGGCCCAACTGATGACTTGCGGCTCCAGCGCCAGCACCGCTTGCAGGGCCGCAGGCAGGTGGCGCATGGCTTTGAGGTGCCCGGCCTCTTCTTCCTCGCTCAGACGGCCTTTGCTTTGCGCCAGCACCAGCGTCAGCAAGAACAGGCCCGCCAGTTGCGTCGTGAAAGCCTTGGTCGATGCCACACCAATCTCGACCCCGGCGCGCGTGATGTAGGCCAGCCTGCATTCGCGCACCATGGCCGAGGTGGCGACATTACAGATGGTCAGCGTTTGCATCATGCCCAGTGATTGCGCATGGCGCAGCGCCGCCAGCGTGTCGGCCGTTTCACCGCTTTGCGTGATGGTCACCACCAGGGTCCTGGGGTCGGGCACCGACGTGCGGTAGCGGTACTCGCTGGCGACTTCCACCTGGGTCGGAATTTTGGCGATGCCCTCCAGCCAGTACTTGGCAGCGCAGCCGCTGTAGTAACTGGTGCCGCAGGCCAGGATCAGCACCGAGTCGATGTCCTTGAAAGTCCGGTAGGCGGCATCGCCGAAGAGCTCGGGGACAATGCCGTTGACGCCCTCGAGCGTGTCGGCGATGGCGCGCGGCTGCTCGAAAATTTCCTTTTGCATGTAGTGGCGGTAAGGCCCGAGCTCGGCCGCGCCGCTGTGTGCCTGCACGGTTTTGACCTCGCGCTCCACCCTGTTGTGCGCGCGGTCGATGACCCAGTATTTGCCCAACTGGATATCGACCAGATCGCCCTCTTCCAGGTACAGAATCTGGTCGGTCACGCCGGCCAGCGCCATCGCATCGCTGGCCAGAAAGTTTTCGCCGCCCTCTTTGCCCACGCCCAGAATCAGCGGCGAGCCGGCGCGTGCGCCCACCACCCGGTGCGGCTCATCCTTGCAAAACGCCGCAATCGCGTAGGCGCCTTGCAACTGGCGGGTTGCGGCCTTCAGGGCTTCGAACAAATCGCCGTCGTACAGGCTGTCCATCAGATGCACGATGACTTCGGTATCGGTCTGACTGGCAAACACATACCCTTTGGCCTGTAGCGCGGCGCGCAATTCGTCGTGGTTTTCAATGATGCCGTTGTGTACCAGCGCTACCTTGCCCGGCTTTTGCGCGGCTTGCCCGGTGCCATGACTGAAATGCGGGTGCGCGTTGTGTACCGCCGGCGCGCCGTGGGTGGCCCAGCGGGTGTGCGCAATGCCGGTTCCGCCTTCAAGTTTGTCAGCGCTCACCTGCGCCATCAGCTCGGCCACACGGGACGTGCTGCGTGCCCGCTTCAGGCCACCGGCATACACAGCCACCCCGCAGGAGTCATAACCGCGATACTCCAGCCTTTGCAGCCCCTGCACCAGGATGGGAACAATATTGCGAGAGGAAACTGCGCCAACGATGCCGCACATGATGAGCCTTTTTTTGAAATAAGTGCCAATGGTAGTCCTGTCAATTGAAAATTAAACGCCTAAATTGTCAAGTAAATGCAATTAAATTTCATAAAACGATATATAAGGCGATTTATTCCATTTTTGTTAGATAATTGATCGATGAATTCACAAAGCAAACGAGTCGGTCTGACTCTCGACATCGCGGACCTGCGCATCCTGGACCAGCTCCAACGCGATGCTTCGCTGTCGAATCAGGCGCTGGCAGCGCGGGTGCATGTCTCGCCGCCGACCTGTTTGCGGCGCATCAAACGCCTGCAGGAAGCCGGGTTGATCGAGCGGCAAATCGCCGTGCTGTCCGTCGAAAAGCTGGCGGCCACGATAGGCCACGGGCTGACGGCCATCCTCGAAATCACGCTCGACCGCCAGGGCAGCGAGCAGCTCGACGCCTTTGAAGCCCGTGCCGTGCAGGACGAGGCGGTGCAGCAGTGTTACCGCGTCTCGCCCGGTCCGGACTTTGTGATGGTGGTGCATGTGCGCGACATGCCGGACTACCTGGCGCTGGCGCAGCGCCTGTGCATCAGCGACGCCAACGTGCGCAACGTGAAGGCGTTTTTCAGCGTCAAGCGCTCAAAATTTGAGCCGAAATTGCCCCTGGCCTGACTTGCAGGCGGCAATTTCCCGCCGGGCCGCCCCAAGGGAAATGCCCCCTCGGGGGGCAGCGAAGCACACGAAGTGGCAAGCGTGGGGGTCAAGCAATTTCCCGCCGGGCCGCCCCAAGGGAAATTAGCCCCCTCGGGGGCAGAGAGCCGTACGCCAGTAGAGCGAACGTGGGGGCCAGCTAGTGCAGTGTTGCACTAGGCCGCGCTGCGGCTCAGGATGAATTCCACGAAGGCCGACAGGTCCTGGTGCAAGCGCGTACCGGCCGGCAAGCCGCCCGGCTGGCCGCCCTGTTGGTACTGCGCCGATTTTCCGGTCAGAACCAGATGCGGCTCGCACCCGGCAGCGGCACCTGCCAGCAAATCACGCACCGAGTCGCCGGCCGTCGGCACCCCTTTGAGCGGCACGCCAAAACGCGCGCCGATCTGCTCAAACAGGCCGGGCAGCGGTTTACGGCAATTGCAGTTCTCTTCGGGGCTGTGCGGGCAATAAAACACGGCATCAATACGCCCACCCTGGGCCGCCAGCAACTTGTGCATCTTGGCATGCATGGCGTTAAGCGACGCCACATCAAACAGGCCCCGGCCCAGGCCCGACTGGTTGGACGCGACCACCACATGCCAGCCGGCGTGGTTGAGGCGCGCGATGGCTTCGAGCGAACCTGGCAAGGGCACCCATTCGTCCGGGGTTTTGACGTAATCATCACTGTCGCTGTTGATGGTGCCGTCGCGGTCGAGGATGACGAGTTTCATGGCCGGGACGCGCTTATGCGGCCAGCTTGGACAGATCGGCGACGCGGTTCATGGCCTGGTGCAGGGTCGCCAGCAAACCCAGCCGGTTCAGCCGCAAATCGGTCTGCTCGGCGTTGACCATCACGCCGTCAAAAAACGCATCGACCGGCTCGCGCAATGCGGCCAGCGTTTGCAGCGAAGCCGTGTAGTCGCCCGCTTCGAACTGCGCGCCCGCTTGCGGCACGACCCGCCGCATGGCGGCATGCAGCGCTTTTTCGGCGGGCTCTTGCAGCAGCACTTGGCTCACATGGGCATCCACGCCGTCGGCCTTCTTGAGAATGTTGCCGATGCGCTTGTTGGCTGCTGCGAGAGCCGGGGCTTCGGGCAGCGCGGCGAAAGCCCGCACAGCGGCGAGTCGCTTGGGGATGCTGGACCATCCGGTCATCTTCCGGGCGTAGATCGCCGCATCGACTTCAGCGGCCGAATAACCGCCGTCCTTCAAGTAACTCTTCAGACGCTCGACCAGGAATTCATCCAGTTCGGCAGCCTGGTCTTTCAGTAACCCGGGCGGAAAAGCGGCAAACGCCATGCGCGTCAGCTCGTGGAAGTTCAAGGCAGGCGCGCACTCGACCAGCATACGCGCCACACCCAGCGCATGGCGACGCAATGCAAAGGGATCTTTGTCGCCCGTGGGAAGGTTGCCAATGCCGAACATGCCGGCCAGCGTTTCCAGTTTGTCGGCCAGCGCAAGGGCCACGCCGACCTGGCCGCGCGGGAGCTCGTCGCCCGCGAAGCGTGGCTTGTAGTGGTCTTCAATGGCATCGGCAACATCGGTGGATAGCCCATCGTTCAAGGCGTAGTAACGACCCATCGTGCCTTGCAGCTCGGGAAATTCGCCCACCATGTCGGTCACCAGATCGGTCTTGGCCAACTGCGCCGCCTGATCGGCCTGCCGCGCAAGCGTATCGCCACCGAGTTGCAAGCCAATCACTTTGGCAATCGCCCGCACCCGCTCCATGCGTTCGCCCTGCGTGCCCAGCTTGTTGTGATAAACCACCTTGCCCAAGCCTTCCACACGGGACGCCAGCGTTTTCTTGCGATCCTGGTCAAAAAAGAACTTGGCATCGGCCAGGCGCGGGCGCACCACGCGTTCGTTGCCGCCAATCACCGCACTGGCGTCTGTAGGACTGATGTTGCTGACCACGAGGAATTTGTTGCTCAGCTTGCCGGAGAGGTCCAGCAGCGGGAAATACTTCTGGTTGGCCTTCATCGTGAGGATCAGGCACTCCTGCGGCACGTCGAGGAACTGCGACTCGAATTCGCAGACCAGCACATTGGGGCGTTCGACCAGCGCGCTCACCTCACTGAGCAGCTCTTCGTCCATCTGCACCTGGTAATTCGGGCCGAGCTTCTCGGCCGCCTGGGCCAGTTGCCTGACGATATCGAAGCGGCGCTGATCGAAGCCGGCAATCACGGCGCCATCGTTTTCCAGCGTGGCCGCGTAACTGTCAGCGTCCTTCAAAACCACCGGATCGATCAATGCCTCGAAACGATGGCCGCGCGTGGTCTGCCCGGCCTTCAGGCCCAGCGCCGTCACCGGCACCACGGTGCTGCCGTGCAGCGCCACCAGGCCATGCGCAGGGCGCACAAAACTCACGCTGCTCCAGCCCGGCAGTTCGCAATCGGTCTCAAGCTGGTAGCTCATCACCTTCGGGATGGGCAGTTTGGCAATGGCTTCGAGCAGCGCTTTTTGCAGGCCTTCGACCAGCGTCGCGCCTTTGACGGTGCTGTCGTAGAACAGGGCTTCGGCCTTGCCGTCCATGATTTTCTTCAGGCCGGGGACGCTGGAGGCATCAGCGCCCAGCGCCTGCAATTTTTTCAGCAGCGCGGGCGTGGCCTTGCCAGACGCGTCCAGCCCCACCGTCACTGGCATGAGTTTTTGCGAAACCGCTTTGTCGGCGGCCTGCGCCGCAACATCAGTGACATGCGCCGCCAAGCGGCGCGGCGATGCATACGCAGTCAACCTGGCGTCTGTCGAGGCCAGTCCCTGGGCCTTGAGCTGCTCCAGCAACACACCGGCGAATGCCTCGCCGAGTTTTTTCAGCGCCTTGGGCGGCAGCTCTTCCACAAACAGTTCAACGAGAAGGTTTTTTGTTGTCATACATTCTGCAAAAGTTGCAAGCCCAGTTTTTTCGCATTTCGGGCCATCACCTTGTCAAGGGTCAATAGGTAACTGGCCCGTGCGCGCCGCGCCACGGCAAGATGCAGCGCGTCACCTGCCCGCAGGCCGGAAGCCGCGTTACGGCACAAAACCGCCGCGTGGTCGTAATCTGCAGAGGCCAGCGGCAACAGACTCACGTCGCCGCGCACCAGCGCGTCAAAGTGCGCGCAAAGCTCTTGCGCCTGTTGCAACTGTAGCTCTGCACGACGCACCTTGATCGACAATGCGCTGGACACCTCCACCACCGACCAGCGCGAGGTCACCAATTGGCCCGTCTCGCCTTCGAGCCAGTGCTTCAATGCCGGGCTGGAAGGCTCGTTGGTCAGCAGGGCAACCCAGATGCTGACATCCACATAAATGAGGCGCGAAACGTCAGCGGCGCCGACGCTGACTCTGACGGTGCCGTTGCTCACGTTTGTAGCATGGCGCTCAATAGCGATCCAGCTCGTCTTTGTCGATAGCCTGCGTCGCAGGCATGTGCTGATGCAGCGCGCGCAACTGCGCCACGAACGTGCTGCGGTCCATCGGCTTTTGGCGCGGCTCGATGCGCAGCATGTGGTCGCCCAGCACTTCCGCATTGACCCAGGACCCTTCCGAGACGCCCAACTCTTTGACGAGTTGTGCAGGCAGTCGAACCGCTAGCGAATTGCCCCATTTGCCAATTTGCAATTCCATCATTCACCTCAACGTATAGACAAGTATCTACATTGTAATTCAATGCGGTACGCGCCTGCGCTCAAGCCGCCTTCTTCGTCATCTGTTCCACCCACGCGCGCGGCGCCATCGGGAAGCCCAGGCGTTCCCGGCTTTCGTAGTAGCTTTGCGCCACGGCGCGCGCCAAGTTGCGAATGCGGCCGATGTAGGCGGCGCGTTCGGTCACGCTGATGGCACCGCGGGCGTCGAGCAGGTTGAAACTGTGCGCGGCTTTGAGCACCTGCTCGTAAGCCGGCAGCGCCAGTTGCACGTCGATCAGGTGCTTGGCCTGTTTTTCATGCGCGGCAAAGGCGGTGAACAAAAAATCGGCGTCGCTGTGCTCGAAGTTGTAGGCCGACTGCTCTTTTTCGTTTTGCAGGTAGACGTCGCCATAAAATATCTTGCCCCCACGCTCGCTCACTGCGTGTGCTTCGCTGCCCCCCGAGGGGGCTGGGCCAGCTTGGGGGCGGCCCGGCGCTGGCCCGGTATCGGTCCACACGAGGTCATAGACGTTGTCCACGCCCTGCAAATACATGGCCAGGCGCTCCAGGCCGTAGGTGATCTCGCCGGTGATCGGCTTGCAGTCGATGCCGCCGACCTGCTGGAAGTAGGTGAACTGCGTGACCTCCATGCCGTTGAGCCAGACCTCCCAGCCCAGGCCCCAGGCGCCCAGCGTGGGGTTTTCCCAGTCGTCTTCGACAAAACGGATGTCGTTTTTCTTCAGGTCAAAGCCCAGCGCTGTGAGCGAGCCGAGGTAGAGCTCCAGAATGTTGCTTGGTGCGGGCTTGAGCACCACCTGGTACTGGTAGTAGTGTTGCAGGCGGTTCGGGTTCTCGCCGTAGCGGCCGTCTTTCGGACGGCGGCTCGGCTGCACGTAGGCGGCCTTCCAGGGCTCGGGGCCCAGTGCTCTTAAAAACGTAGCCGTGTGCGACGTTCCGGCGCCGACCTCCATGTCATAGGGCTGCAACAGTGCGCAGCCCTGGGCATCCCAGTAGGACTGCAGCTTCAAGATGATTTGCTGAAAGGTCAACATGACTTTGTAGGCTTCGCCAGGCAAGGCCTGAACAGGTAAGGAGTCGGCTCATGTATCTGGGCACAGGCCGCCAACACATGTCAACCCTTGATTTTACGGGGCTTCGGTGCGCTCACACGGCCTGGCGCTGCGCGCCGCCAAGAATCTTCAGGCGCCGCCGAGGCATCAGCCCGTCTTTAACGCCGGTGGCGCAGCGCCACGGCCAGGGCCACGATGACCAACCCGACCGCCCACAACGGCCACAAGCCATGCCGCGCCACCCACCCGACGTAAGGCGTGATGCCATGGCGGCCCTCGACCTCGCCGACCAGCACGCCGCGTGTGTGGCGCGCCAGCGCGTGCGTCACCTTGCCGCGGTAGTCAATGATGACCGTCGCCCCGGTGTTGGTGGCGCGAATCATCGGGCGCTCGAACTCCAGCGCCCGCATGCGCGAGATGTTCAGGTGCTGGTCGATCGCCACCGTGTTGCCGAACCAGGCGATGTTGCTGAGGTTGACCAGCATCGTCGGCGCCGTGGCGACATCGCCAAAGCTCGCCGCCAGCTCTTCGCCAAACAAGTCTTCGTAGCAGATGTTGGGCGCCAGCCGCTGGCCCTGCCAGTCGAACGGTGCCTGGCCGAGCGCGCCGCGCTGGAAGTCGCCCAGTGGAATGTTCATCAAATTGATGAACCAGCGAAAACCCGGCGGGACAAATTCGCCGAAAGGCACCAGATGGTGTTTGTCAAAGCGGTAGGCCTGCGCCTGGCCTGGCGATGAAACGGTCACCGTGGCCCCCACGCTCGTCGCTTCGCGTACTTCGCCGCCCCCCGAGGGGGCTAATTTCCCTTGGGGCGGCCCGGCGGGAAATTGCTTGAATCCGACCACCGAGTTGGTGTAGCCTTCGGTGTAGCTGCCCAGCGGAATGCCGATCAGCGCGGCCTGTTGGCCCGAAGAAAACCGCGCCTGCACGGCGCTCCAGTAGCCTTGCGGCAGTTGGCTCGGCAGCAGCGGCAGCGAGGTCTCGGGCGCCACCACCAACGCGGTTTTGGCACCCTGCAACTGCTCGCCGTACCAGCGCAGCGCCGTCGGCAAACCCGTGCCGGGCTGGAATTTTTCATCCTGGGGAATATTGCCCTGCAGCAGCGTGACCTGCAAGCTGCCCGACGAAGTAGAGCTCGAACGCCCGGCGAACCACGACACGCCCGCAATCAGCAACAGGGTCAGGGAAAAAGCCACCATCTGGCGCCTGGACCGGCCCAGACCGGCCAGGCTGGCGGCAATAAAGGCGGCCAGAAAAGTAATCCCGTGGACGCCGACCCATCTTGCGTAGTCGTCCAGCGAACCGTTCAAGTGCGCGTAGCCGGCCTCGCCCCATGGAAAACCGGTGAAAAACTCGACCCGCGCCAGCTCGGCCAGCAGCCACAGTGCCGCAAAAACAAGAGCGCGCCGCGCGCCGCCGACAGGGGCCACCGCGACAAAGACCGCGCAGGCCACGGCGTAGTACAAGGCCAGAAAAACGGCCAGCCCGACGACGGCCAGCACGCTCAACGGCGCGGCCAGGCCGCCGTACACATGGAGCGAAATAAACAACCACCAGAAAATTCCGCACAACCAGGCAATGCCAAACAGCCAGCCGAGCAGCAGACCCTGCCGCCAGCGGGTGCAACGGTCCAGTTGCCAGACCAGCACGGCCAGCGCCAGCAACTGCAACCACCAAACTGGCTGCCCTTGCGCCAGGCCAAAGGAAAAAGGCCACGTAATGCTTAATGCGTGAGCGCCACCAGCTATTAGTACCATAGCAAGTTGCAGGAATGAAAGCCTCGCGCGCGGCTTCGGATAACCGATGTGCTCCAGCAAGGCCGGCATGGTCGGCAGTGAAGAGACCATGCTGTCGATCACATGCTTACCCATTTTTACCCTCTTGACCCGAACTCAGACGTTGGCCGCAACCGGCGCGACCTTGAACCAGCGCACGGCGCCACCCTTGGTGTGGAGCACGGTAAAGTCCAGGCCGGCCAGCGTGTAATGTTCGCCGCGTTTGGGCACATGGCCCATCTCGTGGGCCACCAGGCCGCCTATGGTTTCAAAGTCGGTTTCGGGAAGTAGCACACCAAACGCTTCGCTGACGCGCTCGATCAAGGTGTCGCCGCTGACGCGGTAGGTGTGATCGGCCAGGCCGAAAATGTCGCCCTCGTCCTCGGCAATATCGAACTCGTCCTCGATCTCGCCAACAATCTGCTCCAGCACGTCTTCAATCGTGATGAGCCCGGCAACGCGGCCGAATTCGTCGATGACGATGGCCAGGTGATTGCGGTTGCCGCGGAACTCGCGCAGCAAGTCGTTCAGGCCCTTGCTCTCGGGCACAAACACCGCCGGACGCAGCAGCGCCCGGATATTGAGTTCGGGCGCGCGCTGCAGCTTGAGCAAGTCCTTGGCGATCAATATGCCAAGAATGTTTTCTTTCTCGTTCTCGAAAACGGGAAAGCGGGAATGGGCGGTGTCGATCACCAGATGCAGCAGCTCGTCAAAGGGCGCATCGATGTTGATGGCGTCCATGCGGGGGGCGGCCACCATCACGTCGCCCGCCGTCATGTCGGCCATGCGGATCACCCCTTCGAGCATTTCGCGGCTTTGCGCGCCTATGACGTCGTTGTCCTGCGCTTCGACCAGGGTTTCAATCAACTCGTCCTTGGAGTCGGGCCCAGGATGAAGCATTTCAGCGAGCTTTTGCAGAAAGCCGCGTTTGTCTTCCGGTTTAGGAGGTCTACTGGGGGGGGCGTCGGACACGGGCGGTGTTCGGTAGTTGTGAAGCTGCCTAGGATAGCGCAATTCCCCGGGGAACCTGGCGCAGCGAAACAACAATGCGTATGCCGCCAACACGCCCGGCAAAATGAAGTGTTTACCCTGAACACCGCCTCCTACAAAATGAGGAGGTAAAATTTTGTTACACCGTCTACGATGAATCTCCCGTTGATTGAATTCCCTGATGCCATGACAAGAAACACGAAAGTGTTGCTGGTCATGGACGTGGTGGAGTCGGTCAGGATGATGGAGCAGGACCAAGATGATTTTGTACGGCGATGGCAACAACTGGTGGCGCAGGCAGGGCAGCAAGTGCTGCCGCTGCATGGCGGGCGCATCGTCAAAAGCCTGGGGGACGGTCTGATGCTGGCGTTTGCCAGCGCGCAAAGCTGTGTGAAGGCAGCGTTTGCCTTGCAGCATTTCAGCCAGCAGGCCAATGCCGGCCTGCGCCCCGAGCGCCAGATGCATCTGCGCATGGGCGGCCACCTGGCCAGCTTTGTGACCGACCAGCACGATATTTATGGCACCGATGTCAACCTGACAGCGCGCTTCGCTACGCTGGCAGGGCCGGGCGAGCTTGTGGTATCGACCGATCTGCGCGACTGCCTGACGGCGGGGCTTGATGCGGACATTGAGGACCTGGGCGAATGCCACCTCAAGCACGTCAAAGAACCCGTCAAGGCTTACCGTGTCGGGCCAGCAGGTCATGCCCCGGTGGTTCCCCCTGCAGACGCAGCACCACCCGATTTTCGACCTGCTGTGGCTGTGATTCCGTTTGAAGCCCGCAGCCATGAGCCGGAACATTTTGTAATTGGTGAGCTCGTGGCCGACGGAATCATTGCCCAGATGTCCCGCAGCGCCGATTTGCGTGTTATTTCCCGATTGTCCACCACCGCTTTTCGAGGACGCGCAAGCCCTATTGCAGAAGTAGAGTCTCGCCTTGCGGCCTCCTTTGTCCTGTCGGGCAGCTATGTCGTCAGCGGCAGCAAGATTCTGATCTTGGCCGAGTTGGCCGATGCCCGCAAGGATCAGGTGATCTGGGCCGGTCGCCTGTCGGGCGACACGATGGATCTGCTCCAGGCGCAAAGCGAGCTGATCAACAATATCGCCTCATCTGCCAGCAGCGCCCTAATTGACGCCGAGGTTCAACAATCGCTGGCGCAACCACTGCCGCGATTGGACAGCGGCGCACTCCTGCTGGGTGGCATTACCCTGATGCACCGCTCTTCCCTGCGGGATTTTGACCGCAGCCGACAAGTTCTCGAAGCATTGCTGGAGCGTCACAATCGGGCAGCGACTCCGCGTGCGTGGCTTGCCAAGTGGTACACCATGCGCGTGATCCGAGGGATGAGCGACAAGCCGGGAAAGGATACCCAGCTTGCACTTGAGCAGACCCGCCGGGCCCTTGACCTGGCGCCAGACAACGCACTTTCGTTGGCGATTGAAGGCTATGCCCGATGCCAACTCTCGGGGGAAGCGGAGGTCGCACGTGAATGCATCGAGCGGGCGATCCAGCTCAACCCCAACGAACCACTGGGATGGTTGTACAAGAGCGTCTGGTCTTCCATGTGGGGCTCCACGGTGGCTGCCGTGACCGAAGCAGAACGCGCCGCGCAGCTATCGCCGATCGACCCGTTGAAATACTTCTTCGACGTCATCCTGGCCTCAGGCCAAGCCATCAATGGTGACTATGACAAGGCGATCGAGGTGGCCCAGCGTTCGCTGCGAGCCAACCGCCATCACCAACCCACATTGCGAGTGTTGCTTCATGCGCAGGTCGAGAGCGAGCAACTCGAAGAAGCCCGACTCACCCTGGACCAGTTGCTGCGCGAGGCTCCGAATTTGACGGTCTCCAGTTACTTGGCCATGGGCAGTTCAGCCAGTCCGGCGCGAAAGCGCCTCGCCATGGTGCTGCGCAAGATGGGCGTCCCGGAAACGTAAGTCTTTTCAATTTAAAAAGGGGTTTGATATGTCAGTCATGGGCTCATTGGGGGGTGGTTTGGGAGGTGGCCTGGGAGGTGGCCTGGGTGGCGGCCTGGGTGGCGGCCTGGGAGGTGGCCTGGGGGGAGGCCTGGGGGGAGGCCTCGGCGGCGGTTTAGGTGGCGGTCTGGCCGTTATCGCTGTCAGCGCAGATCCGCTTCTCTCCCATTCGCTTTCACTTAGCCGAGCAGCGCTTGTGGGACCCTTTCAAGGCGCCACTCTTCCGGTCAACTTGCCTACCCCACTCGACAAACCCGAGCGACTGGCCGACTGGGCCGTTGGCCCCCGCATGGCGGTTTGCGAGCTCGAAATACTTGCCGGTCTGCATTTCAATGTCAACCAAAGCAAAACGTCGATGACACTCGGCTTTGTGGACCTGGACAAGAAGCCCCTCAAGGACCTGGCGCTGGCGCGGTTGGTGCGCCCTACTGAGAAAATCTTCAAGCAACAACTTGACCTGGTGGCCAACTATTCCGAACTTCGTGAAGATCGCGGCGCCGAGATTCTGGCGCAGATCAACGGGGGCGGGGCCTTCTGGTCGTCCATCATTGGGCTGACCGCGCACCGCCACAAATACACGATCGAATTGCTCGAGTTGGCCATGTCACTGGCAACCCATGTTGAAATGCGCTTCAAGCATGCTTTTGCATGCCAGCGCCCTGTGGAGCTGTCGCCGCAGATCCAACCTATGATCCCGACGCCCGGCCATGCAAGTTGGCCCAGCGGGCACGCGACAGAAGCTTATTTGACCTGCGCGCTGCTCCAGTCTTTGCTACCACACGGGGCTAAATATCGGGAGCAACTGGAACGACTGGCGGCGCGCATTGCGGTCAACCGCACAGTCGCCGGCCTGCACTACCCGGTGGACAGCGCAGTCGGACGCCTGTTGGGAACGTCGCTAAGCGACTTCATGGTGGCGCGCTGCACTGGGGCCAAGTTGCACGAGCGCGGGTTTGACGGCCGCAAGTTCCACGATGCCAAGGGCCATGTGATCGACTTCGACCCGCGGGTGTCGATGGCCGACAACAACAGTGGCTACTACGAGTTGTTTTCTGGTCCGAGTACCGTCGCCGCCTCGCCGTTGCTCCACTTCATGTGGACCAAGGCCGCCGAGGAATGGAAACCCATCAAATAAGGCGCCCTCATGCATTGGACTCCCTTACCCAAAGGCGGCTTCACCGGCATCGACTGGGCCAAGCCAGGCGCAACCACGGGGTTTGACCCCTATCTCATCTGGGCGGAAGCGGACAACTTCGCTGGCTATGGCCTCGACAAACCGCCCAAGTGGCTGCCGCTGCTGATCGAGCTTGCGCCCGGCGTCAGCGTGGCGCAACTGAAAGCGGCGGCATCACCCAAGTGGCTTCATGTGCCACCGGTTTACACCTCTCCTGCCGCACCTGCGGGCCTGCGCTATTGCACAGCACGGGTCAGGCCGGCTTTTTTCAAGCATATACGCCCTGGCGGCAGCGTGCATGCCTTGGTGCAACGGTTTGAATTGGGCTTGCCCGCGGGCCACCATGCCGACGACCCGACGGGGTCCGCGGTGTCAACCCCTGCTGCGCCGCACGCGCCGCTTCACGGCAAGGTGATCGGCTTGATTGACGGCGGCCTGGCCTTTGCCAACGCGAACTTTCTGCGCCATGGCAAAGCGCGGACCCGGTACTTTTGGCGCCAGGACAAAGAGGGTGCGGGGCCGGCACCAGCCGACCTGGGCTACGGCCACGAGTTGACGTCCGCTGACATGAACCGCGCCATGCAGCAGAACACCTACGGCGGACTGGTGGATGAAACCGCCGTGTACGAACACTTCAAGATGGGCATGGAACTGAACAAACTCCTGAACCATGGCACCCATGCACTGGACATTGCTTGCGGCCCCCGGACGGTGCTGGCCCAGCTTGCCGGCGCGCCGCCTTCTCCCGATGCCCCGCCAAGCTGGACGCCGGCCAACGACGATGCGAGCCGGTGCGACATTGTGGCGGTGCAGTTGGATTGGGACACGGTGGTGGACACCTCGGGCGGCTCGATGAACGTCCACATCATGGATGGGTTGATGTACATCTTGTCGCGGTGCGCGCCAACCGCCAAAATCGCCGTCAACCTCAGTTGGGGCACCCTTGCCGGACCACACGACGGCAGCTCCGTGCTTGAAGCGGCGACAGATCAACTCATTGCGCTGAAGGCAGGACACCTGCAAATCATCGTAGCCGTCGGCAACAGCTACCAGAGTCAAGCGCACGCCAATGCAACGCTATCAGAAGGGGAGCATATTGCGCTTGATTGGCGGGGGCAACCGGGCGATTTGACTCAAAACTTTCTGGAGCTCTGGCTGCCAGCGGATGCGCAAGGCATTGAGGTGCAGCTCACGCCACCGGGCCAAAGCAGCCTGCCGCCGCTGGCATGGGGCCAATCAGGCACCTGGAGTGCGACCAGCGGCAAACCGCTGTGCGCGCTGATTTATCCGAAAGCCGTGGCGACCGGTGCCAACGGCACCTGTGCGTTGATTGCGGTGGCTCCTACGTTCGCGTTTAACAAGTCAACCACCACTGCGCCCAGTGGCGTCTGGCAGGTCAAGATCACCAACACCCGGGCAGGCAAGGTCACGGTAGATGCCTATGTGGAGCGTGATGATGAGATCATTGGCGTTCGAACCGGCGCGCGCCAGTCTCACTTCGAAGACCGGTGGTATGACACCAGCGGCAACCCCGGCTCATTCGTCGACCACCCGGGCAATCCGTCACCCATTCGCCGTAGCGGCAGTTTCAACAGCCTAGCGACCGGCGCCAAAACGATATCGGTGGGTGGTGTTCGTGTGGCTGGACCGATGTGGGCGCATTATTCACCACGCAAACCGGACCCGGACGCCGCCCGTCCGCAGCGGCCGGGCGTTGTGAAGGTGCCTGCCATGCATGCCTACAGCGACGAAAACCCTGCGCTGCTTGGACTCAAGGCGGCAAGCACCCGAAGCGGTGGCGTGGCGCGGTTGGTAGGCACCAGCGACGCCGCCCCCCAAATCACCCGAAAGGTATTCAACGCGCTGTAGAAGCGCCAGCCCGCCTACCAGCGGCTGGGCAGCTTCTTGACCAGCATGATGCGCCGGATGCCGAGCTCGATGTAGCCGCCTTTTTCAAGGTCTTTGAGCAGGCGGCTGACCATTTCGCGCGAAGCGCCGACGCGGTTGGCGATGTCCTGGTGGGTGATGGGCTCCAGCGTGGTCGTGCCGCCCTCGGCCGCGTCGCCTCGGCACTCTTCCAGCAGGGCGGCCAGTCGCCCGTAGACGTTGAGCAATGCCATCTTTCGCGCCGTTTCTGTCGCAGAGCGCGCCCGGCGGATCACTTGAACCACGAGATTGATGGCAAATTCAGGCTCTTCGGCCAAGTGTTCGCTGACGTCTGAACGGCTCAGCACTGCGCAGGTGCAGGGCTCCAGCGTCATCACGGAGGCAGACCGGGGTCCGCCATCCAGCGACATTTCACCAAAATAGTCGCCTGCATGCACCGTGCCGTAAGTGATCTCACGCCCGCTTTCATCCATCGCAAAAACTTTGACGCTGCCTTTGAGCAGCACAAACAGGCTGCTTCCGGACTCGCCTTCATTGATTAAAATCGCATTTTTTCGGTAGATACGGGGCACGCCGCGACGGGCCAGCGAACGCAGTTCTGGAGCAAGCGGTGCGTACAGGTCTTCGTTGAGAGGTTTTGACGTACTCATGATGAGCCGTAATCTAGCACGCGGCGGCCTGCCCGTGTGGCCGGCACAGGCAGGGCCAAGCGTTTGCGCTAGGCTCTGTTGACTTGAACCAGATGCAGGGGAGCCACCGGTGGCAAAACCGCGACGCGGTTGACCAGTTCACGCACCCCGCTGGAGTCGGTTTTCGCACACAGGCTGCGCACATGGCTGCGCACCGTCGACACGGCCACCTTCATCTGAACGGCTATTTCCGGCGCGCGCAGGCCCCGGCACAAAATGGCCAGCACCTGTTCTTCTGTCTGCGTCAGCCCGAAACGGCGGGCAAAAAAACCGAACATGCCTGATTCACTGACCTCGGCACGCGAAAAGATCAGCGCAATCCGGCTCTCCCTGACACCCGCCGTGTCACGCTTGAGAGGAACAACTGCCAGCATCAAGCGCATGTCACCGCCCGACACACCGACCAGACTGCGCATGCCGGCCACCGCCTTGCTTAAAGCGTCCTGCAGCGTTTTACCGTCTGCCGGTGTCACAGCATGAATTTCACCCCCGACCTTGCCAAGTACGCGGTGCCGGTTCAGCTCGGTGCGAGCGGCCTGGTTGACATGAATAATCTGGCCACGCGCACCGACCACGACCACGCCGTGGGCCAGCGTATCGAACAAAAGAGTCAGCATATCCAGGTCGGAGCTCCGGCTATCCGGGCTGGCAAGGGACAACGCCGGGTTTGAAAATCCGGCATTCGACAGGGTGTTCATTTTCAGGGCGCCTTGTAACCTAACTGACTTAACAACATAACCGTTCCAGCTCGTTAAGCATAGGAAGCCCGCATCAAACTGAGTAGTCAATAGGCAGACAATTTGTTGTGAAAAATTCACACGATAGATCGCCAGCTCGGGGCAGCACCGCTGCAAAGTGACCTCCCGCTTACACCGTTTGTTACCTGTAAAAATCAGCTACGGCTCATCCGCACTTTTCCGCAAATCGTCGTCGAGCATCGCCAGCGTGGCAAGCATCACCTGCGGTAAAAATGCCAGTTGCACATGGGCTGCGCCATGCACCAGCCGATTGTCCGCGCCGGGCAACGTGGCGGAGGAGCTTGGAAACACGATGTTGTCGCAGTTGGAATACCAGCAGGTAAAAGAGGCGTGGCGATCAGGCAACGCACCCCGGTCAAGCTGTTGCTGCCAATGGCTGGAGAGTTGCATCTGACGCCCATTGGCAACATAGCTGAAGCGAGCCAGCCAGGTCCCGCGGTGCGGCGTTCCCAGGGTCACCACATGACGGACGCGCGCCTCGGCCTTCATGACTTTGAGCCAGGCTCGCGCCGCCAGCCCGCCCATGCTGTGGCATACCAGCAGCGGCGGCAAGCCGGTGGCTGCGGTGACCCGCCGGACAGCGTCGTCAATCAGGGGCACGTAATCGTCGATGGGGCCAAATAGAGGCTCCAAGTTGACAGCCACAAACGCATGGCCAGTGCCTTGCAGCCGCTTCAGCCACGGCGTCCAGAAGCCGCGATTGCAGAAAAATCCATGAATGAATACGATACCGCGCCGGCCTTGCACAACAGATGGCGGCAACAGTTGATCAGGGAACGCCCGTGAGCGAAAGGGTTGACGCCAGCAAAACACACGGGGCGCTGTCGAAGTTTCACCCAGCCAGGCCCCGGCGAGTTCTTTCCAGGACGGTCGGGGCACCGGATCGCCCCGATTGACGAATCGCAAGGCCACAAACTCAATGGCAAGAAAGCCGGAATATCCCAGGAGCAGGACCACAAAGCCGGCCAGGGCCAGCAGCGCTGAGCTGCGCCAGAAAAAAAACAGCCAGGTGCTCGCGCCAGCCAGCAGCGTGACGGTGATGAGTTGTTGAAGGCGCGCCAGCATAAACTCAGTCCGGGTCAGTAACCGGGCTTAGGGCAACGCTGTTCGCTTAACCGTTCGGGCTGAGCTTGTCGAAGCCTGTTTGCACTGTGACGACCCTTCGACAGGCTCAGGGCGAACGGGGTTGTAGCGCTTAAATGAACAGCATTGGGCTTAGGCCGCTGTGACATCGCATGTGGTGAACGGTGTGACGCGACCCCGCACCGCGGCTGAACAGCCCCAGGCTTGCGCAGGAATTTTCGTTGCATCGGTTGAGTAGTCTACGCGCTACACGCCTTCAGCATCCTATAGTTTTATGTGTACCGGCGATATTGGTATCATGAAAAGGGTGTGGTCGGTTCCAGCTTCAAGATATTCCCCATCGTCGGCAACGCGGCCATTGGCATCGCCGATGCCAAGCAAAGGGATGCGATCACGGTTTTTTCGTCAAAAGCGACCCGGCGCCCACCGAAGACGCTGGCAGCGAGTGCTGCAAACAACATCTCACGGGCTGCAAACACCCAAAATACATTGAATACCGTGATGACTTGCCCAAAACAATTGTCAGAAAAATGCCGAAGAGCGCATTGCCTGCCGCATTCTGGCCATCTTCAGAATTCATCCAATGACTGACACAATGACTGACATCAAACTGCCGCAAGGCGTGCATGTTTTTGAGCGCGGCTGGTTGTCTTCTAACAACATTTTGTTCCTCGGATCGGATTTCAGCGCACTCGTTGACAGCGGCTACGGCACGCATGCGGAACAAACCAATGAGCTGGTCAGCGCCGGCTTGCAGCAGCGGCCGTTGGACTTGCTGCTCAATACACATTTGCACAGCGACCATTGCGGAGGCAACGCCGCCCTCCAGCGCAGTTATCCAGAACTTCAAACTCTCATTCCGCCCGGCCAGGCGTCTCTTGTTTCGTCGTGGGATCCCGTTGCCCTGACCTATTCATCGACCGGACAGCTCTGCCCCCGGTTTAAGCTCGATGGCCTCCTGTCGCCGGGCGCGGAAATCCGGCTGGCAGACGCCGATTGGCAAATCCATGCGGCACCGGGCCATGACCCCCATTCAATTATTTTGTTCGAACCTTGCTCCCGAACCCTGATTTCGGCGGATGCCTTGTGGGAAAACGGCTTCGGCGTGGTCTTTCCCGAGCTGGAAGGTGAGGCCGCATTCGCCGAAGTAGCCGCTACATTCGACTTGATTGAGCAGCTTGACCCGCGCTGGGTCATTCCCGGCCACGGTCCGGTGTTCAGCTATCGCGCCGGTATTCTGGCACGCGCGCGTGAGCGCCTGAACGCCTTTGTCAAGAGTCCTGCTCGGCATGCGCATCACGCGGCCAAGGTTCTGCTGAAATTCAAACTCCTTGAGCGGCAGCAACTGCCTTTTGTTGATTTTGTCGGCTGGGCAGCAAGCACCAGCTACTTCCAGCTCATTCACCAGAGGTTTGCCCCCTCCATTCCCATCGGCCATTGGATGGAACAGTTGACGGAAGAGCTTGTGCGCTCTGCGGTGGCGCGGCGAGAAGGCAGCATGGTCTATAACGCGTGAAGTGGCCTCGGCGGCCACTGTCAGTGTATGCATGTGTCCACCTTGAAGTTAAGTGGACACGAGGCTCCTACAAAGACCGACCGGCATCAAGGTGCCACGGCCAGACGCTTACGTTTCTCCGACAAAAAAGAAAACGCCCAGTTGACTCAATCAACTGGGCGCATCTTGCTGTAAGAGCCTGACGATGTCCTACTTTCACACGGGAATCCGCACTATCATCGGCGCTAAGTCGTTTCACTGTCCTGTTCGGGATGGGAAGGAGTGGTACCAACTTGCTATGGTCATCAGGCATAACTTTTTGACCGATTGTTGCTGGAACAATCGGTCGAATTCATAGAGCCAATCAGCTTTTATTTAATGTCTTGCACTCTTGCGAGCGCAATATTTTGAATGCGTCACTTGGGCATAACAACCTTGAAATCAATCAAAGTTATAGGGTCAAGTCGCACGAGCAATTAGTATCAGTTAGCTTAACGCATTACTGCGCTTCCACACCTGACCTATCAACGTCCTGGTCTTGAACGACTCTTTAGGGGGCTCAAGGCCCCGGCAGATCTCATCTTGAAACGAGTTTCCCGCTTAGATGCTTTCAGCGGTTATCTCTTCCGAACTTAGCTACTCGGCAATGCCACTGGCGTGACAACCGATACACCAGAGGTTCGTCCACTCCGGTCCTCTCGTACTAGGAGCAGGCTTCCTCAAATCTGCAGCGCCCACGGAAGATAGGGACCAAACTGTCTCACGACGTTTTAAACCCAGCTCACGTACCTCTTTAAATGGCGAACAGCCATACCCTTGGG
>JAURVI010000030.1 GCA_030655515.1 Polaromonas sp. | reverse complement strand
ACGGGCTCACTCAGCGGTGAGGGCGATCACCGCGAGCTCGCACCAATGACTTGTCGGTCATCTCGGCGCTGCCGTTCACCTTGCAGCGCAAATCTGTTTCTTCGGGAACGCCTGGCCCGCCCGAGGGATTGGGATGCTCAAAAGGCGCGTAGGACATTATCCCCGGAGCCCTCCATGCGTGCCTGAAACACCACGGCGCCAGCGGAAACTGGCCGCGTGCTACGCTTGCCGCATGTTCACCCCTTCACAAGCCGATGTGCGCCGGTTTTTTTGCTCCGTTTATGCCAAGGTCCTCGCAGGACAAGCACTGGAAGCTATTGAAATCATAGCAAGCCAGTGGCTGGAAGAGCACCCCGAGTACCACGCCGACCTGGCCGATGCTGCTACGGCGCTGGACAAGATATACGACGTGGAAGCGGGCAAGACCAACCCATTTTTGCATCTGTCCATGCATCTGTCGATCAGTGAGCAATGCTCCATCGACCAGCCGCGCGGCATCCGGCAAGCCGTTGAACTGCTCACGGCGCGGCGCAACTCGCTGCACACCGCGCACCATGAAACGATGGACTGTCTGGGTCAGATGGTTTGGGAAAGCCAACGCGCCGGCCGTCCGCCGGACGGCGCAGCCTACATCGACTGCGTGCAGCGTCACGCTACCCGGGACTAAAAACTGGCCCCCACGCTCGTCACTGCGTGTACTTCGCTGCCCCCCGAGGGGGCTGAACTTGGCTTGGGCGGCCCGGCGGAAAATTGCTTTCTCAACGGGTTTGGCGGACCATAAAAAAAAGCCGCTGGATGGCGGCTTTTTTTTCGGTCGATTCTTTTTTTAGCGGAACTTGGCCTGCGGAATGACCTTCAGATCACCCTCGACGGACGCCAGGTAATTGGCCAACTGCTTGAGTTCGGCATGGGTGTACTGCTTGACCATGCCGGCCATGATCGCGTTGCCGCGACCGACCTTGGGGTTGTTCTCCATCTTGTAGGCCTTGAGCGCCACAAACAGGTAGTCCGCATGCTGACCACCGACCTTGGGGTAGCCGGGGTCGATCGGCTTGCTGAAGTCCGGGCCGTGGCATGCCGCGCAATTGGCCTTACCCAGCAGTGCGGCCACCGCAGGGCTGGGCGTTTTGACCGTTCTGGCTGCCGAGGCTGCGCCTTCGGCGACTCCATGGCTACTGTAATAGGCGGCCAAATCAGCGATATCCTGATCGCTCAGGGACTCGGCAATGCCGCGCATCGTCGGGTGTTTGCGTTCGCCTTTTTGATAGGCGTGGAGGGCCGAAGCAATGTATTTGGCACTCTGGCCCGAGATCATCGGGACTTTGTAGACTTCGGGGAAACTGGCCTGGTAACCTTTAATGCCGTGGCAGCCAATGCACATGGCGTTTTTGGTTTCGCCGGCCTTGACATCGCCCTTGATATCCTGGGAATGGGCTGAAACCGTCACAAAGGAGACAGCAACGGCGAATAGCGTGGTGAACAGCTTGATCATTTTGCGCGCACAATCGGGTGGAAAATTGTTATATAAAACAACCGTTGATTATAGCCCTGCCGCGGCACGGCCCTGTTCCGGCTCAATCGCTACCGATTTTTCCTATCTTCAAGCTCAACTCCTCTGCCAACCATGAAATTCCAAGGCTCAAAAAACTACGTCGCCACTCAGGATCTGATGCTCGCCGTCAACGCATCCACCGCCCTCAAAAAGCCCTTGCTGGTCAAAGGCGAGCCCGGCACCGGCAAAACCATGCTGGCCGAGGAAGTGGCCCAGGCGCTGAAGCTGCCGCTACTGCAGTGGCACATCAAGTCCACCACCAAGGCCCAGCAGGGTTTGTATGAATACGACGCGGTCTCGCGCCTGCGCGACTCGCAGCTCAGCACCGTGGACGGCAGTGAAAAAGTCAAGGACATCCACAACTACATCGTCAAGGGCGTGTTGTGGCAGGCTTTTACCGCCGACGAGCCGGTGGCGCTGCTGATCGACGAGATCGACAAGGCCGACATCGAGTTTCCCAACGACTTGCTGCGCGAGATCGACCGCATGGAGTTCTATGTGTACGAGACACGCGAGCTGATCAAGGCCAAGCACCGCCCGCTGGTTTTCATCACGTCCAACAACGAAAAAGAACTGCCCGACGCCTTTCTGCGCCGCTGCTTTTTCCACTACATCAAGTTCCCCGATGCCGACACGATGAAACAAATCGTCGATGTGCATTTTCCCGGCCTGAAACAAGAGCTGCTGGCAGCGGCGATGAAGACCTTCTATGACGTGCGCAACCTGCCGGGGCTCAAGAAAAAGCCCTCTACCAGCGAGCTGCTGGACTGGCTCAAGCTGCTGGTGGCCGAAGACATTCCGATCGAAGCGCTGCAAAGCCAGGAAGACAAGGTCGCCGTGCCGCCGCTGGTGGGCGCACTGCTCAAGAACGAGCAGGATGTCACGCTGTTTGAAAAACTGGTGTTCATGCAACGCCACAACCGCTGAACAAGACTGAAGTCATGGTTTTCGCTGAACCCGTCACCCTGACAGGCCGCCATGCCCGTCTGGTGCCGCTGTCGCACGCCCACCATGACGACCTGGTCGAGGCGGTCAAGGACGGCGAGCTCTGGAAGCTCTGGTACACCACCATCCCGCCCCCGGAAAAAATGAGCGCCGAGATTGACCGGCGCCTGGGCCTGCTGACCAGCGGCTCCATGCTGCCCTTTGCGGCTATTGCGACTGCAAGCGGGCAAGCCGTCGGCATGTGTGCCTACATGAACATCGACGCCGCCAACCGGCGCGTGGAAATAGGCTCGACCTGGTACCGCAAGCAGGTGCAGCGCAGCGCGCTGAACAGCGAGTGCAAGCTGATGCTGCTGGCCCACGCCTTTGAAGCGCTCGACTGCATCGCGGTCGAGTTTCGCACCCACTGGTTCAACCAGCAAAGCCGCGCCGGCATTGAACGACTGGGCGCCAAGCTCGACGGCGTGCTGCGCAGCCACCAGATTGCGACCAACGGCAGCCTGCGCGACACTTGCGTATACAGCATTGTTGCGAGCGAGTGGCCCGCCGTGAAGGCCCACCTCAACCACCAACTCACCACACCGCGCTGACATGACCCCCACGCTTCGCACTTCGTGCGCCTCCGGCGTTGCGCTGCCCCTGGCACGAAGAAAAGGGGCCATTTTTCCCTTGGGGCGGCCCGGCGGGAACATTCTGCGAAAGGCCTTGCCATGTTGATCGACTTCTTCTACACCTTGCGCTCGGCCAAGTTGCCGGTATCAGTCAAGGAATACCTGATGCTGCTCGAAGCGCTGCAGGCGGGGGTCGTCGGCCCGAACAGCGACAAACTCGAAGCCCATGCCGGCGAAGGCGCTTACAAGATCGACGACTTCTACTATTTGAGCCGCACGGTTCTGGTGAAAGACGAAAAACACTACGACAAGTTCGACCGCGCCTTCGCCAGTTACTTCAAGGGTGTGGAGATGGCTGCCGATTTCACCAAGGACCTTCCGCTGGAATGGCTGCGCAAAAATCTGGAGCTCGAACTCAGCGCCGAAGACAAGGCCAAGATCGAGAAAATGGGCTGGGACGAGCTGATGGAAACGCTCAAGAAGCGTTTCGAAGAGCAGAAGGAGCGCCACGAAGGCGGCAACAAGTGGATAGGCACGGGCGGCACCTCGCCGTTTGGCGCCAACGGCGTCAATCCGCAGGGCATCCGCATTGGCCAGGAAAAAAGCCGCAACAAAAGCGCCGTCAAGGTATGGGACCAGCGCGCCTACAAGGACTACGACGACACGCAAGAACTCGGCACGCGCAACATCAAGGTTGCGCTGCGCCGCCTGCGCAAGTTTGCCCGCGAGGGCCATGTCGAAGAGCTGGACCTGGCGGACACCATCCAGTCCACCGCGGCCAACGCCGGCTGGCTGGACATCAAGATGGTGCCGGAGCGCCACAACAACGTCAAAGTGCTGCTGCTGATGGACGTCGGCGGAACCATGGACGAGCACATTGCCCGCGTCGAAGAGCTGTTCTCCGCCACCAAGACCGAGTTCAAGCACATCGAGTTTTATTATTTCCACAACTGCGTCTACGACTTCATGTGGAAAAACAACCGTCGCCGCTTCAGTGAAAAGTTTCCGACCTGGGACATCATCCGCAAGTACAACAAGGACTACAAACTGATCTTCGTCGGCGATGCGACCATGAGTCCCTACGAAATTTTGCAGCCGGGCGGCAGCGTCGAATACAACAACGAAGAAGCCGGCGCCGAATGGATGCAGCGGCTGACCAACGCCTTCCCGAAATTCGTCTGGATCAACCCCGAGCCGCAAGGCGTCTGGCAATACCGTCAAAGCATCAGCGTGATCCAGCAACTGGTCAACCAGCGCATGTACCCCCTGACCATCAAGGGGCTGGAAGAAGCGATGCGTTTGCTGTCGAAGTAAGCCCAAAATCCAGCGCTGCCCAGCGAATACAATGGCCCTTCTTCACACGAAGTGCCGCCATAGTTCAATGGATAGAACGAGTGCCTCCTAAGCGCTAGATACAGGTTCGATTCCTGTTGGTGGTACCAAGGCATCAAAGCAGGCAATCTCACTGTCGGGTCATCATATCGGCGCGTCAAAATCGCAACACGACTCTCGTCATTCGCCGGCATTCACGGTGCAGGAATGCCGCCCAAGCCAGCCTCGGCACGGACGCCCGTCCAGGCGGCCATTGCGCGCTCAACCCCGCTTCGCCCACTCCACGAACTCCGGCTGGTAGCCGCGCGACTTCAAGAAATCGGCCATCGCGTAGCCGGTTCCCCCCGGCCAGCATTTCACGTCTTCATGCGCATAAAGCCTGTAGTCCACCAATTCGGGCGACAGCCTGACCTCGCCATGGCCGACCGCGCTGTAGGCAATGATGATCTGGTTCATGCGCTGGAAGTCGTAGACGCCGATCAGCGTCAGGTCGGTGGCGTCCAGGCTGGTTTCTTCCTTGATCTCGCGGGTGATGCCGTCTTCCGGCGTTTCGCCGGCCTCCATGAAACCGGTGATCAGCGAATACATCTTGCCGGACCAGGCCGCGTTGCGGGCCAGCAAAATCTGGCCCCGGTATTCAATCACCGCGGCCAGCACCGGCGTCGGGTTGTTCCAGTGGGTGTAGTCGCAAGCCGGACAGCGCAGGCGCACCGTCTCGCCGCTGTCTTCCATCTGGGCGATCAGCGCGAGCGGGGTCGCGCAGTTGGGGCAAAACTTGAATTCCTGGTGCATGGTGATCGCTACTCTTTTAATAGCTTCCTGTCTTCGTCAGATAAGGGTTACAGCCATATTTTATACAAAACTCTCAAGCGGGAAAAACACCGGTGGACAGGTAACGGTCGCCGCGGTCGCAGACGATGAACACAATCACCGCGTTCTCGACCGTTTTGGCGACCTGCTGCGCGACCCAGCAGGCGCCGGCCGCCGAAATGCCGGCAAAAATGCCTTCTTCCCGCGCCAGGCGGCGGCACATGTCTTCGGCATCAAGCTGGCTGACCAGCACCAACTCATCGACATGGCTGGGATCATAAATTTTCGGCAGGTACTCTTGCGGCCATTTCCGGATGCCGGGGATGCGCGAACCTTCGCTCGGCTGCGCACCGATGATGCGGATCGCCGGGTTCTTCTCTTTCAAAAAACGCGACACACCGGTGATGGTGCCGGTGGTGCCCATCGCGCTGACGAAGTGGGTGACCTGACCCGCCGTATCGGCCCAGATTTCCGGGCCGGTGGTTTCATAGTGGATGCGCGGGTTATCGGGGTTGGCAAACTGATCCAGCATGCGGCCCTTGCCGTCTTTTTCCATCTGTTCGGCGAGGTCTCTGGCGTGTTCCATGCCGCCGCTTTTCGGCGTCAGAATCAATTCGGCGCCAAAGGCCTTCATGGTCTGTGCGCGTTCGATCGACAGGTCTTCCGGCATGATCAGCACCATGCGGTAGCCCTTGATGGCCGCCGCCATCGCCAGCGCAATACCGGTGTTGCCGGAGGTTGCTTCAATCAACGTGTCGCCGGGCTTGATCTCGCCGCGCTCTTCAGCGCGTTGGATCATAGCCAGCGCGGGCCGGTCCTTCACCGAGCCGCCCGGGTTGTTGCCTTCGAGTTTGCCGAGCACCACGTTGTTGCGTTGGGTGTTGTCGGCGGCCTGGATGCGTTGCAAGGCCACCAGCGGGGTTTTGCCAATCGCGTTTTCAAGAGTGGGGTAGTTCATACCCTGCACTGTGCCATAATTTGCCTCTTCGCTTCTTGCAGCCCGGGTGGTGAAATTGGTAGACGCAGGGGACTCAAAATCCCCCGCCGCAAGGCGTGCCGGTTCGATTCCGGCCCCGGGCACCAGATCAGACCCTTCCAGTGAGTGGAAGAGCCTTTTTTGAACATCAAAAAATAGCGCGGCGAGCGCAAGCAGTTCTTTTCTTGGTAGCGTCTGATTTGACCTACCGGTCGATCAAGCCCTGCACCACCGTCGGGTAGCGCAGCCGGATGCGCAGCTCGCGTTTGAGCCGCGTGTTGTCCAGCCGGCGCGACTCGCTCATGAAGCTCAGCAGCATCAACGGCAACGCGTCTTGCGCGGTGTGGCGCGCCACACGCGGCGGGCGCGGCAACTGGTAGAGGTCGGCCGCCAGGTCGAAGTAGTCGCCCATCTTGAGCTGGGTGTCGTCGCTGGCATGGGTGGTGCGCTGCGGCTTGCCGCGCCACAGCGCCGCCAGGCAGGTGCGCGCCAGGTCATCGGCATGGATATGGTTGGTGTACACGTCGTCTGGCTGCGCCAGCACCGGCGTGCCTTTGAGCAGGCGGCCACGCGGCGTGCCGCCTTCGCGGTCCGGCGCGTAAATGCCGGGAATACGCAGCGTGTGTACCCGTACGCCGCCGGAACGGCCAAACAAGCGTATCTGCGTCTCGGCATCGACGCGCCTCTGGGCGCGCGGCGTGTGCGGATGTACAGGACGGGTTTCACTGACCCACTCGCCCCGGCAATCGCCATAGACACCGCTGGTCGAGCCGTACACCAGCGACTGCGGCAGGCCGCGCAGCCGCAGCGCCCGCAGCAAGGCCAGGGTGCGCGGATCACGCCGCCAATCCGGCAGGTTCTCGCCGGGTGGCGGCGGCGCCAGGTACACAACGCGGGTGGTCAGCCCGGCCAGCCGACGCAAGGTGGCGGGCTGGTCCAGGTTGCCGATCAGCGGCGTGATCTGCCGGGCGCGCAATTCGGGCACCCGCTGCGGCGATGAAGTCAGGGCCAGCAGCTTCACCCGCGGACCGAGCTGGCGCGCGACACGCAGGCCGACATCGCCGCAGCCGACGATGAGCACGCGTTCGCGGCGAAAGCGGGAAGGCAAAGCGCCAAGGGGACTTTGATTTGAGGGCAAAATTGAGGAGTTGGCTGCAAAACAGCCAACGCATAAAACAAAACAAGACCCGAGGATACCCAATATGAGTTTTAACGTCACCGTGCTGCCCAGCGGCCGTTCGTTCACCGCCAATACCGACGAAGCGCTGCTGACCGCCGCCATCCGCCAGGGCATCGGCCTGCCCTACGGCTGCAAGGACGGCGCCTGCGGTTCGTGCAAGTGCAAAAAACTCGAAGGCACCGTGACGCACGGCCCGCACCAGCTCAAGGCGCTGTCGCACGAGGAAGAAGCCAGCGGTTTCATTCTGACCTGCTGCGGCGTCGCCCACAGCGACCTGGTGCTGGAGTCACGCCAGGTGACCGACGAAAGCGCCTTCCCGATCAAAAAAATACCGACCCGCGTGAGCACGATGGCGCGCGCCTCGCACGACATGATGGTGATCCGCCTGCAACTGCCGGCCAGCGATGTCTTCAAGTACCACGCCGGCCAGTATGTGGAGTTTTTGCTGGCGGGCGGCGACCGCCGCAGCTACTCGATGGCCAATGCGCCACACACCCAGACCGACAACCCCGGCCTTGAACTGCACATTCGCCACATGCCCGGCGGCAAGTTCACCGAGCACGTGTTTGGCGCGATGAAGGAAAAAGACATTCTGCGCATCGAAGGCCCGTACGGCAGCTTCTTTTTGCGCGAAGACAGCGACAAACCGATGGTGCTGCTGGCATCGGGCTCCGGCTTTGCGCCTATCAAGGCGCTGATCGAACACATGCAGTACAAGCGCATCACGCGCCCGGCGGTGCTCTACTGGGGCGGCCGCCGCCCGGTCGATTTGTACATGAACGACTGGGTGCAGGCCAAGCTGGCCGAGATGCCCAACCTGCGCTACGTGCCGGTGATCTCGAACGCGCTGCCGGAGGACGCCTGGGCCGGCCGCACCGGCTTTGTCCACCAGGCCGTGCTGGAAGATTTTCCCGATCTCTCTGGCCACCAGGTCTATGCCTGCGGCGCGCCGATTGTGGTCGATTCGGCCCGCACCGACTATGCGCTGGCAGGGCTCCCCGAAGAAGAGTTTTTTGCCGACTCTTTCACCACCGAGGCGGACAAGGCCAAAGCACTGGCTTAACGCCCCGGACGGCCCAGGCCGACGGGAAAAATGCCGTTCTCTTAGGGAATGCCCCGTGCGGGCAGCCTCACCGGCTGCGGACAATAGAAGACATGAAAACCTCCAAACCTTTTTGTTCCGTCGCTTTTTCCGCGGCACACCATGCGCTGTTGACCTCCTTCATCGCCGCCCTGGCGCTGGTGGCCGGGTCCGCGATGGCCCAGCCCAAAGTCATGCGCATCGTCGTGCCTTATGCGCCGGGCGGCCCGATCGACGTCACGGCGCGCCTGATGGCCGAACGGGTCAAGGACTCGCTGGGTGTCGTCATCATTGAAAACCGCCCCGGTGGCGGCGGCAACATCGGCGCCGATGTGGTGGCCAAGGCGGCACCGGACGGGCTGACCATCGGCATCGCTGCCGTGGCCACCCATGCCATCAACCCCTGGCTGTACGGCAAGATGCCCTACAACGCGGCCACAGACTTCGCACCGGTCACGCAAATGCTGCGGGTGCCCAATGTGCTGGTGATGAACGCCGACACCGCCAAGCGCCTGAGCATCAACAGCCTGGCCGACCTGATCCGGTACGCCAAGGCCAACCCGGGCAAACTCAACTACGCCAGCGGCGGCAACGGCAGTGCCGGCCATCTGGCCGGCGAAATGTTCAAGAAAGAGGCCGGCATTTTTGCGCTGCACATTCCCTACAACGGCGGCAACCCGGCGCAACTGGCGTTGCTGTCAGGCCAGGTCGATTTCAACTTCGACAACCTCGCGACCGCATCCGCCAACATCCAGGCCGGCAAGCTCAAGGCGCTGGCGGTGACCACCGCCACCCGCAGCGCCATGCTGCCCGAGGTGCCGGCGGTGGCTGAGACGCTCAAGGGGTTTGAGATTGACACCTGGTGGGGACT
Source organism: Polaromonas sp. (assembly GCA_030655515.1). GTDB lineage: Bacteria > Pseudomonadota > Gammaproteobacteria > Burkholderiales > Burkholderiaceae_C > Polaromonas. Next base: position 7,376 of record JAURVI010000030.1, on the reverse strand, counting down.
GGTGACGCCGGCGGGCACGCCGAAAGACGTGATCGCCAAACTGAACCAGGCCTTTGTCGCCGCGCTCAATTCGCCCGAAGCCAAAGCGCGTTTTGCCGCATTGATGGCCGAGCCGGTGGCCAGCACGCCGGAGCAGTTTGGCGCGTTCATGAAAAGCGAACTCGCGAAGTACGAGAAGGTGGTGAAGGCTTCCGGGGCACGGGTAGATTGACGCTTACAAGCCTTCACTCCCCCAGATAAGCCGCCCGAACCCGCGGATCGCTCAGCAACTCTTTGGCATCCCCATTCATCGTGACAAGGCCCGACTCCATCACATAACCGCGGTCGGCAATACCCAGCGCGCGACTGGCGTTTTGTTCCACCAGTAAAACAGTCACGCCGCGAGACGACACGTCGCGTATCACTTCAAAAATCTTGTCCACCATGAGGGGGCTCAAGCCCATGGACGGCTCGTCGAGCAGCAACACCTTGGGGCGGCTCATCAGCGCGCGGCCCATCGCCAGCATCTGCTGCTCACCGCCGGACAGGGTGCCGGCGAGCTGCTCCTTGCGCTCGCGCAGGCGCGGGAAGAGGTTGAACATCTTTTCGATGTCGGTGGCAATTTCCGGCTTGTCGCTCCGGATGTAGGCACCCATCTGCAAGTTCTCAAGGATGGTCATGCGGGTGAACACACCGCGGCCCTCCGGCACCATCGCCAAGCCTTCCTTCACCAGGTCCCAGGCGCCCCGGCCCTTGATGCTTTTACCCAGGTACGCGATGTCGCCCCCCATCATCGGCAAGGTGCCGGTGATGGCCTTCATCGTGGTCGTTTTGCCGGCGCCGTTGGAGCCGATCAAGGTAACAAGTTCGCCCTCGTTGACTTCAAAATCGACGCCCTTGACGGCCTGGATGCCGCCATAGGCCACTTTGAGGCCGGTCACTTTGAGGAGCGTGTCTGCCATCGTTATTTCCTTGCTTCAACGACCTGTGCCGAGATAGGCGGTGATCACTTTTTCATCTTTCTGCACCTCGGCCGGTGCGCCTTCGGCAATCTGTTTGCCGTAGTCGAGCACGGTGACGCGGTCGCACAGGCCCATGACCAGCTTGACGTCGTGCTCGATCAGCAAGATGGTGCGCTTGTCCTTGCGGATCCGGTCGATCAGTTCGCGCAGTTGCACTTTCTCGGTGGCGTTCATGCCGGCGGCGGGCTCGTCGAGCGCGATCAGTTGCGGGTCGGTTGCCAGGGCGCGGGCGATTTCCAGGCGGCGCTGGTCGCCATAGCTCAGCGTGCGCGCCTTGAAATCGGCATATTTGCCGATGCCCACATAGTCGAGCAGCTCCTGCGCGCGCTTGGCGATGGCCGCTTCTTCGGCCTTGAAGCCGGGGGTGCGCAGCACCGCGCCGATCAGACCGGATCGGGTGCGGATATGGCGCCCCACCATCACGTTTTCCAGCGCCGTCATGTCATTGAACAGCCGGATGTTCTGAAAAGTGCGGGCAATGCCGGCCTTGGCGACTTCGTGGATGGCGCTTGGTTTGTAGGGTTTTCCGGCCAGCTCAAACGTGCCGCTGTCGGGCGCGTACAGGCCGGTCAGCACATTGAAAAAAGTGGTTTTTCCGGCGCCGTTGGGGCCGATCAGGCCGTAGACCTGGCCGCGCTCGATGTAGATGCCGACGTCGCTGAGGGCTTGCAGGCCGCCGAACCGCTTGGAGACGCCGGAGACTCTCAGAATGGTTTCGCTCATGGCCGTTGCCTTTGTTTGCCGCCGGCGGTGTTGACAAGAGACTTGCCGTGTTCGGACGTCGGCCACAAGCCGCGCGGCCGCGACAGCATGATCACAATCATGGCCAGCGCGATCAGCAACTGGCGCAAGATGGCGGAATCCAGGCGCCCACCCGTCATGGCCTGCAGCGGCCCGGCCACGTGGCGCAGCACTTCGGGCAGCGCGGCCAGCAGCAAGGCGCCGAGAATGACGCCGGGCAAGTGGCCGATGCCGCCGAGCACCACCATGGCGACAATCATGATGGACTCCATCAGGCTGAAGGACTCGGGCGAGACAAAGCCCTGGAACGCGGCAAACATCGAACCCGACACACCGCCAAACGTGGCCCCCATGCCAAAGGCCAGCAGCTTGAGGTTTCGGGTGTTGATGCCCATGGCCTTGGCCGCGATCTCGTCTTCGCGAATCGCCATCCAGGCGCGGCCGATGCGCGAATTTTCAAGCCGGTGGCAAATGACCACCGAAACAATGACCAGCGCCAGAAACAGGTAGTAGTACATCGACACCGAGGTGACCTCGATGCCGAAGAAGTCATGCGACTTGCCCAGGTCGAAACCGAAGAACTTCATCGAGTCGATCTGGCTGATGCCCTTGGGCCCGTTGGTCAGGTTGATGGGCCGGTCCAGGTTGTTCAGGAACACGCGGATGATTTCGCCAAAACCCAGCGTCACGATGGCCAGGTAGTCGCCGCGCAGTTTCAGCGTGGGTGCGCCCAGGATCACGCCGAAGAGACCTGCGAGGGCCGCCGCCATGGGAATGATGGCCCAGATCGGCAGATGCAGGCCGTTCGGGAAGGCCGCTTTCACCGCGGGGAAGGCATCGGCCAGGTGCGGCGAGCCCAGCAGCGCAAACAGGTAGGCCCCCACCGCAAAGAAAGCCACGTAACCGAGATCAAGCAGGCCGGCGTAACCCACCACGATGTTCAGGCCCAGGGCCAGCAGGACATAAAGCAGGGCCATGTCGACAATCCGCACCCAGGCATTGCCGCCCTGCTGCAGCAGCAGGGGCAGCACCAGCAGTGCGACCGCAACCACCAGGAAGGAAAGGAGTCTGTGTTTTTTCATCATGAAACTTCTCTTAGGCCCGGTCGGCCACACGTTCACCCAGCAAGCCCGAAGGCCGCAGCGTGAGCACAAAAATCAGCACGATGAAGGCAAAGATGTCCGAGTACTGGCTGCCCAGCACGCCGCCGGTCAACGGGCCGATGTAGCCGGCGCCAATGGCTTCGATCAGCCCGAGCAAAATGCCGCCCAGCACCGCGCCGCCGAGGTTGCCGATGCCGCCGAACACCGCGGCGGTAAAAGCCTTGAGACCGGGCAAAAAGCCCATGGTGTGCTGCACCGTGCCGTAGTTGGATGCGTACATCACACCGGCCAGCGCAGCGAGCACGGCACCGATGATGAAGGTCGCGGAAATGACGGTGTCGGGTTTGACCCCCATCAGTGCGGCCACGCGGGGGTTTTCAGCGGTGGCGCGCATGGCTCGGCCCAGTCGGGTGTAGTTGACGAGGTACATCAGGATGGACAGCGACACCGCCGTGGCGCCCAGGATGAAAATCTGCGTGACGGTGATCACGGCACCGCCGAACTGCAGCGGTTCGGACGGCAACAGGGTCGGGTAGGGTTTGTAGTTGGGCTTCCAGATGATCATGGCCAGCGTCTGCAGCAGGATGGACATGCCGATGGCGGTGATCAGCGGCGCCAGCTTGGGCGAGTTGCGCAGCGGCCGGTAGGCGATTTTTTCAATCGCAAAGTTGAGCGCACCGCACACGACAAAGGCGATCAGCAGCGAAATCACCAGGATCAGCCAGCCTGGCGTGCCCGGCATGGCCTGTTGCATCCAGACAATGAGGGTCCAACTGGTCAGCGCCCCCACCATCAGTACTTCGCCATGGGCGAAGTTGATCAAATTGATGATGCCGTAGACCATGGTGTAGCCCAGCGCGACCAGGGCGTACATGCTGCCCAGCACCAGGCCATTGATGATCTGCTGAAGCAAGACTTCCATCACTCACTCTCCCGATTCGTTGAGATTGCCAGCTCTGCGCACACCATGAAAAGCCGTGAGCCAGTGGGATCACCACGGGATCGCGCCAGTTAACAAAAAGCCCGCCTGCGGTGATGCGGCGAGCTGATGCGCAAATTGTAGCGAAGGGCACCAAGCGAGAAACGCGCCAGAGGCGCTGTTTTCGCGGGGTAAACCCCTGAAGAAAAGTTTTTGAAGGAGGGGAACTTGGCCGGGGTCTGCTTCTTGAACCGACTTAGAGCCTGTTCTTTGCCTTGAGCTCCTGCAGCTTCTCGGCGATCCGGATTTCCAGCCCGCGATTGACCGGCCGGTAAAACCCGGGTGCCGCCATGCCGTCGGGCAAGTAGCTTTCACCGGCGGCAAAGCCGTCCTCCTCGTCGTGGGCGTAGCGGTAGTTTCTGCCGTAGTCCAGCGCTTTCATCAGTTTCGTCGGCGCATTGCGAAGGTGCAGCGGCACCGGGCGGGTGCCGTCTTTCTTCACCAATGCCCTGGCCTCGTTGAACGCCTTGTACACCGCGTTGGACTTGGGCGCGACCGCGAGATAGATCACGCATTCGGCCAGCGCCAGTTCCCCTTCGGGCGAGCCAAGCCGCTCGTAGACCTCGGCGGCATCCAGCGCCAGCCGCAGGGCGCGCGGGTCGGCCAGGCCGATGTCTTCGCTGGCCATGCGGATCAGGCGCCGCGCCATGTATTTGGGCTCGGCCCCACCGTCGAGCATGCGTACCAGCCAGTACAGCGCGGCGTCCGGGTCGGAGCCGCGCACTGATTTGTGCAGCGCCGAGATCGTGTCGTAAAAAACTTCGCCGCCCTTGTCGTAGCGGCGCAGTTGCTGGCCCAGCACCTTGAGCAGCCAGGTCTCGGTGACTTCGACGCTGCCGCCTTTTCCTTTTGTTTCCTGCCGGGCGGCGACAGCTAGCGATTCCAGGGTGTTGAGCAGGCGCCGGGCATCCCCGTCGGCATAGGCCACGAGCCGGTCGGCGGCTTCGGCGGCTATGTTTTTGATCGCCGGTAGCGCCTGTTCTGAAAGAGCCTTGGCGATGATTTTCTTTAAATCTTCGTCGGCGAGCGGCTGCAGCACATACACCGCCGCACGCGACAGCAAGGCGGAGTTGACTTCAAACGAGGGGTTCTCGGTGGTGGCGCCTATGAAGGTGAACAGGCCGCTTTCCACGTGCGGCAAGAAGGCGTCCTGCTGGGATTTGTTGAAGCGATGCACCTCATCGACAAACACCATCGTGCGTTTGCCCTGGCCCTGCCAGATGCTGGCCTGCTCGACGGCCTCGCGGATGTCCTTGACGCCGCCGAGCACCGCCGAGATGGTGATGAAGTGCGCGTCGAAACTGCGGGCCATCAGGCGGGCCAGCGTGGTTTTTCCGACGCCGGGCGGACCCCACAAAATGCAACTGTGCGGCTGGCCGGACTCAAAGGCCATGCGCAGCGGCATGTCATCGGCCAGCAGGTGCTGCTGGCCGATGACCTCGCCGAGGGTCCGCGGGCGCAGGCGTTCGGCCAGGGGTTGGTGATTAGGGGATGCCGCGTTCATTGGCGATATTGTGGCGTATCGCGAACAGTGCGGGGAACACGCTCGCTCAGGTGCTGGCGTTAAAACCTGACTCTGGTGAGGCCAACCGCAAATATCACGCTTGCTCAGGCAGGCAACAGTTGACAACGGGCAATACGCGACAGAGTTTCGCCCATGGCTTCGCGGGCGATGGCCGTGTCGAAGTTGGCTTGACCTCGGAGCCACCATCCATCGCTGAGCCCAAAATACCGGCACAGCCGCAGATCGGTGTCTGCTATAACGGCCCGCTTGCCCGCGACGATATCTCCGATACGTTGCGGGGGAACCCCAATGTCCTTGGCTAAACGGTACTTCGTCAGGCCAAGCAGCTTCAAGAATTCTTCATCCAGCATTTCGCCGGGAGAAACAGGGGCAACAGTTCGCATTCTCAATCTCCTTCAGTGGTAATCCACGATCTCAATGTTCTTCGGACCTTTCAACGTCCAAACGAAGCACACACGCCATTGATCGTTGATGCGAACGCTGTGCTGCCTCTTGCGATTACTCTTGAACATTTCCTGTTGATTACCCGGGGGCACACGCAAATCTTCCAAAACCGTTGACCAGTCAAGTTGTTCAAGCTTTCGCAGCGCAGGTCGCTCAATGTTCACCCAGCGACGAACACGTTGACCGAGAAAGAGTGCCTGTGTGTCCTTGCATTTGAAGCTCTTGATCGCCGTGTTTTAGTATCAACGCGGGACGTTAATAACGTCCCGCGTTAACCACACAAGCGCTGCTGCAATGCTTTACTGGCGAATCACGTCCGCACCGGCCGGCGGCTTGAACTGGAAGCTGGCGGCACCAAGGGTCGGGTTGACCTCGAACTGGCTGAATCTCATCACTGAACGCTGGCCGAAGCTGTCGAGGATTTCCAGCACGGCCAGCTCGCTGCCTTTGTTGGTGCTTTTGAAACCCACGGAGATGCTCTGCACTTGGCCGTCCTTGGTTTTGGGTGTGGCCCGCACCCATTCGAGGCCGTCCCGGTCCGGCTGGGCCACCAGCGTGAAGTCGGCCTGCAGCGCCTTGATGTCCGCGGCGGCCGCAATCACGGCGGCCGGCGTGCCATTGAGCACCTGCGTGAGCTTGCGCGCGGTGACCTGGTTCAGGTCCACGTCATACAGCCACAGGGTCTGACCATCGGCCACGATGCTTTGCTCGAACGGTTTCTTGTAGAGGAACTTGAAGCGGTTGGGCCGGGAAAATTCAAACGTGCCGCTCGACGTCTTGCTGCGCGCGTTCTGGCCCTCTCTGGCCGGTGCCGTGACAACCTGGGTGAAGTCGGCACGCCCGCTTTTGGTGTTTTTGACAAAAGCTTCCAGGCTTTCCAGGCCGTCTGCCCTTGCGGAAAGAGCGCAAGAAGCTACCAAAACTATAGCGATGAGATGTTTCAAAAAAATCACTCCGCCCGTGCAGGCACCAGAATCTCGCGCTGCCCGCTGCCCGACATGGCGCTGACCATGCCTGATTTTTCCATCTCTTCAAGCAGGCGGGCGGCCCGGTTGTAGCCAATTTTCAGGTGACGCTGCACCAGCGAGATGGAGGCCTTGCGGTTCTTCAGCACGATCTCGACGGCCTGGTCGTACATCGGGTCTTTGTCGCCCTCGCCGCCGCCTGCCCCATCGCCCAGCAGGTCGTCCCCCCCCTCGACGCTGCCGCCTTCGAGCACACCGTCGATGTAGTTGGGTTCGCCCTGCTGCTTGAGGTAGGCGACGACGCGATGCACTTCGTCATCGCTGACAAAAGCGCCATGCACGCGGACCGGGAAACCGGTGCCGCTGGGCATGTAAAGCATGTCACCCATGCCCAGCAGCGCTTCGGCGCCCATCTGGTCGAGGATGGTGCGGCTGTCGATCTTGCTGCTGACCTGGAAAGACAAACGGGTAGGAATGTTGGCCTTGATCAGGCCGGTGATCACATCGACACTGGGGCGCTGCGTCGCCAGCACCAGGTGGATGCCGGCAGCGCGCGCCTTTTGCGCGAGCCGCGCGATCAGTTCCTCGATTTTCTTGCCGACCACCATCATCAGATCG
>JAURVI010000023.1 GCA_030655515.1 Polaromonas sp. | reverse complement strand
GCGGCCCCCGATCCCCTGGCTTGGGCGGTCTGCGGCGTTGCAATTTTTGCCAATAGCTACGGCTATTGGCTGCAAATTGCGCCTTGCAGCCCATCCCAAGCCAAGCGCCGGGAATCCACGACGAATAAATCCGCGCTTCCCTAGTACTTTTTGCTCTTGATCACGATTTTGCCCGGGCTGCGCCGGACCGCCTTGATCTTGCTGCGCCCCGACGATTTCCCGGCGCTGCCGACCTTGACCGGCAGAAACACCACCACCTGATGCCCCAGCTTGAAAGCGGCAGCCGCGCTGACCTGGTTCCATTCGGCCACGCTGGCGGCACTCAGCCCATAACGCTTGGCGATGCTGGCCACGGTTTCGCCCTTGCGGGCCTTGACGGTGCTGCGGCGCGTCACGATTTCCGGCGCCAGCGTCATCTGGGCGTTGTCGGCGACATGGCTGGTTACATCGGTGTCCATTCGGGCCGTGCGCGGCACCAGCAGCGTCGAGCCTGCCTTGATCAGCATGCGCGGCGGAATGTTGTTGACGCCGCGCAGGTCGGCCTCACTCATGCCGACGCGCCTGGCCGCGGCTCCGACGCTCAAGGTGGTGGGCGCGGTCCAGGCCGTCCAACTGGCGTACTGGCCCTGGGTGTACGCCTCGAAGTTGCGCTGAAACACCTTCGCGTTGTCCCAGGGCAGCAGGATGAGGGGCGTGCCTGCCGCCAGAATCACCGGGCGGTGCGCCGAAGGGTTGAGGGCCTTGAAGTCGTTGATCTGCACATCGGCCAGTTTGGCGGCCAGCGCCACGTCGATGTCGCGGGTGATCGGGACTTGCTGGAAGTAGGGGTGGTTTTCAATCAGCGGCAATTCGGCGCGAAAACCCTGCGGATTGGCGACAATGTTTTTGACCGCCTGGAGCTTGGGCACATACAGCCTCGTTTCGTCGGGCATGCGCAGGTCCTGGTAGGTGGTGCCCAGACCCAGTTTCTGGTTTTTGGCGATGGCGCGGCCCACGCTGCCTTCGCCCCAGTTGTAGGCGGCCAGCGCCAAGTGCCAGTCGCCGAACATGCCATACAGTTTTTGCAGGTAATCGAGCGCGGCGCGGGTCGAGGCCAGCACATCGCGGCGGTCGTCGCGGAAGGCATTTTGCTTCAGGTCAAAGTACTTTCCGGTAGCCGGCATGAACTGCCACATGCCGGCGGCCTTGGCGCTGGAGACGGCTTGCGGGTTGAAGGCGCTTTCAATATAAGGCAGCAGCGCCAGTTCGGTCGGCATGTTGCGCCGCTCAAGTTCTTCAACAATGTGAAAAAGATATTTGCTGGAGCGTTCGGTCATGCGCAGGATGTAGTCTGGCCGGCTGGTGTACCACTGCTCGCGGTCGGTCACCAGTTCGCCTTCGAGGTTGGGCATGGCGAAGCCGCGGCGTATGCGATCCCACAAGTCTGCCGGCACCTGCAGCGAGGCGACCGCGCCGGACGCGGCCTGCGCACGGCCAATCGGCGCCAGCGGGCCGCGCGGAAAAAGGGGGGTGACAGCAGGCTCGGTGGCCGTCGAACCGTTCAGTACAGGGTCGCCGGGCATGCCGGTGCTGGCGCAGCCTGCGAGCACCGCAACAGCCAGGGTGAGGCAGAGGGTTTTTAGCGGGGACATCGGCCACGCGGCTCGGGCAGGGGAGGGGAACAGTCGCTGCGGGTCGGTCATTTGAATTGGTTCTTCCACTGCCTGATGGCAGCAAATAAGGTAGCGTCGTCATGGGCCGCCGGATCAAAGCCTCTGGCTGCGGCCATCACAGTGGCTTGTCGGGTACGCAAAAAAGGGTTGATCAGCAACTCCCTGGCCATGGATGTGGGCAAGGTCGGCTGCCCATGGGCCCTCAAACTGGCGCAGTAGGCATGGTAACCAATCAGCTCGGTGTTGTCAGGTTCTACCGCCAGTGCAAAACGCAGATTGCTCATCGTGTATTCATGGGTGCAGCACACGCGGGTGTCAGCGGGCAGGGCCGCCAGCCGGTCCAGCGAGGCCAGCATTTGCGCCGGTGTACCTTCAAAGAGACGCCCGCAACCGCCGGAAAACAGCGTGTCGCCGCAAAAGAGCAGGGGGTGGCCATCAACGTTGGAACAGAAAAATGCAATGTGACCGGCGGTATGCCCCGGTACGTCGAGCACCTGAAAATCCAGCCCCAGCACTTGCACCGTGTCGCCGTCTTCGAGCCGCGTGAAAGGCTCGGGAATGCGCTCGCGGGCCGGGCCAAACACCGTGGCCCCGGTGGCCTCGTGCAGCGCGGCTACGCCGCCGATATGGTCATGGTGATGGTGCGTGACTAGAATCGACTCCAATTGCAGTGCGTTTTCCTGCAGCGCACGAAGCACGGGCTGGGCATCGCCCGGATCGACAATTGCGGCGCGCCTGCCGTCGTGCAGCAGCCAGAGGTAATTGTCGTTGAACGCAGGAATGGGAATTAAGTACATGCAGCGGTCTTGATGGGCTCACAAATTATAGGTTTCACAGACTGGTTCAAAACCCCGCCCGGCGAGTATCTGCTGGCGTGGGAGCGTGAGCGGTTCGACCAGGCCGTCGCGGACATGTTTGGCTACCATGCGCTGCAGTTGGGTCTGCCCGAACTGGACGCGCTGCGCGGCAACCGCATGCCGCACAAGTGGCTGGCGCTGCAGGGGGGCGTCGACGCGGGGCTCTCCGGCAATCTGCCATCTCCTGCAGCAAACGACGATGTGACCCGCGCGTCGGCCACAAGTTCCCCGCGCGTGGCGCTGCTGACCGATTCGGCCGCCTTGCCGTTTCCCGAGAGCAGCCTGGACCTGGTGTTGTTGCCGCACACGCTGGAGCTCAGCCGCGACCCCCATGCGACGCTGCGCGAAGTCGAGCGTGTGCTGGTGCCCGAGGGTCGGGTGGTCATCAGCGGCCTGAACCCGGCCAGTTTGTGGGGCTTGCGGCAGCGGCGCGCGCACTTTTACCGGCGCCTGGGTTATGGCAAGCCGTTTTTGCCGGAAGCCGGTGAATTCATCGGCTACTGGCGGCTGCGCGACTGGCTGCGGCTCCTGAGTTTTGAGGTCGAGTCGGGCCAGTTCGGCTGCTACCGCCCGGCCGTCAGCAGCCGGGTATCGCTGGAGCGTTTTCCCTGGATGGACAAGATGGGCGAACGCTGGTGGCCGATTTTCGGTGCGCTGTATTTTCTGGTGGCCGTCAAACGGGTGCGCGGCATGCGGCTGCTGGAATCCAACTGGAAAGCGCAGAAGGCAACGGCCACTGCGCCGGCGGTCATTGCCAACCAGGTGCGGCGTCCTGACTCTTTTTGATCTTTTCATCTTTCCCGACCATCGCAACCATGGACTCCCTTGACGCATGACTGAATTGACACCGACCGCAGCACACCCTGTGGTGATTTATACCGACGGCGCCTGCAAGGGCAACCCGGGGCCGGGCGGCTGGGGCGTTCTGCTGACCACCGCAGGCAACGTCAAGGAACTGTTTGGCGGCGAAATGAGTACGACCAACAACCGCATGGAGATGACCGCCGTGATCGAAGCGCTGGCCGCGCTCAAGCGCCCCTGCCGCGTGACGCTGCATGTGGACAGCCAGTACGTGCTCAAGGGCATGACCGAGTGGATTGCCGGCTGGAAAGCCAGGGGCTGGCGCACGGCCGCCAAACAGCCGGTGAAAAATGTCGACCTCTGGCAAAAACTTGACGCACTGGTCACCGGCAGCGGCCACAAGATCGAATGGATATGGGTCCGGGGCCATGACGGCGATCCCGGCAACGAGCGGGCCGATGTGCTGGCCAACAAAGGCGTTGACATGGCCTTGTCAAAGGCCCGGCAGGGCCCTTGAAAAAGTCGTTAAGGATGACTTAAGTCGGGTCGGGCTATCTTGGCATTTGTCCTTTTTCTGTGATACCGACGAATGCCGCTCAAGCAAATTCAGCGCTGGAGTTTCTGGACGCTGGCCGGCCTGGCCCTATTGCTGTTTTGGGACGCGCTCCAGCTCGACATGCCCATGGCCCGCTGGTTTGGCTCAGTCCACGGTTTTGCATGGCAGCACCACTGGCTGCTGGCGGGGCCTCTGCATGAGGGTGCGCGCAGCCTCGGCTGGCTGCTGGTGATCCTGCTGACTGTGGCGATCCGCTGGCCGGTGGGGGTGCTCAAGCGCTTGAGCCGTGGCCAGCGTATCCGGCTGGTGCTGGGCATTTTGGTGACGCTGCTGGTGATTGCCATGCTCAAGCAATCGAGCTTGAGCAGTTGCCCGTGGGACCTGACGGAATTCGGGGGACCGGCCCGCTACGTGCCGCACTGGCTGTGGGGCGTACCCGATGGCGGTGGCGGACACTGCTTTCCGGCGGGCCATGCCTCCACCGGCTTTGCTTTTATCGCGGGCTACTTCTGCCTGCACGACAAGGCCCAGAGACAGGCGCGTTGGTGGCTGGGCGCGGCGTTGTTCGCTGGTTTTGCACTGGGTCTGGTGCAGCAGATCCGCGGCGCGCACTACATGAGCCATGTGTTGTGGAGCGCCTGGTTCTGCTGGATCAGTGCCGGTGCCAGCCATGTTGTTTCAGAGTACTTCGCCCTCAAACTCCGCACGCCTGAACTGGGCCTGAACTGAGTCCGGCCCAAGGCGCGGGGCGCGAGTGTAAAGGCGACGTCAATCCGACGGGGAAGTGGCCGTCCGGCGGCCCCCAGCTTGCGCCAGCCAGACGGCCTGCTGGTACATTGGAACTTTGCAGCCTTTCATGACAAGTTCCTCCTCTCCATGACATCAAAAACAATTTACACAGTCGTTGCGGTAGCGGGTATTGCGGCGGCGTCCGGTGCGGCATGGTGGTACCAGAAGCCCAAACCTCCTGACACCGGTACGGTCGGCGCTTCGTCCCAGGCAGCCGCCCCGGCGCAGGGCGCGGTCAGCGGCCCCGCAGGCGGCAAACCGCCGGCGGTCGAAGCCGCCAGGGTAGAGCTCGCCCGGCTGACGGACGACACCCAGGCGGTGGGCAGTTTGCGTTCGCGCCGGGGTGTGGTGCTGCGTCCCGAGGTCAGCGGACGCATTACCCGGCTCAATTTCACCGACGGCCAGCGCGTGTACAAGGGGCAGTTGCTGGTGCAGTTTGACGACCAGTTGCCGCTGGCGCAGGTTCAGCAAGCCCAGGCCGAGCTGTCGATTGCCCAGGCCAATCAAAAGCGCAACCAGGAGCTGGTCGCGCAAAACTTCGTCAGCCAGCGCTCGCTCGATGAAAGCGCGGCCAACCTGCAGGTGGCCCAGGCCAGGCTGGCGCTGGCGAAGGCCACAGCGGCGCGGCTGAAAATCATTGCGCCTTTTGACGGCATTGCCGGTATCCGCCTGGTCAATGTCGGTGACTACCTCAAGGACGGCGCCGATATTGTCAACATCGAAGACATCGAAGCCATGTTTGTTGATTTCAGGCTGCCCGAACGTTTTCAAAACAAGGTCAGGCGCGGTCAGACGGCGCTGCTGGAAATCGATGCGTTGCCTGGGCGCAAATACGCGGCACAGATCCAGGCGATTGACCCGCTGATCGACGCCAGCGGACGCTCCGTCGGCATTCGGGGCTGCATCGATAACCGCCAGTTGCAGTTGCGTCCCGGCATGTTTGCACGGGTCAACCCGATCTTTGGCGTGCGCGACAATGCCCGTGTGATTCCCGAAGAGGCCATCGTCCCGCAGGGCGGCCGGCAATTCGTCATCAAGCTGCTCGAAGGGCCAAACGAGAAAACCCGAACGACCCAGCGTGTCGAGGTCAAAGTGGGTTTTCGCAGCCCGGGCAAGGTGGAAATTCTCGAAGGGCTGGCGCCTGGCGACACCGTGGTGACGACCGGTCAGCAGCGCGTGCAGCGTGACGGCACGGTGGTCACGGTGGTGGACCTGGCAGGTGCAGGTACTGCCCGTCCAGCATCCGCCGCCGCGTCGGCCAGCGTTGTTCCAACGGCGCCGACTGAGCGCCCGGCGACCCGCTCCCCGCCATGGCCCTCCAGGGCGCATCCTTGCGGCAATGCGTGATTTTGCCTGCGTTTTAACCTGAGTCACGCGACAGTCTCCCATGCAACTCGCTGAAGTTTCCATACGCCGTCCGGTATTGGCCACCGTGCTGTCCCTGCTGATCGTGCTGGTTGGCGCGGTGAGTTTCAGCCGCCTGGCGGTGCGCGAATACCCCAAAATCGATGAACCGGTGGTCACCGTCAGCGTCCGGTACGCCGGCGCTTCGGCCGAGGTGATCGAGTCGCAGGTCACCAAGCCGCTGGAAGACTCGATTGCCGGCATCGACGCGGTGGATGTCATCACCTCCATCAGCCGGGCCGAACAGGCCCAGATTTCGGTGCGTTTCCGGCTGGAAAAGGATGCGGATGCCGCAGCGGCGGAGGTGCGCGACCGGACCTCGCGCGTGCGCAATCGCCTGCCGCAGGCGATTGAAGAACCGGTGATCGCCAAGGTCGAGGCCGATGCCTTTCCCGTGATTTTTCTGGCATTCAGCAGCGATACCCTTTCTCGCTTGCAGATCAACGACCTGATCAACCGGGTGGTGAAGTCGCGCCTGCAAACCGTGACCGGTGTCGCCGATGTGCGCATCTTCGGTGAGCGCAAATACGCGATGCGGGTCTGGCTGGACCCCGGCAATCTCGCGGGCTACAAGCTGACCACGCAGGACGTCGAAGACGCCATTCGCCGCAGCAACCTGGAGTTGCCGGCCGGCCGCATTGAATCGCAGCAGCGTGAATTCAGCGTCACCTCGCAGACCGACCTGGTGCGCCCGGCCCAGTTTTCCGAGATCGTGATCAAGAATGTCAACGGTTTCCCCGTCAAGCTGCGTGATGTGGCGCGGGTGGAGGAAGCCGCGGCCGACGAGCGCAGCGCGGTGCGTCTCAATGGCCGCGAGGCGGTTGCCGTCGGCGTGATCCGGCAAGCGACGGCCAACCCGCTGGTGCTTTCAAAGGGCGTGCGCGAGATGATTCCCCGGCTGCGAACGGACTTGCCGGCCGGCATGACCATCGACGTGGCCAATGACAATTCGGTGTTTATCGACCGCTCCGTCAAGAATGTCTACACCACCATTGCCGAAGCGGTGGCGCTGGTGGCGCTGGTGATTTTTGTGTTTTTGCGCACCTTCCGGGCCTCCATCATTCCCATCGTCACGATTCCCGTGAGTCTGGTCGGCACGTTTGCCCTGATGGCACTGGCGGGCTTTACCATCAACACGCTCACGCTGCTGGCGCTGGTGCTGGCGATCGGGCTGGTGGTGGACGACGCCATCGTGATGCTGGAGAATATTTTCCGGCACATCGAAGAGGGCCTGGAGCCGTTTTCGGCGGCCATCAAGGGCGCGCGGGAAATCGGCTTTGCCGTGGTCACCATGACGGCCACGCTGGTGGCGGTGTATGCGCCGCTGGCCTTCACGCCGGGACGCACCGGGCGATTGTTCGTGGAGTTTGCGCTGGCCCTTGCCGGTGCGGTGGTGGTGTCGGGCGTCGTGGCCCTGACCCTCACGCCCATGATGTGTTCGCAGTTGCTCAAGCACAATCCCCGGCCCAACTGGTTTGACCGGTCCATGGAGCGCTGGCTGACGGCGCTGTCCGAGCGCTATGGGCGAACCTTGCGCTGGGTGGTGACGAGCCGTTATCAGCCGGCAGCGCACGGGCAGGGCATGCGCGCCAGACTCCAAAACACCCTACTGCAGGCGCGCTGGATCGTGGTCGGCGTGATGCTCTTCTGCGCGCTGGCGATTGCGCTGGTCTTGCCCGGCATGAAGCGGGAGCTCTCGCCGCTGGAAGACCGCGGCACGATTCTCGCCACAGTCACCGCGCCCGATGGCGCCACGCTCGAGTACACCAACCGCTATGCGCTGGAACTGGAAAAAATAGGCCTGCCTTACAAGGAGTTCGACCGCATTTTTGCCAGCGTAGGCAACCCTACCGTGTCGCAGGCCAGCGTGGTGTACCGTACCGTGGACTGGGCAGACCGCAAACGCAGCACACTGGAGATGGCGCGCGAAATGCAGCCCAGGTTCAACAGCCTGCCCGGCGTGACGGCCTTCCCGATCACGCCGCCCTCGCTGGGGCAGGGCTTTCGTGAGCGGCCCGTCAATTTTGTGATCCAGACCTCGGACAGCTTCCAGAACCTCAGCCTGGTGGTGCGCCAGATGATGGATGAAATCGCCAAAAATCCCGGCATCCAGTCGCCCGACGTGGACCTGAGGCTCAACAAGCCCGAGCTGCGCATCGAAGTCAATCGCGACAAGGCGGCTGATCTGGGCGTGAGCGTAGAGGTGGTGGCCAAGGCGCTGGAGACCATGCTGGGCGGGCGCAACGTAACGCGCTACAAACGCGATGCCGAACAGTACGACGTGATTGTGCAGACCCAGGCCAGCGGACGCACCACGCCGGAGGATATTGACGGCATTTATGTGCGCGGGCGCAACGACACCATGATTCCGCTCTCCAGCCTGGTCAAGGTGCAGGAAAGTGTGGCACCGCGCGAACTCAACCACTTCGGCCAGCGCCGCTCGGCCACGATCACGGCCAACCTCTCGCCCGACTATTCTCTGGGGCAGGCCTTGAGCTTCATGGACCAGACGGCGGCCAGGGTGCTCAAGCCCGGCTACACCACCGATCTCAATGGCACCTCGCGCGAGTTCAGGAACTCGCAGGGCGCGCTGGCGATCGTGTTCGTGCTGGCGCTGCTGTTCATCTTTCTGGTGCTGGCCGCGCAGTTCGAGAGCTTCATTGATCCGCTGGTGATCATGCTGTCGGTGCCGCTGTCGATGATTGGCGCGCTGCTGGCGCTCAAGTGGTCGGGCGGCTCGCTCAATGTGTATTCGCAGATCGGCTTGATCACGCTGGTCGGCCTGATCACCAAGCACGGCATTCTGATTGTCGAGTTCACCAACCAGTTGCGCGCTCAAGGCATGGAAATGGTTGACGCCTTGATCAAGGCTTCGTCGCAGCGCCTGCGCCCGATTCTGATGACCACCGGCGCCATGGTGCTGGGCGCCTTGCCACTGGCGCTGGCCACGGGTGCCGGCGCAGAAAGCCGCGTCCAGATCGGCTGGGTCATCGTCGGCGGCATGTCGCTGGGCACGCTACTGACCGTGTTTGTCGTGCCCACCATGTATTCGCTGTTTGCCCGCAAGAAAATACCGGGCGCCAACAAGGCCGAGGCCAAAGAGCAGCCGGAATACATCGCCAAATAACGCTTTATAGCGAAATCGGGTCGTTTGCGTTGCTCCCTTCCTCTTTGGAAAAGCGCTGGAGTGGAACTGCACCCGAAGGGCGCACGCGCGCAACTTACAGCACGCCGTCAAACATCATCACATTCACCTCATCACCGGGCGCCACGCTGCCCAGGCCGTGGGGCAGCACGATCAGGCCGTTCGCCTGGGCCATGGAACTGAGCACGCCCGAGCCCTGATTGCCGGTGGTTTTGACCTGCAGCGAACCGTCGGCCGCGGTGCTGACGGTGCCGCGCTGGTACTCGGTACGCCCCGGCTTTTTGCGGATGTGCTCCAGGCTGCGGGCCTTGAGCAGCGGCGCTGCCGACGCGCTGCAACCCATCATCTGCAGCAGGGCCGGGCGCACAAAAGCGAGGAAGGTCACCATCACGGCGACCGGGTTGCCGGGCAGACCGAACAATATGGCCCCCACGCTCCCCACTTCGTGTGGTTCGCTGCCCCCCGAGGGGGCTGTTTCGCCTTGGGGCGGCCCGGCGGCGAAACGGCCATTGCTGTTGCTCGCTCCCTTGATGATGCGGCCCACGGCCATCGGACGCCCGGGGCGCATCGCAATTTTCCAGAAGGCCACGTCGCCGAGCTTTTTCATCATGGTCTTGGTGAAGTCGGCTTCACCGGCGCTGACGCCGCCCGAGGTGATGATGGCGTCGGCTTGCTCGGCCGCGCGGGCAAATGCGGCTTCCAGCAGCGCCGGGTCATCGCGCACCACCCCCAGGTCCAGCACCTCGCAGCCCAGCCGCCTGAGCATGCCGAACACCGTGTAGCGGTTGCTGTCGTACACCGCGCCTTCGCGCGGCGGCTCGCCCAGCGACAGGATTTCGTCGCCGGTGGAAAAGTAGGCCACCCGCAGCGGGCGCCAGGTGGTCACGGTTCTCAAGCCCAAAGAGGCCGCCAGTCCAAGACGGGCAGGCGTGAGCAGCTCCCCTTTCAAAAGCGCCGGCCGGCCTTGCCGCAAGTCCTCGCCGCGCAGCCGGCGGTTGTCGCCGGGCTTCAGAAGTTGGGCGGGCAGGGTGATGCGCCCCCCCTCCATGCTGACAAACTCCTGCGGCACCACGGTGTCCAGCCCGGCCGGCATGATGGCGCCGGTCATGATCTTCACGCACTCGCCGGCCTGAACCGTGCCCTGCCAGGCTTTGCCGGCCAGCGCCGTGCCCACCACTTTCAGGCCAAGCGCCGTCCCCGCCGCCAGTTGCGCGCCATCGAAGGCATAACCATCCATGGCCGAGTTGTCGTGCGGCGGCACGTCAACAGGCGAGACCACATCGGCCGCCAGCACCCGGCCCAGGGCGTCAAACAATGGTAGTTCAACCCTGTCCTGAACCGGCTCCGCCAGGGAGGACAGAAAACGCAGCACATCGTCGGCGCTCAGGGCTTGCGGGTCGTAGCCCGGAAGCCCGGCCGCAATTTGCGCAATGCTCTTCACGGCCTCAAGGCTTCCAACTGGTGCAACTGCGCCAGCGTGTTGGCGTTGAAAAAAGCGCGCGGGTCGTCACCTGGCAGGTTGAACGGGACCGGCACGGTCTTGTGCCGCGCTGTCCATGCATAGATCTTGCGTCCGCCGCCGGCGGTGAACTGCATCAGGCTTTCGAGCAGGCGGGTGCGCAGCAGGCAGAACACCGGTTGCTGCCGCAGCGTCCCGTCTTCCTCGGGGGCGGCGACCATGGCAACGTCGGCCTTGTCGCGCGCCAGTGCTTGCGCCAGCCGGGCCGCCAGGTCTTCACTGAAAAGCGGCGTGTCGCAGGGCACGGTCAGAAGGTAGGGCGTTTCGCAGCGTTCCAGCCCCGTCAGAAATCCGGCCAGCGGCCCGGGAAACTCGCCCAGGCCAGCCGCATCGGGCCAGACCGGCGCGCCAAAGGATTCGTAAACCACCAGGTTGCGGTTGGCGTTGATCATTACTTCGCCGACCTGGGGCTGCAGCCGCAGCAGGGTGTGCAGGGCCAGTGGCACGCCGTTGAAATTTTGCAAACCCTTGTCGGCGCCGCCCATGCGCGAGCCGCGTCCGCCCGCGAGGATCACCCCGGTGATTTCAGCGCCGTCGATGGTGTCTATCATGGAGTTCCAAACGAAGTGACAAGCGTGGGGGCCAGTTCCGCCGACGGGCCGCCCCTAGGCGAAACAGCCCCCGCGGGGGGCAGCGCAGTACACGAAGTGACAAGCGTGGGGGCCATATATCTAGCCGCCTATGTAGCTCATCTCGACCCGCCGCGCGCCGTTGCTCGGGAGGTCAGCGCTGTCCGGCGGCAGCGCCGCGCGCAGCTCGGAGTAACGATCGCTGCGGCCCTGCCAGATGTGGGCGACGGCGCCGGAAATCTGTTCGTCCGAAGAATCGTTGTTGCGCAGCAGGGCGCGCAAGTCGTGCCCCTGGCTGGCGAACAGGCACAGAAACAGCTTGCCTTCGGTCGACAGCCGGACCCGGTTGCAGTCGCCGCAAAAGGCCTGGGTCACGCTGCTGATCACGCCGATTTCACCGGCACCATCAAGGTAACGCCAGCGCTCGGCGGTCTCGCCGGGATAGTTGGCGCCCATCGCCTCCAGCGGAAATTCCGCCTGCAGGCGCTCAATCACCTGGGCTGACGGCAACACCTCGTTCATGCGCCAGCCGTTGGTGGCGCCCACGTCCATGTATTCGATGAAACGCAGCACCACGCCTGAGTTGCGGAAGTGTCTGGCCATCGGAATGATCTCGGCGTCGTTGGTGCCGCGTTTGACCACCATGTTGACCTTGAGCGGCGCCAGGCCCACCTTGTGCGCCGCTGCAATGCCCTTGAGCACATCGGCGACCGGGAAATCGACGTCATTCATGCGCCGGAAAACCGCGTCGTCCAGCCCGTCCAGGCTGACGGTGACACGCTGCAGGCCCGCGTCTTTCAGGGCCTGCGCTTTTTTCGCCAGCAGTGAGCCATTGGTCGTCAGCGTGATGTCCAGCGGCTTGCCATGCGGCGTTCGCAATGAGGCCAGCATCTCGATCAGCACTTCGAGGTGCTTGCGCAGCAAAGGCTCACCGCCGGTCAGCCTGATTTTTTCCACCCCATGCGCGACAAAAATCCGCGCCAGCCGGGTGATTTCTTCGAAACTGAGCAAGGAGCTTTGCGGCAAAAACGAATAATCCTTGCTGAACACCTCGCTGGGCATGCAATAACTGCAGCGAAAATTGCAGCGGTCGGTCACGCTGATGCGCAGGTCGCGCAAGGGCCGGCCCAGGGTGTCGCGCAGCAGGCCGGTGGGTGCCTGCAGTTGTGCAGGAATATGCGGCACACGCGCTACGTAGCGAATGTCTGCGAGGGGAATCATTTTTTCAATCATGCGCAAGGGTCCAAGGGGAGAATTTACTCCATTGACCGTGCGGGCTGCCGCATGCCCTTACCCCCAACCGGAACTCGTTTCGGACGGATAAGCATGACCGCATTGTTTTAAACACATCGCGACAGTTATCGTACCGCAATAATATAATAAGCATTGCACATAATATGATGGCGATTTATGGAATTACGACAAGACAGTCTTGGTTTTCTGTTGGCGGACGTTTCTCGATTGATGCGAAGGGCCTTCCAGCAACGCCTGGCGGGCAGCTCTCTCACTCTGGCTCAGGCGCGGGCGCTCGTTCACGTGTCCCGCCATGAGGGTGTTCGCCAAGTCGATCTGGCGGACATGCTGGAAGTGCAGCCCATCACGCTCGCCCGCTTGATTGACCAGTTGGCGGATGCCGGATTGGTCGAACGTCGCGCCGATCCCGCAGATCGGCGGGCATATCGGATGTTCTTGACGCCTGCCGCCGCTTCCCATCTGGCCGCCATCAGACAGGTTGCTACGGCGATCCAGGCCGATGCCCTGCGCGATCTCGACGAACAACAAGCCGTCATTTTTTCTTTCGTCCTGCGCAAGATGCGCGACAACCTGTCGTCGCGATGAGAAAAAACCTGAGAAAGAACGCTATCCCCGGAGTCGCTTGTTCATGAGTCATGATGCCCCAGCCAGCAACGAAACATCGATCACCGCCGAAACAGCTCGTCCGTCCAAGCGCCGCTTGAAACGGTTGATCCTGCTGGTGGTGGTGCCACTCATCGCCGCGTTGGCGGTCGGGGTCGTGTACCTCAAGAGCGGGCGTTACGTCGAAACCGACAATGCTTATATCAAGGCGGACAAGGTGCCGGTCAGTGCGCAGGTGTCCGGCACGGTCACGGAAGTGCTGGTTGATGAAAACCAGTCCGTCATTGCCGGCCAAGCGCTGTTCCGGCTCGATCCCGCGCCGTTTCAGGTGGCGGTGGCCAAAGCCGAAGCCAAACTGGCGCAAGTGCGCACCGATCTGGCAGCACTTAAAGCGAGTTACCGCGCGAAACAGGCGGAAATCACCCTCGCGCGAACCAAACTTGCCTTTGCCCAGAATGACCAGCGGCGGCAGGCCGATTTGGTGGCAAAGAATTTCATCTCGGCATCCAGGTTCGACGATGCGAGGCAAAGCACCGACCTTGCCGGGCAGCAAATTGGCGCCTTGACGCAGGACCTGAAGCGCATCGCGGAAACCTTGGGCGGCAGCGTCGATGCGCCAGTCGAGCGCCACCCGGGCTTTCGCGTCGCACAGGCCGAACTGGAACAAGCCAGGCTCGATCTGGCGCGGGTCGAGGTTCGCGCTTCGCTGCCCGGCATCGTGAGCAAGCCGCCCAAGCCAGGACAGTATGTCGCCGCGGGTTCCATGGCGCTGGCCTTGGTGGTCAGCGGCAATTTGTGGGTCGAAGCCAACTTCACCGAGACGAATCTCACCTACGTTCACCCGGGCCAGGCGGTCACCATTCATGTCGATACCTACCCCGACGCGGTATGGAAGGGCGTGGTGGAAAGCCTGAGTCCGGCCACCGGCGCGGAATTCTCGGTCATCCCCGCCCAAAACGCCACCGGCAACTGGGTCAAGATCGCCCAGCGGGTGCCGGTACGGATCAAACTCGAAGCCGCACCGAACATGCCGCAACTGCGCGCAGGCCTGAGCACCACCGTCGAAATCGACACCGGTCGCCGCCGCCGCGTGCTTGGGATTTCTCTTTGAAGTCAACGCAATGACTGCCGCCACGACAGCCGAAAACCCGGAAAGTGCACACCGCGGCATGGTCACCTTGTCGGTCATGTTGGCGACCATCATGCAGGCGCTGGACACGACCATCGCCAACGTGGCGCTGCCGCACATGCAAGGGACGATGGGCGCGACCCAGGACCAGATTTCCTGGGTGCTGACGTCTTACATCGTGGCGGCAGCCATCTTCATGCCCCTGACCGGTTTTCTCACGGCGCGCCTGGGGCGCAAGCGCGTCTTCATGTGGGCGGTGGTCGGTTTCACCGTGGCGTCGATGCTGTGCGGCGCAGCGCAGAGCCTGACGCAGATCGTGCTGTTTCGCCTGCTGCAAGGCGTCTTCGGTGCCTGTCTCGTACCCCTGTCGCAAGCCGTACTGCTCGATACCTATCCGCCCGAACGTCATGGCTCGGCCATGGCGATGTGGGGCGTGGGCGTGATGGTGGGGCCGATTCTCGGCCCGTCTCTCGGCGGCTGGCTGACCGAGTATTACAACTGGCGTTGGGTGTTTTACATCAACCTGCCGTTTGGCTTGCTCGCCTGGTTCGGTCTGGCCGCGTTCGTGCATGAAACACCGATCGACCGTCAACGGCGGTTCGACTTGCTCGGCTTTGCCCTGCTGAGCCTGGGCATCGGTGCGCTCCAGATGATGCTGGATCGCGGTGAATCGCTCGACTGGTTCGCCAACCCGGAAGTGGTGATCGAGGCGATGCTCGCCGGCCTGGCTCTCTATCTCTTCATCGCCCACATATTCACACACGAACACCCGTTTATCGAACCGGCCTTATTCAAGGATCGAAATTTCAGCGTCGGCTTGCTGTTCATCTTCATCGTCGGCATCATTCTGTTCGCGACGATGGCCTTGCTGCCGCCCTTCATGCATAACCTGATGGGCTACCCGGTGATCGATGTCGGCTATCTGCTGGCCCCGCGCGGCGTGGGCACCATGATCGCCATGATCACGGTGGGCAAGCTCTCCGGCAAGGTGGACGTACGCTACAAGATTTTCCTGGGCCTCCTCCTGACCAGCCTGTCCCTGTGGGAGATGACCCGCTTCAACACGGACATCACCGGCTGGGACATCGTGCGCACCGGTGTCACGCAAGGGCTGGGGCTGGGCCTCATCTTCGTGCCGCTATCCACCATCACCTTTTCTACCCTGGCGCCGCGCTACCGCAACGAAGGCACGGCCCTGTACAGCCTGATGCGCAACATCGGCAGCAGTATCGGCATTTCGGTGGTGATTACCTATCTTTCGCGAAACACGCAGGCCAATCACGCCGCCTTCGCGGACTCCATCAACCCGTTCAATCTGGCGCTCAAACAGGCGGTCGAGGCCGGCGTTTACAACCTGACCACGCCCGAGGGGCTGGCGGCGATCAATGGCGAAGTCACCCGCCAGGCCGCCACACTGGCCTATTTGCAGGATTTCCGATTGATGATGTGGATCACGCTGGCCGCCATTCCATTAATTGCCCTGTTACGCGTATCGGTCAAAAGCGCTGAATCAACCGCAATACACGCAGCGATGGACTGAGCGTCACGCTGGCCACACTGTCGAATTGGCAACCCCGAACGACTTTCGTGCGTCGGCTACGGGACGAACAGTGAGCAGATGAAATCTTTTTAGGGAGCTTCGCCGCGTCAGGGTGTTTGAGGCCCAAGTCGGCCAGCATGGCCCGGAAGCGTTTGGCATGTTCCATGCGGTCTGCGCGGCACTGGCGAACCTTTTTGCCGCCATTTTTGATATTCCACGATGTATATTATGTTAAGTCGTTATGTACGCAAATGGTTCGCATTCTTAACGTCAAATGCAAAATTATGAAAAGCTGCTCAAAATGTTCAGAGCAACCCACACACCGCTGCTTTCCTGCCTGCTTGACGATCTGCTGACCAGCGACACCGGGGCCATTGCCCGCCACCTGGACGTGGCGCCCCGGACGCTGGAACGCTGGAAAGCCGCTGACCAAGCCCCCAGGATGGCCCTGCTGGCGCTGTTCTATGAATCCCGGGGGGTTACAGCGTCATGGAGTCCACGGCCAATGAGCCGGTGAACCGCTATTTGTAGATTTTGTCGCGGGCGGCGATGTCAAAAACGTAAATCATGAGGACTTTTCGCTCAATCTTCACAATGGCGCGCCAGTCGCCGTAAATGACGTAGCGCCAGTACCCTTTGAATGGGCCGGTCAGGGCCTTGCCGATGGCGTTTAAGGCTTTTGGGAATAAATCCCCTGAATTGTTAAAGAGCCTGGCCAGCATCGCCACGATCAGCGATGCTGGGTTGGTAGTCAGTGCGTATCGCAGTCGCACCCAACCCCGCCCAGGCCACCCGGCCCGCCGCTGACGTTCTTTTGAATGTAGGCCCGCACGGCGGGCAGTTGGGACAGCACAAAGGCGGCGATCAGCGCGCCGCCGATGACGATCAGGGCCTCGCGCAAAAATTCCGGCGTGGTCGGGATGATGGCCTTAGTCATCGGCGCGCCTCCACTGGTGGCGGGCTTCGCAAGCTTGCACGCGTTCCTCCAGTTTTTCGACATCGCGGCGCAGCCAGGCCAGCTTTGTGCTGACCACGCCCCAGGTCACCAAGCCATTCGCAACGGCGGTGAACAGGGCAATCTGCAGGGCTTCGCTCATGTTTAGCGGGCTTCACGCAACCCGACCGCGGCCGAGCCCGCCGCCGCCGTGACGGCGTGGGCAATCCATGAATACTGCGGCGGCAGGAAGGTCGCCACCACTTGAAACAGTGCCACGAAGCCGGCCCAGGTGGAAGGTTCGGTGAAACGGTTCATGGTGGTCTTTCGTCGGTGTAAAAGTTAATAGCCTCGCTGGCGCTCAAGGATTCGATCAATCTGGCGCGCGTCATTGATGGCCGCGGCGTTGATGAGGGTGCTGTTAAACACATTCGGATAGATGCCAAAGGCCGCGCCATTGTTGGAGGTGGCGGCAGGTGTGGCGCCCGCAGCCCTTTGCTCAATGTCATAACGACGCGCCACCGCATCGCTGTACCACTCGCCATCGGTGATCAGTTGCCCGGTGGCGGGGTCTATGCCGGTGTATTGGTAGTCGCCGTACAGCCACGCCTTTGAGCTGACGACAGGTAGGCCGCCGGTGCTGGAATCATGCACCGGCAAGGATGCAGCCGATTGCGCCGTGACCCACTGCCCGTTGATGTAGTGAAAGGGTATTTGGTCATGCGTCTCTCAAAGGTCAAAGGAATTTTTTGAAAAACAAAAGGCGCAGGATGTGAATAGTTCACCGACCGGGTATCAGGCGGTTTTTCGCTGACAGTGCCAAAAGCAATGAATCCAAAAGTATTAAACAACACTCAAAATAAGAATCAACATGACATTTGGTTACTAACATCTTGATTTATTTGTTGTTTTTTGCTAATGTTGCTCAACAATATCATTTGCACCCGCTTGCGCAGCGCCTTAATCTATCAAATTGGGCAATTTATCGTGACTCATCACTTGAAAGTCTTCGAATGCGTTGGATCAACCCTCATCTAAAAAGCAGTCTACTGGGCATGCTCAGTGGTGGCGAAGTGACCTCTGCCGTTCTGCAAAATCGTACAGAGAGCATTCGGCAGATCATGCTTAACGAACTCGGCGAGTTTGGCGAAAAACACTACCCCAAAATCGCACTGCGGGTACGCTACGCCCAGGATGCGCAAGGTCTCTGGTACGCCAGGGGTGACGTGATGGCCGTGCTGTCGGCCATGCAGGGCGAAGTCATTGCCCGCCAGAAGGTCGGCAGCATCACCAAGATGTTCGAAGGCCTGCTGCCCGGCAGCCTCGGCTCCCGGCGCAGTTCCCTGACCGTTTAGAGACTTGTTCATTAGCTTCGGTCTTCGACTCCCCCGGCTTGTGCTCAATGGCTGTGGCCCCAGAGTAAAAAAGCATTCCGGCCATCGACGGCCAGCGTCACTTTCGCGCCCACCGGCAACACGACTTTGGTCGCCACATGACCAAAAGGCAAACCGGTCAGCACCGGCGCCTTGATTCGTCCTTGTAGCCAGTCCACCACCGAAGCCAGTTTGAAGCCCTTGTCGTGCGGCACCAGTTGGTAGTTGCTGAACTGGCCCAGAACAACTGCTTTTTGCTGGGCCAGCACACCGGCGTGCAGCAACTGCGTCAACATGCGCTCCAGCCGGTAAGGGTGCTCGTGTACGTCTTCCAGAAACAGGATGCCGCCTTTGACCGACGGCAGGTACGGTGTGCCGACCAGTGAAGACAGCACCGCCAGGTTGCCGCCCCACAAGACCGAATTTTTCACACTAAATTGTTCTTCGACCTTTTCAGACAGTGCGCCAGAAGCTACTGATTTGGTAGCGGATTTTGGGAATTTCCAGCCGGCGCCTTCGCCCTGCCCTGTGATCAGGTCGTCAAAGCAGGCTTCCATGATGTCGTCAGGCTGGCTCTCGGTTCCAAAGTCCTCGCCCAGGGCCGGGCCGGCCCAGCTTACCGCCCCGGTTTTGGCGAGCAGCGCGTTCTGCAATGCCGTGAAGTCGCTCAGGCCGACAAAACGTGTTCCCTTGGACACCGCCTTGGCCAGCGCCTTGTAGTTGATGGCGGGCAGGATGCGCGTCAGGCCGTAACCGCCCCGCGATATCAGCGCCACATCGGCACCGCTGGCGGCCGCCCGGGCGATGGCGGCCAGGCGGGTCTCGTCGTTCCCGGCAAACCGCTGGTGACTGCTCAGTGCGGCTTCATCAACCTCCACGTCATAGCCAAGTGTTTTGAGGCGCATCACGCCGCGCTTGAAAGCAGCTTTGTCGCGCACCGCGCTGGAGGGGGAATAAATGTAGATATGTTTCTTCACGGATGGAGTATCCCACCGCTGGGTCGGAACGCCCGCAGGCGCTGGCAGCCGTGTTCAGCAGCCACCGGACCGCTGCACCCGCCCCTCATGCGTGGAAAAAGCGCACGGCGCTGCGCGCAATCGCCTCGCCGTGCTCCTGAACAAAATGCCCGGCATGCTGCAGCACCATCGGTTCGGGGCAGTCCTTGATGATTTTTTGCAGATGGCGCATCACCGGCAGCCCCAGCACCGGGTCTTGCGCGCCCACGGCCATCAAGGTCTGACCTTGCCAGCGTTCCCGCCAGAATTCACGCGCCTGGCGCGAGATAGCCGCACCGTCCGAGTCCTCCAACTCCGGCACCATCGGAGGAAAGGCGCGCAGCGCGGCGCGATGACCTTTGTCGGGGAATGGTGCGTTGTAGGCGGCGCACTCTTGAACGCTCATTTGCGGGTTGCCGCGCGCAAACAACCGCGCCACATCAAACTCCGGATTGTTGGCGCACATCGCGCGCCACGCCAAAAAGCCCGCAGGCAGCGGTTGGTCACCCGTGGCCAAGGTGGTGTTCATGACCAGCAGGCCCTTGTAACGCCCGGGTGCAGTCATCGGCAAGGTCAATCCCAGCAGGCCGCCCCAGTCCTGCACCACGAGCACGATGTTGTGCAGGTCCAGCCGCTCCACCAGTTCCAGCAGGTTCTGCCGATGCCCCTGGAAGCTGTGAAAACTGTCTTTCTTGGGTTTGTCGCTTTTGCCGAAGCCAATCAAATCGGGAGCCACCACCCGATGTCCCGCCTGCAGAAAGACCGGAATCATCTTGCGGTAGAGGTAGCTCCAGGCCGGATTGCCGTGCAGGCAAAGGTAAGTCAGGCCCTGACCATCGCCCTCGTCCAGGTAGTGCATGCGCAGGCCGGCCAGCGAAGGCAGGTCGCTCAGGTAGTGCGGCGACCACGGGTAGCCCGGTAGCCCGGCAAAAGCCTGATCGGGCGTGCGCAAGGCATCGTCGCGCAAAGGGTGGTTCCCCCTTGCTTGTTCGCGCTGCTCGGTACGTCTTTGCAGAAAAAAATCTTGCAACAATGCGCCACATTGATCGGCCAGCAACCCGCCCTGCCACTGCGTTTGATGGTTCAGCCGCGTATTGGCAAACAGGTTGATGACCGAGCCCGCCGCCCCGGTTTTAGGGTCCGGCGCACCAAACACCACGCGTTTTAGCCGGGCATGCAGCATGGCGCCAGAACACATGGCGCAGGGCTCCAGCGTGACAAACAGCTCGCACTCGTCGAGCCGGTAGTTGTCCAGGGCCTGGGCAGCAGCGCGTAACGCCAGCATTTCAGCGTGGGCCGTCGGGTCTTGCCCATCAATCGGCGCATTGCGGCCGGTGGCAATCACCCGGCCCTGCCAAACCAGCACGGCGCCGACCGGCACCTCTCCGGCGGCGGCGGCCTGCCTGGCCTGCGCCAACGCCAGTTGCATGAAGTCTGCGTCGCTCATAAATGCTTTATTTGGACAGCGTGCAACGTCGCAACACCACTTGTTAATTGTCTTCCGGCATGGGGCGAGCCTGCTGCATGGTGTTTTCCAGCGTCTGTCGGACTTGCTGGCTTTGCTGTTGCGGCGTCGTCCCCGCGGCAGGCACCGGCAAGCGCACCGAGCCGTCTGCCGATGCCGGCTTGGCGGGCGCTGGGGACAACTGCTTTTTGGCCAGCACCCCGACGATGGCGAGGACGATCAACAGGCTCACGATACTGAACAGGGCTCGCATATCAGGCCTCCTTTGCGAGATGGGGGTCAAGGTTCATGCCCATCCACCCGGCCAGCGCCTGCTCATTGTCATTGCCGGCGGCATAAATGGCATTCATCGCAGCGTGGGCTTCAGAAATGAACATGACCTGAAGTATCGGCCAAAAACCGGTCGCTTCAACAACCGGAAACGTCAGAGATGCGCCTGGCCTGTCTGAAGCCCAAGGCGGCAGCAACCCATGGCGTCTTCCACTTGGCGACACTGCGTCTCGTCCAGGGGATCAACCGGCACAAAAACTCCGGGGATGGGGGCCAACTTTTTTTAGCGCTCCAGCCCCTTGTCGAGGCGCCATTGCTTGACCAGCGCATACAGCGCCGGAATCACCGCCGCGTACAGGTCGGCAGCGGGCCTTGACGTCCTCCCGGGCGTGATCGAGGTAGATCAGCATGACCACCCCGGTTGACCCGGCGCCGAACTTTGAGCCGTTTTATGGAAAAACCGATGAAGAGCTTGCACGGGAGCGTGTGAAAAAATCCGCCTTTGACAAAGAACAATGGTCAGGTAACGCATTTGACCGCTTCGACACGGCAGGAAGCATTGAACTACGAGCACGCCAATTTCCAAGTCTCAACGAGTTACGCGCATGGGCTGCCGTTATCGCTTGACAGGCGCGTATCACATGGATGATGGCAAGAAATCTGCAAACGAGGCGCTCTACACCGACAGATTGCCTACAAGCAACACCAAATAAAAAAAGCCCGCTATCCAAATGATAGCGGGCTTTTTAATATTGACTGGGGTGGCTGATGGGGCTCGAACCCACGACAACAGGAATCACAATCCTGGACTCTACCAACTGAGCTACAGCCACCGCAGAGCCGAATTATAACGAGAACTGGGCGCCTTATCCGCTTCGCGCGCCGCTTTCTGCGCCGACCTTCTGTTCGGCGGGCTTGGGAACTTTGATCTCGGCCCTGAACCGCTCTTTCAGAGCGTTGTAATACGCCAGGCTTTCCGCCGAAGTCCACCACTGAGTGTACTGGGCCTGGGCCTGCTGGGCAGCAGCCGGTGCTTGCGCTTCACGCGGCAGCACCTTGAGCACTTTGACAATCGCATAACCCTGCGTCGCCAGTTCCACGCCGACCAGTGCCGGCAAGGCAGAGGCGTCCGCACTCAACGTGGCATTGACCACCGGCTCCGGCAGCCGTTGCGTTTGGTCGCGCGACACCACCACCGCGGCAGGCAGCGTCGCCGCCGCCGGGTTGGCTTTCCAGGCCGCGAGTTTTTCGGCACCGTCTTTACGGGCCAGTTCGGCACCGCGCTGCTGCTGCAGGTGCTCGCGCACCCGGTCCTTGACTTCCGCCAGGGGCAAGACTCTGGCTGGCGTGTAGTCGGTGATGCGGCCGGACACCAACTGGCTGGAACCCACCTCCAGCGCTTCGGTGTTGCGCTTTTTTTCGACAGCATCAGGCGCAAACAGCGCATTAAGAAACTTCGGATCGGCCAACACACCGGTGGCCCCCGCCGCCGGATTTCGGGTCAGCTTGCCGGCGGTTTTGACTTCCAGCTTCAGCCGCTCGGCAATCGGGCGCAAGCTGTCGGGTTGTTCGTACACTGCATTGGTAAATGTCTCGGCGGCTTCCGCAAATTTCTTTTGGGCTTGCTGCTGTTTCAGCTCGGTCTCCAGCGTGGGTTTCATCTCCTCATAACTTCGCTGCTTGGGGCGCTTGACATCGGTCAGCTTGATGATGTGATAACCAAACTCGGTTTCCACGACCTCGCTGATATCGCCCGTCTTCATCGAAAACACAGCGTCGGCGAAAGGCTTGACCATGGCCTTGCGGGCAAAGAAGTCCAGGTCGCCGCCGGCGAGGGCCGAGCCGGTGTCCTGCGAGTTTTTGCGGGCCAGCTCGGCAAACGAGTCGGGCGTTTTTTTGACGGCGGCCAGCAACTGCTCCGCCTTCGCTTTGGCTTTCTGGCGGTCCGCGGCCGGCGCGCTGGCGGGCGACTCGATCAGGATATGGCTGGCTCGGCGTTCTTCATTGCCTGCCAGTTGCTGCGTGTATTGCTCGTAGTAGGTTTTCAGTTCCTGATCATTGACCGTGATGCTTTTTTTCACGGCTTCCAGATCGAGCAGAACGTATTCGATGCTCGCCTGCTCAGGCGCCTGGAACAGGGCCTGGTTGCCCTTGTAAAACTCCGCCAGCTCGGCATCGCTGGGGTTGACCTTGGCCGCATGGTCCGCGGTGTTGAAGAGGGCCACTTGCACCTCGCGTTTTTCGAAAAAGGCATTGAGCGCGGCATCGGCCGCGGACCTGGAGGAAAACCCGGTGCCCGCAATGCCCAGCATCACCTGGCGCCCCGCCAGGTCAGCCCGCAGTCCCGCTTCATAGGCCTCTGGCGTCAACCCCGTTTGCGACAGGAAACCGGCACGGTCGAATTTGCCGTCGGCAAGCCTGAATGCAGCGATGGCCTTGTCTTCGGCATACAACCTTTGCAATTTCTGATCGGGCACGACCAGCTTGCTTTTGGCGGCGGCCGCCGCCAGCACCCGGTCTCGCACCAGGCGCTCCAGCGCGCCGTACCGGGCCTCGGGAGAGTCCAGCAACTTGGCGTCGATTGTCGGCATCGAAGCCCGGATCTGCCTGACTTCGTTTTGATGCGCCAGATCCCACTCGGACTGCACGATATCCTGACCGTCCACCCTGGCGACCACGGTGCTGCTCTGCCGGTTGCGGCTGTAGTCGCCCAGACCGAACAACACAAAGGACGGAACAATCAACAAAAACAGCAAGCCCATGGTGACCTTGGTGTGCTTGCGAATGAAATCAAACATCTCGAATTTCCTGTGCGGCTGTCAATCGGCCATTTACCATTTACGTCAAGCCATCAATGAAAAAGGCGAACCATCTGTTCGCCTTTGTCCAGTCTGTGGTGGGTGCTGACGGGCTCGAACCGCCGACCTACGCCGTGTAAGGGCGCTGCTCTACCAACTGAGCTAAGCACCCCACCCTAACTTTTCATGCGCATCAGTTCAGGGCGTCCTTGAGCGCTTTGCCGGGACGGAACTTGGGCACCTTGGCTGCCTTGATTTTAATCGCATCGCCGGTACGCGGGTTGCGGCCCGTGCGGGCAGCACGTTTGCCTACTGCAAAAGTACCAAAACCCACCAGAGACACGGAGCCTCCTTTTTTCAGGGTTGTTTTGACAGCGCCAATGGTTGACTCCAGCGCACGCGTCGCGGCAGCTTTGGAAATATCAGCATGTTTGGCAATGTGCTCGATTAGTTCAGTCTTGTTCACAAGGAGCCCCTCGTTGATAAAAGTTAATCTGGTCGTCTCTTGAAATATCTCCCCGGCCATCTATCGAAAGATGGCAATGGGAGGCGGCATGTGCAGATCTTCTGCGGGTTCCAATTAGAGCCATGGACTCCCATCGTGTCAATACAGCATCAGATGTTTACAACGTGCGGTGGCGGATTCTAGTCTTTTTTTTCACGCTTTCGCCGTCTATGCGCAGACACCCCCCCTTATCCAAAGGGATCAAGGGGCCGGCGGCGAACAGCTCCGCCTCAGCCTTCATCACCCTGCCGGTCACGCCCAGAGGCAGCCACTGCGCACAGTTGCCGGTCTGCGAACTCATTTGGCGCGGGCGCGGATTTCGGGAATGGCTTTTTTCAGGTAATAGATCATCGACCAGACCGTCAGGATGGCGGACAGCCAGATCAGCCAAGTGCCCCACAAATTGGTCTTGATGACGCCGAACAGCAGGCCGTCAAACAGCAGGAAGGGAATGGCCACCATCTGCACCGTGGTCTTGACCTTGCCCAGCATGTGAACGGTCACGCTTTTTGTCGCGCCTATCAGCGCCATCCATTCGCGCAGCGCCGAAATCGCGATCTCGCGGCCGATGATGATGAGCGCCACGAACACATCGGCGCGCTGCAGATGAACCAGCACCAGCAAAGAGGCGCACACCAGGAACTTGTCGGCCACCGGATCGAGAAACGCGCCGAAGGAAGAAGTCTGGTTCAGCTTGCGCGCCAGAAAGCCATCGAGCCAGTCGGTGGCGGCAAAGACCACGAACATCACGGTCGCGATCAGGTTGCGGCTGCCCAGTGAAATGTCGAGGTAGAAAACTCCCACAATCAGTGGAATCGCAACAATGCGGGTCCAGGTCATCAAGGTGGGTATGGTCAGAAACATCGTCTGATTTTCGCATGAGCCGCGCGGGGCGGATTTTCTCAGTGCAAAGCCCGGTAGATTTCTTCGGCAAGCTCCCTGGAAATGCCTTCGACGGTGGCAATGTCCTCGGCGCTGGCCGAGGCAATGCCGCGGATGCCGCCAAAGCGCTGCAGCAAACTGGCGCGCCGCTTCGGGCCTATGCCGGCAATGTCTTCCAGGCGGCTGGCGCCGACGCGCACCTTGGCCCGTTTGGCGCGCATGCCGGTGATGGCGAAGCGGTGGGCTTCATCGCGAATTTGTGCAATCAGCATCAGCGCGGCCGAGTCGCGGCCGAGGTAGACCTTTTCGCGGCCGTCGGCAAAGACCAGCTCTTCCAGCCCCACCTTGCGGCCCTCGCCCTTTTCCACCCCGGCAATCAGGCCCAGGTCCAGGCCCAGCTCTTCAAACACGACGCGCGCCGTGGACACCTGGCCTTTGCCGCCGTCGATCAGCACCAGATCGGGCAGCCTGGCCGTGTTGTTGCGCGCCGCTTCGGCCAGCTTGCCGTAGCGGCGCATCAGCACCTGCCGCATCGCGGCGTAGTCGTCGCCCGGCGTGATGCCGTCGATGTTGTAGCGGCGGTATTCGGCGCTTTGCATCTTGTGCCCGTGAAACACCACGCACGAGGCCTGGGTCGATTCTCCGGCCGTGTGCGAGATGTCAAAACATTCGATTCGCAGCGCGTCGAGCTTGTCCAGCGGCAAGTCCAGCGCTTCGGCCAGCGCCCGTGTGCGCGCCTGTTGCGAGCCCTGCTCAGCCAGCAAGCGGGCCAACTGGAGATCGGCATTGGTCTGCGCCATCTCCAGCCAGATGCGCCGCTGCTCGCGCGGCTGGGCAATCGCGGTCACCTTGCGGCCGGCCTGCATGGCCAGCGCGTCTATCAGGTCCTTGTCCACCGGCGTACCGCAGACCAGCACCGGCGGCACCGGCACACCCACATAGTGCTGGGCGATGAAGGCTTCGAGCACCAGGGCTTGCAGGCCTTTGGCCTGACCGGGCGGCCTGGTTTCGCTGCCCTCCGCGCCCTCTTCATCCAGACTCGCCAGATCAGCCGCGTGCTCCACATGGGTCGGGAAATAAGGCCTGTCGCCCAGATGCCGTCCGCCGCGCACCATGGCCAGGTTCACGCAGGCTTTGCCGCCATGCACCTTCACCGCCAGGATATCGACGTCCTTGTCGCCGCCGGTTTCCATGGACTGCTGGTGCAGCACCTTGGACAGGGCCGAGATCTGGTTGCGCAGCTCGGCCGCCTGCTCGAACGCGAGCTTGCCGGCATGCTCGCGCATCTGCTTTTCCAGCTCGGTCAGGATTTCCTGCGTCTGCCCCTGCAAGAAACGCTCGGCATGGGCCACGTCCAGCGCATACTGCTCGGGAGAGACATGGCCGACGCAGGGCGCGGAGCAGCGCTTGATCTGATACAGCAGACAGGGCCGCGTGCGGTTGTTGAACACCGTGTCTTCGCAGGTGCGCAGCTTGAAGACTTTTTGCAGCAGCAAAATCGTTTCTTTCACCGCCCAGGCGCTGGGGTAGGGTCCGAAGTAGCGGTGCTTTTTTTCGACTGCGCCGCGGTAGTAGGCGACACGCGGAAAGGTGTGGGAGGCGAGCTTGAGGTAGGGGTAGCTTTTGTCGTCCCTAAACAGGATGTTGTACTTCGGGTTCAACGTCTTGATCAGGTTGTTTTCCAGCAGCAGCGCCTCCGCCTCGGAGCGAACCACCGTGGTTTCCATGCGGGCTATCTTGCCCACCATGTGGCCGATGCGGGTGCCGCCGTGGTTTTTCTGGAAGTAGCCGGCCACCCGCTTTTTCAGGTTGCGCGCCTTGCCGACATACAGCACCGCGCCGTCCGCATCGAAATAGCGGTACACGCCCGGCATGGCCGGCAGCGCGGCGACCTCGCTGAGCAGTTGGGGGGTAAATTCGTGAGTTGGGGTCATGCTTGTGTCTGGCGTACCCGTATTGTGGACAATCCCGGAATGAATCACAGCCTGCAGTGGGACATTTTTTGCAAAGTCATCGACAACCATGGCGACATCGGTGTCTGCTGGCGGCTCAGCGCTGAGCTCGCCTCACGCGGTCAGCGGGTGCGGCTGTGGGTGGACGATGCCTCCGCCTTGAGCTGGATGGCCCCGCAGGGCTGCGACGGTGTCACGGTGCTGCCCTGGCTGGAACCGCTGGGCATGAACATCCTGCGCCTGGGCAGCGCGCCCTGCGAGGTGCTGGTGGAAGCCTTCGGCTGCGAAATTGCTCCTGAATTCATAGCTGCCTGCGCAGACCATGCAATGGATACAGGCCAAAAACCTGTATGGATCAACCTGGAATACCTGTCCGCCGAAGCCTATGTCGAACGCTGCCACGCGATGCCGTCGCCGGTACACAGCGGCCCGGCGGCGGGCTGGACCAAGTGGTTTTTTTATCCGGGCTTTACCCCGGGTACCGGTGGCTTGCTGCGCGAGGACGGACTGGCGGCACGCCAGGCGGCTTTTCAGCGCAGCGCCTGGCTGGCGCAACAAGGCATTGCATACAAGGGCGAGATGCTGGTGTCTCTCTTTTGTTACGAGCCGCCTGCGCTGGCGCGGTTGCTCGACCATCTGGCGCAGCGGAACCCGCACCCGGGGCCGGTGCGGCTGCTGGTGACGGTGGGCCGCGCCGCGTCCGCCGTCAAGGCCCTGATTAATGATGAAAAATGGCCCCAGCCCGGTCAGAACGGGGGCGAGCAGTTGTCGATTTCATACCTTCCACTGCTCAGCCAAACTGATTTTGACCACCTGCTCTGGGCTTGCGACCTGAACTTTGTGCGCGGCGAAGATTCGGTGGTGCGCGCCATCTGGGCGGCCCAGGCCTTCGTCTGGCAGATCTACCCGCAAGCCGACCAGGCCCATCGGGTCAAGCTCGAAGCGTTTCTGGACATGCTGCAAGCGCCGCCTTCGCTGCGGCGTTTTCACGAAGCCTGGAATGGCCTGCGGGACGAACTGCCGGTGCCGGACCCCGAGTCCTGGTCCGCCTGCGTCCGCACGGCCAGGCAGCGCCTGCTGGATCAGGACGCGCTGTGTACACAGTTGATCGGCTTTGTCATGCACAATCGCCAGCAAACACCATGAGGCTGCTGCTGATAGAAGACGACACCATGATTGGCCGCGCGGTCCGGCAGGGCCTGGGCGACGCCGGTTTTACCGTGGACTGGGTCATGGATGGCCGCGCCGCCGAACGGGCGCTGAGCAACGGTGTCTATGACCTGGCCTTGCTCGACCTGGGTCTGCCGGGCCAGGACGGCATGGCCGTGCTACAGGGCCTGCGCACACGCGGCAACGCCGTCCCGGTGCTGATCGTGACGGCGCGGGACGCGGTCGCTGATCGCATTGCCGGGCTCAATGCGGGCGCCGACGACTATGTGCTCAAGCCTTTTGACCTGGACGAACTGATCGCACGCGTGCGCGCCCTGCTGCGCCGCCATGCAGGCGGTGGCTCACCGCTGCTGCAATGCGGGCCACTGATCCTGGACCCAGTCCGCAAACAAGTCAGCCTGAAAGGGGAAACCGTCC
Organism: Polaromonas sp.; assembly: GCA_030655515.1. Lineage (GTDB taxonomy): Bacteria > Pseudomonadota > Gammaproteobacteria > Burkholderiales > Burkholderiaceae_C > Polaromonas. The sequence goes on along the minus strand of JAURVI010000023.1, from coordinate 4,190 downwards.
ACCTGTCCGCCCGCGAATTTTCGCTGCTGGAGACCCTGATGCAGCGCCCCGGCGCCGTGCTCTCGCGTGAGCAACTGGAAGACTCCCTCTACGGCTGGACCGAGGAAATCGGCAGCAACGCCGTCGAGGTTCACCTGCACAAGCTGCGCCGCAAACTCGGCGCCGACACCATACGCAATGTACGCGGCGTCGGCTACAAGGTGGTGGCGCCATGACGGCCCGTCCTGTGCAATCGATCCACCGCCGGGTTCTGGTCTGGGCCATGGGCGCGCTGGTGGTGGGCGCCAGCCTGCTGGTGGGCGGCTCCTACTGGACGCTGGCGCACGAGATGGGCGAGGTGTTCGAGGACAACCTCAAGCAGGTCGCGCTGGCGGTTGCCAACCACCACGGCACCTACGGCATGGCGCGCACTCCGCGCATCGCCGAGCAGTTGCCCAAAATCTACGAAGAGTACGGCAGCTTCGAGTTCGTCACCGCGGCCTGGACGCGTAGCGGCACCCTGCTGCACATGTCCGACCCCGCTGCGGCGCTGCCTTTCCTGTCGCGCAGCGGCCTGAGCGTGGTCACTATCGGCCAGGAGCGATGGCACCTCTACACCATCGTGCTGGAGGACGGCATTGTCCAGGCCGCGCAGCGAGACAGCGACCGCCAGGCGCTGGCCCGTGAAACCGGCGCCAAGCTGATCGCTCCCGCGCTGCTGATGCTGGCCCTGCTGGCGGCCCTGCTGACGCTGGCGCTGCGGCGCGGGCTGGCCCCGCTGGCGCAGGCCGCCAGCGAGGTCACGGCGCGCAGCGTCGAAGCACTGCACCCGATCACGCTGTCGTCCCATCCGCCGGAACTGCACCTGCTGATAGGCGCGATCAACGACCTGATGGCCCGGCTGGGTAGCGCGCTGGCGCTGCAAAGGCATTTCCTGGCCGACGCGGCCCACGAATTGCGCACACCGATCACCGCGCTGCGGCTGCAATTGCAGTTGCTCGAGCGCGCCGGCGATGCGGCGCAGCGCGAAGCCGCGCTGGCGGAACTGCGCGCCGGCATCGAACGGACGCAGCGCCTGATCGAGCAATTGCTGCAACTATCGCGGCTGGCACCGGAAACCCCGGCCCTGCGCCGCGAACCGGTGGACCTGGCCGGCCTGGTCCGGGCCAGCGTCAGCCGTTTCAGCGCCCGTGCCGACGACATGAAAATCGACCTGGGGGCCGTTGTCGAAAGCGCGCCGATGGTCGCCGCAGACGCGCAGCAACTGGCTATTTTGCTGAACAATCTGCTGGGCAACGCCTTGCGCCACACGCCGGCGGGCGGACGCGTCGATGTGGGCGCGTGCGTGGAAAATGGCCACCCCTGCCTGACGGTGACCGACAGCGGGCCTGGCATACCGGCGTCCGAACGGCAGCGGGTATTCGACCGCTTCTACCGCGGCCAGAACGGCCAGAACGGCCAGAATGTATACAGCGACACGGGGACATCGAATGGCAGCGGCCTGGGCCTGGCCATCGTGCAGGCTGTCGCCGAACGCCACGGCGCCGGCATCCGCCTGGACGAGGCGCCTGGCGGCACCGGCTTGCGCGTCACAGTAAGCTTTCCTTCTCCATGACATTGAGCGTCAGGCTGGGCGCTGGGGCCGGGCGGCATGGCGCAAACAGATCGAGCGCAGCGTTATAAGCCTGGGTCTGGACATCGAGCACGCCCAGCAGGGAATGAAACAGGTTGTCGTGGCTGACCTCGGCGCCGGCGCGCGAACGCAGGCAGTTCTGGTCGATGCCGAAGCTGCGGCGAAAACCGGGCGACAGCCACATCACAAACGGCACGCGCTTTTGCACATCGGGCGCGATCAGGTAGGGCATGCCGTGCAGGTAAAGACCATTGTCGCCAAGCGACTCGCCATGGTCCGATACATACAGCATGGCCGTGTCGTACTGTTTTTGCGAGCGGTTCAGGAAGTCGATCACCCTGGCGACAAAGAAGTCGGTGTACAGCAGCGAGTTGTCGTAAGCGTTGAGGATTTCGGCGGCAGAGCAGCCGCGCAGGTCTTCGTTCTCGCAGGCCGGGGTGAACTGCTTGAACACCGCCGGATAACGCTTGAAGTAAGCCGGCCCGTGACTGCCGAGCTGGTGCATGACCACAAACAGGTTGCCCGCCGTATCGCGCGCGATGCCCTCCATGCCCTGCAGCAGCACCTCGTCCAGGCACTGCCCTTCGGCGCACAGCGCCTCGATGTCGGCGTGGTCCAACTGCTCGGCGGGCAGGCCATCGCAAACGCCCTTGCAGCCTGACTGGTTGTCGCGCCAGAGCACCTTGAAGCCGGCACGCGCCAGCACATGCAGCAGCGATTCGTGCGAGCGTATCTTTTCCTCGTCGTACTGCGCACGGCCAAAGGGGGAGAACATGCAAGGCAGCGAGACCTCGGTCGAGGTACCGCAGGCGCTGGCGTGCGGGAAGCTGATCACGTCGCGCTGCGCCAGTTGCGGGTTGGTCCGGCGGACATACCCGTTGAGCGAAAAATTCTGCGCGCGCGCGGTCTCTCCGACCACCAGAACGAACAGCACCGGCCGACTGCGGCCGCGCCAGGCGGCACCCAGCCGCGCATCCGCGCCCACCGGCAGCCTGGCCTGCGACGGGCGTTTGACACTGCCCCAGGCATTGCCGGCCAGTGAGACCACCACATTGCCCGGCGTCAGCAGGTGGCGTACTTCGCGGTGGTTGCGCATCAGCGAGGCAAAGTCGGCAAACACCAGCAGCAGGCATGCCACGCCAACGCCCAGCGCGGCCGCCAGCCAGGCCAGGCGCAGCGCCAGCGCACGAGGCAGGCTGCGCTGTTTCAACCGCGGCCACCATAGCAGCGCCGTCGGCAGGACACCGAGCAGCAGCAGGTGCGGCGCCATGCCCCAGACCAGCAATTCCCGGGCTTCCTGAACATTGGTGGCCAGCACGTTGCGCAGCATGGCCCGGTCCAGGTAGATGGCATAGTGGTCCATGTACCAGGATGCGAAGGCCGTACACAGCACCAGCAGGCTGAGCAGCGGCTTGACCGTCAGGCGTGTGGCCAGCAGCCCAACGAAAGTAAAATAAAATGCCGCGAAGGCGAAAAACAGGGCCGCGGCGAAACCCCAGGTCGCCGCCAGTTCCCAGCCGCGCCCTGCCAGCGCCGCGCGCCAGAACGGCCCGTTGCCGGCCAGCAGCAGGAAACTGACGCACAGCAGCACCAGGGTTTCAGTGTGCAGCGCCGGACGCTGCCGCCACGGTTTCAGGGGTTTGGCGGCTGCCGGCGTGAGCGCGGCGGCGGGGGAGGTCATCATGCGGGTGTAGCGGCGGCCCGGGGCGGGCCTTCCATGGAGTCAGGGAAGGCGCCAGCATGCGGGATTGACACTTAACCCAGCCTTAAGGCAATTCGCGCCGGGCCCCGCGTCGGGCCGGGAGCAGATGGCTGAAAGCTGCCAAAAAAACGTTAAAATGAAAAGCTTTGCAGATACGCCTGATTGGACGCCTGCACAACCCGCCGCTGAACAGGCCACAGTTGCCCAGCGTTCAGCGGCCTAGCCTCAAGTAGAACTGTCATGAAAATCGCTCAAGAAATACGCGCTGGTAACGTCATCATGCACGGCAAAGACCCGATGGTGGTGCTCAAGACCGAATACAGCCGCGGCGGGCGCAATTCCGCCACCGTGCGCATGAAGCTCAAAAGCCTGATTGGCAGTTTTGGCACCGAAGTCGTGTTCAAGGCCGACGACAAGATGGACCAGGTCATTCTGGACAAAAAAGAATGCACCTACTCCTACTTCGCCGACCCGCTGTACGTCTTCATGGACGCCGAATACCACCAGTATGAGGTCGAAGCAGAGAACATGGCCGATGCGATTCCCTACATCGAGGACGGCATGGCCGTCGAGGTCGTGTTCTTCGAAGGCAAGGCGATTTCGGTCGAAATGCCCAACAGCGTGGTGCGCGAGGTTGAATACACCGAACCCGCCGTCAAGGGCGACACGTCCGGCAAGGTGCTCAAACCGGCCAGGATCAAGCCCTCCGGCATGGAAGTGATGGTGCCGATCTTCGTCGCCACCGGCGACAAGATCGAAATCGACACCCGTACCGGCGAATACAAGAACCGCGTCAAGTAAACCGCCGTCCCGCCAGCGCCGACTTTTGCGGGGCGGGTGGCTTCCAGTTCCGATCTCCTCCGCCATCGTATTGAC
>JAURVI010000015.1 GCA_030655515.1 Polaromonas sp. | reverse complement strand
GACCCACATCACGAGCGCACCGGCCGCGGCCGCGACACCGGCCCAGCCATAACTGCGGTAGGCCAGCACCACCACGGCGACACCGGCCATCGGAACAAGGATTTTCTGGAAGTTCATACGGGGATTTTCGCAGGGTTGTCGCCAGCGCCTTCTGTGGTCAATGCGTGACCCTCAGCCTGCTGGCGTTCTTGGCCACCGGACCGTCACGGCCAGCCCGCCCAGCGCCCTGGAACTGGCCACGACCACCTGGGCGTCATGCACCTGGGCAATCCGCCGAATGATCGACCAGCCCAGGCCGCTGCCCGGCTGCTCACTGCCAAGCACGCGGTAAAAGCGCTCCCCCAACCGCACCATCTGCGCCTCGCTCATGCCGGCGCCGCTGTCCTGCAGATGCAGCAGCGTTGCGCCATCATCGCGTGACACATGGATCCGGATGGTGGCGCCATCGGGGCTGTAGCGCATGGCGTTGTCCAGCAGGTTGCGAACCAGCACACCCAGGAGCATGTCATCGCCGGCAACCTCGCAGCGTACCGGCGCCTCCAGTTCGAGTTTCTGCTGCCGCGCCAGGGCGGCTGGGGCCAGCTCGGCGGCGACCCGGCGCGTCAGCGCACTCAAGTCGAGTCGGGTCACATGGATCGCGGGGGCGGCCTCCAGCCGGGATAGCATGAGAAGCTGCTCGACCAGTCTGGTGGCGCGGTCACACCCGGCCAGAGTCGCCTGCAGGGCATGCTGGCGTTGCGCTTCGTCGGCACCCGCACCCATTGCCACCTGGGCCTGAGCCCGGATGGCGGCAATCGGCGTGCGCAACTCATGCGCGGCATCGGCCGTGAAACGGCGCTCGGACTCGACCATCCCGCCAATTCGCTCAAACAACTGGTTCAGGGCCTTGAGCAGCGGCACCATTTCAAGCGGCGCATGGTCCAGCACAAGGGGTTCAAGCGCCTGCGCACGCCGCTGATCGAGAACCCGGCTGAGTTGACGCAAAGGTGCCAGCCCCTGACGCACGGCCCACCAGGCTGCCAGCGCCAGCAGCGGCAAGGCAAAGAACAGGGGCCACAACACACTGCGCAAGACGGCCCAAAGAATGGCATTGCGTGAGGCAGTCTGCTCGCCCACATACACCTGCACGTCGTTCTTCGCGCCACGGGTGGCAAACACACGCCACTCGCCCCCTCCAGTCAGGCGTACCGTCTCAAAGCCATGGGTGGCGATGGACATTGGCGCGGTATCGGCATTGGCCGAGCGCATCACCAGACGCCCCTCATGAAACACTTGAAACGCCACGCTTGGAGCGTATTTGTGCAGCGAAGGGGCGTCGGCCACGTCATCGTCATCGCCCTCCCCGGCCTGTTGCACCACCAGCAAGGCAGCCGCCTGCGCCAGATGACCGTCCAGCAGTTCGTCCAGTTCATGGCGTGCATCAATCCACGTGGCAACCGCAGCACCCAGCCACACGATGGCCACCAGGCCCAGCACCAGCGCCAGCAGGCGCGCCTGCAGGGAACCCGGTGTGCGCAGGGGATTCACACCGCCTTCCCATCACGCGCCATCGCATAGCCAATGCCGCGCACCGTCTGGATCAGAGCCGGCTGCAATTTGCGCCGCAGATGGTGAATATGCACCTCGATCGCATTGCTGTCCACTTCATGGCCCCAACTGTACAGGTGCTGCTCAAGCTGCTCGCGCGACATGACGCGGCCCGCATTGAGCATCAGGGCATGGAGCAGATCGAATTCGCGCGTTGACAGCAGCACCGCCTCATCATTCAGGCTTGCCAGACGCGCGGAAGGATCGAGCACCAGAGCACCACAGCGCAGGCTTTCCTGCGGCTGGCCGTGCGAACGTCGCACCAGCGCACGCAGGCGGGCGCCCAGTTCGTGCAAGTCCACCGGTTTGACCACATAGTCGTCAGCGCCCAGGTCCAGTCCGCGAACACGGTCGGGCACGGCATCCCGGGCCGTCAGCACCAGCACCGGGGTGGCAATTTTTCGGGCGCGCACGGCTTGCAGCACATCCAGCCCGTCCTTGAGCGGCAGCCCGAGGTCCAGCACGGCGGCGGTGTGTACACCGCACGCCAGCTCCCGTTCTGCGGCCGCACCGTCACGCACCCAGTCCACCTGAAATCCGAGCTGGCGCAGTCCGGCACACAGGCCGTCGCCCAGCAGGGTGTCGTCTTCAGCGAGCAGGATGCGCATCAACATTCTCCAAAAGGGTTCGCCTCTTCTCTTTACAGCAGGCCCGGTCATGCGATAACCGGCCTGCGTATTTTGCGTGTTCAGCGCCACCGCATCAGACAAGCACCATGCTGAAGTCGGCCTTGCCCACGCCGCATTCGGGGCAACGCCAGGCTGGCGGCACTTCGGCCCAGGGCGTGCCGGCGGCGATGCCCTCCTCGGGCCAGCCCGCGGCTTCGTCATAGACCAAGCCGCAAACCACGCACATATAAACATTCATGGTATCCCCTGAAAAAAATTTGCTGCTGGCCGGCAAGCGATCAGTCATCCTTGTCCTGATGGCGCTCACGCTCCGACGGGCTGCTGCTCCAGGCCTGGGCGGAAATCAGGCCGCTGGGCGACTGCTGCCACGCCCGGGACCAGAAAGCCAGCACGGCCAGCAGCAGCAAGGTCGCCAACCCCAGGTGCTTGCGGCGCACGAGGTCCGGCCCCGCGCCTTCGACGCGGCCGGTCAGCATGGGCAGGGCCTGGTTTTTTCGGCGCAGCAGGCTCAAGCCCGCAATCATGGCCAGGTGGGCCAGCACGACCCAGAGAAAAGCCTCGCCCATCACTTCATGCAGGTCGGCCACCCAGTCGCCTCCCAGAAAGTCGCCCCATTCGTTGTAGGTGGCGTAGCCGGAAAGCGTGACCGGCAGCACCAGCAGCAGCAGGCCCGCGACGGCCAGCGCCATCAGCAGGTTCTGGCCCTGGCGCCAGTTGACGGCTCCGGGTGCATCACCCTGTGTCAGCGACTTCAACCAGGCCGGCCCGCCTGCGAGTTTTCGCCGCAGCAGCGACAAGCGTGCGTGCGGCGGGCCCCAGAGTCCGTACAGCACGCGAAATACCAGCAAGCCCGCCAGGGTGTAGCCCAGGGTGACGTGCAGCAGCCGCCAGCGTTCGCCATCGGCCGTGAGGTAGGCGCCGAGAAAACTCAGGGCGAACAGCCAGTGGAATACCCGCGTCGGGGCATCCACGACAAGTCGGGTGCGGCGGCCGGCCGAAGCGGGCGCGGCCGCGGCAGAGGGCATGGGCGAGATGGCGTTCATGGTGTTGTTCTCCGTTTCATTCAGTCGGACCAGCCACGGCGATAACGCGCATCGAGGCCAGCCGGGAAGGTGATGTTGTTTTCGTCGTAATCGCCGCGGTCGGCACGCGTGTGGCAGGCAGCGCAGTTGGCCGCGCTTTTGACCGACGCGTGCTTCCAGACCTGGGCATCGACTTTCCGGTGCTTGCGCACGAACCAGGCAGAGGTCGTGATCCGGTCCTGCGGCGGCGCTTCGTTCACTCGCTTGTAGGTGCCGGCATGGGCCTTGAGCCAGCCGCTGATCGCGCGCACGCTGGCCTCGTCGAGCGAGGCATCGGTGCCGTAATGTTTGTTCAGCGAGCCCATCATGCGCTGCCACGAGGCCGCCGGCAGCATGCCGGGCGGGTAGGCGATGTGGCAGGCAGCACATTCCTGCTGGTAGCTGGGCAGCGGCGGCACCCGGGCGCCCGCGCCGCCGGCATGGGCCGCGGCGCCTGCCGCCAGCAGCGTCAGCGTCAGCGTCAGCGTCAGGGGTTTGAAGTTTGAATGGACCATGGGGTTCTTTCAGGGAAGTGGAAAGTGGCTGAAAACTCAGCGCTGCAGCGTCAGCAGCCAGGCCAACACATCGGCCTTCTCGGCTGCGCTGCATTCGCGGCCCATGACGTCATTGCAATTGCGGCGAAACCATTTCTCGGTTTTTGCCGCATCGCCAAATCCCTTGGCATTGAAAGCGGGCGCCAGCGGTGCAATCACCTTGCCCGTGCTCGCGTGTTTGCCCTCGACCGTCGGAACAGCGGCATGGCAGGAAGCGCAGCTCCACGCCTTGCCATGGCGGACAGTGAACAGTTGCTGGCCGCGCGCCGGCTGGGCCGGCGCGCCAGCTTGCGCGGCATAGCCCGAGAGTTGCTCCGCCGGGGTGATGGCGTGCGCCAGCGGACTCAGCGCCGCGGCGCTCAGAACCAGAATTCGCAACAAAGAAGAAGTCGACATGTGCAAGGCACCTCCATGAACAGCATGGTAGGAAGCACAGATTAAGCATTTCTTAAAGGGCGCCAACCCTTATGCCTAGAGCGTCAAATGCTATATTTTTGATAGCTTTTTTACCAGACAGGCCTGCGCCCGGGCGGGGTGCTCAGGCCAGGCTGCGCACCACTTCGAGTGCCTGCTCGACCCGCTCGACCGCATGGAGGGTCAGGCCCGCTATCGGTTTTTTCGGCGCATTGGCCTTGGGCACCACGGCCACGCTGAAACCCAGCTTGGCCGCTTCCTTGAGGCGCTCCTGGCCGCGCGGCGCGGGCCGCACTTCGCCGGCCAGGCCGACTTCACCAAAGGCGATGAAGCCTTTGGGCAGAGCCTTGCCGCGCAGGCTGGAGGTGATGGCCAGCATCACCGCGAGGTCGGCGGCCGGTTCGCTGATGCGCACGCCGCCCACCGCGTTGACAAACACGTCCTGGTCCATGCAGGCCACACCGGCATGGCGGTGCAGCACCGCGAGCAGCATGGCCAGGCGGTCGCGGTCCAGGCCGACCGACAGACGCCTGGGACTCGGGCCGCCGCTGTCGACCAGCGCCTGGATTTCGACCAGCAGCGGCCGCGTGCCTTCGAGCGTGACCATCACGCAACTGCCGGGCACGGGCTCGCTGTGCTGGCTCAGGAAAATCGCGCTCGGGTTCGTCACGCCCTTGAGGCCTTTTTCGGTCATGGCGAACACGCCGATTTCATTGACGGCGCCAAAGCGGTTTTTGATGGCGCGCACCATGCGAAAACTCGAATGGGTGTCGCCTTCAAAATAAAGCACGGTATCGACCATGTGCTCCAGCACGCGCGGGCCGGCCAGCGCGCCTTCCTTGGTGACATGGCCGACCAGCACGATGCAGACGCCGCTGGATTTGGCCGCGCGCGTCAGGTGCGCCGCGCACTCGCGCACCTGCGCCACCGAGCCTGGCGCCGAGGTGAGCTGATCGGAGTAAACCGTCTGGATGGAGTCGATGACCGCAATCGCGGGTTGAGCGGCCGCCAGGGTGGCGAGGATTTTTTCAAGCTGAATTTCGGCCAGCACCTTGACTTGCGAGCCGTCGAGCCCCAGGCGCCGTGAACGCAGCGCAATCTGTGCGCCACTTTCTTCACCCGTGACATACAAGGTGCTTTGCCCCGCGCGCTGTAGCGAATCCAGCGCCTGCAGCAGCAGGGTTGATTTGCCGATACCGGGGTCGCCGCCCATCAGCACCACGCCGCCCTCGACAATGCCGCCGCCCAGCACGCGGTCCAGCTCTTCATGCCCGGTCGGCGTGCGCGCCATGTCGGTCGCTTCAATGTCGGCCAGCGTTGCCACTTCCGACGCTTTGGCTAAAGAGGCAAAACGGTTTTTTACCGGCGAGTTGCTTTCCGCCACCGATTCAACCAGCGTGTTCCAGGCACCGCAGTGCGGGCACTTGCCCAGCCACTTGGGGTTGATGCCGCCACAGTCGGTGCAGGTGTAAATCGTCTTGTCTTTGGCCATGGGCCGATATTACTGTAATTATTCACAGCACGAAAATACCCTGCGCGTTGCGGCTCGACAACCCCGCTTGACGTCGCCTTAAAACGGATCCAGAACGACTCCGTTTCGGAATTCGGAGCCAAAATGTCTAATTTGTCGATTAAAGACGTGCCCGAAGCCTGGGCCGCGGCGCTGAGGCAGCGCGCCCTGCGCAACCACCGCTCCTTACAGGGGGCGTTGATGGCCATCATTGAACAGGCGATGCGGGACGGCTCGTCGCCACCCGGAGATGCGCCGCTTTCTGGGGCTTCCTCACCAGCGCGCGCTACGCGGCAAGGCCTCTTGGTGCAATACTGTTCGCTTAACCGTTCGGGCTGAGCTTGTCGAAGCCTGTTTGCACTGTGGCGACCCTTCGACAGGCTCAGTCCGAACGGGGAGACTTATTCAGCGTAGCCCTAGAAACCGCAGTTGGACAGGTTTATCATTCGGCCACCACCACCGGCACCCTCGCGGCCAGCGCACACATCAGCTCATACCCCACCGTCCCGGCCGCCTGCGCCACCTCGTCAATCGACAACAGGGCACCGCTGGAAGACCGTCCCCACAAGGTCACCTCTGCCCCCACGCCCGCATCGGGCACCGGCGAAAGATCGACCGTGATCATGTCCATGCTGACGCGCGCCACCATGCGCGTGCGCACGCCGTTGACAAGAAGGGGGGTGCCGGTCGTGCAATGGCGCGGATAGCCATCGGCATAACCGCAGGCCACGACCCCGATGCGCAACGGCTGGCCGGCCGTGAAACTGGAGCCGTAGCCGACTGTATCTCCCACCGCAAGCTGCTGAGTAGCTATGATTTTTGAAGCGAGCGTCAGGGTCGGCAGCAAACCCCAGTCGGCCGCGCTTTTTGAAGGGTAATCCGGGGCGCTGCCGTAGACCGCGATGCCGGGGCGCACCCAGTCGGATTTTTCGCCGATGACCGCGCCGTGCCGCAGGATGGCGGCGCTGTTGCTGAGCGTGCGCTCGCCCGGCAAATCGTGCGTGACGGCTTCAAAGGTGTCGAGTTGCTCCGCAATGCCCTTGGCGCCATCGGCATCGCTGAAATGGGTCATCAGGGAGATCTCTTCCACCTGCGGCAGCGCGTTCAGGCGCGTCCAGGCGGCGCGGTAGCGCCCGGGCGTGAAACCCAGGCGGTTCATGCCGGAGTTCATTTTCAGAAACACGCGGTGCGGCGCTTGCGTTTTGTGCGCGGCCAGCATGGCGATCTGCTCGTCGCAATGGATGGTGTGCCACAGCCCCAGGCGCGAACACAGCTCCAGATCGCGCAGCTCAAAGCAACCCTCCAGCAGCAAAATCGGGCCACGCCAGTCCAGCGCCCGCAGGCGTTCGGCCTCGGCCAGGTCCAGCAGGGCAAAGCCGTCGGCGCTGCGCAAACCTTCGAAGACCCGCTCGATGCCATGGCCGTACGCATTGGCCTTGACCACCGCCCAGACCCGCGCATCCGGCGCAGCGGCGCGGACCCGCGCCAGGTTGTGCCTGAGCGCTGCGGCATGAACGGTGGCACGAATGGGGCGGGGCATGGCAGGTTCGGGCTCGGTATAACAAAAAAAATGGGCGGGGCATCGAGGGTTAACGCAGGCCCGTCAAGGCCAATTGGTCGATTTTGCCAGCTTGGCCGTGCTATAAACCGTCATCGTTGGAGACATCCACTCATATCCTGGCATCAGACGGCCTGATGCATTCGCCATGGTGATCAGAACAGTTTAATGAAGCGCGGTTTTTACACCATCATGGCAGCCCAGTTTTTCAGTTCGCTGGCTGATAATGCGCTGTTCGTCGCTGCGGTGGAACTGCTCCGGACCAGTGGCGCGCCCAAGTGGCAGCCGGCCGCGCTGGTGCCGATGTTTGCGCTGTTTTACGTCGTTCTGGCGCCGTTTGTCGGGGCCTTTGCCGACGCGCAGCCCAAAGGCAGGGTGATGTTCATCAGCAACGCCATCAAGGTGGTGGGCTGCCTGATGATGCTGTTCGGCACCCACCCGCTGATGGCCTACGCGATCGTCGGCCTGGGCGCCGCCGCGTATTCGCCGGCCAAATACGGCATCCTCACCGAGTTGCTGCCGGCCTCGCAACTGGTCAAGGCCAACGGCTGGATCGAGGGCCTGACGATTGCGTCCATCATTTTGGGCGTGCTGCTCGGCGGCCAACTGGTCGGCTATTCGGTGTCGCATTTTCTGCTGTCGTTTGACTTTCCGGTCATCGCCACCGGCATAGACACGCCGCCCGAAGCCGCCATTTGCGTGCTGATCATTCTGTACGCAGCCGCAGCCTGGTTCAACACGCGCATTCCACGCACCGGCGTTGAAATGCGCCCCATGCCGCGCAACAAGCTCGAACTGCTGCCCGACTTCTGGAATTGCAATGCCACACTATGGCGCGACAAGCTGGGCCAGATTTCATTGGCGACCACCACGCTGTTCTGGGGCGTGTCCGGCAACCTGCGTTACATCGTGCTGGCCTGGAGCGCGGCCGCGCTGGGCTACAGCACCACCCAGGCTTCGTCGCTGGTGGGGGTGGTGGCCATCGGTACCGCGGCCGGCGCCATCCTGGCGTCGATGCGCATGCGGCTGGAGCAGGCGGCCAGCGTGATGCCGCTGGGCATTGCGATGGGCGTGCTGGTGATCCTGATGAACTTCATCTCCAACGTCTGGGTCGCCGCCCCCTTTCTGATTTTGCTCGGCGGCCTGGGCGGCTTTCTGGTGGTGCCGATGAACGCGCTGCTGCAGCACCGCGGCCACAACCTGATGGGCGCGGGCCGATCCATCGCGGTGCAGAACTTCAACGAACAGGCCTGCATCCTGGCGCTGGGCGCAGGCTACAGCCTGTCCACCGGCATGGGGCTGTCGGCCTTTGGCGCGATCACGGCCTTTGGCGTGGCGGTGGCGGGCTTCATGTGGATGATCCAGCGCTGGCACAAAAACAACTGCATCAAATACAAAGAGCAGGTGGACCACCTGCTGACCCTCGCCCGCAGCGACAACTCCCACTGATGCAAGCTGGCGCGACCCAAGAAAATTTGGCCCTTTCCAGTCGTGAAGGGGGCAGCGCATTACGCAAAGCGGCAAGCGTGGGGGCCTTGGTTTTCAACGCCTTGGTCTGGGGCGTGTCCTGGTGGCCGTTTCGCGAACTGCAGTCGCTCGGGCTGCATCCCCTGTGGTCCACCTCGCTGATCTATTTTTTTTCGCTGGCCTGCGTGCTGCTGGTGTGGCCCAGGGGCTGGCGCGGCTTTGCGCAGCACCCGCCACTGTGGCTGCTGGCGGCAGCCGCCGGCCTGACCAACGTCGGCTTCAACTGGGCCGTCACCGTGGGCGACGTGGTGCGTGTGGTGCTGCTGTTTTACCTGATGCCGGCCTGGTCGGTGCTGCTGGCCTGGGCCGTGCTCGGTGAAAAACCAACCCGGGCTTCGCTGCTGCGGCTGCTGCTGGCGATGGCCGGGGTGCTGATTGTGCTGAAGTCGCCCGGCTCGCCCTGGCCCGTGCCGCAAGACGCGGCGGACTGGCTCAGCCTGATGGGCGGCTTGAGCTTTGCCGCCACCAACGTGCTGCTGCGCAAGCTGGCGTACACGCCCAGCGAATCCCGCATGATGGCGATGTTTGGCGGTGGCGCCATCATGGCCAGCGGCACGGCCTTGCTCGGCATGGCCTGGCTGATCGTGCCCGCACCGGTCTGGACGACCTCGTGGCTGGGTGTGGCCCTTGGCCTGAGCCTGGCCTTTCTGGTCAGCAACATGGCGCTGCAGTACGGCGCGGCGCGGCTGGCGGCCAGCACCACCGCGCTCGTGATGCTGACCGAGGTTCTGTTTGCGAGCCTGTCGTCCGTGGCGCTGGGCGCGGCAGCGCTCAGCCCGCACACCTTGCTCGGCGGCAGCCTGATTGTGCTGGCCGCCGTGTGGGCGGCGCTGGCACCAGCGCCGGAGAAATAGCCCCCACGCATGACGCGAAGCGTACAAGCGCGGGGCCGTATTTTTAGAAGCGTGGAAGGTCCGGGTGTGACAATTGCCCGCCGCGCACCAGCATCTTGCCGTATTCGGCGCAGCGTTGCAGCGTCGGAATCACCTTGCCGGGATTGAGCAGGCTTTTGGGGTCAAACGCGCGTTTGACGCCGAACATCTGCTCGTTCTCGGCAGCGGAGAACTGCACACACATGGAATTGAGTTTTTCGACACCGACGCCGTGTTCACCCGTGACGGTGCCGCCCATGGCCACGCTGGCCTCCAGGATGTCGGCACCGAACAGTTCACAGCGGCGCAACTGGTCGGCATCGTTGGCATCGAACAAAATCAGCGGGTGCAGGTTGCCGTCGCCGGCGTGAAACACATTGGCGCAGCGCAGGCCGTATTTCTTTTCCATGTCCTGGATGGCCAACAGGATGTCGGCCAGGCGTTTGCGCGGAATCGTGGAGTCCATGCACATGTAGTCGGGGCTGATGCGGCCGCTGGCGGGGAAGGCGTTCTTGCGGCCGCTCCAGAATTTCAGGCGCTCGGCCTCGTTCTGGCTCACCGCAATGGCCGTGGCGCCGTGGCGGCGCAGCACCTCGCTCATGCGGCCGATTTCTTCCTCGACCTCTTCGGGCGTGCCGTCGCTCTCGCACAGCAAAATCGCTTCGGCATTCAGGTCGTAGCCGGCATGGACAAAATCCTCGACCGCCGCGGTCATGGGTTTGTCCATCATTTCCAGTCCGGCCGGAATGATGCCGGCGGCAATCACCGCCGCCACCGCATCACCGGCCTTGCGCAGGTCGTCAAAGCTGGCCATGATGCAGCGCGCGATGACTGGCCTGGGCACCAGCTTGACGGTGACTTCCGTGGTGACGGCCAGCATGCCCTCGCTGCCGATGACCACCGACAGCAGATCGTAGCCGGCGCTGTCCAGCGCGTCGCTGCCGAACTCCACCGCTTCGCCCTCGATGGTGAAACCACTGACCTTGAGCACGTTGTGCAGGGTCAGGCCGTATTTGAGGCAATGCACGCCGCCCGAGTTCTCGGCCACGTTGCCGCCTATCGTGCAGGCAATCTGGCTGGACGGGTCGGGCGCGTAATACAGGCCCAGCGGCGCGGCCGCTTCGCTGATGGCGAGGTTGCGCACCCCGCCCTGAACCACGGCGGTGCGGCTCGCCGCATCCATCTTCAAAATCTTGTTGAACTTGGCCAGCGACAAGGTCACGCCCAGCCGGTGCGGCATGGCGCCGCCGCTCAGGCCGGTGCCGGCACCGCGCGCCACCACCGGCACCTCCAGCGCGTGGCAGGTGCGCAGCACGGCTTGCACCTGCTCGTAGGTTTCGGGCAGCGCCACCAGCAGCGGACGCTGGCGGTAAGCGGTCAGGCCGTCGCATTCGTAGGGGGTGGTGTCTTCCCGGTGCCACAGCAAGGCGTGGGCGGGTAAATGAGGCTCCAGCCCTTGCAGTATCTTCGCAAGGCGCTCTGCTCTTTGTAGCAACTCGTCTTGCTCTGGGAAGGTGGGGACATTCACGGTGGACTCTTTTTTTCAAACTGTAAGGCAAAACTTCGTGGGGAGTCCAGGTGCGACAATGGCGCTGTGAGGGCGAGCCCCGTGCCGTCCGGCAAATTTCCGGATCTTGTACATCCGGTTTTTGGGAGCCCTTCCTCATCGACCCCACAGGCAAGGTCGTCAAGACCTACCTGCCCTTGCAAATCAACAACTTGCGAAGGACTTCGACAGGCTCAGTCCGAACGGGGAGACTTATTCAGCATTGCCTTAATCTGTTTTATGCCTGTCATCAACAGTGCTGCGTGCTCACTTGGTCCCAGTCGTAATGGCTCCATGAACCAGCTTTCAGGGATTTCGTAATAGTCCCTGCCGGGGTCAATTTGCATCCAAAGGCCGGGGTGTTCCGCTTCGAGTTCCGGCCCCTTGCCGTTGTCTCGATAAATGACACCCACCAACCGCGCAAACTCGCTCGGTTGCATCACCACAGGAAGGCTTGTGCCTGCGCCCATCGTCATGACGCGGCTCAGAAACCGCGCTTCGTCTTGGTCCAGATCAGAAATCTTCATCTTTTTCATGCGAGTTCAAATTGCGGTTGCCGGATGCCATGGAGTAGGCCCTCCGTCTTCCGTAGAGCCTCGCTCATGCCTGCGGAATCGGTTAGTACGAAGCCAAGGAACCGAGGCGTGGTAACTGTGGGCGGTACCTGCAAACCAGAGCCGAACTCGCCATCCAATTTCTGCAAGTGCTGTGCAAAGAGGACCGCGGCCATCGGAGGAACTGCGTTGCCAATCTGCTGCATTACACCCGCGGCGTTTCCGCTGAACTGGTACCGGTCTGGGAACGACTGAATGCGAGCGCACTCTCGAATGGTCAACGGTCTGTTCTCGACTGGATGAATGAATTCGCGGGACGCTGCACCGGTGATGGTCAGGCTCTGAAGGTCACCATGCAGGCGCTTGATGCCGGAGGGGGCTCCACCTCGCTTCTCGGTCGGTGTGCCGTCTTGAACGCGACGGAAGGCACGGCGTCTAAAGCTGTCGTGCCAGTATTCCTCTGGCAGATCCTTCATAGTCTGACCACCTGAAAGCAGGCCAAAACGCTGAGCGTCTTCGGCGTTGGTATTATCGAAATGCTCGGTCGTGGTTTCAGCCGAGTTGCCTTCGCGCATCAACCTGTCGTAGGGCGCGTCTGCCATAGGCGAAGCGTAACTGGCGTTATCGGCGCGTCTCGCACTTGGCTTACCTAGCCCTTGGACGGCCTGGAGAAGCGTCGGAGCGAACGGCTTGCCGGAGCGCTTCTTGGCCTTGCCTGAGTCGTAGGAAAATCGTTCCTGCGGAAAGAAGAACTCGACCCCCATCCGATTTCCGATGATGAGCACTCGTTTTCGGGTCTGGGCTACGCCAAAGCCTGCCAGGTTCACCTTTTCTAGTCGGACACTGTAGCCGATACGTAGAAACTCGCGCACGAGCGCCGACACGGCCTGTCCATTGCCCGAGGTAAGCAAACCCTCAACGTTCTCGAAAATGAACCATCGAGGCCGCACCGATTCCACGATCCGGAAGTAGTTGAAGATGAGCCGGTTTCGAGGGTCGCCAGCGTTTCGAGTACCCGCCGTGCTGAATCCTTGGCACGGAGGGCCGCCGATGATAGCAAAAGGTTCCTTGCCACCAAGCATGTCATGAAACAGGTCGGGCGCCACTTCAGAGAGGTCAACGTTGAAGCAGGTGCTTCCGACATTGGCCTCATAGGTTGAACAGGCATTCTTGTCAATCTCCGCCCCACACATTGGTTTTAAGTCTGCCATCGAAAACCCATAGCTGAAGCCACCTGCGCCTGAAAAGAGAGATAGAACCTGGTCCGATTGGCTGTGCATTGATGCATGGTATCGCACCTTCTGCGGCGAACCGGCAAGGCTCCCCAGGACGACTGATGGCGTGACCCGCATGCTGATTCTGGAAAAACTCAATGGAAATGGCAAAGTAACCGATGTGATCGAACGCACTTGCAATCAGCGCATTGTGGCGCGCGAAACTCGTCACAAGTGGACATCCAAAGTGGAAGCGGCAGAAGCTGACCGCTTTGCTTTGGCCGCATAAAAACCGCACTCAAAAGGGGCGAAAAGCCGGCCCCCGACAAGCAGCCTGTTTGAAGACCGCCTTGAGCTTGCGGGCCGCGATGGCATTTTGGAGCAAGCGCGCGTGTTGTTGGGCCGGGCGCCGGCCAGGCGGCCAAAAAAGAGCATGCTGCGCACCGGGCTGCGTGGAGTTGGCAAGACGGTGCTGCTCAATGAAATAGAGCGCATGGCTCAAACTGCCGGGTACCGCACCTTGCTGGTCGAGGCACACGAGGGGAAATCGCTGGCCGTGCTGCTGGCGCCCCACCTGCGCCGGTTGTTGTTTGATCTGGACCGCTTGCCGGAGCAGGTAACAAGGTGCGGCGCGGCATTGCCGTGCTCAAGAGTTTTGTGGGCGCGATCAAGGTTACGGTGGGCGATATTGATATCGGCATGGACATTGAGCCCGAGCCGGGCGCCGCCGACAGCGGTGATCTGGGGGTTGACCTGCCCAGCCTTTTTGCGGCGATGGGGGAGGCCGCGCAGGAGCGCGGAGTGGGCGTTGCTATCCTGGTCGATGAAATCCAGTATTTTTCCTCGCCTGAATTGAGTGTGCTGATCATGGTCATGCACAAGATGCAGCAGCGCCAGCTCCCCCTGGTGCTGATTGCCGCGGGGCTGCCCCTATTTTTTGCAGGAGTGGGGGTACTAGGCGTGGAATCATGCCGCTGCTTCGCCCATCAGCTTGGCGGTGGTACAGGACACCAGCGATCTGGTCTCCAGGCGACTGGATGAAAATTTCTTCCGTGTCCGGTTTGACAGGCTTACCCCGAGGGAAAAGACGTACTTGCGCGCCATGGCAGAACTCGGGCCAGGCCCTCACCGCACCGGTGATGTCGCAGACCTCATGGACGTCAAAATCAATAAGCTGGGGCCAGTGCGTGCCAGCCTGATCAAAAAAGGCATGGTCTACAGCCCCTCGCATGGGGACATGGCTTTTACCGCGCCCTTGTTTGATGAGTTCATGCGACGCGCCATTCCCCGCTTCGAGCATTGAAGCTGCTTATTTGAAGATGACGGTCTTGTGGCCGTTCAGCAGCACCCGGTGCTCGCTGTGCCACAGCACGGCGCGGGCCAGCACCTGGCTTTCGGTGTCGCGGCCCATGGCGGTCAATGCCTCCACGGTCTTGCTGTGGTCGGCGCGGGCCACGTCCTGCTCGATGATCGGGCCTTCGTCGAGGTCGGCCGTCACGTAGTGGGCCGTGGCGCCTATCAGTTTGACGCCGCGGGCGTGCGCCTGGTAGTAGGGCTTGGCGCCCTTGAAACTGGGCAGGAACGAGTGGTGGATGTTGATGGCCCGGCCCGCCAGCTTGTGGCACAAATCGTTGCTCAAAATCTGCATGTAGCGCGCCAGCACCACCAGCTCGGCGCCTTCGGCCTCGATGATGCCGTATTGCCGTTTTTCGGCTTTTTCCCTGGTCGCGGCCGTGACCGGGATGTGGTGGAAGGGCACGTTGTAGCCGGCGGCCAGTTGGTCAAATTCGCGGTGGTTGGAGACGATGGCGCGAATGTCCAGCGGCAGCAGGCCCGACTTCCAGCGGAACAGCAAATCGTTCAGGCAATGTCCTTCCTTGCTGACCAGAATGACGGTGCGCATCGGCTGGGTGGCCCGGTGCAGGCTCCAGCGCATGTCGAACAGCGCGCCCAGCACGCCGACCTCTTCCTTCAGCGCTTCGAAAGGCAACTGACCGCAGGCAAAACTGACGCGCATGAAAAACAGGCCCGTGGCGTCCGCCGCGGCATCGCCCTGCTTGTCGTCGCTGAATTGCGCCGCTTCCAGGATGTTGCCGCCGCGCTCGAACAGAAAGCCGGAGACCGCATGAACAATGCCCGGGCGATCCGGGCAGGACAGGGTGAGAATGTAAATGGGGCTCATGGAACCTGAATTGTCGCAGGACTCCGGCGCAAAGCGGATTGTTGCCGACAGTGCCAGAATGCACGGTTCACACGCAAACCCGCCTGACCTCTATTTGCAGCAGGAGATATCGAATGGCTCATCACGACTTCAACATGGACCACCACTGGTTGCCCTTCACGCCGAACCGCAGCTTCAAGAAGGACCCGCGGGTTTTTGTGAAAGCGGATGGCATGTTTTTCACCACCCACGACGGCAAGCAGGTGCTCGACGGCATTTCCAGCCTGTGGTGCGTGGGGGCCGGCCATAACCGCAAGCCGATCAACGAAGCCATCAAGAAGCAGCTCGACACGCTGGACTATGCGACCGCCTTCCAGGCCAGCAACGACCAGGCGTTCAAAGCCGCCGAAATGATTGCCGCGATGGCGCCGGGCGAGCTGAACCAGGTGCTGTTCTGCAACTCCGGCTCGGAAGCGGCCGACACCTCGCTCAAAGTGGCGCTGGCCTACCACCGCGCCCGCGGCGAGGGGCACCGCAATGTTTTCATCGGCCGCGAAAAAGGCTACCACGGAGTGGGTTTCGGCGGCATGAGTGTGGGCGGCATTCCGGCCAACCGCAAGGTCTACGGCTCGGCCTTTTTGCCGCGGGTGGACCACCTGCGCTTCATCCATGACCCGGTCAACCATGCCTACATCAACGGCGTCGAGCCCGAGTGGAAGGAAGACATCCTGCTGGAGCTGGAGCAGCGCATTTTGCCGCTGCACGACGCCAGCAACATCGCCGCCGTCATCGTGGAGCCGGTGGCCGGCAGCGCCGGCTGGTACCTGCCGCCCAGGGGCTACCTCCAACGCCTGCGCGAGATTTGCGACAAACACGGCATTTTGCTCATTTTTGACGAAGTCATCACCGGCTTTGGCCGCATGGGTTGCAACTTTGCCTCGGACTACTACGGCGTGGTGCCCGACATGCTGAACTTTGCCAAGTGCGTCACCAACGGCGTGATTCCGCTGGGCGGCGTGATCTGCACCGACCGCATTTACAACACCATGATGGCTGCCAACGCCGACAGCCCCGACCACACGGTGGAGTTTTTCCATGGCTACACCTACTCGGGCCACCCGGTAGCCTGTGCGGCGGCGATTGCCACGCTGGGCCTGTTCAAGGAAGAAAAGCTGTTTGAACGTGCCGGCCAGATGGGCAAGGTGCTGGGCGACGCGATGCATAGCGGTTTCAAGGGCCTGCCCAACGTGATTGGCATCCGCAGCCTGGGGCTGGCCGGTGCGGTGGAGCTGGCGCCCGTCGCCGGTGCGCCGGGCAAGCGCGCCTACGACATCTTCATCGACTGCTTCAAGCACGGCGTGCTGGTGCGGCCGGCGGCCGACAACCTCGTGATCTGCCCGCCTTACATCGTCGAGAAAGAACAGATAGACCGCATCGTCAATGTCGTGGCCGATGCGATTCGCAAAAACGCCTGAACGAAAGGCCGCCCACCCGGTCTATTTCGCGTCCGGTTGCTGACGCAGGTTTTGCATTTCTGCGCAATAGTCCCGCGCCGGCAGGTCCGGCGTCAGCCAGACCGCGTCGAAGGCCGCTTTGTCTTCGGCGTCCAGCCGCGCATCGGGATCGAGCCGGGCCGGGGCGGCCCGCAGGTGTACGGCCTTGACTTTTAACCCGGGCGGCAGGTGCTGCGGCACCCCCAGCACGCGGTTGACGTGGCCGCTGCCGGCCAACAACACCACCACTTTGCCTGGCAGTGCGGCCTGGGTGATGACGCGCGCCATGCGGATGTCGCGGGCGATCTGGATGCGCGTCATTGGCGATATCCGGCTTTCCGGCAACACGCCGCAATGGCCGATGCGTATCAGTTGTTGCTGCGCCTTCAGGGCCGGTCCGGGCAACTGCTGGTCCAGCCGGCTGTCGGCCATCGCTTCGCGCATCTCGGCGGCAGGCAGATTCGCGCCAAGAACCGGCACACCCGCCTTGACCGCCGCCATCACTGCCGGGCCGTAGTCCGGCCAGGGCCAGTTTTTGCTGTTCCAGCCGAGAGCGTCCTGCACCTGCAGCGGGGTGCTGTTTGATTTCAGGGCGGCGGTGCCGCGGCCGGCCTCGGCCATCTCCAGCGCCACGGCGCCGAGCTGGCCGCGAACGGCCAGATGTGCGATCACCTGCCGGTGAATTGTCTGGTGCTCGGCGGCATCGTGCTGCTCGCCCAGCAAAATGGCATCGGTTGGCAGCAGGGCATCGGTTTGAGCGGTGATGTTGTCGGGCGGAAGCGGAAGCAGCCGGGGTCCGGGTCCCTGGGCGCAGGCAGCCAGCAGCACGAACGGGGCAACCAGGCCCCAGCGCGCGCTTTTTTGTGACAGGTTCAAGGCTTGAGTGAATTAACGTGATGACCGTGCGTCAGTGCAGCGATATGGGCGTGTGCGCCAGCTCGGCATAGCCTTCGAGCGTGTTTTCGATTTCTTCCTGCGTTGGCGTGTTTTGCTGCCAGGCCGTGACACGCTGCTGGAACAGTTCGGCCCAGGAGCCATCCAGATAGACCTCTTTGCCGGAGCGTTTGTCGACAATTTCAAAACCGTTGCGCGCCAGTTGGGGCACGGTCGGCACCGGCGCAGACTCTTCCGGCGCGTTGGCGTGAATCCGCACCACCACAAAAGATTCGGAGTCGTAAAGCATTTGCATAAGTATTTCGTCCTTGCTCTTCAGATAATAACGATTGAGCCAAGTTCAAGAGCCACAGGGTCAGTCCGTGGAATGCCAACCAATTCATGAAGTGGTACTCAGGGCTTTTCGGTGCCACGCAACTGCTGATCGACAAAATCGCCGTTGTGCTGGGTAATCCGGTTGCGTACCGGCAGATAGGCCAGGGTCGGCGCGAACCAGACTTCGATGGTCTGGTCGTAGTCGCGCTGCGGCTTGCGGGTGAGTTTGACGGTGCTCACTTCGCCGGCGGGCAGGTTGAGTTTTTCCTCCGCCTCCACGGTAAACGTCCAGGTGTCGGCACTGCTCGGGCCGGCTGTGTACAGCGACACCGTGCTGCCGACCGGGTACTTGGCAGGGTCGCCGGCCAGCAGGCTGGTGAGTTGTACGAACACGCTGACGCGGTCTTGCGCGCCCTTGAGCCAAGGGGCGTCGGGTGTGTTGGCGCTAAAGCTTATTTTTCCCAGGTCGGCCTGAAAATGCGCCGCCCGCTCGCTACGGGACTTGTCGGAAAAACGTGTCGGCGCCAGGCCATCGGCGGTGATGCGGCCGCTGCTGGTCATGGTGCGAGAGCCCAGAAACAGCGCGCTGACCACCATTTTGGCGTCGTAGCTCTGGCCGTCCTGCAGCCAGTCCAACTCGGCCCAGGCGCTGTAGTCCAGGCCTTTGGAGCGGCCTGTCATCGCGTATTTGAGGCGCACGGAACCGGGGATGGTCAGTGCCGTGGTTGCGCCAGCGCCAGGGCCAGATGCGGCTTCAACAGTCGTTAGTTCCGATGCCGGTGCCGGGGCGGGCGTGTCGCTGGCC
The DNA here is from genome assembly GCA_030655515.1 of Polaromonas sp. Taxonomy (GTDB): domain Bacteria; phylum Pseudomonadota; class Gammaproteobacteria; order Burkholderiales; family Burkholderiaceae_C; genus Polaromonas. The sequence continues at coordinate 59,859 of JAURVI010000015.1, read as the reverse complement.
ACACTTGTTTCGGCGACTGGCGTTGCGACTGATTCGATAGCTTGCACTTGTATATCAAGGGCCGGGGCTATTTTTTTTTGTGATGGGACAGCGGCTACCCGGGCCGCTGGCGGGCGCACCGGCGCGGGCGCGGCAGCCACGGTGGGTGCGGGCTTGATCTCTAGGGTTCGCGTGATGAACGGGCGATGCCGGGCCGGGCCGGCGTTCTCCTCTTGGTTCCACTGCATCGGCCTCGCTTGCAGCAGCAGAACATGAACCAGCAGCACCAGCGAGGTCAGCACGATCAGGGGTCGCGCCGGCAGTGCTGCGGCCTGTCGGACTGGCAAGGTATTCAATAGAAGCCGCAGTTGGACGCGCCCGGGTGGACCGTCATGGGACTGGCAATCGGGTGCGTAGCGCTGTCCCCAAAAAGGTGACCTCGTACGTAAGTGAGTAGGTGTGTGTTCATGAGGTTCTGCCGGCGGCAAAGAAGCCGTCAACTGCGGTTTCGGTAAACTGATTCCTCTCATCGTAACGCTAACGCAGTGCCGCGGCCAGCCGGCACCGTGTGTCATCAGCCTGACCGAGCTGCCCAAAAATCAAGAGAAAAACCAATGAAACTCGCTACGTACAAAGACGGCTCGCGTGACGGCCAGTTGCTGGTGGTCTCGCGCGACCTGGCGACGGCCCATTATGCGACGGGCATCGCCAACAAACTGCAGCAGGTGCTGGACGACTGGAACTTCCTGTCGCCGCAATTGCAGGACTTGTACGACACGCTGAACGCTGGCAAGACGCGCCACGCCTTCCCGTTCGAGCCGGTGCAATGCATGGCGCCGCTGCCGCGCGCCTGCCAGTGGGCCGCCGGCACGGCCTACATCAACCATGTGGCGCTGATGCGCAAGGCGCGCGAGTCCGAGATGCCCGACAGCTTTTACAAGGACCCGCTGATGTACCAGGGCGGCAGCGACGGCTTCCTCGGCCCCTGTGATGAGGTGGTGTGCCCGAGCGAGGACTACGGCATCGACTTCGAAGCCGAAGTCGCGGTGATTACCGGCGACGTGGCCATGACCAGCACGCCCGAGCAGGCGCTCGAAGGCATACGGCTGGTGATGCTGGCCAACGATATGAGCCTGCGCAAGCTGATTCCCGACGAACTGGCCGAGGGTTTTGGATTTTTCCAGAGCAAACCGGCCACCGCCTTCAGCCCGGTGGCCGTGACACTTGATGAGTTGGGCGATGCGTGGCAGGCGGGCCGCCTCGACCTGACTCTGCAAAGCACCTGGAATGGCCGCAAGGTCGGCCTGTGCGAGACCGGGCCGGAGATGACGTTTCACTTCGGCCAGTTGATCGCCCACATCTGCAAGACCCGCCATGTGCGCGCCGGCTCCATCGTGGGCTCGGGTCCGGTCAGCAACAAGGGGGTTGAAGTCAAGGGCAAGACCGACTGGCCCAAGGGTTACAGTTGCATCGCCGAAAAGCGCGCGATCGAAACCATCCAGGACGGCAAGCCCTCGACCGGTTTCATGAAGTACGGCGACACCATCCGGATTGAAATGAAGGGCCAGGATGGGCAGAGCATGTTCGGTGCCATCGAACAGAAAATTGCGCCGCTGGCCCAATGATCCGGCGGGGCGGGGCTGCACGTCCCGTCCTGCATCTTGTTGAACCGGAGGAAATATTGGCGGGCCAGGACCACGAGCGGCGGATCGCTCGGGTGGCCGGGATGCCAGTGCCGTCCATGCACTGGCCGTATGCGCCAGCCCCGTCGTTGATCGTCAACCCGAGGGGCGCCATCGGAATCAGGTCTTTTTTCTCATTATTTAATTGAATGCAAATGAGAACTGTTATCATTCATTATGGTGTAAAAAAACATCATTTAAACAATCCCCTGCACTTTTCAAGGAGCCTTGATGTTCTCAGCAACGGTGGCGGCCCCGGCCAAACGACTCTTTCTGATGCTGGCTGCGGCGTCGGCCCTGAATGCCTACGCTGTCGAATATCCGATCGGCACGCCGCACCAGCGCGCCGGCATGGAAATCGCCGCCGTCTATCTGCAGCCGGTGACCATGGAGCCGGACGGCATGATGAAGAAAGCCGAGGAGTCGGACATCCACATCGAGGCCGACATCAAGGCCCTGGCCAACAACCCGAACGGCTTCGAGGAGGGCGCCTGGGTGCCGTACCTGGTCGTCAAGTTCGAAATCAGCAAGACCGGCACCAACCAGAAAGTCAGCGGCGACTTCATGCCGATGGTGGCCAACGACGGCCCGCACTACGGCGACAACGTCAAGCTCTTCGGCCCGGGCAAGTACCACGTCAAGCTCACCATCCTGCCGCCGTCCGGGAACGCACACGCCCATTTCGGCCGCCATACCGACCGCCTCACCGGCGTGCGGCCGTGGTTCAAGCCCTTCGAGGTCGAATACGACTTCGTCTATGCGGGCATCGGCAAAAAAGGCGGCTATTGAACATGACGCGCCTGAACCATCGTCTGCGGCCGCTGGCGCTGGCTGGTGCCGCACTGTTGACCGCGCCAGCCTGGGCCGCACCGTCGCAGAAAGAGTTGCTTCGCCTGCTGGAAAAAATGAACGCCCGCCTCGATCTGCTGGAAAAACGCAACGGGGAGCTTGAAAAACAGATTCAAGCCCAACCTGCCGCCGCGCCGCTCGACAGGCGCGTGCAGAGCCTTGAAGAAGCCCAGGCGAAGATCACCCAAGGTCTGAACTCCGAGGACATCAGCCAGTATGAGCCGGAGCTGACCTCGCGCCTGAAGGCGGTCGAGTACCAGTCGCTGAACTCGCTCAAGGCGGCGCGTGTGATCGAGGCGCTCGATGGCGTCACCGCCGGCGTCAGCCTGACCACCGTGGCGCAACGTCCGGGCGGCGTCGCCACGGGCTCGGCTGCGGGGACCGACAACAGCCAGTTCAACTACCGGGCCGATGCCTTCGTGACGCTGCCACTGCCCAAGGTCGGCGATACCGCGAGTCGCCTCTTTGCCCAGTTCCGCATGGGCCAGGGCACCGGCCTCAATGGCCTGGCGACTTACTCCAAGCCCAATGCCAGTGCGTTCCGCGTGCTCTCCGCCCAGCCGGATGACTCGGTGGCGGTGCTCGGCCAGGCCTGGTACCAGGCAAGCATTCCACTGCCCTTCGGCGGCTTCAAGCCGCATTCGAAGGAAACGCTGGAGATCAACTTCGGCAAGATGGACCCCTTCGTTTTCTTCGACCAGAATGCGGCGGCCAACGATGAAACGAAGCAGTTTCTCAACACCGTTTTCGTGCATAACGCCCTGCTCGATGCCGGCGGCGACATCGGCGTGGACGCCAACGGCTTCACGCCGGGCTTGCGCGTCTCCTACTCGAACTACCGCACCAAGAGCGAAGCCTGGCGTCTGTCCCTCGGTGTCTTCGGCGCCGGGCGCGGTGCCAACTACGAGCGCTTTTTCAGTTCGCCGCTGGTCATTGCCCAGGCCGAAACCCAGTTGCGCCTGTTTGACGGCGTCGGCAACTACCGTGCCTATTACTGGCGCAACGGCCAGGCGCCGGGCTACGACGGCAGCGTCTCCCAACGCAGCGGCTGGGGGTTCTCCGCGGACCAGCGCCTGGGCGACGCCGTGACTGTCTTTGGCCGTTACGGCCAGCACATCTCCGGTGCCGGCGCCCGCTTCGACCGGGCCGTGACGGTCGGCGGCGAAATCGCAGGGTACGGCTGGAATCGGGGCGGTGACGCGATCGGCGTGGCGTTCGGCTGGCTGCACACCAACAACGATTTCTCGCGTGGCTCGGCCAGGGTGGATGCCAACGGCAACGGCATTCCGGACTTCGGCTACACCGCCGGGAGCGGCGAGCAGGTCGCCGAAATTTATTACCGCTACCGCATCAACAGGCAGTTCGAGCTGTCGCCCGACTTCCAGTACATCGGCAAGCCCGGCGGCGCGCCCGGCGCGGCGGCGATCAAGGTGTTCGGCCTGCGCGCGCAACTGACTTTCTGACGGGAACATGATGACAGCCCTGAACCAGGCCCGCCGTTGCCAGCGAAGACGAAGCCGCCATGCATGACATGTTTCCCAATGCAGAACGCGCCGGCGGGAACCCTGGCCGTGGCGCCGGCTGGCTGGCCCGAATCGGCGCCGCCATGCAACGCCACCGCCGCGCGATTCTGGCGATCCAGTGGATCGTTGTCTTCTTTTACCTGTTGCTGCTGATCGTTCCGGCGCTCATGCCGCTGCCGCCTGAAGATGCCCACATCTACAACAATCTGCGCCTGTTTGCGCAGTTCCTCTTCTGGGGCATCTGGTGGCCGTTCGTGATGGTCAGCATGATGTTGTTCGGACGCGTCTGGTGCGGCGTTTTCTGTCCGGAAGGCGCGTTGACGGAGTTCGCCAGTCACCATGGCCTGGGGCGTCCCATTCCGCGCTGGATGCGTTGGAGTGGCTGGCCATTCACGGCCTTTGTCTGCACCACGGTGTATGGCCAGTTGGTCAGTGTCTACGAGTATCCGCAAGCCGCGCTGCTGGTGCTGGGGGGATCGAGCGTGGCCGCCGTCGCGGTCGGGTTTGTCTATGGCCGGGGCAAACGCGTCTGGTGCCGTTATCTGTGCCCGGCCAACAGTGTGTTTGCGCTGCTGGCGAAAATTGCCCCGGTGCATTTTCGCGTGGATGAAAAAATCTGGGTGCAAGGCACAGAGCGTCCGCCGCGGGTGAACTGTGCGCCGCTGATCGATATTCGCCACATGAAAAGCGCTTCGGCCTGCCATGCCTGCGGTCGCTGCAGCGATTACCGCGGCGCCGTGCAGCTTGCCGGGCGCACGCCCGCGCACGACATACTGAACACGCGCAACAAGGACGTCAGAACGGAAGAAGCGCTGACGCTCATTTTTGGCGTTCTCGGGATCGCCACGGCAGCGTTCCAGTGGTCTTCCAGCCCCTGGTTCGTGCAAATGAAGACGGCCCTGGCCGGGTGGCTGATCGAGCACGATGCCTTGCTGCTGTTGCAAGACAATGCGCCATGGTGGCTGCTGACCCACTACCCGGCAGCCAACGACCTGTTCACCTGGCTCGATGGCGTTTGCATCCTCCTCTACCTTCTCGGTGGCGGGGCTGTGCTGGGTTTGGCCATCCTGGCCTGCGTCTGGCTGGCGGCACGGCTGGCGAATAATCCAGCGCTATCCTGGCAGCGCTTGTCGCTGGCCTTGGTGCCGCTGGCCGGCATGGGGATTTTTCTGGGCCTGTCCATGTTGACCCTGGCGCATCTCAAGGCAGAAAGAATTTCGCTGGAATGGGTGCCCGCCGCGCGGGTGAGCCTGCTGGTGCTGGGAAGCGGGTTTTCAGCCTGGCTGGGCTGGAAACTTCTCGCCGGCAATCCTTCCATGCGCCGCCTGCGCGCATTCGCCGCGTATATGCTGCCGATCGCCTTGGGCGACTTGATATGGGCCGCTACATTTTTTGTCTAATGGGGCTTTCGTCAATCCGCTGCCGGATCGTCTGGCCACTGCTGTGCAGCATGGGCAAGGCCAAGTACTACCTGTTGATGTGCGAGTCGGATGTGTGCGAGAAGCGGGCGCCGAAGTTTTAGGTCATCCGGCGCCATCGGTCATAATTTCGCTTATGCAGACTTTGCGCAACGCCCGCACCATAGCCCGCTTCGTGCTGGTGTGGTTTGCGTTGTCCATCGGGGTGGCGATTGCCTCACCTATCGTCAAGCCACAGGCCATCGAGCTGATCTGCTCGGGCTCGGGCGCACTGAAGGTGCTGGTCAAGACCGATGACGGCACCCGGGCGCAGTCCGGTCACACGCTGGATTGCCCGCTGTGTGCATCCCTCGGCGCGCCACCGCCGGTCACCCGGCAGACGGCTCAACCCGTGTCCCCCCTGGCCTACGTGCTGCGGAGCATCCCGGCAGCCCGTATTGCTTCTCTCACCGCTACGCCGCCGCCAGCGCGCGGACCTCCCTCTTTCTCCTGAACTATTGAATTCATAGCGCCTCTCGCCCATTCAAAAATGGCGAGCGGCACCTTGGCTTGATATTTTTGGAGATTTCTCATGCGGGAAAATCATGTTACTTCTGGCGTGTCCTTTCGCTGGCTCTTTCTTGTCGCCTTGGCGCTGATCCCCGCCTTCAGCCTCGCCCAAGGCGTTGCCACTGAAGCCCAGCTCAAGACCATCAGCGTGACCGAAACCCGCTCACAGCTCGACCCCAACCTGCCCAACAGCACCGCCAGCAAAACCGCGGAGCAGTTGCGTGAGCAAAACATCTTTAACGCCGAAGACGCGGCCGCCACCCTGCCCAGCACCACCGTGCGCAAGCGCTACTTTGGCGACCGCAACGCCAATATCGGCGGGCGCAGCTTTGGCGTGCTGCAGCCGGGCCGTGCCCTGGTGTACCTGGACGGGTACCTGATTTCGAACTTTCTGGGGCGGTTCGATGCGCCGCGCTGGAACATGGTCAACATCGAATCCATCGAGCGGATAGATGCCCTCTACGGGCCGTACTCCGCCATTTACCCGGGCAACTCGATTGGCACCACGCTGGCGATCTCCGAGCGCAAACCCACCGGGCTGGAGGCGTCTGCCAGCATCAAGTACAACCATCAATCGTTCAGCGAGTACGGCACCTCGGAGGGCTATGCCGGCAAGATGTTGTCGGCGCGTCTGGCCTCACGGCTGGCCTCCGGCCTGTGGTTTTCGCTGGGTGTCCAGCATCAGGACAGCGAGGGTCACCCGATGGGCTATGCCAACGCCGTGCGCGGGGTGACGGCCAATTCTTTTCTGGCGCCCACCTCGGGCACCGCGGTGACGGGCATTCGCTACGACAAAGATGCGCAGAGCCGCGACCGCGCGATATTTGGCGCCACCGGCATGGACCACTCGGTGCAGGACACGTTCAATATCCGCCTGGGCTATGACATTTCATCCACCCAGTCGATTGAAGGCCGGGTCTCGACATGGCGCAGCGACAGCACCGTGCGTAACCAGACCGGCCTGCGCGACGCCGCCGGCAACCCGGTCTGGAGCGGGGTGGTTAACGACGGCGTCAACCGCTTCACGCTGCCCGCCAACGCCTTTGCGCCCAGCCAGCGCGACGAGTCACACCGCCAGCTGGGGCTGACCTGGAAGACCCGCCACGCCACCGGCTGGAATGCCTCCGTCGTGGTGACTGACTACGAAATAGTGAGTGATGCCAATCGGCAGGCCAACACGGCGCAGCCGCTGGCGGCCCAGGGCGGCGCGGGCACCGTGACCCGTCGCGACGGCACAGGCTGGAACACCTTTGAAGTGCAAAGCACGTACACCCCGGTCAAGGGCGACTTTGGCGACGGCAAGCACGCGCTGACGTTCGGACTGCACCGCAACCAGTACCAATTGCAAAACGTGGTGAACAAAGCCAGCGACTGGCGCAGTGTTGAAACCGCGCTTGATCAAAACTATTACGGCAAGACCACCATCACCGCGCTTTACGCCCAGGATGCCTGGCGCCTGACTCCGGACCTGCTGCTGACCGGTGGCGTGCGTCTGGAGCGCTTTGAGTCGCATGACGGCTCGCAATTCTTCACTGGACCGCCCGTGGCGCAGACCGCCTATGCCACGCGCACCATCAACGCGGCCAGTCCCAAACTGTCGCTGGCCTGGACCGCTCGTGATGACTTGCTGCTGCGCGCCAGCCTGGGCCGGGGCGTGCGGTTCCCCAATGTGGATGAACTGTTCAACGGCACCAAAACGGGCAGCAACATCACCACCAGCGACCCCAATTTGCGCCCCGAACGCTCCGATTCACTGGAGCTGTCCGCCGAGAAATACTGGGACAGCCACACGCTGCGGGCCAGTTACTTCCGTGACGACGTGACGGACACCATCCTGCGCCAGACCGACAACACCGTCGCGCCCAGCGTGACCCGCGTGAGCAACGTGGACCGGGTGCTGACCCGGGGCATCGAGCTGGTCTGGCAGTCTCGCGACGTGGCCATCAAGGGGCTGGACATCGGGGGCAGCGCCACTTTCACCGACGCCACCGTCAAGGCCAATGCCGCCAACCCCGCGCAGGTGGGCAAGACTTGGCTGCGCATCCCCAAGCAGCGCTACACCGTGCAGGCCGGCTACCGGCCCAACGCCGAATGGCTGTTCGGGGCGACGTGGCGTTTTGCCGGTAGGCAGTTCAACACCGAGTTGAATGTGGATGGCAACCCGGACACCTATGGCGGCACCTCCAGCGTGAACCAGCTTGACCTGAAGGCGGCCTGGAAGTTTGCCAAAGGGTGGGAGTGGGGTGCTGGCATCAACAACGTGACCAACCAGTCCTCATGGCAGGCGCACAGCTTGCCGCAGCGCTCGGTTCAGGCCGAGTTGCGCTACAGTCTGAAGTAGCAGGAGTCTGCGCATGGCGGTTTCCATTGCACCATCGGCCTCTTCGCGCCGTCACCTCGCCATTGCTGGTGTTGTTGTGCTGTTTCACGTGGCTGCGTTGTGGGCGCTGCAAACCGGGTTGATCCGGCGCGTGGTCGAAGTTCTTGTGCCGGTGGTGGTGCTCAGTGAATTGATTGAGCCGCCCCAACCCAGAGTTGAGCCGCCGGCGCCAGCGCCGGTGTCCAAGCCAGTCGTGCAAGCTGCGCCCAGGAAAGCCAAGTCCCTGCCGCCACCGCCGATGCCGCTTGCCATTGCAGACCCGGCGCCCGTGATCGACGCGCCGACCGGTGTGCCAGCCCCGCCCACAGCGTTGTTGCCACCCATGGCGGCGCCCGTGGCCGCAACCGCCACGCCCGTCGCTGCAGCCCGGGTCGAGCTGCCGTCCAGCAACGCCGACTACCTGCAAAACCCCAAGCCCGCTTACCCGGCCATGAGCAAACGCCTCGGGGAGCAGGGCAAAGTCGTGGTGCGGGTGTTGATCGGTGTGGACGGTGTGGCGCAAAAGGCTGAAATCCGCCACTCCAGCGGTTTCGACCGGCTCGATCAGGCCGCATGGACTACGGCGCAGCGCTGGCGCTACGTGCCCGGCAAACGGGGCGGCGTGCCGGAGGCCATGTGGGTTAACGTGCCCATCAATTTTGTTTTGGAGTAAATTTTCATGAATGCTCAATCCGGTCTTTTGACCCTCTGGACCCAGGGCGACCTGGTGACCCGCGCCGTGGCGCTGTTGTTGTTGCTCATGTCCCTGGCGTCGTGGATCGTCATCCTGATCAAGGCTTTGGGCCTGCGCCAAATATCAAAAGAGGCCCAGGCCACGGAAAGCTTCTGGCTGGCCCCTGATTTTGCCGCCGGCCTGAGCCAACTGGGCGGCGACGCCGGCAACCCGTTTCGCCAACTCGCCCTCCAGGGCCGGGAGGCGGATGCGCACTTTCAAGCACGGAGCAGCCAGCCCCCCCTGAACGATTCGCTGGACCGCAGCGACTGGGTGACGCGCTGCCTGCGCAGCGCCATTGACGATGCCACGGCCCGCTTGCAGTCGGGTCTGGCGGTATTGGCATCGGTCGGCTCCACCGCCCCTTTTGTGGGCCTGTTCGGCACCGTCTGGGGCATTTACCACGCGCTGCTGGCGATCGGAGTCTCCGGTCAGTCCACCATCGACAAGGTGGCCGGGCCGATTGGCGAGGCCTTGATCATGACGGCGCTCGGCCTGGCGGTGGCGATTCCCGCCGTGCTCGGCTACAACGCGCTGGTGCGTGGCAACAAGGGCGTGCTGACCAAGCTCAACCGCTTTGCCCATGACCTGCACGCGCTCTTTGTGACCGGCTCACGGGTCGGATCGACCAGCGCGTTCAACGGCAGCAAAGTTCTGCCACTGCGCAAGGCCTGAACATCATCCTAGAAACCGCAGTTGACCGCTCATTTTCCGCTGGAGATACCCATGAATGCTGACATTCTTGACCACGACGAACTTCACCTTTTGGGTGAGCGCGCTACAGGCCCGATTGAGCCGCCCTGGGGCGCGCCAGGCGCGTTGCTCCTCCTTGCTGGCAGTAGCCAGCCGCGTCGTCGCGCCTTCCCAGCCCACCCCATGACGGCCCACTCGGGCCTGTCCAACTGCGGTTTCTAGGATCATGGCTTTCGGAACCCAGGACGATAGCGACGAGGTGATGAACGAGATCAACATGACGCCGCTGGTTGACGTCATGCTGGTGCTGCTCATCATCTTCATCATCACCGTGCCGGTGATGAAACACGCGGTCAACATCGACCTGCCGCGCGCCACCAGCCAGCCGCAGGACAGCCAGCCGCAAACCATCCGTCTGAGCGTGGATGCGGCGGGCAGGTACTACTGGAATGAAGCGCCGCTGGCTGCGGCCGATCTGGCACCGCAGCTCCAGGCGGCAGCCGCCCGGCAACCGCAGCCCGAGCTGCACATCCGCGCTGACAAGGCGGTGCGCTACGAGCGCGTGGCCCAGGTCATGGCGGCGGCGCAGCAGGCCGGTTTGCGCAAAATCGGCTTCATCACCGAACCCGTTCAGTAAACCATCAACAGGCCGAGGTTTTCGATGTCTTTTCAAAAATTTGAGTGGCCCGTTCGCAGGCTGGCTGTCCTGCTTGCCGCCACGGTTTTGAGTTGCACCGCCGGCTGGGCGCAGCATGAACACCCGCCGCCCAAGGCGGCAGCCAGCGCGGTCGTTGCCGCAGACCCGGCCACGAACGCCAGCAAGCCGGTGCTGCGCAAACCGCGCCCCCAGCTCGGCACCGGTGCCGCGTTTGCGCCAGACGGTTCGCTGTGGCTGGCGGGTCTCAACGCCCAGGGGCAACTGTTTGTTCAAAGCGCGGCGGCGGGGGCGGCTTCGCTCCAGTGGGGCGCGCCGCGTGTACTCGACACGGCAGGTGACGCCATCTCGGCCGACGGCGAGAACCACCCCAAACTGCTGTTTGGCCCGGACGCCACGGTGCTGATTGCGTACACCAAACCGCTGGCCAGGCCCAACACCGGCTATGTCCGCCTGCTGCGCTCGGTGGACGCGGGCCAGACCTTTGCGGCGCCGGTCACGGTGCATGCGGACCGTCAGGAAATCACCCACCGTTTTGAGGCGCTGGGGTTTGATGGTCAAGGCATCTTGCACGCGGTCTGGATCGACAAGCGCGACCTGCAAGCCGCGCCCCGGGTGGGCACCAAGTCCAGCTACCGGGGCGCCGCCATCTACCGCAACACCTCCCCCGATGGCGGCGCCACCTTCGGCCCGGACATCAAGCTCGCCGATCATTCCTGCGAGTGTTGCCGCATTGCCCTGGGGCGCGGCGCGGACGGCGTGCTGCGCGCCATGTGGCGGCATGTGTTCGAACCCAATGTGCGCGACCACGCTATTGCGGCTTTGAGCCCGGCCGCAGCGCACGCCCCCCTCGTGCGCGCCACCTTTGACGACTGGCGCGTCGACGCCTGCCCGCATCACGGCCCGGGCCTGGCGGCGGCGGACAATGGTTTTCACGCGGTCTGGTTTGGCATCCGCCAAGAGGGCGATGCGCCCGTGGCGGGCGTGCGCTACGCCCGGCTCAAGCCCGATGGCAGCCCGCGGCTTGATACGGTGCGGCGTTTGCCCGACGAGCGCGCCGAACACGCGGATGTGATGGCCAACGGCCAGCGTGTGGCCGTGGTCTGGCGCAGCATCGACGGCATGAGCAGCACGCTCAAGGCCTGGTTGTCCACCGATGGGGGTCAGTCATTCCGGCTGCAAACCCTGGGTCAGATAAACGGCGACAACGACTTCCCCCGCCTGGTGCAACACGGCCCGCGCATGACGGTGGTGTGGCGCAACGCAACCGAGGTACAGATTCATGACCTTGAATTCTGAGTTGGCGGAGAAAGTCGGGCCATGGCCGCCGATGACGCGGCGCGGCATCTTGCTCTCGGCCGCTGTTGTTCCGCTGGCTTCATGGTCAAACCCGGCGCCAGTCGCCGTCAAGCATGCACCGCCCGCGCTAACGGCGGTAGCGGACTTCGATCAGACGACGTGGGCTGAACTGCTCAAGAGCGGTCCGCGTCCGGCGGCCTACGTGTTCACCACCACCTACTGCTCCACCTGTCCGGATGCATTCGACAAGCTGCAGGCCTTCATCGCGGCCTCGCGCAAAAAGGTTGAATTGGTTGCCGTGGTCATGGACGTGCAGGGCGTCCGGGCGCTGGCCCATGCACGTCATTTTGTCGGCGCCACCAAGCTCTATGCCTTTGACGGATTTGAACCCGCCATCCGGCAAAGCGTGGACCCGAAGTGGCCCAATGTCACGCCCTACATCGTGCTGCTGGGCCGCAACGGGTCGGTCCAGCGAAGCATTGGCCCGCCCGAAGCCACGATGCTGAAGCGCTGGCTGGCTTGAACCTAGAAACCGCAGTTGATCGCTCATTTTCCGCTGGAGATGCCCATGAATGCTGACATTCTTGCCCACGACGAACTTCACCTTTTGGGTGAGCGCGCGACACACCCGATGGGGCGTGTCCAACTGCGGTTTCTAGCCGCAATACTGTTCGCTTAACCGTTCGGGCTGAGCTTGTCGAAGCCTGTTTGCACTGTGACGACCCTTCGACAGGCTCAGGGCGAACGGGGTTGTAGCGCTTCAATGAACAGCATTGCAGCTAGCCGGCTACAAAGGCGAGCCAAACAGGCATCGCCACACTGGGGTAAGCTGTCCGCACCTGACTGCTGATGCTTATCCCTATTTCTGGAGCAACCATGCGTGATTCACAAAACACTGGTTTCGGTAAGTTCGTCCCCGGTTTTGACTTTCTCCAGAACCTGGCGAAGGGGGCGTCCGGGACGATTCCGCAAATGCCCAATCTGGCCAACTGGATTGCCCCCACGCTCAACGTGGAAGAGCTCGACAAACGCATCGAAGAGCTCAAAGCGGTTCAGTTCTGGCTGGACCAGAATGCCATGGCGCTCAAGGCCACCATTCAGGCGCTGGAAGTGCAGAAGATGACCCTGGCCACGCTCAAGGGCATGAACTTCAACATGGGCGAGATGGTCAATGCATTCCAGACCGGAACCGCCGGCCCTGCGCCGTCGGTCGCGTCACACACCGCGAAACCTGCTGCAAAAAAAGCCAACCCGGCTTCCGCAGCGGCCGGCATGATCGATCCCATGCAATTGTGGGGGGCACTGTCGCAACAGTTCCAGCAGATTGCTGCCGATGCCATGAAGGATGTGGTAAAGCCGGGGGCTGGCAAATCAGAAAATGCCGGCGCCGGCAAGCCAAAGGCGCCGGCCAGGAAAGCCGGCAAGACCGGCGGAGCCCGGAGCCGCTGACGCTGCGGCAAGGCGTCGCGCCATGAAGCTTTTTCCCTACGGCCACGCCACCCATCCGCAATGGCGCATGGCGGCAGGCCTGGTGCTGGCGCAACTGCGTGCCCAGATGGCTTTGCCCGGCTACGCCGATGCACCGACGCTGGCGCTGCTCTACATCACCGACCATTACGCGGGGCAGGCGCAGGACATTCTCGATTTCCTCGGCGCCGAGCTGCCGGAGATCACCGACTGGGCGGGCACGGTCGGCGTCGGCATTGCCTCGAACAACGTCGAGTATTTCGACGAACCGGCGCTGGCAGTGATGCTGTGCGGGCTGCCGAGCGACCAGTACCGGGTGTTTTCCGGCGTCTCGCCCCTGCCGCCGCCTGGCGCCAGCCACTTCAAGGCCCACACCGCGTTGGTACATGCCGACCCGGGCACGCCCGATGTGGCCGAGCTGATCGACGAGATGGCCCAGCGCACCGGCAGTGGTTATGTGTTTGGCGGGCTCGCGTCCAGCCGCGGCAACGCGATCCAGTTCGCGCTCAGCGGCAGCGGCAATGTCAAGGGGCAGGGCGCGGCCAGCGGGGTGTTTCGCGGCGGTTTGAGCGGTGTGGCTTTTGCCCAGGGTGCGGCCCTGATGTCGCGCGTCACCCAGGGTTGCCAGCCAATCACCGGGGAGCACGAGATCACCGCCTGCGACGCCAATGTGGTCACCGAGCTGGACGGCCGCAACGCGCTGGACGTGATGCTGGCCGACCTTGGCGTGTCGCTGGACAAGCCGCGCGATGCGCTGGAAAAAATGCGCACCACGCTGGTCGGCCTGCGCAGCCCCGGTGCCGGCCTGCAGGACGGTCGTATTCAACGCCCCGGCCAGTTCGGTGCCGATGTTCTGGTGCGCCACATCATCGGCCTGGACCCGGCGAGGAGCGGCATTGCGATTGCCGATGCGCCCAGCGTGGGCATGAAGCTGGCTTTTTGCGAACGCAACGCCGCCGCGGCGCGTGCCGACCTGGTACGCATCTGCGCCGAAATCCGCGAAGAGCTGGAGCCGGAAGAAGTCACGCTGGAAGTCGCCAGCGCCTTGCGCGGTACGCAAGCCGACTCGGCGCCGCATCCGGCCCGGCGGATTGCCGGCGCCATTTATATCAGTTGCGCCGGGCGCGGCGGCCCGCACTTCGGTGCGCCCAGCGCCGAGCTGCAAATCGTGCGCCGGGCCTTGGGGGACGTGCCGCTGGTCGGGTTTTTTGCCGGCGGCGAGATTGCGCGCCATCACCTGTACGGCTACACCGGTGTGTTGACGGTATTTACCGCGCCGGTAGACCGGCCCTGATCCGGGCGTCATGAGTGTTGACCACGCACCGGTGCTGCCATCCGCAGGCCACGAGCACCCGAACCAGTTTGCGCTTCTCAGGCAGCGCCGCTTCGCACCGTTTTTTTGGACACAGTTCTCCGGTGCCGCGAACGACAACCTGTTCAAGTTCGCCTTCACCGTGATGGTGACCTACCAGCTCAGCGTGAGCTGGCTGCCCCCAGGCATGGCCGGCCTGGTGATCGGCGCGCTGTTCATCCTGCCCTTTTTGCTGTTCAGCGCCACCAGCGGGCAGCTCACCGACAAGTATGAAAAGACGCGGATGATCCGCTTGGTGAAGAACCTGGAAATCGTGATCATGCTGATCGCGGCCTGGGGCTTCATCATGGGCAACGTGCCGGCGCTGCTGGCCTGCACCTTTCTCATGGGCCTGCACTCCACCCTGTTCGGCCCGGTGAAGTTTGCCTACCTGCCGCAGGTACTGAGCGAGCGCGAGCTGACCGGCGGCAACGGCATGGTCGAGATGGGCACCTTTGTCGCCATCCTGCTCGGCAATGTGGTGGGCGGCCTGGCGGTGGCCATCCCCGAGGTCGGTCATCAAAACGTCGCCGTGGCCTGCGTCGCGCTGGCCGTGGTGGGGCGTTTCATGGCGGGGCGCATTCCCGCAGTGCCAGCCACCGACCCGGGTTTGACAATCAACTGGAACCCGGTGTCCGAGACCTGGCGCAACCTGAAACTGGCGCACAACAACATCGTCGTGTTCCGCTCGCTGCTGGGCATCAGTTGGATGTGGTTTTTCGGCGCCGTGTTCCTGAGCCAGTTCCCCAGCTTTGCCAAGGAGGTGCTGCATGGGGACGAGCAGGTCGCCTCCCTCCTGCTGGTGGTGTTTTCGGTCGGCATCGGCACCGGCTCGCTCTTGTGCGAGGTGCTGAGCCGCCGCCATGTGGAAATCGGCCTGGTGCCGCTGGGCGCCATCGGCATGAGCGTGTTTGCCATCGACCTGTATTTTTCGTCGCGGGGGTTGCCGGCTTCCGCGGTGATGGGCCTGGCGGCCTTTCTCGCGCAGCCCGCGCATTGGCGCGTGATGGCCGACCTGATGCTGCTCAGCCTGTTTGCCGGCCTGTACAGCGTGCCCATGTACGCGCTGATCCAGCTGCGCAGCCAGCCCACGCACCGGGCCCGCATCATCGCGGCCAACAACATCCTCAACGCGCTGTTCATGATTGTCAGTTCCATCCTGGCCGGCGCGCTGCTCCAGGCTGATTTCAGCATTCCGCAGATTTTCCTGTTCGTGGGCCTGGCCAATGCGGTGGTGGCGTTTTACATCTTCATGCTGGTGCCGGAATACCTGCTGCGCTTTGTGGCCTGGGCGGCCTCCCACTTCGTGTACCGCTTCAAGGTCACCGGGGACGAACATATTCCGTCCCAGGGGGCGGCCGTGCTGGTGTGCAACCACGTGAGCTTTGTGGACGCCGTGCTGCTGATCGCCGCCAGCCCGCGCCCGATCCGCTTCCTCATGGACCACCGCATCTTCAGGGTGCCGCTGCTGGGCTGGTTGTTCAGGTTGGCCCGGGCCATTCCCATCGCCCCGCGCGCTGAAGACCCGGCGGCCTATGAGGCCGCTTTCGATGCGGCAGCCAACGTGCTGAAAGAAGGCGACCTGCTCGCCATCTTCCCCGAGGGCGGCATCACCCGCGACGGGACGCTGCAGGAGTTCAAGGGCGGCGTCATGAAGATTCTGGAGCGCCAGAGCGTGCCGGTGATCCCGATGGCGCTGACCCATCTGTGGGGTTCCTACTTCAGCCGCATCGAGCAGGGCGGCGCCATGGTGCGGCCCTTCCGGCGCGGCTGGTTCAGCCGGGTCGGGCTGAACGTGGGCGCGGCCATGCCGGCGGGCCAGGTGCAGCCGGAAGTGTTGCGCGGGCGGGTGGCAGCCCTGATGGCGCAGGGGTGATGAAGGCGCTTCATTGAAGCGGCAGGCGGCGTGCCGAGCCAAACCGGGCGGGCAATGCTTCCTGCTTTGGGGTCTGCAATGCGGCGGGAGCCGTCATTCCAGTTCAGCCAGTGAATTGGAGGACGGTCAATTGCCGACATTCAGTTGCTGCCTGTTGACGTGAATGACTGCTGGGAGATGGGTTTCATTCCTGGCGGTCCTCTTCCCGTGCAGCGCGGACTTGTGTATAACGACATGCTGTTGGTGGTAGGGGCATGATTCAGGGCATTTGTCCGGATTCCATTAATTCGCCTGCCATCAAAATAAAAGCATTGAGGTGAAAAATGAGCAAATCGCTGCGACTGTCTGAAAAATGGTTCCGCCGTGGCCTGTGGCTGGTGGCTTTTGTGTTTGCCGGTTTCCTGATCGGGCTGGGCGGCACCATCGTGGGCGACCTGCCCAAGGTGGAGCAGCGCCAGACGCTCGATGACTTCATGGACCCGGCACTCAGTGCAAGGCTGCGCCAGGCCGTCAAGGATGCCCAGCGCACCGGCAAGGATGCGAAGGAGGCGCTGGAGCAGGCCCAGCTCAGGCTCAAGGTGGCGCAGGCCGACAACCAGGCCGCGCGCGAGACCTTTGGCAACTGGCTGGCCACCCGGCGCGCCACCGCTCTTTCGCAGCAGGACGATGAACTCATCGGGCGCACCGCGAAACTCGATGGCTTGCGTCGGGCTGAACGCGAGGCGCTCACCGCCGTGGAGGCGCAGCAGCAAATCGCGCTGAACGCGCGGCAGGCTGAAAGCCGCGCGCAGTCGCAGTTGCAGGAGTTGCAGAACAGCGCGCGGGACGCCTGGCACAAGGCCCAGCGGGCCCAGGAGCTGCGCGTGTTTGTCTACCGCCTGGCGCTCACGCTGCCGCTGCTGGTGGCGGCCGGCTGGCTGTTTGCCAAAAAGCGCAAAAGCACTTACTGGCCTTTTGTCTGGGGCTTCATCTTTTTTGCGCTGTTCGCGTTTTTTGTCGAACTGGTGCCTTACCTGCCCAGTTACGGTGGTTATGTGCGCTATGTCGTGGGTATTCTCATCACGGTGCTGGTCGGTCGGCAGGCGATTGTTTCGCTGAACCGCTACCTGGAACGCCAAAAACTGGCCGAGCAATTGCCTGACGCGCAGCGTCGCGAAGAGCTGAGTTACGACACCGCGCTCACGCGGCTGTCCAAAGGGGTTTGCCCGGGCTGTGAACGGACCGTGGATCTGAAAAACACGGCGATTGATTTTTGCCCGCACTGCGGGATTGGCCTGCATGACCATTGCGGCGCCTGCAACACCCGCAAAAGCGCGTTTGCCAAATTTTGCCACGCCTGCGGTGTCAGCAGCGAACGGCGCAAGCTGTTACCGCCCGAGTCCGCGACAGGCTAGCAGCCTGTCGGGCGTGACCACAACAACCGCTCAGGCCACCGGCCGCCCGAAGAAGGGGTAGCTCGGGTCGTTGTAGCCGTGGCTGGAGGCGTGGCCGGGAATGACCAGCGCGTTGACGAAGGTTTCGTCTTCGCTGTCCAGCACCAGTTCGGTCGCGCCATAGACATCTTCCAGATGCGACAGCAGGCGCGGGCCGACGATCACCGAGCTGACCAGCGGATTGGCCAGCACCCAGGCTGCGGCAAAGTGCCCCGGTGCAATGCCTCGGGCCTCACAACGGACCTTGATTTTTTGCGCGATCAACAGCGACTCTTCGCGGAACTCGGTCTCCAGAATGCGTTTGTCGCCCCGCCCGGCCCGGGTGCCCTCGGCCGGCGGCTGGCCGGGCGGGTATTTGCCGGTCAGCACACCGCGCGCCAGCGGGCTGTAGGGCACCACACCCAGCCCGTAGTGACCGCAGGCCGGCAAGATTTCGACCTCGGGGCCGCGGTTGAGCAGGTTGTAATAAGGCTGGCAGACAGCCGGTTGCGGCACACCGGTTTTCTCGCACAGGCGCATGATTTCGGCAATGCGCCAGCCGCGAAAGTTGGACAGCCCGAAGCTGCGGATTTTACCGGCCCGGATCAGATCGCCCAGCGCACGCACCGCTTCTTCGAGGTTTTCACCGGGGAAGTCGCGGTGCAGGTACAAAATGTCCAGGTAGTCGGTACCCAGCCGCGACAGGATGGTGTCGGTCTGCTGCATCAGCCAGCGGCGCGAGTAGTGGCCCTGGTTCACGTCCTTGCCCACCCGGTTGCCGAGTTTGCTGGCCAGCACCCAGTGCGAACGCTGGCCCGCCAGCAACTCGCCCAGCATGGTCTCCGCCCGGCCTTCGTTGTAGACGTCGGCCGTGTCGATGAAGTTGAGCCCGTGTTCGCGCGCTGAAGCGACGATGCGCGCCGCTTCGTCGAATAGCGTCTGCTGGCCGAACATCATGGTGCCCAGACAGAGGGTGGAGACTTTCAGGTTGCTGTTTCCGAGGCGGCGGTATTGCATGAGAACTCCTTGTCAGTGATGGTTTGCGCAGTATTAGACGCCGCGTTGCCGATCCTGCCTGAATTGCAGCACGAAAACGCCAAAGGCTCCAGCATCCAGCGCGTCGCGCACCTCCTGCATCAGGTTCATGTAGTAGTGCAGGTTGTGGATGCTGGCCAGCATCGGCCCCAGCATTTCGCCGCAGCGGTCCAAATGGTGCAGGTAGGCGCGCGAAAAATTCTGGCAGGTGTAGCAGGTGCAGGTGGCGTCCACCGGCTGCTCGTCGGTCTTGTAGCGGGCGTTTCGGATTTTCAGGTCGCCGAATCGCGTGAACATGTGGCCGTTGCGCGCATTGCGCGTTGGCATCACGCAGTCGAACATGTCGACACCGGCGCCCACGCCTTCGACCAGGTCTTCCGGCGTGCCCACGCCCATCAGGTAGCGTGGCTTGTTCGCGGGCAGGCGATGCGGCGTGTGCGCCATGATGCGCTGCATTTCTTCCTTGGGCTCGCCGACGCTGACGCCGCCGACGGCGTAACCGGGAAAGTCCATCTCCACCAGCGCATCGAGCGACTCCTGACGCAGGTGCTCAAACATGCCGCCCTGCACAATGCCGAAGAGGGCATTGGAATTTTTCAATTTTTCAAATTCAAGTTCGCAGCGTCTGGCCCAGCGCAGGCTCAGCGCCATCGAAAAGCGTGCCTCGGCCTCGGTCGTGATGTGGCCCTGGGTGTCGTAGGGCGTGCATTCGTCAAACTGCATGACGATGTCGCTGTTGAGCACGGTCTGGATCTGCATCGAGATCTCGGGCGTCAGAAACAGCTTGTCGCCGTTGACGGGCGACGCAAACTTCACGCCTTCTTCCGAGATTTTTCGCATCTCGCCGAGCGACCAGACCTGAAAGCCGCCGCTGTCGGTCAGGATCGGTTTGTTCCAGGCCTCAAAACGGTGCAGGCCGCCAAACTGCCGCAGAACGTCCAACCCCGGCCGCATCCACAGGTGAAAGGTGTTGCCCAGAATGATTTGCGCGCCCATGTCCATCAGCGACTGCGGCATCACGCCCTTGACGGTGCCATAGGTGCCGACCGGCATGAAGATGGGCGTTTCCACCACGCCGTGGTTGAGCGTGAGTCGGCCGCGGCGCGCCAGGCCTTCGGTCTTGAGGAGTTCAAATTGCAACATCAATCTTTGGGGAAATATTTAACGCCTGGCAAGCCTTCAAAGTGCTGGTCTTGCGTCCATAAAATAGCGTCATGCGCTTGCGCAGTCGCGTAAATCAGGCTGTCCGCCAGTGGCAGGGTGTTGGTGATGGCGGCGCGGCTTAGCGGAAGGTCAAAGTCGATAACCCGCCCCCGGCACATCAATGCCTCGGCATAAGCCGCAACTTTGGCGCTGATTTCGCGGCGGAGCTTTTTGGTCACCTCATAGATCGTGACAACGGGCACGATCAGTTGTTCCGGGTTTTCAGCGGCGATGGCGAAAAGTTCCGCCCGCGGGGTATCGCGGAGGTATTCAATCCAGCACGACGAGTCGAGGGTCAGCAAAACCGGAGTAATCGCAGTTTTTGTACGGGTTGCCATCAAAGGCGATCCGGCTCATTGGGAATATCGCTGTCTTTCAGTGCGCTTGCGATCCCGCGGTAGGCGCTGACGGGCTGAAGGGGAACCAAGTGCGCCACACCGTCAAACTCAATCCAGGTCAGCTTGGCGCCGGGTTTGAGGTTCAGGTGCTTGCGTACCGAGGCCGGGATGACAACCTGGTATTTGCTTGACAGCGTGACGGTATTGGTGGTGGATTTCACATCGATCATTCTATCGCTTTACTTGCTGTATGTCGATCAAGAAGCATGGCGTCGCCATAACTGAAGAAGCGGTAACGCTGGTCGATGGCGTGGCGGTACAGCGCCATGATGTGTTCGTAGCCGGCAAAGGCGCTGACCAGCAGCATCAAGGTGCTTTTGGGCAGATGAAAGTTGGTCAGCAGCAGGTCCACCATCCTGAATTCGAAGCCCGGCGTGATGAAGATATTGGTGTCATTGCAGGCGGGGCCGAACCGGGCGCTTGACTCCAGCGCCCGCACGGTCGTGGTGCCCACGGCCACCACGCGGCCGCCGCGCGCCTTGCAGGCGGCAATGGCCTCGTGCGTCGCGAGCGGCACTTCAAAGCGCTCGAAATGCATGATGTGGTCGGCAATGTTGTCCGTCTTGACCGGCTGAAAGGTGCCTGCGCCCACATGCAGCGTGACGCTGGCGCGCTGCACGCCACGGGATTCGAGCTGCGCCAGCACGGCCGCGTCAAAATGCAGCGCGGCGGTCGGTGCCGCGACCGCGCCCGGATGTTTGGCAAACACGGTCTGGTAGCGTTGTTCGTCGTCGGCCGAGTCAGCGTGCGTGATGTACGGCGGCAGCGGTACGTGGCCGTGTTGCGCCATCAGCGCATACGGGTCGCTGCTCAGGGCAAAGCGGTACAGCGGCCCGTCTTCGTTGGGCCAGCGGCCCAGCAGCGTGGCGGTGAAGCCGCCGTCCATCTGTAGCACCGCACCGGGCAAAGGTTTTTTGCTGACCTTCATGTGGGCCGCGACTTCGTGGCCTGAATCCGCACCAGGGGAGAGCACCCGTTCAATCAACAACTCCAGCTTGCCGCCGCTGGACTTTTGGCCAAACAGCCGCGCCTTGACCACTTTGGTGTCGTTAAACACCAGCAGATCGCCGGGCCTCAGCAGGCCGGGCAGGTCGGCAAAGCGGCGGTCTACCGCAGCGGTGGCCTGGCCATCCAGCAGGCGCGAGCTACTGCGCTGGGCGGCGGGGTGTTGGGCAATCAGTTCGGGCGGGAGCGTGAAATCAAAATCACTGAGGCTGAAATGCGTCTTCATGAAGGCACAATTGTCCCATGCCGCCACCCGTCATAAAGGCTTCCACATCCGCTCTTGAGACGGCGGGCAAGGCACGGTCCCCCTCCGCCAAATCGCAGGCTCAACAAGCGCTCGAAAAACTCGGCCTGCGCCGCGACATCGACCTGGCGTTGCACCTGCCGCTGCGCTACGAAGATGAAACCCGCGTCACCGCTCTGGCCGACGCGCGCGACGGCGAGCTGGTGCAAATCGAGGCGCAGGTGACCCGCAGCGAAATCACGTTCCGGCCGCGTCGGCAATTGCGCGTGACGGTGGACGACGGCAGCGACACCTGTGTGCTGCGCTTCATCAATTTTTACCCCTCGCACCAGAAAACCCTGAGCGTGGGTGCCCGCGTGCGCGTGCGCGGCGAGATTCGCGGCGGCTCCTTCGCGGGAGGTTTTGGCCGCGAAATGGTGCATCCCGGCTTCCGGCCGGCCGGTGGTGACTTGCCATCCGCGTTGACGCCGGTGTATCCGACGGTGGCTGGTTTGCCGCAAGCCTATCTGCGCAAGGCCGTGCTCAGCGGCTTGAGCCGGGCAGACCTCGCGGAAACCGTACCGGAGACTGGCTTCTCAAGAAAAAAGCTGTCGAAGCCCTTGTGGAGTCTTCGTGAAGCGCTACAGTTTTTGCATCATCCCACCCCGGATGCGGCGCTGGCCACACTGGAAAACCGCAGCCACCCGGCCTGGCAACGCCTGAAGGCCGAGGAACTGCTGGCCCAGCAACTGTCGCAGTTGCAGGCGCGCCGCGTGCGCGCGGCCATGCGCGCGCCGGCCCTGGCCGGCCCCGCGATGCGGGGCACGCACTGCACGCTGCACGAGCAGTTGCTGGAACGCCTGCCGTTTCGCCTGACGGCCGCGCAGCAGCGCGTCGGCATCGAGATCGATGCCGACCTGAAAAAGAACATCCCCATGCACCGCTTGCTGCAGGGCGACGTGGGTTCCGGTAAAACCGTGGTGGCGGCGCTGGCCGCGGCGCGCTGCATGGACGCCGGCTGGCAGTGCGCGCTGATGGCGCCGACCGAGATCCTGGCCGAGCAGCACTTTCGCAAGCTGATCGGCTGGCTTGAACCGCTGGGCATCCAGACCGCCTGGCTGACCGGCAGCCAGAAGGCCAAAGAGCGGCGCGAGGCGCTGGCGATGATCGAAAGCGGCGCGGCCGGCCTGGTGGTCGGCACCCATGCGGTGATCCAGAACAAGGTGCTGTTCAAAAACCTGGCGCTGGCCATCATCGACGAGCAGCATCGCTTCGGTGTGGCCCAGCGCCTCGCGCTGCGCAGCAAGATGACCGAGGGCGGGCAGGATCCCCATCTTTTGATGATGACCGCCACGCCGATCCCGCGCACGCTGGCGATGAGTTATTACGCCGACCTCGATGTCTCCACCATCGACGAGCTGCCGCCCGGACGCACGCCCATCGTGACCAAAGTGGTCAACGAAGCACGGCGCGATGAAGTGGTAGAGCGCATTCGCGGGCAACTGAACCAGGGCCGGCAGGTCTACTGGGTGTGCCCGCTGATTGAAGAGAGCGAAGCGGTGGATTTGACCAACGCGACGCAGACCCACGAGGCCTTGACCGCGGCCCTGCCCGGCACCCCCGTCGGGCTGCTGCATTCGCGTATGCCGGTGGCCGAAAAGAGGGCGGTGATGAGCCTCTTCACCAGCGGCCAGCTCGGTGTGCTGGTCAGCACCACGGTGATCGAGGTGGGGGTGGACGTGCCCAATGCTTCGCTGATGGTGATTGAACACGCCGAGCGCTTTGGCCTGTCGCAGTTGCACCAGTTGCGCGGACGGGTCGGGCGCGGCGCGGCGGCAGCGGCCTGTGTGCTGCTGTATTCGACCGGCGATGCGCCGCGCCTCGGCGAGACCGCGAGAGCCCGCCTCAAGGCCATGGTCGAAACGCAGGACGGTTTCGAGATTGCCCGGCGTGATCTGGACATTCGCGGACCGGGTGAATTTTTAGGGGCGCGCCAGTCGGGTGCGCCTTTGTTGCGCTTTGCAGATTTGGCACTTGATGCCGACTGGCTGGCCTGGGCGCGGGCGCTGGCCCCCGAGATGCTCGACCAGCACGCTGACTTGGCGCATCGGCATATTCAGCGGTGGCTGGGGGGGAAGGCGGAGTTTTTGAAGGCTTGATTTATCCTGGATAACCGCAGTTGACCGCTCATTTTCCGCTGGAGATGCCCATGAATGCTGACATTCTTGACCACGACGAACTTCATCTTTTGGGTGAGCGCGCTACACACCCGATTGGGCGTGTCCAACTGCGATTTCCAGGATTATGGGGCAAAGCGCTGCATTCGCAAGTACCACTTCAACCCGGCCACCCACCCCATCAAGCGCTAAATTCCCACCGCTTGCGGGCACCCAAGACGGCATCGGGGTACGCCGCCTTGCCGCGGGAGCCGTTGTAGCGCCCCAGGCCCATGAACAGGTCGCCTTTTTCCCGGTCCAGGTAATGGCGCAGGATGACGCAGCCAAAGCGCAGATTGGTCTGCATGTGAAATAGTTTTCCGGCATCACCGTCGCCAATCACGCGGCTCCAGAAGGGCATGACCTGCATGTAGCCGCGTGCGCCGACAGCGCTGACCGCGAACTTGCGGAAGTTGCTTTCCACCTGAATCAAACCCAGCACCAGCGCCGAGTCCAGCCCGGCGCGTCTGCTTTCGTACCAGACGGTTTGCAAAAACTCCTTGCGCACACGCCACTCTGGTTTTTTCTTTTTGAGCCGCGCACTCATGGCGCCCAGCCAGCGCAGGTAAGCCAGGCGGCTTTCGATATCAGGAAATTCGGGGACCGGCGGCGCGCGGTTGGCAACGGCCGAACTCAGCGCGCTGCGGACCGAGTCGATCAGCGGCTCCTCAATCTGCGCGCCGGCGCTTGATCGCTCCGAAAATAATAGTGACAAACTTCCTGCCGACAGGGACAGAAGGCACTTTCTCCTTGAGACCGAAGCAGGCGCCAGCGCCGTCATGCCGCCAGTTTGCCTTTCAGGAAAGCGAACACGTCGTCAGTTGCCACTTTGCTGGCCGCGCTGTCGCGGCGATGCTGGTACTCGACCTGCCCGTCCTTGAGCCCGCGGTCGCCGATGGTCACGCGGTGCGGCACACCGATCAACTCCCAATCGGCAAACATGGCGCCGGGGCGCTCGCCGCGGTCATCGAGAATCACATCCACACCGTCGGCCAGCAAGGCCTCATGCAGCTTCTCCGCCGCTGCCTTGACCTCGGCACTGCGGTCCATGCCGATGGGGCAGATCACAACCGTGAACGGCGCAATCGCGTCGGGCCAGATGATGCCGCGCTCGTCGTGGTTTTGTTCAATGGCGGCTGCGGGCAGGCGGGTGATGCCAATGCCGTAACAACCCATTTCCATGAACTGCGGCTTGCCGTTTTCGTCGAGAAAAGTGGCATTCATCGCCTGGCTGTATTTGGTGCCGAGGTAGAACACATGGCCGACCTCGATGCCGCGTTCAATGGCCAGCACACCCTTGCCGTCGGGCGACGGATCGCCCGCGACGACGTTGCGGATGTCGGCCACGAGGTCGGGCTCGGGCAGGTCGCGTCCCCAGTTGACCCCCAGGATGTGAAAGTCTGCTTCGTTGGCGCCGCAAGTCCAGTCGCTCATCACCGCCACGTCACGGTCGGCCACAATGTTGAGCGGCTTTTTCAGGTTCACCGGGCCGAGGTAACCCGGCTTGCAGCCAAAGTGCGCTTCGACTTCATCCACGGTGGCAAAGCGAAAGCCCGCGTCCAGCCCCGGCAGCTTGCCAAGCTTGACTTCGTTCATGTCGTGGTCGCCGCGCAGCAGCAGCAGCCAGACCTGGGTTTTGACCACTTCTTCGTAATCGTTGAGTTCATCGGTGGCCAGCACCAGCGACTTGACAGTTCGTGCCAGTGGCTGCCCCAGCAGCTCGGCCACATCAGGGCAGGTGCTCTTGCCCGGCGTGGGCGTCCTGGTCATGGCCTGCGCCGGGGCCGGGCGCGGGCCTTGAGGCGGCAGGGCTTCGGCCTTTTCCATATTGGCGGCGTAGTCGCTGCCCGGGCAATAAACGATGGCGTCTTCGCCCGTCGCGGCGATGACCTGGAACTCTTCGCTCAGATCACCGCCAATCGCCCCGCTGTCGGCGGTCACGGCACGGTAGCTCAGGCCAAAGCGGTCAAAAATCCGGCGGTAAGCCTGCGCCATGGTCTGGTAGCTGGCCTTGGCCGCGGCTTGGTCGCGGTCGAAGCTGTAGGCGTCTTTCATGATGAACTCGCGCCCGCGCATCAGGCCGAAACGCGGTCGGCGCTCGTCGCGGAACTTGGTCTGGATCTGGTACAGGTTTTTTGGCAACTGCTTGTAGCTCTTGATGTCCTGACGCATCACGTCGGTGATGACTTCCTCGCTGGTCGGCTGGACCACAAAATCGCGGCCATGGCGGTCTTTGATGCGCAGCAGCTCGGGGCCCATTGTTTCAAAGCGGCCGGTTTCCTGCCAGAGCTCGGCCGGCTGGACCACTGGCATGCTCAGCTCGACCGCCCCGGCGCGGTTCATTTCCTCGCGCACGATGGCTTCGACCTTGCGGATCACGCGCAGGCCCATGGGCATGTAGTTGTAAATGCCGGCGCCCAGCTTTTTGATCATGCCGGCGCGCATCATCAACCGATGGCTGACCACCTCGGCATCGGCAGGCGCTTCCTTGAGCGTGGAAATGAAGAACTGGGAGGCTTTCATGGACTGTTTTTTCGGTCGGTGAAACTATCGTCGCGGCCGGGCGCCGGGCACGCGCTTGGCGAGAAGGCCTTCGCTGTGCATAATGGACTCAGTTTAAAAAATTTGAGGTTTGATTATGCTTGACCGGGACGGCTTTCGGCCCAATGTCGGCATCGTCTTGCTCAACCAGAGAAGTCAGGTATTTTGGGGCAAGCGTATCCGCACCCACTCTTGGCAGTTTCCGCAGGGTGGCATTGACCGGGGTGAAAATCCCGAGCAGGCCATGTTCCGCGAATTGCACGAAGAAGTGGGGCTGATGCCGCATCATGTGCAGGTGCTTGCCCGGACCCGGGACTGGTTGCGCTATGAGGTGCCTGACCGGTTTATCCGCCGCGATGCGCGCGGATATTACAAAGGCCAGAAACAGATCTGGTTTCTGCTGCAACTGGTCGGTCACGACTGGGACCTGAACCTGCGCGCGACAGACCATCCGGAGTTCGATGCCTGGCGCTGGCACGACTACTGGGTGCCGCTGGATGTGGTGGTGGAATTCAAGCGCGGCGTCTACGAAATGGCGCTGACCGAATTGTCGCGTTTTGTGCCGCGCACCGCTCCCCGCTTTGAGCCGCGTCCGGATCACCGCAATCGTTATTTGCGCGGCGGTATCCGCCAGTGCGATCCAGTTGATGCGAGGCTGCCCGGTGCCTCTTACGAGTTACCGCCGGGGGCGGCGTTTGACCCCGATCCGAAAACCGGTCTGGTGGCGGCGCCCATGAATGACGAGCATGAAATTTAAACCTCTGGCGCTGGCAATTTTGCTGGGTCTGTCCCTGACAGCCTGGGCACAACGCGATGCTGAACTCATGGACTGGAAAGAAGGCGCCATACCGCCGCCGCCTGCTTTTGATGTGGCCAAACTGCTGACCTTCGAGGTGTCGGCCGCATCATCGCTTGTGTACGGCGTGGACCCGGCCACCTTGAGCATTGCCGACGATGGCATCGTTCGCTACGTGATGGTCGCCACCAGTGCCAGCGGTGTGCGCAATGTGTTTTACGAGGGTTTGCGCTGCTCAAGCGGGGAATTCAAGACCTATGCACGCTACACCCCGGAAGGCGCATGGGTCAAGGTGACCCGTCCCGAGTGGCGCTCCGTGTTCGGGAACCTGCCCTCCAGGCACGCGCTGCAGTTTGCCCGGTCCGGCGCTTGCGATAACATGACGCCGGCTTCGTCGGTCAACGAGATCGTGCGGCGCCTCAAAGCCAGCAAGTTCAGCCAGTAAGAAACTTGTCCGTCAACAATTAGGGGTTGCAGTACCAGGTTGCAGCACCAAATTGGTCCGGTGAATCATTTCAGATTCTCCGGTATAACCCAGCAGCTTTTCAAATTCTTGAGAAGGTTTTCGGCAGATCAGCCGGGCTTCAGCGCTTGAGTAGTTGGCCAGTCCCCGGGCGACTTCGGCGCCATTGGCATCGCGTATGGCAATCACATCACCGCGGGAAAACTCGCCCTGAACCGATGTCATGCCGATCGGCAGCAGGCTTTTGCCTTCGTCGCGGACTTTGGCCGCGGCGCCGGCATCGACCGTGACAGCGCCGCGCAGTTGCAGATGGTCTGCCATCCATTGCTTGCGGGCCTGGTTTTTCGGTGTCTGGGCGAGCAGCAAGGTGCCAATCGCCTCGCCTTGTGACAGGCGGATCAGCGCGTTCGGCTCGCGCCCCCAGGCAATCACGGTCGATGCGCCCGAACCGGCCGCGCGCTTGGCCGCCAGGATTTTGGTGATCATGCCGCCTTTGCCCAGGCTCGAACCGGTGCCGCCCGCCATGGCCTCCAGCGAAGGGGCGCCGGCGATGGCCTCATGGACAAAACGGGCCGCAGGGTCCTTGCGCGGGTCGGCGCTGTACAGGCCTTTTTGATCGGTCAGGATGATCAGCGCATCCGCGTCCACCAGGTTGGCGACCAGGGCGCCCAGGGTGTCGTTGTCGCCGAACTTGATTTCGTCGTTGACCACGGTGTCATTTTCATTGATCACCGGCACCACGCCGAGCTGCAGCAAGGTCAGCAGGGTGGAGCGTGCATTGAGATACCGTTCGCGGTCGGCCAGGTCGGCATGGGTCAGCAGCACCTGGGCGCTGCCGACGCCGTTTTTGCGCAGCTCGCTTTCATACACCTGAGCCAGGCCCATCTGCCCGACGGCGGCGGCGGCCTGCAGCTCATGGATGGCCTTGGGCCGGGTGGTCCACCCCAGCCGTTTCATGCCCTCGGCGATCGCGCCGCTGCTGACCATGATGACCTCGCGCCCGCTTTGGACCAGCAGCGCCAGTTGCTGGCACCACTGCCCAATGGCCTGGGCATCCAGCCCCCGGCCTTCGTCGGTGACCAGGCTGGAGCCGACCTTGACCACAATGCGCTTGGCGTTGAGAAGAACCTGGGAACCTGGGGGTTGTTGCATGTTCAGGTAATTTTAGAACTTGTCCTTTGTGGGTTGACGCAGGCAGCTATTGTTTGTAGGGTAAAAAAACGATTACCGCCTTTTCATCCGGGTGCTGGCGGCTCGGGCAGCGGCTCTGCAAACCGCGGGTCAATTTCTTCCGGCTCCTGCTCGCTTTTTTGCACCGATTTGACGTGCTGGTAAATCGCCTTGACCAAAGGCTCGCACCCTTCGCGGGTGAGGGCCGAGATTTCGAACACCGGGCCTTTGAACTTGAGGCGTTTGACAAAGTCCTTGACCCGTGCCGCGCGGTCCTTGCTGTCGACCATGTCCAGCTTGTTCAAGACCAGCCAACGCGGCTTTTCATACAGTGCTTCATCGTATTTTTTCAGCTCGCCGACAATGGCCTGGGCCTGGGCGACCGGGTCCACCCCTGCGTCAAAAGGCGCGATGTCGACAATATGCAGCAGCAGGCGGGTACGCTGCAGGTGGCGCAGGAACAGGTGCCCAAGCCCGGCGCCTTCCGACGCGCCCTCGATCAGGCCGGGCAGATCGGCCACCACAAAGCTTTGTTCCGGCGCCACACGCACGACACCGAGGTTGGGGTGCAGGGTCGTGAACGGGTAGTCGGCGATTCGGGGGCGGGCGTTCGAGACCGCCGTGATAAAGGTTGATTTGCCGGCATTGGGCATGCCCAGCAGGCCGACATCAGCCAGCACCTTGAGTTCCAGTTTGAGACTTTTGTGCTCGCCCGGCCAGCCTGGCGTTTTGCTGCGGGGTGCCCGGTTGGTGGCGCTTTTGAAACGCAAATTGCCAAAACCGCCGTCGCCGCCCTTGCCGATCAGGACTTGCTCGCCCGGCACCAGAAGTTCATACAGGACTTCACCGGTTTCAGCATCGCTCAAGATGGTGCCCACCGGCATTTTCAGAATGATGTCGTCGCCTTTGGCGCCGAACATGTCCGAACCTTTGCCGTGCTCGCCATTTCTGGCGTGGTGGCGGCGCGCAAAGCGGAAATCCACCAGGGTGTTGAGGTTGATGTCGGCCAGCGCGTAGACATGGCCGCCGCGCCCGCCGTCACCACCGTTCGGGCCGCCGAATTCCTTGTATTTTTCGTGACGGAACGAGACGCAGCCACTCCCGCCATCGCCTGCGGCGATGTCGATATAGGCTTCGTCAACGAATTTCATGGGTTTAAAGGTGAATCCTGGGAGTGGTTCGCAAATAAGCGGGGCTAAAACAACAAAGCCCCGACCAAGCGGGGCTTCGATGCCATCGAAGTGATCGGCTTACGCCGGAGTCACACTGACGGTGTGCTTGTTCAAAGAGCCCTTGATCGCAAATGAAACCTGGCCATCGACCAGCGCAAACAAAGTGTGGTCCTTGCCAATGCCGACATTGGTGCCCGGATGGAACTTGGTGCCGCGCTGACGCACAATGATGCTGCCTGCGTTGATCACTTCGCCGCCAAACTTCTTGACACCCAACATCTTGGGCTGCGAATCGCGCCCGTTTCGCGTAGAGCCGCCGCCTTTTTTCTGTGCCATTTTTCGTTACTCCTGGTACTTCCTTGCTTAACCGACGATGGCGCCGATTTGCAATTCAGTGAAGTTCTGCCGGTGTCCCTGGCGTTTCTGATAGTGCTTGCGACGGCGCATTTTGAAAATGCGCACTTTGTCGTGCCTGCCGTGAGCCACCACCGTGACTGTAACAGTAGCGCCGGACACCAAGGGCGTACCAACCGTGATCGTGCTGCCGGTTCCGACAGCCAATACCTGGTCGATAACGATCTCTTGGCCTACGTCCGCAGCAATCTGTTCTACTTTAATTTTTTCACCGGAAGCAACTTTGTATTGTTTGCCACCGGTTTTTATGACCGCGTACATGTAAGACCTCGTATATTGAGTTTTGCGGACGGATTTCCGCAGAGCCTTTCATTCTAGCACGAGGCGAATAAACGCCTTGGGGGGTCGAATTCGCAGGGTTTGCCGTCCTGCGGCGGGTATTGGCTTTCTATAATCTTCAAAATCTCTTGTCTGGATCGTCTTGACTGTAAATTCTTCTAGCACGGCCGCCGCGCTGGCCCTGATTGCCGGCGACATGCGCGCCATGGACGCGGTGATCGAACGCCGCCTGAGCTCCGACGTGTTACTGGTCAGCCAAGTGTCCCAGTACATTGTCGCCGCTGGCGGCAAACGTTTGCGCCCCGCACTCTTGCTGCTGATGTGTGGCGCTCTGGGCTACCAGGGTGATCAGCGCTTCAATCTGGCGGCCGTGGTGGAATTCATACACACGGCCACTTTGCTGCATGACGATGTGGTCGATGAGTCCGCCTTGCGCCGCGGCCGGGCGACCGCGAATGCGGCTTTCGGCAACCCGGCCAGCGTCCTGGTGGGCGATTTTCTGTATTCCCGGGCCTTCCAGATGATGGTCGATGCCGGTGATATGCGAATCATGCAAACCCTGGCCGAGGCCACCAACATCATTGCCGAAGGCGAGGTCTTGCAGTTGATGAACATGCATGACGCCAGTTTGTCGGAAGAGGCTTATTTGCGTGTGATCCGGTCCAAAACCGCCAAGCTGTTTGAAGCGAGCGCCCGTCTGGCGGCGTTGCTGGCGCAGGCCCCTGCCGTTATCGAACGCGCTTGCGCCGATTACGGGCAGGCCATGGGAACGGCGTTCCAGGTGATTGACGATGTGCTGGACTATGACGGCGACGCCGCAGAAATGGGCAAAAACCTCGGGGACGACCTGCGTGAAGGCAAGGCCACGCTACCGCTGATCATCGCCATGCAGCGCGGCACGGCCTCTGAACAGAACACCATTCGCCAGGCCATAGAGACCGGCGGGACTGAGCAGTTGGCCCAGATTGTGGCCATCGTCAGGCAAACCGGCGCCTTGCAGGCGACCCGCGATGCAGCCGCAGCGGAGGCGCAGCGAGCGATCCGGGCTTTGGCGGTGCTCGGGCACAACCCCTACAGTGAGGCCTTGCTACAATTGGCGTCGCAATTGCTGCAGCGCCGTTCATGACGTCCGACTCAGCACTTTGCGGGGTGTAGCTTAGCCTGGTAGAGCGCTACGTTCGGGACGTAGAGGCCGGAGGTTCGAATCCTCTCACCCCGACCAACTTCCGGCCCATTCACGCCCCGTCCTGTCGCGTCTGTCCCTTGAGTCTTTTGCCTTGGTTCCAACACTGAGCCCGGCCAGAATGCTTTTCGATTTACACCGCCCGAGCTATCGGCGATGATGTCAATTTTGTCAATTCGGGATAGATTCGTAAAACCATGGCAGTTGTCGATACCGTGACTAGTGCGCCCGCTTCACTGGCCCTGCCCGGCTTGGGCAGGGCTTTGGTGGTTGCCGGCAAGCTCGGGCAGAAAGCCGCGGAAGACATCTTCCGCAAGGCCCAAAGCGGGCGCACCAGTTTTATCGCCGAATTGACCGGTTCCGGCGCAGTGTCTGCCTCTGACCTGGCGCACACCATGTCTTCCGCGTTCGCGGCCCCGCTCCTCGATCTGGATGCGATAGATACACAGCGCCTGCCCAAGGGCTTGCTCGACACCAAAATCTGCCAAGCCTACCGCATTGTCGTATTGAGCAAGCGCAGCAATCGCCTGATGGTTGCCACCGCGGACCCCTCAGACCAGGAGGCGGCGGAGAAAATCAAGTTTTCCACGCAAATGGGCGTGGACTGGGTGATTGCGGAATACGACAAGTTGTCCAAACTGGTGGAAACATCGACCACCACGGCCTCCGAAGCGATGGAAAGCATCATCGGCGATGATTTCGAATTCGACGAGGACAGCGCAGAGGCGGCCAGTGCCGACAGCAACGACACCGGCGTTGCAGAAGTCGACGACGCACCGGTCGTCAAATTCCTGCACAAAATGCTGCTGGATGCTTTCAATATGCGGGCATCGGATCTGCATTTCGAGCCCTTTGAACATACCTACCGGGTGCGCTTTCGCATCGACGGCGAGTTGCGAGAGATTGCATCACCACCTGTTGCCATCAAGGAAAAACTGGCCTCGCGCATCAAAGTCATCTCGAAAATGGACATCTCGGAAAAGCGGGTTCCGCAAGACGGGAAAATGAAGCTGAAGATCGGGCCTGATCGTGTGATCGATTTTCGGGTCAGCACCTTGCCCACGATGTTCGGCGAAAAGGTCGTCATTCGTATTCTTGATCCCAGCAGCGCGAAACTGGGCATTGATGCGCTCGGTTACGAGCCGATAGAAAAAGAGCGTCTGCTCACTGCCGTGCAGCGTCCTTACGGCATGGTGCTGGTAACGGGTCCCACCGGCTCCGGAAAAACCGTCTCGCTCTACACCTGCCTGAACATCCTGAACAAGCCGGGCGTGAACATCGCCACGGCTGAAGACCCGGCCGAGATCAATTTGCCTGGCGTGAATCAGGTCAGCATGAACGAGAAGGCCGGACTGAACTTTTCCGTGGCGCTGAAAGCGTTTCTGCGCCAGGACCCGGACATCATCATGGTGGGCGAGATCCGCGACCTGGAAACGGCGGAAATTTCCATCAAGGCCGCGCAAACCGGCCACCTGGTGCTGTCTACCCTGCATACCAATGACGCGCCTGCCACCCTGACGCGCCTGCGCAACATGGGTATCGCGCCCTTTAACATCGCGTCGAGTGTGATTCTGATCACTGCCCAACGCCTGGCGCGACGCTTGTGCCCCCATTGCAAAGCGCCGGCGGATATCCCGCGTGAAACTTTGCTGGACGCCGGGTTCAAGGAAGAAGATGTCGATGGCTCCTGGACGCCGTATCGCCCGGTGGGGTGCGCCATGTGCAACAACGGTTATAAAGGCCGGGTCGGTGTTTACCAGGTCATGCCCATCACGGACGAAATTCAGAGAATCATCCTGCGTGACGGCAGCGCCCTGGAAATTGCCGAGCAGGCAGAACGCGAAGGCGTCAAAAGCTTGCGCGGCGCGGGTTTGCAAAAAGTCAAGATCGGCATGACTTCGCTGGAAGAAGTCCTGGGTTGTACCAATGTTTAAGCGGCTACCGGTGACAAGCCTGCGCCATGGCGTCACTGAATGTTTCCAATCCGAACCATCAAGTTCGCATTAGCAAGAAGGCGAGAAGGCAACATGGCAACTGCAACATCCCGAGACGTCAAGGAATTTGTCTTCGAGTGGGAAGGCAAGGACCGCAATGGCAAGCAGGTGCGGGGCGAAACCCGGGCCGTTGGCGAGAATCAGGTCAAGGCCTCCCTGCGCCGGCAGGGGGTGCTCCCGACCAAGATCAAAAAGCGCAGCATGCGCTCCGGCAAGTCCATCAAGCCCAAGGACATCGCCATTTTCACGCGGCAGTTGGCCACCATGATGAAAGCCGGCGTTCCGCTTTTGCAGGCTTTTGACATTGTCGGGCGCGGCAACCCCAATGCCAGCGTCACCAAGCTGCTCAACGATGTCCGCACCGATGTGGAAACCGGAACATCCTTGAGCGCGGCGTTCCGCAAATACCCCTTGTACTTCAATGCGCTGTATTGCAACCTGGTCGAGGCGGGCGAGGCGGCCGGCATTTTGGAGCAACTGCTGGATCGCCTCGCGGTGTATATGGAAAAAACCGAGGCCATCAAGTCCAAAATCAAGTCAGCGCTGATGTACCCGGCTTCAGTCGTGGTCGTGGCTTTTGTGGTGGTCGCGGTGATCATGATTTTTGTGATTCCCTCTTTCAAGACGGTCTTTTCGTCATTCGGGGCGGATTTGCCGGCACCTACCTTGATTGTGATTGCCATCAGCGAGTTTTTTGTTGCGTACTGGTGGCTGATTTTCGGGGGGATTGGCGGTGGACTGTATTTTTTCATGCAGGCCTGGAAGCGCAATGAAAAAATGCAGCGTTTCATGGACCGGCTACTGCTCAAGGTGCCTGTGTTTGGTGCGTTGATCGAGAAATCATGCATCGCGCGCTGGACGCGTACCCTGTCCACCATGTTTGCAGCCGGTGTGCCGCTGGTTGAGGCGCTAGATTCCGTGGGCGGTGCTTCCGGCAACTCGGTGTATGAGGTGGCCACCGAAAAAATCCAGCAGGAAGTCTCGACCGGCACCAGCCTGACGGCGGCCATGGGCAATGCCAACCTGTTTCCGACCATGGTGCTGCAGATGTGCGCGATCGGCGAAGAATCGGGCTCGGTGGATCACATGCTCGGAAAAGCGGCGGACTTTTATGAGGCGGAGGTTGACGAAATGGTCGCCGGCCTGTCCAGTTTGATGGAACCCATCATCATTGTTTTTCTCGGTAGTTTGATCGGCGGTATCGTGGTCTCCATGTACCTGCCGATCTTCAAGCTGGGTCAAGTCGTTTGATGTCCGGGCTGGCACTCGGTTTGCCTCCCGAGTTCAGTGCCGCGTTGGCCGGCATCCTGGGCCTGCTGATTGGCAGTTTTTTGAATGTCGTCATCTATCGCTTACCGAAAATGATGGAGCGGCAGTGGGCGCTGGAATGTGCCGAGATTGCGGGAAAAACACCCGAGAGCGTTGAAAAATTCAATTTGCTGGTGCCCCGGTCCCGCTGCTCGAACTGCGGGCACGTCATTCGTTGGTATGAAAACATTCCCATCCTGAGTTACCTTTTTTTGAAGGGACAATGCTCGGTTTGCGGTACAAGATTCGGATTGCGTTATCCGCTGGTGGAGATTGCGACCGGGGCCTTGTTTTTCTTCTGCGCCTGGCGCTGGGGCTTGACGGCCACCGGGCTGGCCTGGAGTGGCTTTGCGGCGGCTCTGCTGGCGCTCGCGCTGATTGACTGGGACACCACCCTGCTGCCGGACGACATCACGCTGCCGCTGCTTTGGGCCGGTCTGATCATCGCGGCGCTGGGCTGGAACCCCGGGGTTCAACTGAACCAGGCCTTGTGGGGCGCAGTGGCGGGCTACCTGTCGCTGTGGCTGGTGTACTGGGCCTTTAAGCTGGCGACCGGTAAAGAGGGCATGGGCTATGGGGACTTCAAGCTCTTTGCCGTCTTGGGCGCCTGGTTCGGCTGGTCGGCTCTGGTCCCAATGATCCTGATGGCGTCGGTGATTGGCGCCGTGGTGGGTATCGCCATGAAGTTGTCCAGCGGCTTGCGTGAAGGGGGTTACGTGCCCTTCGGCCCCTTTCTGGCAGGTGCGGGGTTGACAGCGATGCTGTTCGGTCCCCAGTCGATCCTGCGCTTTATGGGTCTGTAAGGGTATGCGGACGCTGCGCGTGGGATTGACGGGCGGTATCGGCAGTGGGAAAAGCACCGTTGCCAAAATGCTGGCTGACTGTGGCGCTGCGGTGATTGATTCTGATGCCATTGCACGCCAGGTCACCGCACCGGGCGGCGCCGCCATCGACCTGATTGCGAAACAGTTTGGCGCCCTTTTCATCACACCCGAAGGCGCACTGAACCGCGACAGGATGCGTCAACTCGTCTTTAGCGATGAGCAGGCCAAAAAGCAACTGGAAGCCATTGTCCATCCTTTGGTCGGAGAAGAGACGGCCCGGCAGGCCGCGCAGGCGGGCAGCGCCTGCATTGTGTTCGACGTGCCCCTGCTGGTGGAGTCGGGCCGCTGGCGGCAGCAGGTGGACCGGGTGCTGGTGGTGGACTGCAACGAGACGACACAGGTCAGCCGCGTGATGGTGCGCAACGGCTGGGCGCGCGAAGTGGTGGAGCGCGTCATGGCCGGACAGGCCAGCCGCGCCCAGCGGCTGGCGGCCGCCGATGTCTGTATTTACAACGACGCGCCCCTGTCGCTGGCTGCTCTGGCCGTGATGGTGCGGCAACTGGCGCAGCGCTTCGGGCTATGATGCGCCAACAAACAACCAGCCGACAAAGATACCGCAGTGATTCTTTACGAGTATCCCTTCAACG
Organism: Polaromonas sp.; assembly: GCA_030655515.1. Taxonomy (GTDB): domain Bacteria; phylum Pseudomonadota; class Gammaproteobacteria; order Burkholderiales; family Burkholderiaceae_C; genus Polaromonas. The sequence continues at coordinate 23,143 of JAURVI010000015.1, read as the reverse complement.
AGCGCATACGTACCTATTTGCGACTTGAGCATCTGTTTCACCGTCTGGGCGATCTGGCCGTGCGGGAGCACCCGACCGACCACCACTACGCCATCACGACCATTTTTGAAATCATGGATGTGGCGGCCCGTGCCGACCTGAAAACCGATGTGCTCAAGGACCTCGACAGGCAAAAACACGCGCTCAATGGCTACCGCGGCAACCCGGCGATTTCCGAAGCGGTGCTCGACGAGGTGACGGGGCAGCTCGACGAGTGCTTCTCGGCCCTGAACAGCCTGCCCGGCAAGGCGGGCCAGTCCCTGACGGAGAACGATTGGCTGATGAGCATTCGCAGCCGCGTCGGCATTCCCGGGGGAACCTGCGAATTCGATTTGCCGGCTTATTTCGCCTGGCAGCACTTTGACGCGGCCACGCGCCAAAACGATTTGCAACGCTGGACCGCTACCCTGGTGCCGCTGGCCGAGTCGATTCGCATGCTGCTGAAATTACTGCGCGACTCCGGCTCACCGCAAAAGGTTGTGGCGACTGGCGGGCAGTACCAGCAAACCCTGCCGCAAGGGCGTACTTTTCATCTGTTGCGCCTGCTGATTGATCCGGCCCTGGGACTGATTCCGGAAATCAGCGGGAATCGCCTGATCGTTTCTGTTCGCTTGATGAGGCATGAACGTGATGATCGGCTGCATTCTTCCACGGATGACGCCGCTTTTGAATTGACGCTCTGTTCCTGATCGCCCCTTCGACGATGAATCCAGATCAGTCAAAACCCAAAATGGTGGTGTGCCCCACCTGCGGCGGGCCCAGTGTTTACGCGCCTGGCAACCGCTTCCGTCCCTTTTGCAGTGAACGCTGCAAAAATGTCGATCTGGGCGCGTGGGCCAGCGAGAATTTCCGCATGCCGGCCGATACGCCACCGGATGACCCGATTTATGGCGATGCCCGGTTGCAGTAGATATTGTTAACTTGTTCAAAAAAGCGGCAGCAGACCGCCCAGCCAGCCAAAAGGAAAGAAAAAATGATTCGACAATCGTTTGTCCGGCCCGCGCTGGTCGTGCTGACGGGGGCGGCCCTGTTATTCGGCCTGGCTGCCGCGCCCAGTCTGGCCGCCAGCGGAAAAGCCAAGAAAACTGCGGCTTCCAGTCAGGGCAAGACCGCCAAATTCATCCCCGGCTCGCAGGAAACGGCCAGGGAACGGGCGACGCGGCTCAAGCGCGAATGCAAGGGCCGTGTCAACGCCGGGGCCTGTGAAGGGTATACGCAGTAAAGACAAGACGAGCAGCCCTCACGCTGCCGACCGGAAAGACGGCTCAGGCGGCGGGCGTTCCCAGCACCTGCTGCAGCTCACCGTTCTGGTACATCTCCATCATGATGTCCGAGCCGCCGACGAATTCGCCTTTCACATAAAGCTGGGGAATCGTCGGCCAGTTGCTGTATTCCTTGATGCCGTGGCGAATTTCTTCGTCTTCCAGCACATTCACGGTAACGGGTTTGTTGACGCCGCAGGCTTTGAGCACCTGGATCGCGCGACCGGAAAAACCGCACATCGGAAACTGGGCCGTGCCTTTCATGAAAAGCACCACGTCACTGGACTTGACAAGCTGGTCAATGCGTTGCTGGGTATCATTCATTTCGGGTCCTTTGGATGGGTGGCACGGGGCAGCCAGTTCAAATCCGGCTTGCGCATGACAGCAGTCAATCGATAGGTGGAATTCAAAAGCTGGAAATTAACTGGTTATTATCCCGCCGTTTTCCTCGATCTGTCCCGCAGCCCGGCCAACGCCCACCCGAGCAACGGGCTATGCCCGACAAGTCGGCACGGCTTTGCACCTCGGTAAAGCCACTGTGAACCAGCAAACCGCGCACGGCCTGGGCCTGGTCGTAGCCATGCTCCAGCAGCAGCCAGCCTTGCGGGTGCAGGTGCGCGGGGGCCTGTTCAATAATCTGGCGGATGTCGTTCAGCCCATCGGGGCCGGCCGCCAGCGCCTGCAAAGGCTCATGGATCAGGGCCGACAAGTGGGGATCGGCATCGGCCACATAAGGCGGGTTGCTTACGATCAGGTGAAAGTGTCCGCTCACATTTGAAAACCAGTTGCCATGAATGAAGTGGACCGGCAAGTGGTGCTGCTGCGCGTTGGCGCGCGCCAACGCCAGGGCATCCACGCTGGCATCCACCGCCGTGACCTCCAGCGCGGGCAGGCTTTTTTTCAGGGCCAAAGCCACCGCACCGCTGCCGGTTCCCAAGTCCAGCACGCGGGCAGAAGGGGGCCTGTCCGCTTCTGCCAAACATTGCAACGCCCATTCCACCAGGGTTTCCGTGTCGGGCCGCGGCACTAGCACGCGGGCATCGACCTGCAGGTTCAGACCGAAAAACTCCTTGCTGCCGGTGATGTAGGCCAGCGGCTCGCCAGCGGCGCGGCGCAGGCTTGATTGCCTGAAATCTTGCGCAACCCGGTCCGGCAGCAGGTCAGTGTCATGCGCCAGCAGCCAGGCCCGGTCGCTGCCGGGTTTGTCCAGCGCATGCAACAGCAGCAGTTGGGCGTCCAGGCGCGCCAGCCCCAGGGCCTGGACGGCTGACAGCGCTTGCGCGCAGGTGAGGGTGTTCAAGGCGAGACGTCCGCTTCCAGCGCCGCCAGCAGTTCGGCGCCGCGTGCCACCTGCAGGGCGGTAAGCACATCGTCCAGATCCCCTTCCATGATGCTCAGGAGCTTGTACAGCGTCAGGTTGATGCGGTGGTCGGTCAGCCGGCCCTGCGGAAAGTTGTAGGTCCGGATGCGGTCGCTGCGGTCGCCGCTGCCGATCAGCCCCTTGCGCATGGCCGCATCCTTGGCGGCCCGCTCGGAGCGGTCCTTTTCATGGATGCGCGCCGTCAGCACCTTCATTGCCTGGGCCTTGTTGCCGTGCTGGCTGCGGCCTTCCTGGCATTCGGCGACGATACCGGTCGGCAGGTGGGTGATGCGCACCGCCGAGTCGGTTTTGTTGATGTGCTGGCCGCCGGCGCCGCTGGCCCGGTAGGTGTCGATGCGCAGGTCGGCCGGGTTGATCTGGATGGCGACCGCTTCGTCGGGCTCGGGCAGCACGGCGACCGTGCAGGCGCTGGTGTGGATGCGGCCCTGGGTTTCCGTGGCCGGCACGCGCTGCACGCGGTGGCCGCCCGACTCGAAACGCAGCTTGCCGTAGACGCCCACGCCCATGGCATCGGGCGGGCCGTCGATGCGCAGCACCACCTCCTTGTAGCCGCCCAGCTCGCTGGCCGACTCGCTGATGATCTCGACGGCCCAGCGCTTGCGCTCGGCGTAACGGGTGTACATGCGAAACAGGTCACCCGCGAACAGCGCCGACTCATCGCCGCCGGTGCCGGCGCGTATTTCGACAAAAGCCGGGCGCGCATCGTCCGGGTCTTTCGGAATCAGCATCAACTGCAGCGCTTCGTCCAGCCGGGCGATGTCGGCCTGTGCCGCGGCGATTTCCTCTTCGGCCATCGCGGCCAGATCAGCATCGTCTTTGGCCTCGGCCAGCATGGCTTGCGCGCTGGCCAGATCGGATTCGCGCGCTGTCAGTTGCAGGTACTGCCCGGCCACGATGCTGGCCTCGGAATGTTCGCGCGTCAGCTTGCGAAAGCGCTCCATGTTGCTGACCACATCGCTGGCCGACAGCAGCGCGTCCAGCTCGTGCAGGCGAAAAATCTGGCGTTCCAGGGTCTGGCGGAGAAAGAGTTTCATGGAGAAATTCAGCGAGGAAAGCGAGAAGATGAAAAGTGGCTACTGCGCGCCCTTTGACTCTGGGAGATAGAGGGTTCTAGAGAGTTCTTACCCCCTCTCCCCTTGGGCCAGGGTGGGGGTGAGGGCTCTGCGAGCGTTCAGCGCCGGCCTGGCGGCCAACGACGCTGAACGCATCTGCGTGAGCAGCGCTAACGCTCTTTGTGTTCGTCGGGCAGCTTGCCGCGCAAAAACAGCCGGGACACGGTTTGCGCCGTTGCTTCGCGGCTGTCTGCATTGCCGGCATGCAGCTCGGCCAGCGCGCCGTGCAGCATTTTTTGCGTCAGGCCACGCGACAGCGCTTCGAGCACCGCATCGACCGGCTCGCCCCGGGCCAGCAGCTTTTTGGCGCGGGCGATCTCGGCGGCGCGCCATTCGTCGGTTTGGGCATTGAGTTGCTGAATCAGCGGCACGGTGCGCCTTTGCCCCAGCCAATGCATGAAGTTCTGCACCCCCGCGTCAATGATGACTTCGGCCTCGGCGACTGCCGCCAGCCGGCTGTCCTTGCCGGTTTGCACCACATGCGCCAGGTCGTCCACCGTGTACAGATAAATATCCGGCAGCGCCTTGACTTCCGGTTCGATGTCGCGCGGCACGGCCAGGTCAACCATGAACATCGGGCGATGTTTGCGCAGCTTGACGGCGCGCTCGACTGCCCCCAGGCCAATGATGGGCAGCGTGCTGGCGGTGCAACTGATCACGGCGTCGAACTCGTGCAGGCGGCTGGGCAGGTCTGCCAGGCGCATCACCGCCGCGCCAAAGCGGCTGGCCAGTTTTTCGCCGCGCTCCAGTGTCCGGTTGGCCACGGTCATCGCTTTCGGGTTCTTGGCGGCAAAGTGGGTGGCGGCCAGATCGATCATCTCGCCGGCACCGACGAACAGCACCCGGATGTCTCCCAGGTCTTCAAAGAGCTGACCCGCCAGCCGGACCGACGCCGCGGCCAGGCTGATGCTGTGTACGCCGATTTCGGTGCTGGTGCGCACCTCCTTGGCGACCGCGAAGGAACGCTGGAACAACTGGTGCAGCGTGCTGCCCATGGCGCCGGCGTCTTCGGCGGCGCGCACCGCGTCCTTCATCTGGCCCAGAATCTGCGGCTCGCCCAGCACCATCGAATCGAGCCCGCTGGCGACGCGAAAGGCATGGCGCGCCGCCCGGTCGTTTTCCAGCGTGTAGGCATGGGAGCGCAGCAGGGCCGGCGAGACGCCGCCGTGGTGCGCCAGCCATTCGAGCGTGTGGTCGAGGTCGGGCTTGTCGCCGGCGCAATAAATCTCGGTGCGGTTGCAGGTGGACAGCAGCGTGGCTTCGGGCTGGCGCGCCAGGGACTCGCGCAAACCCCTCAAAGTCGGTTCAATCTGGTCGATGGCGAAAGCAAACCGTCCGCGCAAATCGAGCGGCGCAGTGGTATGGTTGATGCCTAAGGCCCAGACTGACATTCGTGAATTATAAAATCGAAGGGGTGAGGGGGTGCTTACATTCTTTCAATCACCTTGATACGGGTCATATCCCGGATTCCCCGGCCTCTGCCGTATGCACATTGTCCGTTTGCCACGCCACTGCCATGACCGCATTTAACCTGACCAATCAATTGCTCAACTTCATGGCGCCAGCGGCGTTTGTCGCGTTGATCGTGGTGCTCTTGGCCCGCCCTTTTGCCCGATTCTTCGGGCCGAAAAAGCCTTTCCTCCCCTCTTTTCGAGCACAATTAGCTATTGTTTTTGCAGCGTCCGTGCTGCTGCTCGTGATCGGACTGGTGGTTTTTGGCCGCGACGGCAAGATGGCCAGCTACGCGCTGCTGGCCTTGGGCGCGGCGACTTGTCAGTGGGTGTTGCTGCGCGGCTGGAAAGCCTAAGCTTGGTGCTGGAGTTGGACTTGACCCGTTTCCATGGACAGAAAGGGAAAATCGTCGCTATCGTCACCGTTGGCATTGATCTGGCAAAGAACGCTTCGCCACGCATGGCGTGAACGAGTCCGACAAACTCGAACTCATACACCCTGCGAGTAGCGCCGTTGCCAGTTGCTAATCTCGCCTCAATGTCGCTAAAATTGCCGTGTGCAGTCGTCTTTTGATGCCTGCATCCCGCTTTTCCTCCCTGAGCGGGTGCCTTGACGTGTTACAACAAAAAGGCTTCCAGGCCCGGCTGACCTTGCGTCATCCGGGCATTTTTTTGGTTTGACCGTCCCCAACCCGATAGACCCCCTCTCCCGGAGGAGGCACGGGTGAGCAGTGCGTGCAGGGCACGGCCCGCAAGGCGCAAAATCCCGCCAGCGGGCTACACTTCCAGCATGCTCTGGGTCAAATCCCTTCACATTGTTTTTGTCGCCAGTTGGTTTGCGGGCCTCTTTTATCTGCCGCGAATTTTTGTCAATCTGGCGATGGTGCCACCGGAAAGCGTGGCCGAGCATGAGCGCCTGATCCTGATGGCGCGCAAGCTGCTGCGCTTTACGACGCTGCTGGCCGTGCCCGCGCTGTTTTTTGGCCTGTGGTTGTGGCTGGGTTACGGCATTGGGCGCGGTCCGGCTGCAGCAGGCAACGGCTGGATGCACGCCAAGCTCGTCGTCGTGGCCTTGAGCCTGGGCTACCACCATGCCTGCGGCCGCATGCTGTCGACGTTTGTTGCCCGGCGCAATACCCGCAGCCACGTGTGGTGGCGCTGGTTCAATGAGGTGCCGGTGCTGCTGTTGCTCACGGCGGTCATCCTGGTCGTTGTCAAGCCCTTCTGAGCGCGGCAAACGCAGTGACACGCGACGTGCCTAACCCGAATTCACCAGCAGACGCGGTCAGGCCGGCTTCGCCGGATGACTTGCGTCGCCCCCTGCAAGGGGGAAAGGCACTACACGAAGCGAAGCGCAGTGAGAACGATGGGGGTGTGAAAACTGCTTCCTGGCCGCTGGCGCTAGCCACGGTCTGCCTGATTGTTTATGCCAGCCTCTACCCCTTCGCCGACTGGCGCAACCAGGGCATCTCGCCGCTGAATTTTCTGACGGCGCCCCTGCCGCGCTACTGGACCGGTTTTGATGTCGGCATCAACCTGGCCGGTTACATGCCCATCGGCTTTTTACTGGCCCTGTCGGCGTTGCGAAGCGGCCGCACACGCTGGACCGTCAGCGTGGCGGTGCTCAGCGCGGGAGCTTTGTCGCTGGGAATGGAAACGCTGCAAAGTTACCTGCCTTCGCGCGTGCCTTCCAATGTGGACTTTGCCCTCAACACGGCGGGCGCCTGGCTCGGTGCCTGCAGCGCCTGGCTGCTGGAAAAGGCGGGCGCGCTGGATCGCTGGAGCCGTGTGCGGGCGCGCTGGTTTGTACGCGACGCCCGGGGCGCGCTGGTGCTGCTGGCCTTGTGGCCGGTGGCGCTGTTGTTTCCGGCCTCGGTGCCGCTGGGCCTGGGGCAGGTGCTGGAGCGGCTGGAGGTCGCGCTCGCCGACGTCCTGGCCGATACGCCTTTTTTGGAGTGGCTGCCAGTGCGCGACATCGAACTGCAGCCGCTGGTGCCCGGCGCCGAAGTGATTTGTGTGGCACTGGGCGCGCTGATACCGTGCCTGCTCGGTTATTGCGTGATACGTACGCTGGTGCAACGCGCCGTCTTCCTGATCCTCACGCTGGCTGCCGGCATGGCGCTGACCGCCTTGTCCGCCGCGCTCAGTTATGGCCCCGAGCACGCGTGGGCCTGGCTGGACCTGCCGGTGCGCGTCGGCGTGGGGCTCGGTGGCGTGCTGGCCCTGCTGCTGCTCCTGGCGCCGCGCCGGGCCAGCGCCGCGCTGTTGCTGCTGGCCCTGTGCATCCATCTGTCGCTGCTCAACCAGGCCCCCGCCGGCCCTTACTTTGCCGAGACCCGGCAAATCTGGGAACAAGGGCGTTTTGTCCGTTTTAACGGCCTGGTGCAGTGGATAGGCTGGCTTTGGCCTTATGCCGCCCTGCTTTATGTGCTGGTGCGTCTGTCCAGCCGCGCAACGACCCCAACCGCCGAAAAGTAAAATCAGGCCATGACTCCAACCAACGCTTCAGGCGCGGCACAGGCTGCCGCGCAACCCGACCCTTCTTATTACGAGCGGCACATCTTCTTTTGCCTGAACCAGCGCAGTGGCGGTGAAGACTGCTGTGCCGACCACCGCGCGCAGGAGGGCTTTGACCGCTGCAAGTCGCAAGTCAAGGCCGCCGGCCTGGCGGGGCCGGGCAAGGTGCGTGTCAACAAGGCCGGTTGCCTGGACCGCTGCGCGGCCGGGCCGGTGGCCGTGGTCTACCCCGAGGCGGTCTGGTACACCTATGTGGACGCGCAGGACATTGATGAAATTGTCGAATCGCACCTTAAAAACGGCCGGATCGTCGAGCGCCTGCTCATGCCCGCGCAGCTCGGGCGCTGACATCGCAAAAAACCTGAAAATTCGAGAGCGTTTTCGGGCAAGGCGCCCTTTGTTGACAGGCGCGAGCGGCTGTTTTTTTCAATAGCATCGAAGACCCGGCGAAGGTTGTATTTTGAACGCGAAAACCCAAAAAACGAGTTTCCCCGGCCCGTCCGGTGCCATCGAGATGGCGCTGGATGCGCCGACCGGCGTTGCGCGCGGCGTGGCCGTGATCGCGCACCCGCATCCGTTGTTCGGCGGCACACTGGACAACAAAGTGGTGCAGACACTGGCGCGCGCCTTTACCCAGAGCGGCTGGACCGCCGTGCGCTTTAATTTTCGCGGTGTCGGCGCGAGCGGGGGGGTGTACGACGAAGGCCGCGGCGAGATCGACGACATGCTGGCGGTGGTGCAGCAGGTGGCGCCCGCGGGCGCGCTGGCGCTGGCGGGCTTTTCCTTCGGGGCTTTTGTGACCTCGCATGTCTGTGAGCGTTTGAGTGCGGAACGCCCCATCGCCAAGCTGGTGCTGGTCGGCACCGCCGCCAGCCGCTTTGCGGTGGCGGAGATTCCCGAATCCGCGCATCAGCAGACGCTGGTCATCCATGGTGAGCAGGACGACACGGTGCCGCTGCAGGCAGTGCTGGACTGGGCGCGGCCGCAGGCACTGCCTGTTACGGTTATCCCCGGCGGCGGACACTTCTTTCATGGACAATTGCCGCTTCTGAAAAATCTGGTGGTGCGCCACCTTGGCTGAATTTTCAGGCCGGATTCGACCCTTTCCTTACCTCTTTATTTCCAGGGCCTTTTTTTCCATGCATCGTTTTCTGACTGCCTTTCGCGGCTTTTCCGCGCCGCTCGTGCTGGTTTCTTTCGCGGTTTTTTTGCCGGTGGCGCAAGCCCAGATACCGCAGCCGCCCGAAGTGGCCGCCCGCTCCTATTTGCTGCTCGATGTCACCGCCAACCAGATTCTGGCCGCCAAGGATATTGATTCCCCGGTCGAACCGGCCTCGCTGACCAAGCTGATGACCGAGTACCTGGTGTTTGACGCGCTCAAGTCCAAGAAAATCGACCTCAAACAAACCTTCAGCGTCAGCGAACGCGCCTGGAAAATGCCGGGTTCGCGCATGTTCATCGACCCCAAGATGAAGGTTCCCGTGGAAGACCTCATCAAGGGCATGGTGGTGCAGTCGGGTAACGACGCCACCATGGCGCTGGCCGAGGGGGTGGGCGGCACTGCCGAACACTTTGTGCAACTCATGAACGAGCAGGCCAAAGCACTGGGCATGAAATCGACGACCTACAAAAATCCGGAAGGCCTGACCGAGCCGGGCCATACCACCACGGCGCGCGATCTGAGCATCCTGTCGACCCGCCTGATGCAGGATTTCCCCGACTACATCGGCTATTCAGCGATCAGGAAGTACCGCTACGCCGGCACGCCAGCCGCCAATGACACCAACCGCAACACCCTGCTGTTCCGTGACCCCACCGTGGACGGCCTCAAAACCGGCCACACCGATGCGGCCGGCTACTGCATGATCGCCACGGCCAGGCGTGACTTTCCCAATCTGGGTGTCGGCGCAACGCCCGGCCCCCGGCGCCTGCTGGCCATCGTCCTGGGAACCACCAGCGACAGCGCCCGCGCCAACGAATCGCAAAAACTGCTCAATTGGGGTTACACCGCGTTTGAAGCGGTCAAGCTGTTCGACGCCGGCCAGGCGGTGGCTTCGCCCAGCGTCTGGAAAGGCAAGTCCGGCACGGTCAAGCTGGGCCGGCCCGAAGCCATTGTGATCGCCATCGCCGCCGGCAGCTCGGCCAAGGTCCAGACCCAGCTCGCCCGGCCCGACCCGCTGGTCGCGCCTTTTGTCAAAGGACAGGCGCTGGGCACGCTGAAAGTCAGCCTCGGCGGCGGCCAGACCGTGGTCGATGTCCCGCTGGTGGCGCTGGAGGCCGTTGAAGAAGCCGGCATTCTGGGTCGCGCCTGGGATGCGATCCGGCTCTGGATCAAATAGCCCTCCGTGCCGCCCATGGCCTGCGACTGGTTAGGGGTGAACCGGGTGAATTTGCAGATCACCCCCCAAACTGCTACACTCAAAAGCTTTTCCGGAATTTCCGGGGAGATTTTTCCATTTTCACGCGAATATTCACGTGTCAAGTCAGATATCCAGACGTTTAGGGACGTTTTTACATGCCAACCATTAATCAGCTAGTGCGTCAGGGGCGCGAGGTCGAAAAGATCAAGTCCAAGAGCCCTGCGATGCAGAACTCTCCCCAGCGGCGCGGTGTGTGTACCCGTGTGTACACCACGACGCCTAAAAAGCCAAACTCCGCTTTGCGTAAAGTCGCCAAGGTGCGCCTGACCAACGGGTTTGAAGTCATTTCCTACATCGGCGGCGAAGGCCACAACCTGCAGGAACACAGCGTGGTGCTGGTTCGCGGCGGTCGTGTCAAGGACTTGCCCGGCGTGCGTTACCACATCGTCCGTGGCTCGCTCGACCTGCAAGGCGTGAAAGACCGCAAGCAGTCGCGCTCCAAGTACGGTGCGAAGAAGCCAAAGGCCAAATAAAGCCCGGCCGGCCCGGGCCTTGCGGTTCGTGCCAGAAGAAGTTGTCATGACGTCTTCAAAGACAGGTGTTTGAATCACCCCGGCAGGTGTTTCAAGCGAAGTGACCCAAGTGCAAATTGTTGCGCCGGTCGAGTAAGTGAGGGTTTTGATAACTCTCGCGGTGCTGCCCCCAAAAGCGGTGCCAACTGAAGCAAAGAGGTGAAAAAATGCCACGTCGTCGCGAAGTCCCTAAACGTGAAATTCTGCCTGACCCCAAATTTGGCAATGTTGACCTTGCCAAATTCATGAACGTCATCATGCAAGGCGGCAAAAAAGCTGTTGCCGAGCGTATTGTGTATGGCGCACTTGAGCAAATCGAGAAAAAGAACCCCGGCAAAGACCCGCTGGAGGCTTTTCACATGGCCATCGGCAACATCAAGCCCATGGTCGAGGTGAAGTCCCGCCGCGTCGGCGGCGCCAACTACCAGGTGCCGGTTGAAGTGCGCCCGGTTCGCCGCATGGCGCTGGCCATGCGCTGGCTGAAGGAAGCCGCCAAAAAGCGCGGCGAAAAATCCATGTCCCTGCGTTTGGCCAATGAACTCATGGAGGCCACCGAAGGCCGCGGCGGCGCGATGAAAAAGCGTGATGAAGTCCACCGCATGGCCGAAGCCAACAAGGCGTTCAGCCACTTCCGTTTCTAATTTTTCGATTGCAGTTTTTGACCGCAAGTTTTACTGTGCGGATTTGACGGGTTGCCGGACGGACTCAAGGTATCAAGTGCCTTGACTGCGGGCGGTTCAACCCCAATTTCTGCCCGCTGGGTCCACGACCCACAACCGGCAGACGCGTAGAAAAAACAGAAATGTCTTGGCAACGAGTCTTTGTTCGTAAATCCGAACTGAAAGTAATTTATGTCCCGCGCTACCCCCATTCAAAACTACCGCAACATTGGTATTTCCGCGCACATTGACGCCGGCAAGACCACGACCACCGAACGGATTCTTTTTTACACCGGTGTGAACCACAAGATTGGTGAAGTCCACGACGGTGCGGCCACCATGGACTGGATGGAGCAGGAGCAAGAGCGTGGCATCACGATCACTTCCGCCGCGACCACCTGTTTCTGGAAGGGCATGGACACAACCCTGCCCGAGCACCGCATCAACATCATCGACACCCCCGGCCACGTGGACTTCACCATCGAGGTGGAGCGTTCGATGCGTGTGCTCGACGGCGCCTGCATGGTTTACTGCGCGGTCGGCGGCGTGCAGCCCCAGTCCGAGACGGTCTGGCGCCAGGCCAACAAGTACAAGGTGCCGCGCCTGGCCTTCGTCAACAAGATGGACCGCACCGGCGCGAACTTCTTCAAGGTCGTCGAGCAGATGAAGCTGCGCCTGAAGGCCAGTCCGATTCCCATGGTGATCCCCATCGGCGCTGAAGAAAACTTCACCGGCGTGGTGGACCTGATCAAAATGAAAGCCATCATCTGGGACGAAGCCTCACAAGGCATGAAGTTCGACTACCGTGAAATTCCGGCTGAGCTGGTGGCTTTGGCCAAGGAATGGCGTGAAAAAATGGTCGAGGCTGCGGCCGAGGCGTCGGAAGAGCTGATGAACAAATACCTCGAAGAGGGCGATCTGAGCGAAGACGAAATCAAGTTCGGTATTCGCACGCGCACCATTGCCAGCGAAATCCAGCCGATGTATTGCGGCTCCGCGTTCAAGAACAAGGGTGTGCAGCGCATGCTGGACGCCGTGGTTGAATTCATGCCGTCGCCGGTCGATATTCCTCCCGTCAAGGGCATGGACGAAGACGAAGCGCCGGTGACCCGCAAGGCCGACGACTCCGAGAAGTTCTCTGCACTCGCATTCAAGCTGATGACCGACCCGTTTGTGGGCCAGCTCACCTTCGTCCGCGTGTACTCCGGCGTTCTGAAAAAGGGCGACAGCGTTTTCAACCCGATCAAGGGCAAGAAAGAGCGCATCGGCCGTATCGTGCAGATGCATGCCAACAACCGTGAAGAAGTCAGCGAAATCCGCGCCGGCGACATTGCCGCCTGCGTCGGCCTGAAAGACGTGACGACCGGCGAGACGCTGTGCGATCCGGACGCCATCATCATGCTCGAGCGCATGGTGTTCCCCGAGCCGGTGATTGCACAGGCGGTCGAGCCCAAGACCAAGGCCGACCAGGAAAAAATGGGCATCGCCCTGCAGCGCCTGGCGCAGGAAGACCCGTCGTTCCGCGTCAAGACCGACGAGGAATCCGGCCAGACCATCATTGCCGGCATGGGTGAGCTGCACCTGGAGATCATTGTTGACCGCATGAAGCGCGAATTCGGTGTGGAGGCCAACGTCGGCAAGCCGCAAGTGGCTTACCGCGAGACCATCCGCAAGACCGTCGAAGAAGCCGAAGGCAAGTTCGTGCGCCAGTCCGGCGGCAAGGGCCAGTACGGTCATGTGGTGCTCAAGATCGAGCCGAACGAAGCGGGCAAGGGCATTGAATTCATCGACGCGATCAAGGGCGGTGTGGTGCCGCGCGAATACATTCCGGCGGTTGAAAAAGGCATTCACGAAGCCGTGACCACGGGCGTGCTGGCCGGTTATCCGGTGGTGGACGTCAAGGTGACGCTGCACTTCGGTTCGTACCACGACGTGGACTCGAACGAACTCGCGTTCAAGATGGCCGCGATTTTTGGCTTCAAGGAAGGCTGCCGCAAGGCCAGCCCGGTGATTCTGGAGCCGATGATGGCCGTGGAAGTCGAGACGCCTGAAGACTACGCCGGCAACGTGATGGGCGATCTGTCCTCACGCCGCGGCATGGTGCAAGGCATGGAAGACATGGTCGGCGGCGGCAAGGCCATCAAGGCCGAGGTGCCCCTGTCCGAAATGTTCGGCTACTCGACCACGCTGCGTTCGATGTCGCAGGGTCGTGCGACCTACTCGATGGAGTTCAAGCACTACTCGGAAGCGCCGCGCAATGTGTCGGAAGCCATCATGGCTGCGAGAGCCAAGTAAGCAACAACGGATGCCGGTTTCGAGAGACGCCGGCATCTCCATTTCTTGTCTGCGATTGTGTGCCCCTCACTGCCCGTGGTGATGGAACAAGCAACACAGTGCAAACGTTAAACCATACACGGGCGCGTTCTTTACTGGAGTTTTGAAATGGCAAAAGGCAAATTTGAGCGGACAAAACCGCACGTCAACGTAGGCACGATTGGGCACGTTGACCATGGCAAGACCACATTGACGGCAGCGATCACGACCGTACTCGCCAGCAAGTTCGGCGGCGAAGCCAAGGGCTACGACCAGATCGATGCGGCGCCAGAAGAAAAGGCCCGCGGCATCACCATCAACACCGCCCACGTGGAATACGAAACGGCCAACCGCCACTACGCCCACGTCGATTGCCCAGGCCACGCCGACTATGTCAAGAACATGATCACCGGCGCTGCCCAGATGGACGGCGCGATTTTGGTGTGCTCCGCCGCTGACGGCCCCATGCCCCAGACCCGCGAGCACATCCTGCTGGCCCGCCAGGTGGGCGTTCCTTACATCATCGTGTTCCTCAACAAGTGCGACATGGTCGACGACGCCGAGCTGCTCGAACTCGTTGAAATGGAAGTGCGCGAGCTCCTCGACAAATACGATTTCCCCGGCGACGCCACCCCCATCATCCACGGCAGCGCCAAGCTCGCCATGGAAGGCGACAAGGGCGACCTCGGCGAAGGCGCGATTTTGAAGCTTGCTGAAGCCCTGGACACCTACATCCCCCTGCCAGAGCGTGCCGTTGACGGCGCCTTCCTGATGCCTGTGGAAGACGTGTTCTCCATCTCCGGTCGCGGCACCGTGGTGACCGGCCGCGTCGAGCGCGGCATCATCAAGGTCGGCGAGGAAATCGAGATCGTCGGTATTGCCGACACCCAGAAGACCATCTGCACCGGCGTTGAAATGTTCCGCAAGCTGCTCGACCAGGGCCAGGCCGGCGACAACGTCGGTATCCTGCTGCGCGGCACCAAGCGTGAAGACGTCCAGCGTGGTCAGGTCCTGTGCAAGCCAGGTTCGATCAAGCCGCACACCCACTTCACGGGCGAGATCTACGTGCTGTCCAAGGACGAAGGCGGTCGCCACACGCCATTCTTCAACAACTACCGTCCCCAGTTCTACTTCCGCACGACGGACGTGACCGGTGCGATCGAGTTGCCAGAAGGCAAGGAAATGGTCATGCCCGGTGACAACGTGTCGATCACGGTCAAGCTGATCAACCCCATCGCCATGGAAGAAGGCCTGCGCTTCGCCATCCGCGAAGGTGGTCGCACCGTCGGCGCTGGCGTTGTTGCCAAAATCATTGCGTAAAGGAAGCGTTGGGTCGGATCGTGGCGTTAGCGGCATGCTCTGACCCTTGCTGTTGAACAGCCCTTTTGTTGGGGTAGAAGCCAGTAGGGGTATAGCTCAATTGGCAGAGCGTCGGTCTCCAAAACCGAAGGTTGTAGGTTCGATTCCTACTGCCCCTGCCACTCGATGGGATGTCTCCGGAGCCTGATTTCAGGGCCTTGAATTCATCTTATTGTGTGGTTGACAAGCCCGCCGAAGTCGCGAAGACCTCTGGTGGGCTTGCGTGTCTCAAGCTTTTGGGTTTTTGACACGCCTTTTGATACGAATTGTCTGGATCCTCATGGCCACTTCCGAAGTTCAAACCGTCCACACCGGCGCCGACAAGGCCAAGCTGGCGGCTGCGATTGCCTTGCTGGTGGGCTCGTTCGTGGCGTTCTATTTGTTGTCTTCGCGTGGTGCATTGGCGCAGTGGGGCGCCTTGATCGTGCTGCTGGGTGCAGCGGTGGTGGCATTCACGGTTTCCGAGTCGGGCAAGCAGCTGATTGCTTTCGGCCGCGACGCTTGGCGTGAAGTCAAAAAGGTGGTCTGGCCGGCTCGCAAAGAAGCCATACAGATGACGGCCTATGTGTTCGCGTTCGTGTTCGTGATGGCCCTGTTTCTGTGGCTGACCGACAAGACCGTCGAATGGGTGTTTTACGACCTGATCCTGGGCTGGAGGAAATAATGACCGAGCAACAGAGCCCCGTGGCTGCCGATGGCATGCGTTGGTACGTGGTCCATGCCTACTCCGGCATGGAGAAGGCCGCCGAACGCAACATTGTTGAGCGCATCAACCGCGCTGGTATGCAAGACAAGTTTGGTCGCATCCTCGTTCCCACCGAAGAAGTGGTGGAAATGAAGAACGGCCAGAAGCGCACGACCGAACGCAAGTTTTTCCCTGGCTACGTGTTGGTGGAAATGGTGATGGACGACGACACCTGGCATCTGGTCAAGCACACCAACAAGGTCACCGGCTTTGTCGGCGGCGCGAAAAACCGCCCGGCGCCCATCTCCGAGGAAGACGTTCAGAAAATCGTCAACCAGATGCAGGAAGGCACCGACAAGCCGCGCCACAAGGTTGAATTTGTGGTCGGCGAATATGTGCGCGTCAAGGAAGGCCCGTTCACCGACTTCAACGGCACCGTTGAAGAAGTCAACTACGAGAAGAACAAGATGCGCGTGTCGGTGACCATTTTTGGTCGGGCCACGCCTGTCGAGCTCGAGTTCAGCCAGGTCGAGAAGACTTGAGATTTTTCTTGGCGCAGGCGGGTCGACCCGACGTCTGTGTCATTGGTTCTTTCCCGGGTCCTTAACCGCGAGGAGGTTGTCTTGATGGCAACCGTCTGCACTCGCAGGAGCTAAAAAATGGCGAAAAAAATCGTCGGCTTCATCAAGCTGCAAGTGCCAGCTGGTAAAGCCAACCCCTCTCCCCCGATCGGTCCGGCGCTGGGTCAGCGCGGCCTGAACATCATGGAGTTCTGCAAGGCGTTCAACGCCCAGACCCAAGGCGTTGAGCCAGGTCTGCCGCTGCCCGTGGTGATCACGGCATTCGCGGACAAGAGCTTCACCTTCATCATCAAGACGCCGCCCGCGACGACCTTGATCAAGAAGGCCATCAAGCTGGACAAGGGCTCGTCGGTGCCCAACAAGAACAAGGTTGGCAAGATCACCCGAGCCCAGCTCGAAGAGATTGCCAAAGTCAAGATGAAAGACATGACCGCTGCCGATGTGGACGCTGCTGTGCGCACCATCGCCGGTTCGGCCCGCTCGATGGGCGTGATTGTGGAGGGCGTGTAAATGGCCAAGCTGACCAAAAAACAGAAAGCCTTCGAAGGCAAGGTTGACAGCAACAAGCTGTACAGCCTGACCGACGCCATCGCGATCATCAAGGAATGCGCGAACGCCAAGTTCGATGAGTCGATCGACGTGGCGGTCCAGCTCGGCGTGGATGCCAAGAAGTCGGATCAGGTGGTGCGTGGCGCCGTCGTGATGCCCAACGGCACCGGCAAGACCAAGCGCGTGGCGGTGTTCGCCCAAGGCGCCAAGGCTGAAGAAGCCAAAGCTGCTGGTGCCGACATCGTCGGCATGGACGACCTTGCTGCCGACATCAAGGCCGGCAACATGAACTTCGACGTGGTCATCGCTTCGCCGGACGCCATGCGCATCGTCGGCACCTTGGGTCAGGTCCTGGGCCCACGCGGCCTGATGCCCAACCCGAAGGTCGGTACGGTGACGCCGGATGTGGCCCAGGCTGTTCGCAATGCAAAGGCAGGTCAGGTGCAGTTTCGCGTCGACAAGGCCGGTATCGTGCACGGCACGATCGGCCGTCGCTCGTTCGACACCGACAAGCTCCAGGGCAACCTGGTGGCGCTGCTCGACGCACTGACCAAGGCCAAGCCCGCCACGAGCAAGGGTGTGTACCTGCGCAAGGTGGCGGTGTCGTCGACCATGGGTGTCGGCGTTCGCGTGGACACGCAATCCATCTCGGCGTGATCGCCGGATAGAGGCGAAAAAAGAATTCGGGCGGCCAAGGCTGCCTGGGTGTGGTGGGTTCACAGAGCTGTTGAAGAACAGGCTGTGGAGCCATCCAAGACCGTTGGTGTCGGGTGGGGTCCTTCGGGACATCGCCGGACTTAATAGTGACAAGCCAACGCAGATGGCGATCCCGCTGCAGATGGAAGCAATTCCGAAACAGTTGATCGCTGCAATGAGGCGTGTTCCAGGTCTCAACGGACCGAGGACACATTTAAGGAGTAGACCTTGAGTCTGAATCGCAGTGAGAAAGAAGCGGTCATTTCCGAAGTGACCAGCCTCGCCGCAAAAGCTCAAACGCTCGTGATGGCGGAATACCGTGGCATTACGGTCGCGAACATGGACAAACTGCGCGTGACAGCTCGCAGCAACGGTGTGACCCTGAGCGTGTTGAAAAACACCCTGGCTCGCCGTGCTGTGGCTGGCAGCCCGTTTGAAGTGGCCGCTGACCAGATGACCGGCCCGCTGATCTATGGCTTCTCTGAAGACGCTGTGGCCGCCGCGAAAGTGGTGGCCGAGTTCGCGAAGACCAACGACAAGTTGGTGATTCGCGGCGGTGTGTACGGAGGCAAGGCCCTGGATGTCGAGGGCGTGAAGACGCTTGCCAGCATTCCTTCGAAGGAAGTGTTGTTGGCGCAGCTGTGTGGCTTGCTGATGTCCCCCATCTCGCGCACGGCCGTTGTGCTGGGCGCTTTGGCGGCCAAAAAAGGCGAAGGCGCTGCCGCACCGGTAGCTGAAGAAGCGGCTGCTGCCTGAGTGGCGCGGCACTTCCATTCAAATCAATTGTTAGGAAATCAAAATGGCATTCGATAAAGACGCATTTTTGACCGCGCTGGACAGCATGACGGTCATGGAACTCAACGAACTGGTGAAAGCCATCGAAGAGAAGTTTGGCGTGAGCGCTGCTGCCATGGCAGCACCCGCAGCCGCAGGTGGTGGCGGTGCCGCTGCAGCCGCTGAAGAGAAGACCGAATTCAACGTCGTGCTGCTCGAAGCCGGCGCAAACAAGGTCTCCGTCATCAAGGCGGTGCGCGAAATCACCGGCCTGGGCCTCAAGGAAGCCAAGGACCTGGTCGATGGCGCACCAAAGAACGTCAAGGAAGCCGCTCCCAAGGCCGACGCAGAAGCTGCCAAGAAAAAGCTCGAAGAAGCCGGCGCGAAAGTCGAACTCAAGTAATCCTTGTGTTTTTCGAAGGCTGGAAGACCGGGTTCGGCTTCCAGCCTTTCGTGCTTTCAAGGACCCGTTCAAAAGCCGGACAAGCGCCGGGTTTTGGCACCCTTGGAATCACTGGCAAGCAGATTTGTGCAAAATCTTCTTGCCAGTGTTTCCTGACCCCGACTGCAGGAAACGCCTTGGTTCGGGCAACGTGCAATGCGTTGCCGTCCGCCATGGTTGGTAGTGGCCAACCACCAAGTCTGTTTGATTACGTGGTGTATTCATTCAAGACAGTCGCCAGAGCTTAACAAGCCGGTTGCCCATTCCGGTTTGTGTTCCATCAAAGCGGAGAACTCATGGCCTATTCCTATACCGAACGCAAGCGAATTCGCAAAAGTTTCGGCAGCCGCGAAAGTGTGCTGAATGTCCCTTACCTGCTCCAGATGCAGAAAGACGCCTATACGGCGTTCCTGCAAGCAGATCGCGCGCCGCAGAAGCGCGAGATCGAAGGCCTGCAGGCTGCATTTGAAAACGCCTTCCCGATCGTCTCGCACAACGGTTTTGTCGAGATGAAGTTCATCGAGTACAACCTGGCCAAGCCCGCGTTCGACGTGCGCGAGTGCCAGACCCGCGGCCTGACCTTCGCGTCGGCCGTACGCGCCAAAGTCCAGTTGATCATCTATGACCGCGAGTCGTCGACGTCGCAATCCAAGGTTGTCAAGGAAGTCAAGGAGCAAGAGGTTTACATGGGTGAAGTTCCGCTCATGACCGACAAGGGCTCCTTCGTCATCAACGGTACCGAGCGTGTCATCGTGTCCCAGCTCCACCGCTCGCCCGGCGTGTTTTTTGAACACGACAAGGGCAAGACCCACAGCTCGGGCAAGCTGCTGTTCTCGGCCCGCATCATTCCTTACCGCGGTTCATGGCTCGACTTCGAGTTCGACCCGAAAGACGTGTTGTACTTCCGTGTGGACCGCCGCCGCAAAATGCCGGTCACGATCCTGCTGAAGGCCATCGGCCTGAACCCGGAGTCCATCCTCGCGAACTTCTTTGTGTTCGACAATTTCCGCCTGATGGACAGCGGCGCGCAAATGGAATTCGTCGCCGAGCGCATGCGCGGCGAGGTGGCGCGTTTCGACATTACCGACAAGAACGGCAAGGTTGTTGTCGCCAAGGACAAGCGCATCACTGTGCGCCATACGCGCGAGCTCGAGCAGAGCGGCACGTCCACCATCAGCGTCCCTGAAGATTTCCTGATCGGCCGTGTGGTCGCCAAGAACATTGTTGACGCCGAAACCGGTGAAATCATCGCCAAGGCCAACGACGAGCTGACCGAAGTGCTGCTGAAGAAGCTGCGTCTGGCCAGCGTGCAGGACCTGCAGGTCCTGTACACCAACGAACTCGACCAGGGCGCCTACATTTCGCAGACCCTGCGCGCCGATGAAACAGCCGACGAGTTTGCTGCCCGTGTTGCCATCTACCGCATGATGCGTCCCGGCGAGCCGCCGACAGAAGATGCTGTTCAGGCCCTGTTCCAGCGCCTGTTCTACAACCCGGACACCTACGATTTGTCCAAGGTCGGCCGCATGAAGTTCAACGCCCGCGTCGGCCGCGACACGTCCACCGGCCCGATGGTCATGACCAACGAGGACATCCTCGCAGTCGTGAAGATTCTGGTGGACCTGCGCAACGGCAATGGCGAGGTCGACGACATCGATCACCTCGGCAACCGTCGCGTGCGTTGCGTTGGTGAGCTTGCCGAAAACCAGTACCGCACCGGTCTGGCCCGGATTGAAAAGGCTGTCAAGGAACGTCTCGGCCAGGCCGAGCAGGAGCCCCTGATGCCACATGACCTCATCAACAGCAAGCCGATTTCGGCTGCCTTGAAGGAGTTCTTCGGTGCATCGCAGTTGTCCCAGTTCATGGACCAGACCAATCCGCTGTCCGAGATCACCCACAAGCGCCGTGTATCGGCCCTTGGCCCTGGCGGCTTGACCCGTGAACGTGCCGGCTTCGAAGTGCGCGACGTGCACGTGACCCATTACGGCCGCGTTTGCCCGATCGAAACACCGGAAGGCCCGAACATCGGCCTGATCAACTCGCTGGCCCTGTATGCCCGCCTGAACGAGTACGGCTTCATTGAAACGCCATATCGCCGCGTGATCGACAGCAAGATCACCACGCAGATCGACTACCTGTCCGCCATCGAGGAAGGCAAGTACGTCATTGCACAGGCCAATGCGCTACTCGACAACGCCGGCAAGCTGACGGGTGACCTCGTGTCCGCCCGTGAAAACGGCGAGTCGGTGCTGGTGAGCGCCGAGCGCATCCAGTACATGGACGTGTCGCCCGCACAGATCGTGTCGGTCGCGGCATCGCTGGTGCCCTTCCTGGAGCACGATGATGCCAACCGCGCACTGATGGGCGCCAACATGCAGCGTCAGGCCGTACCTGTGCTGCGTCCCGAAAAGGCTTTCGTCGGCACCGGCATCGAGCGCGTTTCCGCGATCGACTCGGGTACCGTCGTCACCGCCAATCGCGGCGGCGTCGTGGATTACGTCGATGCCACCCGCATCGTGGTTCGCGTCAACGACGCGGAAGCGCAGGCGGGCGAGGTCGGTGTGGACATCTACAACCTGATCAAGTACCAGCGCTCCAACCAGAACACCAATATCCACCAGCGTCCTATTGTCAAGATGGGCGACAAGCTGGCCAAGGGTGATGTGATTGCCGACGGCGCATCGACCGACATCGGCGAGCTGGCGCTGGGTCAGAACATGCTGGTGGCGTTCATGCCGTGGAACGGCTACAACTTCGAGGATTCGATCCTGATTTCCGAGCGTGTGGTTGCCGAAGACCGCTACACCTCGATTCACATCGAAGAACTCGTGGTGATGGCCCGCGATACCAAGCTGGGCTCCGAAGAAATCACGCGTGACATCCCCAACCTGTCTGAGCAGCAACTGAACCGTCTCGACGAGTCCGGCATTATTTATGTCGGCGCTGAAGTCCAGCCGGGCGACACGCTGGTCGGCAAAGTCACGCCGAAGGGCGAGACCACGCTGACACCGGAAGAAAAACTTCTGCGCGCCATCTTCGGCGAGAAGGCCAGTGACGTGAAAGACACGTCGCTGCGCGTGAGCCAGGGTTCGCAGGGCACCGTCATCGACGTGCAGGTCTTCACCCGTGAAGGCATCGTGCGCGACAAGCGCGCCCAGCAGATCATCGACGACGAGCTGAAACGCTTCCGCCTGGACCTGAACGACCAGTTGCGCATCGTCGAAGCCGACGCGTTTGACCGGATCGAAAAACTGCTGAACGGCAAGGTCGCCAATGGCGGTCCGAAGAAGCTCGCCAAGGGCACCAAGATCGACAAGGCCTACCTGGCCGATGTGGAGAAATATCACTGGTTCGATATCCGTCCGGCCGATGACGAAATTGCGTCACAACTGGAAAGCATCAAGAACTCGATGGAGCAGACGCGCCACAGCTTCGACCTCGCTTTTGAAGAAAAGCGCAAGAAGTTGACCCAGGGTGATGAGCTGCCAGCCGGCGTGCTGAAGATGGTCAAGGTTTACCTGGCCGTCAAGCGCCGCTTGCAGCCCGGTGACAAGATGGCCGGCCGCCACGGCAACAAGGGTGTGGTTTCCAAGATCGTACCGGTCGAAGACATGCCATACATGGCCGACGGCACGCCGTGCGACATCGTGCTCAACCCGCTGGGTGTGCCATCGCGCATGAACGTGGGCCAGGTGCTGGAAGTCCACCTGGGCTGGGCCGCCAAGGGCCTGGGCCAGCGCATCGGCGACATGCTGCAGGCCGAGGCCAAGGTGGCCGAAGTGCGCAAGTTCATGGAGACGCTGTACAACAAGTCCGGCCGTCAGGAAGACCTGGGCAAGCTGTCGGACGCCGAAGTCATCGAGATGGCGGGCAACCTGTCTACCGGCGTTCCATTTGCGACCCCCGTGTTCGATGGCGCATCGGAAGCCGAGATCATGGCCATGTTGCAATTGGCCTTCCCGGACGACATCGCCAAGGCGAAGGGCTTGACCCCGACCCGCACGCAGGCGCAGTTGTACGACGGACGCACCGGCGACCAGTTTGAACGCACGACGACCGTCGGCTACATGCACGTCCTGAAGCTTCACCATCTGGTGGACGACAAGATGCACGCCCGTTCGACCGGTCCTTACTCCCTCGTTACCCAGCAACCGCTGGGCGGCAAGGCGCAGTTCGGTGGCCAGCGTTTCGGCGAAATGGAAGTCTGGGCACTGGAAGCCTACGGCGCCGCCTACACCCTGCAGGAAATGTTGACGGTGAAATCCGACGACGTGCAGGGCCGGACCAAGGTGTACGAAAGCATCGTCAAGGGCGAGCACGCCATCACGGCCGGCATGCCGGAGTCGTTCAACGTGCTGGTCAAGGAAATTCGTTCGCTCGGTATCGACATC
>JAURVI010000003.1 GCA_030655515.1 Polaromonas sp. | reverse complement strand
AACGCGGCCATCGCGCGCCAGGGCGGCTCCATCGGGTGCGTAGCGCTCTGACCCATTGGGTGAGTTTGTTCGTGAGTACAAAAGTGCGTGTTCATGCGGCTTCGCCAGCGGGTGTAAGCGGTCAACTGCGGTTTCTAGGATAACTATTTCAATCGACCAGCAATGTCAGCAACCAGTTGCCGGGCTAACCGCAGTTTGGAGGCGCGCGGCAACTCCCGACTGCCCTGCGCGTCGACCAGCAGCAAGGCGTTGTCATCGCGGCCAAAGGTGGCCGGGCCGATGTTGCCGACCAGCAGCGGCACCCCCTTGCGCTGGCGCTTGGCCTGCGCGTTGCCCTCCAGGTCATGGCTTTCAGCGGCAAACCCGACGCAAAGCAGCTCGCCGGTCCGGGCCCTGGGCGATTGCGCCAGCGTCGCCAGAATGTCGGGATTCTCGGTGAAACTCAAACGGGGGGCCTGGCCGGAGCCGTCTTTTTTGATCTTGCGCTCGGCCGCGCTGGCCGGCCGCCAGTCGGCGACGGCTGCGGTGGCGATGAAAACAGTCGCTGCCGGCGCTTTTTCCAGGACAGCTTCGAGCATGTTTTGCGCTGACTTCACATCGATGCGGGTAACGCCACGGGGGGTCGGCAGGCTGACCGGCCCGGCCACCAGCGTGACCTGCGCGCCTGCCTCGCGGGCCGCACGGGCCATCGCAAAACCCATTTTCCCGCTCGACAGGTTGGTGATGCCGCGCACCGGGTCAATCGCTTCATAAGTCGGCCCGGCCGTGACCAGCACCTGCTGACCGGCCAGCAGCTTGGGCGTGAAAAAGGCAACGATGTCTTCCAGCAGTTCGGGGGGCTCCAGCATGCGCCCGTCGCCGGTTTCGCCGCAGGCCTGAAAGCCGGTGCCCACGCCCAGAATGGTGGCGCCGTCAGCCTGCAACTGGGCCATGTTGCGCTGGGTCGCCGGATGCGCCCACATCTGGCGGTTCATCGCCGGCGCAAGCAGCAGCGGCACCTTGTCGATCGGCCGCGCCAGGCACATCAGGCTGAGCAGGTCGTCGGCGCCGCCATGCAGCAGTTTGGCCATGAAGTCGGCGCTGCATGGGGCCACCAGTATCGCGTCGGCTTCGCGGCTCAGGTTGATGTGCGCCATGTTGTTCGCCTCGCGGCTGTCCCACTGGCTGGTGTAGACGCTGCGGCCACTGAGGGCCTGCAGCGTCACCGCCGTGATGAACTGCTCGGCGGCCTCGGTCATCACCACCTGAACCGTGGCGCCCTCCTTGATCAGGGCGCGGCACAACTCGGCCGCCTTGTAGCAGGCGATGCCGCCGGACAGGCCCAGCACCACGTGTTTGCCGGCCAGATCGCCGCCTGGGTCGCTGCCTGGGTCGTTTACTTGCTTTGTCATGCCTCGCAATGTATCTCAGTTTGCCGCACTGCTTTGGCTGCCTGGAGGGGGCCTGACGAACACTCACCCCCTATAATTCCCGTTTACCACCTATACGAACTTGCGGTTCGGGCCTAGCATGACCAAATTTGTCTTCGTCACCGGCGGTGTGGTGTCTTCCCTGGGCAAGGGAATCGCCTCAGCCTCCTTAGCTGCGCTCCTTGAGTCGCGAGGCCTCAAAGTCACTTTAATCAAGCTCGATCCCTACCTCAATGTTGATCCCGGCACGATGTCGCCCTTCCAGCATGGCGAGGTGTTTGTCACCGACGACGGCGCGGAAACCGACCTGGACCTGGGCCACTACGAGCGTTTTGTTGAAGCGCGCATGCGCAAGGCCAACAACTTCACGACCGGCCAGATCTACAAAAGCGTGCTCGAAAAAGAGCGCCGCGGCGACTACCTCGGCAAAACCGTGCAGGTCATCCCGCACGTCACCAACGAAATCCAGGAGTTCATCAAGCGCGGTGCCGGCTGCGACACGCCGCAGGCGGTGGACGTGGCCATTGTCGAAATCGGCGGCACGGTGGGCGACATCGAATCGCTGCCCTTCCTGGAAGCAGTGCGCCAGATGAGCTTGCGCCTGGGCGCCAACAACACCGCTTTTGTGCATCTGAGTTATGTGCCGTGGATTGCCGCCGCCGGCGAGCTCAAGACCAAACCGACCCAGCACACCGCCAAGCAGTTGCGCGAAATCGGCATCCAGGCCGATGTGCTGCTGTGCCGCGCCGACCGCCCCATCCCCAGCGAAGAACGCGAAAAAATTTCGCTGTTCTCCAATGTCCCCGAGTGGGGCGTGATCTCGATGTGGGACGTGGACACCATTTACAAGGTGCCGCGCATGTTGCACGAGCAGGGTCTGGACGGACTGATCTGCGACAAGCTGCGGCTCAACACGCCGCCGGCCAACCTGAAGCGCTGGGACAACCTGGTCTACGAGACCGAGCATCCGAAAATCGAAGTCAACATTGCGATGGTCGGCAAGTATGTGGACCTGTTCGACAGCTACAAGTCGCTCAACGAAGCGCTGCGCCACGCCGGCATGAAAAACCACGCCAAAGTCGTCGTTGACTACATCGACTCGGAAACCATCACGCCCGAGAACGTCTCGCGCCTGGCCAAGTTCGACGGCATTCTGGTGCCCGGCGGTTTTGGCAAGCGCGGCATTGAGGGCAAGATTTGCGCGGCCCGTTTTGCCCGGGAAAACAAGGTGCCCTACCTCGGCATCTGCCTGGGCATGCAGGTCGCCACCATCGAATTTGCGCGCCACGTGGCGGGCCTGAAAGACGCCAACAGCACCGAGTTCGAGCCCGACAGCCCGAACCCGGTGATCGCGCTGATCACCGAGTGGAAAGACGAAGACGGCACCATCAAGACCCGCAACGAGCAGTCCGACCTGGGCGGCACGATGCGGCTCGGTGCGCAAAGTTCCGACGTGACCCAGGACACGCTGGCGCACAAGATTTATGGGGACGTGGTAACCGAGCGGCACCGGCACCGCTACGAAGCCAACGTTCACTACCTGGACAAGCTGCGCGAAGCCGGTCTCGTGATTTCTGCGCTGACACAGCGCGAGCACCTGACTGAAATCATCGAACTGCCGCAAAACGTCCATCCCTGGTTCATGGGCGTGCAGTTTCACCCTGAATTCAAGTCCACACCCTGGGACGGCCACCCGCTGTTCAACGCCTACGTGAAAGCCGCGCTGGACCACCAGGCGGCCGGGAAAGTATTGAAAGTGGTTGCCTGACATGAAGCTTTGCGGCTTCGATATCGGCCTGGATCAGCCCTTTTTCCTGATTGCCGGTCCCTGCGTGATCGAGTCCGAGCAGTTGCAGATGGACACCGCCGGCAGGCTCAAGGAAATCACCTCGGCACTCGGCATCCCGTTCATCTTCAAGAGCAGCTACGACAAGGCCAACCGTTCTTCGGGCACGAGCTTTCGCGGCCCCGGCATGGAGCGGGGACTGGAAATTCTGGCCAAAGTCAAACGTGATCTGAACATTCCGGTCCTGACCGATGTCCACACCGAAGCAGACATCGCGCGCGTCGCAGCGGTGGTGGACGTTTTGCAGACGCCGGCCTTCCTGTGCCGCCAGACCGACTTCATTCATGCCGTCGCGCAATCGGGCAAGCCGGTCAACATCAAGAAGGGCCAGTTTCTGGCGCCCGGCGACATGAAGAACGTGATCGACAAAGCGCGTGCGGCGGCGCGCGAAAAAGGCCTGAGCGAAGACCGCTTCATGGCCTGCGAACGCGGCGCCAGTTTTGGCTACAACAACCTGGTAAGCGACATGCGCAGCCTGGCCATCATGCGGGGCACCGGCGCCCCGGTGGTGTTCGATGCCACCCATTCGGTGCAGTTGCCCGGCGGCCAGGGCACCACGAGCGGCGGCCAGCGCGAGATGGTGCCGGTGCTGGCACGCGCCGCAGTGGCCGTGGGCATCGCGGGCCTGTTCATGGAAACCCATCCGGACCCGGCCCAGGCCCTGAGCGACGGCCCGAACGCGGTGCCGCTCAAACACATGAAGGCCCTGCTGGAAACACTGCTCGACCTCGACCGCGTGACCAAGAAAAACGGTTTTCTTGAAAATAATTTCGGACTCTGACGAGCAAGCTGCATGACCAGTGCCTACATCATCGCCAACGTGACTGTCACCAACCCGGTGCAGTACGAAGAATATAAAAAATGGTCTTCAGCGGCCATGCAGACGCACGGTGCCGAGGTCTGCGTGCGCGGCGGCAAGGTCGAGGTGCTTGAAGGCGACTGGGCCCCCGAGCGCCTGGTCATCCTGAAGTTTCCGACGTTTGAAGCGGCGAAAGCCTTCAATGCCTCCCCGGAATACGGCAAGGCCAGGGCCGCGCGGCAAGGCGCAGCCATCATGCGGATGATCGTGGTTGAAGGTGTCTGAACCTTCACCTGCCAGTTTTTTAATTTTTGACTTGAAAGACCTCAATGAGCGCAATTGTTGATATCGTCGGCCGCGAAATCCTGGACAGCCGGGGCAACCCCACCGTCGAATGCGACGTCTTGCTGGAGTCCGGCGTCATGGGCCGTGCGGCCGTGCCTTCGGGTGCGTCCACCGGCTCGCGCGAAGCCATCGAGCTGCGCGACGGCGACACGTCGCGCTACCTCGGCAAGGGCGTGCTCAAGGCCGTCGAATACATCAACACCGAAATCTCCGAGGCTGTGCTGGGCCTGGACGCCAGCGAGCAGGCCTTCCTGGACCGCACGCTGATCGACCTGGACGGCACCGAGAACAAATCGCGCCTGGGCGCCAATGCGATGCTGGCCGTCAGCATGGCGGTGGCGCGCGCCGCCGCCGAGGAAGCCGGCCTGCCGCTGTACCGCTACTTCGGCGGCATGGGCGCCATGCAGATGCCCGTTCCCATGATGAACGTGATCAACGGCGGCGCGCACGCCAACAACAGCCTGGACCTGCAGGAGTTCATGATCGTGCCGGTGGGCGCGCCCAGCTTCCGCGAAGCCCTGCGCTGGGGTGCCGAAGTGTTTCATGCGCTCAAGAAAATCCTGCATGACAGGGGCATCAGCACCGCCGTGGGCGACGAAGGCGGTTTTGCGCCCAGCGTTGAAAACCACGAAGCCGCCATTGCGCTGATTCTGGAAGCCATCGACAAGGCCGGCTACACCGCCGGCGACCAGATCGCCCTGGCCCTCGACTGCGCCGCCAGCGAGTTCTACAAGGATGGCCTGTATGTGCTCGAAGGCGAAGGCGGTCTGCGCCTGAACGCCCAGCAGTGGACCGACATGCTGGCCACGTGGTGCGACAAGTACCCCATCATCAGCATCGAGGACGGCATGCACGAAGGCGACTGGAACGGCTGGAAAATACTGACCGAGCGCCTGGGCAAGACGGTGCAGTTGGTCGGCGACGACCTGTTTGTCACCAACACCAAAATCTTCAAGGAAGGCATCGGCAAGGGCATTGCCAACGCCATCCTGATCAAGATCAACCAGATCGGCACGCTGACGGAAACCTTTGCCGCGATCGAAATGGCCAAACGCGCCGGCTACACCGCCGTGATCTCGCACCGCTCCGGCGAAACCGAAGACACGACGATTGCCGACATCGCGGTCGGCACCAACGCCGGCCAGATCAAGACCGGAAGTTTGAGTCGTTCAGACCGCATGGCCAAGTACAACCAGCTGCTGCGCATCGAGGAAGACCTGGGTGACATCGCGTCTTACCCCGGCCGCGACGCGTTTTACAACCTTCGCTGAAAACATGCGTGCCCCCACGTTTGCGGCTGCGCCGCTGCACTGCCCCCCGAGGGGGCCCAGTCCTTCTTGGGGCGGCCCTGCGAAGGCCTGAAGCCTATGGGAAACCGCATCGTCCCTGCCCTGCTGATTGCGCTGCTGGTCACCCTGCATGCGCAACTCTGGGTGGGCCGGGGCAGCATTCCCAGCGTCAACAACATGCAGCGCAAACTGAGCGCGCAGACGGTCAAGAACGCGCAGGCGCAAGCCGACAACGAGCGCCTGGCCGCCGAGGTGAAAGACCTCAAGGAAGGCCTGGAAATGGTGGAGGAAAAAGCACGCCAGGAGTTGGGCATGGTCAAGCCCAATGAAATTTTCGTGCAGATCGCAAAATAGACCCGCCTTCGCCGGATGCGCCATGTCCGCGAACATCTCGCTGATTTCAAATTCATTCATATCAAGCGCCGATGTGTTGATTCTTTAATCTTACTGTGTCACAAAATGTGGTATGATGTGTTTATCTTTCCTTCCAAGGGGATGAGATGGACATTGCCAAAGAGTTCGATGACTACATGGCTTACCTGATGCAAGGACTGGGTCATGCAGACCGGCACGCGGGGTTGAG
>JAURVI010000002.1 GCA_030655515.1 Polaromonas sp. | reverse complement strand
CATCCCTCGGGGAAGCCCATCGCGCCCAGCGTCACGTCTCAAACTCGATCACAACGCTGCGCTTCCAATTGGCAGTGGCCCTCGCAATCACTCTGGGGCACTGCCCGCATTGCAGCTCGATAAACCTGCGGCTACGTTTGTGACACAGTAAGACTAAGGCTACGCTGAATAAGTCCGTTCGCGTTGAGCCTGTCGAAACGCTGCCCTTGCAAATCAACAACTTGTGAAGGACTTCGACAGGCTCAGTCCGAACGGGGAGACTTATTCAGCATTGCCTTAATCCATATCAACCGCACGGGGTGCCTTCGCTGCTATCTTCCAGAACCGACGAGATTCGTCAGTTTGCGTTGATCGCAGAAACAGCTTGCCCCTCATGAATGCCCCCGAAGCTACGCCGCCAGACATCAGACCGATGGAGCTGGTCTGCCCGGCCGGCAGCCTGCCGGCACTGAAAGCCGCCGTGGACCACGGCGCCGACTGCGTTTACCTGGGTTTTCGCGACGCCACCAATGCCCGCAACTTTGCCGGCCTGAATTTTGACGACGCCGCCATCGACACCGGCATCCGCTACGCCCACGACCGGGGCCGCAAAGTGCTGCTGGCCCTGAACACCTACCCCCAGGCCGCCAGCCCGCGGTCGTGGCGCCAGGCCATCGACCGCGCCGTGCAAGCCGGCGTCGATGCCGTGATCCTGGCTGACCTGGGCCTGATGCAATATGCGTCATCGCGCTATCCTGATCTGCGCCTGCATCTCTCGGTGCAAGGCTCGGCCACCAACTACGAAGCCATCAATTTTTACCACCAGCACTTCGGCGTGTCGCGTGCCGTGCTGCCGCGGGTCCTCTCGCTCACGCAGGTCGAGCAGTTGGTGGCCAAAACCCCGGTTGACATTGAAGTGTTCGGTTTTGGCAGCCTGTGCGTGATGGTGGAAGGCCGTTGCGCGCTCTCCTCTTACGTCACGGGCGAAGCCCCCAACACGCACGGCGTGTGCTCGCCGGCCAAAGCCGTGCGCTGGCAGCAAACGCCCCAAGGCATGGAGTCCCGCTTGAACGGCGTGTTGATCGACCGCTATGCCGACGGCGAAAACGCCGGCTACCCGACCCTGTGCAAGGGACGCTTCGATGTCGGCGACGAGAGCCAGAGCTATTACGCCATCGAGGAGCCGACCAGCCTCAACACCCTGGAGCTGCTGCCCCAGTTGCTGAAGATGGGGGTGCGGGCCATCAAGATCGAAGGGCGCCAGCGCAGCCCCGCCTACGTCGCGCAGGTCACCCGGGTCTGGCGCGAGGCGATCGACAGTTGCCACGAGAACCCGCACCGTTATTCAGCCAAACCCGCGTGGATGACGGATCTGGACAAGGTGGCCGAAGGGCAGCAACACACCCTGGGGGCCTATCACCGGCCATGGAAATGAAACCAACGCATCCAATTCCGGAGGTCACGTCTTGAAACTCGCTCTGGGCCCCCTGCTCTATTACTGGCCGCGCGATGTCGTCATGAAATTTTATGAAGCCATGGCGGCCACGCCGCTGGATATCGTGTACCTGGGTGAAACGGTTTGCTCGCGCCGCCATGAACTGCGCCTGGCCGATTGGCTGGCGGTTGCCGAACGCCTGCGCGAAGCCGGCAAAGAGGTGGTGCTCTCGACCCAGGTGCTGATCGAATCGGGCTCCGATGTCACGGTTCTGCACAAGATCACGAAGAACAACGAGTTCCTGGTTGAAGCCAACGACATGGGGGCAGTGCATTGCCTGTCAGGCAAAGCCCCCTTCATCGCCGGACCCCATCTCAATCTCTACAACCTGCCGTCCCTCGAATGGATGGCCGGCCTGGGGGCCAGGCGCTGGGTCATACCGCTCGAAATGGG
Source organism: Polaromonas sp. (assembly GCA_030655515.1). Taxonomy (GTDB): domain Bacteria; phylum Pseudomonadota; class Gammaproteobacteria; order Burkholderiales; family Burkholderiaceae_C; genus Polaromonas. Next base: position 23,527 of record JAURVI010000002.1, on the reverse strand, counting down.
CTACGCCGACCTCGCCCTGATGCAACAGGGGCGACCGCAAGGACTGGAAACCGAAGTATTCGCCTACGGGCGCATGCCGCTGGCATTTTCCGCGCGCTGCTTCACCGCCCGCCACCGCAACTTGCCGAAGGATGATTGCCGGTTCAGTTGTCTCGACCATGCCGACGGACTGGCGCTGCGCACGCGCGAGAGTCAACCTTTTCTGATCCTCAACGGGACGCAGACCCAGTCGTCCCGGGTCTACAACCTGGCCGGTGAACTGGGCCGGATGCGGGAACTGGGTGTTGATGTCGTGCGCCTGAGTCCGCAGTCGCGGCATACCGAAGACATCATCGCGCTGTTTCATGCGGTGCTGACGCAGCAGACCTCCCCCGCGGCGGCGCTGCGATCGATGCAGGCCATGATGCCCGACCAGCCATGCAACGGCTACTGGCATGGCAAGCCAGGGCTCGACCAGCAGCTTGCGCCATGACCATGAATCAAAGCGCCTACCTCATCCCCCCGCCGATTGGCAAATTTCTGTCGCTGCTGCCCGCTTACCCGGGCTCGCTGCTATTCGTGGCCGGGCTGAATCTGACCCTCCTCAAGAGCCTGCCCGCCGACGTCAAACAGTCGCTGGCCGGTAAAAAGCTGCGCATCCAAGTCAGCGATGCGCAACTGTCTCTTGATTTCAAGTGGGTTCGCAACAGTTTTTCTGCCTGCCGCAACACGGGCGACGCCGATCTCACGATCAGCGCCAGCGCCCATGATTTTCTGCTGCTCGCCCGGCGTCTGGAAGATCCGGACACCCTCTTCTTCAGCCGGCGCCTCGTGATGGAAGGCGACACCGAGCTTGGTTTGCTGGTGAAGAACACCATTGACGCCATCGAGTTGCCCATGCTCGACCTTGAACGGCTAAGCCCGCAACGCATGCTGGCACGAATAAAAGAAAAGCTTGGCGCGTCCTGACGAAACCGGCAGATCAGATTTTTGAAATGGATGAATCAGAAAGATTTTTCTCATGAGTGAAAAAAATGCGACCCTGCCCATCGTGTATTCCTGTTCCGGCTGTTCGAACGTGGCGCAAATGACCAACTATGTCGCGCTCCAGCTCGACAAGCAGGGGGTGGCGGAAATGTCCTGTATCGCAGGCGTCGGCGGAGACGTTCCCCATCTGCTGAAGATCGCGAAGTCGGGGCGGCCCATTGTCGCACTCGATGGTTGTCCGCTCGCCTGTGTGAAAAATTGCCTGGCACGCCACGGCCTCCAGGCCGACAACTACCATCAGTTCAATCACTATGGCATGAAGAAAAGCTACCATGCTGATTTTGACCAGGAGCAGGCAGAGGCCGTCATGGCCCGCGTGATCGCAGAGCTCGGAGAAGGACGACGTCCTTTGTCCGCGTGAGCCTGCTCTCCAAACGGCTGATCGTCGCCATCACCGGCGCCAGCGGCGCTGCCTATGGCGTGCGCCTGCTGCAAGTGCTGCGCGAAACGCCAGGCGTTCAAACCCATCTGGTGGTGTCCGATGCCGGCCTGTTGAATCTGCAGCAGGAACTGGACATGAGCCGCGCGCAACTCGAAGCGCTGGCCCATGTCGCGCACCCGGTGCGCGATATCGGCGCCTCGATTGCCAGCGGTTCGTTTCAGGCCGACGGCATGGTCGTGGCCCCGTGTTCGATGCGCACACTGGCCGCCATTGCACTCGGCCTGTCGGACAACCTGATCACGCGCGCCGCCGATGTCATGCTCAAGGAACGCCGCCGCCTGATCCTGATGGTGCGCGAAACACCGCTCCATCTCGCGCATCTGCGCCACATGACCAGCGTCACCGAAATGGGCGGCATCATTTTCCCGCCGCTACCGGCCCTCTACCACCGGCCGCCAACCATTGCCGACATGATCGACCACACCGTCAGCCGCGTCATCGATCTGCTGGGTGTGCCGCACACGCTGGCGCCCCGCTGGAATGGACTCGCGGCAGCGAACCGGGCCGATCCGGCGGGTGACTGACTTGGCCTACCGCGACTTACGCGACTTCATGGCCCAACTGGAACAGTTGGGCGAGCTCAAGCGTGTGGCGTCCCCGGTTTCGCCGCATCTGGAGATGACGGAGATTTGCGACCGCACCCTGCGCAGGGGCGGTCCGGCGCTGCTGTTCGAACAAGCCGCGGGCCACAGCATTCCGGTGCTGGGCAATCTGTTTGGCACCACCCGGCGCGTCGCGCTCGGCATGGGTGCCACGGACATGAGCGAGTTGCGCCAATTCGGCCATGTGCTGGCCATGCTGAAGGAACCCGAGCCGCCCAGGGGCTTCAAGGACATGCTGGGCCTGAGCTCGCTGGTGAAGACCTTGTGGCACATGGCGCCCAAAGAGTTGCGCTCGGCGCCGTGCCAGGACATCGTGTGGGAAGGCAGCGATGTCGACCTGGCCCGGCTGCCGATCCAGCATTGCTGGCCCGGCGATGTCGCGCCCCTGATCACCTGGGGCCTGGTGATCACCCAGGGGCCGCACAAGGCGCGCCAGAACCTGGGGATCTACCGCCAGCAGGTGCTGGGCCGCAACCAGGTCATCATGCGCTGGCTGGCCCAGCGCGGCGGCGCGCTGGATTTCCGGGAACACGCAGCACGCCATCGCGGCCAGCCCTATCCGGTGGCGGTCGCGCTGGGGGCCGATCCCGCCACCATCCTGGGGGCCGTCACACCGGTGCCCGACAGCCTGTCGGAATACCAGTTCGCCGGCCTGCTGCGCGGCAGCCGCACCGAACTGGTCAAGGCCATCGGCAGCGGCTTGCGCGTGCCCGCCTCGGCCGAGATCGTGCTCGAAGGCCATATCTACCCCGACGAGTCGCACGCCACGGGCTACGAACATGCGCTGGAGGGGCCGTTCGGCGACCACACCGGTTATTACAACGAGCAGGACTGGTTCCCGGTGTTCACCATCGACCGCATCACCATGCGGCGCGACCCCATCTACCACTCCACCTACACCGGCAAACCGCCCGATGAGCCGGCGATCCTGGGATTGGCGCTCAACGAATTGTTCATCCCGCTGCTGCAACGGCAGTATCCGGAAATCACCGATTTCTACCTGCCGCCCGAGGGCTGCAGCTACCGCATGGCGGTGGTGCAGATGAAAAAATCCTACCCCGGCCACGCCAAACGCGTGATGTTCGGAATCTGGAGTTTTCTGCGGCAATTCATGTACACCAAGTTCATCGTGGTGGTGGACGAGGATGTCAACATCCGCGACTGGCCCGAAGTGATCTGGGCCATCACCACCCGCATGGACCCGCTGCGCGACACCCTGCTGGTCGACAACACGCCGATCGACTACCTCGACTTCGCCTCCCCCGTCAGCGGCCTGGGCAGCAAGATGGGCATGGATGCGACCAACAAATGGCCGGGCGAGACCAGCCGCGAATGGGGCCGCCCGATTGTGATGCCGGCCGAAGTCAAAGCCAGGGTCGACGGGATTTGGCAGACACTGGGGTTTTGAGGGTGGTCAAGGCGGCACACAGGGGCTGGGCCTGTGACGCACATGCAGTGACCCGCACGTTTGCCCAGCGACCTGCCGGCCCGGTGCGCCGGCAGTAAACACTGGTCACTGCACGGTCGGGGCCGGCGGCAACTGGCGGCTTGGGCTGGTGAAAATCTGCGCTGCATCGACCGGATTAAAGCCGTACTGCGCACCGCAAAACTCGCAGCCCACCTCCACACGGCCGCGCTCGGCAATGATGCTCTCCACCTCGGCCGCGCCCAGGCTGCGCAGCATGCCGCTGACACGCTCCTGCGAGCAACTGCAGGCAAAGGTTGGCGTGCCGGGTACGAAACGGGTGATTTTTTCCTCCCAGAACAGGCGGCGTAAAATCGTGTCGGCGTCCAGACCCAGCAGTTCCTCACGTTTGAGCGTGCCTGCCAGCAGGGCGATACGCTGGTAGTCCTCGTTGCGCCCGATCTCGTCTTCATTGGCGTCCCGGTCCATCCGGCCTTCGAGGTTGCCCTTGGCCGGCAGGCGCTGGATCAACAGGCCCGCCGCCACACGCCCATCGGCGGCCAGAATCAGTTTGGTGTCAAGCTGTTCGCTTTGCAGCATGTAGTGCGCCAGCACTTCGCCAAGGTTTTCAATCTTTTCATGCCGGTCGCCAAACAGCGGCACCACGAAATAATTGGGGTCAGATTCCAATTTCGTAGCAGCACTTTGCGAAATTGGAATCTGACCCCAATTATTCGGGTCCAGCGTGATCACGCAGCGCCCCTGGTTGTTGACATTGACCAGCCGGCTCAGGCTATCGCCCGGCTGCACTTCACCTGTCACCGTGGCGGTGGCGCGCAGGCTCAGGTCGGGCTGCACTTCCGCCACTGCGAGCTTGACCGGGCCGTCACCGAAGATCTGCAGCACCAGCGCGCCGTTGAACTTGATGTTGCTTTGCATCAGCGCACCGGCCGCCGTCATCTCGCCCAGCAGTTGCATGACCTCGGTCGGGTAGCCCCCGCCGGCCTGGCGGCGCTTGAGGATTTCCTGCCAGGCGTCGGTCAGGCGCACCAGCATACCGCGCACCGGCAGGCCGTCGAACAGGAATGGATGGAGTTCCGACATGGGTTCAGAAGGTTAACCGCCGACCGCCACTTGCAACAAGCCGGCGCATCGGCCGATCACCCTCAGCCGATCTTTTTGAACCCGGTCTGGTAACGCCGGGCATTGTCTACGTAGTGCTGCGCGCTCATTTTCAAACCCGCGATCTGCTCGGGCGAGAGTTGCCGCACGACCTTGGCCGGGCTGCCCAGAATCATCGATCCATCCGGGAACTCCTTGCCTTCGGTCACCAGCGATCCGGCGCCGACCAGGCAGTTCTTGCCGATTTTGGCGCCGTTGAGAACCACCGCCTGGATGCCGATCAACGAACCGTCGCCAACCGTGCAGCCGTGCAGCATGACCTGGTGGCCGACCGTGACGTTGTCACCGATGACCAGCGGCATGCCTTCGTCGGCATGCAACACGCTGCTGTCCTGGATGTTGGAGCCCCGGCCGATGCGGATGGTCGAGGTATCACCGCGGATCACGGTGCCAAACCAGACGCTGCTGTCCTGCGCCAGCTCGACATGGCCGATAACCTGGGCGCTGTCGGCCACCCAGGCGGATTCGTGGATTTTGGGGGCCAGATCGCCCAGTTTGTAAATCGCCATCGCATGTGTCCTTTGTCTCTCGATGGACCCGATTGTAGAGAGCCCCGAGGCGTTTGCTGCCGCGACGACCTGCGCTGCAACCAGGGTTGACGCCTGTTCCTGGGACTTCGCACCTCCGGGAGAGCTGAATAGTGCCTGTTCTTGCATGAAAAAAAGGCACCGGCCCTTTTCCTGCCGGTCCAACGGGGTCTTTGAATAGCACCAGCAGATGATGTTTTCGCGCAACACGCCATGTTGATCTACATCAAGCTGCGCGCCACACAAAGCGCCACCAGCACGTAAACTGCGAATTGGTCAAGTGGGCAAAACGTGAACACGAAAGCTGCCAAGAGGAGTTTGCAATGATCCGGTACCTCGTTCCTCATATTGAGTCCCAAATCGTGCGCCTGCCGACCCCGGTGGCGGTGCAGTTGCCCAAAGGCCAGGTGCTCGGCCCGCCTGGCGCGCCCGTCAAGATGTCGTTTTCCCGATGGTCCGGCCTGGCCCGCCTGAAAGCCGGGCAAATCGGCGCACTGGCCGAAGATTTTGTCGAGGGCACACTCAAGCTCGAAGGCCGTATGCGCGATGTGATGGCGGTGGCGGCCGGCCTGCTGCCGGCCAGCCCGGTGGCAACCGGTATCAGTTGGTGGACTGGCCTGCAGCGTCAGATTCACTCGTTCAGAACCCATTCGCCGAAAAAAGATGCCGCGCAAATCCAGTTCCATTACGACGTGTCGGACGACTTTTATGCGCTGTGGCTGGACCCGCGCCGCGTCTATTCATGCGCCTACTACCGCGCCAACGACATGACGCTGGTCCAGGCCCAGGAGGCCAAGCTGGAACACATCTGCCGCAAACTGATGCTCCAGCCCGGTGAGCGCTTCCTGGACATCGGGGCAGGCTGGGGCGCGCTGCTGCTGTGGGCGGCGGAGCATTACGGCGTGAATGCCACCGGCATCACACTGTCGAAAAACCAGCACGCCCATGTGCAGCGCCTGATCAACGAGAAAGGCCTGCAGGACCGGGTTCGCATCGAGTTGCGCGACTACCGCCACCTGGACGAAAACCGTCCCTTCGACAAAATTTCATCGGTCGGCATGTTCGAGCATGTGGGCCGCGCCAACATGACGGCCTACTTCAACAAGATCAGGCGCCTGCTGGCGCCGGGCGGGCTGGTCATGAACCATGGCATCACGTCCGGCGGACTGGACAACCATCAGCTCGGCGCCGGCATGGGCGACTTCATTGAAAAATACATTTTCCCCGGCGGGGAATTGCTGCATGTCAGCGGTGTACTGACCCACCTGGCGCGCGCCGGGCTGGAGATGGTGGACACGGAAAACCTGCGCCCCCACTATGCGCGCACGCTCTGGGACTGGTCCGATGCGCTGGAGGCGCGGCAGGGCGAAGCACTGCGGGTTCTTGCGGACAGCGCCGGCGATGCGCGGGCTGAAAAAACCCTGCGCGCCTACCGTCTCTACCTGGCCGGCAGCGCCATGAGCTTCGAGCAGGGCTGGCTCGGACTGCACCAGATACTGGCGACCCGGCCGTCGGACGGCGTGAAGGACGAAAAAATGAAGGGGGCCCGCGCCGGCTACCCTTTCCGGCGCAACTACATGTACGGCCCGGCCGCTGCAGGCCCTGCACTTTAACCTCGGGGATGGTGTTGCCCATGCAATGCCTTCAGCCGTTCACGCGCCACATGGGTGTAGATAGTGGTCGTCGAAATGTCGGCATGGCCCAGCAGCATCTGCACGGCGCGCAGGTCGGCGCCATGGTTGAGCAGGTGGGTGGCAAAAGCATGGCGCAGCGTGTGGGGCGACAGCGGTGAGGCGATGCCCGCCCGCTGCGCGTATTTTTTCACCAGCATCCAGAACATCACCCGGCTCATGCCACTGCCGCGGCCGGTGACGAACAGGTCGTCGCTCTGCTGGCCGCCCAGAATCACGGGCCGCGCCTCTTCGAGGTAGCGCACCACCGCCTGCCGGGCCGCCTGGCCAAAAGGCACCAGGCGCTCTTTGCCGCCCTTGCCCATGACCCGGAGCACGCCTTCGTTCATGCCGAGGTGAAAAGTCTTGAGTCCGACCAGTTCACTGACGCGCAGGCCGCTGGCATACATCAGCTCCAGCATCGCGCGGTCGCGCAGGCCGAGCGCGGTGTCTTCGCCGGGCGCCGCCAGCAATGACTCGACCTGGGCTTCGGACATCAGCCTGGGCACCCGCAAAGCCTGCCTGGCCGTTTGCAGCTTGAGCGTGGGGTCCGCGGCAATCAAGCGCTCGCGCAAGGCCCAGCGAAAGTAGCGCTTGAAAACCGTCAGCCGCCGGTTCGCCGAGGTGGCCCGGGTGCTGGCGTGTCTGGTTGAAAAGTACCTGTTGAGATCACTCTCCATCGTGTCGTCGAGCGGGCGGTTTTGCCGTTCTGGCGCACACAGCCATGTCGCATACAGCGACAGGTCGCGTCGGTAGGCGGCCAGCGTGTTTTTCGACAAACCGTCTTCCAGCCACAAGGCGTCGATAAAGGCATCAATGCTGGACTGGCTCTCGGGCTTCATGGCTGGGGATGCGCTGCCCGTGCGGTGCTTATTCGAGCCTGAGCCCGGCGCTGTCCACCACCTTTTTGTAGACCTCGTACTCGGCCTTGATCTGCGCGGCAAATTGCTCCGGCGTGTTGCCGACGATCAGCGAGCCGGTGTCTTCGATGCGCTTGCGCACAGCCGGGTCCTGCAGTGCCTGCAGCGTCGCGGCACTGACCTTGTCAACCACATCCTTGGGCAAACCCTTGGGACCGAGAATGCCGTAATAAGCCATGCGGTTCACCGGCTCCAGGCCGGCTTCCTTGAACGTCGGCACGTCCGGCAGGACGGTCAGCCGCTGCGGCGCTGCGACGATGATGGGAATCAGGCGTTTTTGCTGGATGAAGGGCAGCGCCGAGGGAAGGTTGTCAAAAATGATCTGTACCTGGCCGGCCACCGTGTCATTGAGTGCCGGGCCTGCGCCGCGGTAGGGAATGTGGGTGAGGAACGTGCCGCTGAGGTTTTTGTACAACTCCATCTGCAGGTGGCCGATGCCGCCCGTGCCCGACGAGGCGTAGGAGTATTTGCCTGGGTTCTTTTTGATCTCGGCGATGAACTCCTTGTAGTTCCGGGCCGGAAAACCGGGGTGTACCGCAATGATGTTGGGTGTGGCTGCGATGTTGATGATGGGCGTGAAGTCCGTCAGCGGGTTGTACGGGATTTTCGGGTTGATCGCCGGGTTGGCCGCCGTGGTGGACACGGTGGCCATGCCCAGCGAGTAGCCGTCAGGCGCGGCCCGTGCTGTTTCAGTCGCGCCGACCACGCCACCGCCGCCGGCCTTGTTTTCAACAATCACATTCTGGCCCAGCGCCTTGCCCAGCGGCTCGGCCACCACGCGGGCGACGATGTCGGTGGTACCGCCCGGCGCGAAAGGCACCTGCAGCTTGACGACCTTGTTGGGGTAGGCTTGGGCCAATGCGGAACCTGCCGCAGCAGTGGCCAGCGTCAGCACAGAAAGGGTCAGCAGATCACGACGTTGCATGGCGATTTTCCTTGGATTTTCGAAGAAAAAGGGAAAAGCCTCATCCTAATCGCAAGCAGGGTGCCTGCGAGTTATGGATTACGCTTAAAAGAGTTTGTCCATCAAATTGCCAGACTGCAAGCAGATGCTATTTTTATAGCCTCTATAACGCGCAGGAGCGGAAGCCGCAAAAAATGTCATCGCGCTCAGGCCGGTAGAAATTGCGGTACTTCGGGTGTTTCATGCGCGCACGGGTCGCCGGCGAGGCGCCGCGAAGCACCTTGTGGCTGCCGAACCAGGGCTGCGAATACTCGGCATAAGGGCCAGGCACAAAACCCGGGTAGGGCCGGAAGGTGCTGCCCGTCCACTCCCACACATCACCCCAGCGAAAACCCAGCCGCGCGGCGGTGTGAGCAGCCACCTCCCACTCCACCTCGGCCGGCAGGCGGCGCCCGGCCCAGCGGCACCAGGCGTCGGCCTCCCACCAGCTCATGTGCATGGCGGGCTGGTTGCCCAGCATACGCATCGTTTTGCCAAAGCGGGTTTGCATCACCGCACCGCTGCCACCCCCGATTCGCTCGACGTAGCGCGGGCCTCTTCGTCCCGGGTGCTGACCCTCGGCTTTCGCCTTGTTTTGCAGCCAGTCCCAGCCCGCGGGTTGCCAGAGCTCAGGCCGGTCATACCCGCCGTCATCGACGAACTCAACAAACTGGGCCCAGCTCACCGGCTGGGCGTCGATCTCGAACTCGGGTACGCTGACCGGGTGCTGCGCTTTTTCGTTGTCGAACACAAAACCCGCCGTGTGCGGGGAATCGGCGCAGCCCAGCTTCCAGGCCGTGGCGGGAACCAGCACCGGCTCGCGCATGGTCATGGTCGGCGGCGTGAAAGCCTGCAGCAGGGCCTTGTCCAGCGCCAGGCCCAGCGTTTGCGCGGTATAGGTCAAGGCTTCGGCGTGCATGTCTTCGTGGAACAGGCACAGGCGGTAGAAGTAAAGCGCGGCGTCATCGTCACCGGCCTTGTCCAGCAATTCCAGCGTGCTTTCAAGTGTGTCGAGCAGGTAGGCGCGGCAGGCGGCCACGCCCGGCAAATCCAGCGTCCAGCGCCGGCTGTGGGGTACATTGGCAGAGTCCCACCAGCGGTCTGCGCCGGGTTCGATGGATGCCAGACGCGCATGCGCCGGATCACAGTACACCCCCCGTCCGCGCTGCAGGTTGCGGCCAATCCACCACTCCTGAAACCAGCCCACATGGCCCAGCTCCCACAGCGGGGGATTGATGATCTGCAACTCGGGCACGACAAAATTGACGGGCTCCAGCGCCTGCTGGTACTGGCTGAAAAGGCGCAGCGTATGATTGCGCGCATCCATCAGGGCCAGCGACAATACATCCCGACCCGCGCCGCGCATCAGGGGTGAATCAATCAAACCGGTGACCGTGGTCGATGATGAATGGGGTGATGAATTGGGTATAGCGTCTGAAGCCAAAGCAGTGCTCCTGGTAAGCCCGGCCCTGCAGGAAGCCAACAACGGCAACTGGCATACCGCGCAGCGCTGGGCGCAATTTCTGTCCGGCCATTGTGACACCGCGCTGCTGCCCAAGTGGCCCGGCCCCCTGCATTTCACCGCCGACGCAATGATCGCCCTGCATGCGCGCCGCTCGGCGCCCTCCATCCAGGCCTGGGCGCAGCAGTGGCCGGCCAAACCGCTGATCCTGATTCTCACCGGCACCGACCTGTACCGCGATATCCGTTTCGACGCCAGTGCCAAGCAATCGCTGGCGCTGGCGACCCATCTGGTGGTGCTGCAGGAAGCCGGCCTGCAGGAAGTGCCGCCCGCCTTCCAGCACAAAACCCGGGTCATCTACCAGTCGGCCAGAGCCCTCGCGCCCGTCGCCAAATCGACGCGGCAGTTCCGCGCGCTGATGGTCGGTCATCTGCGGGATGAAAAAGACCCCTTGACCTACCTGCGGGCTGCGGCGAGACCTTTCGAAGGCCGCATGATTTTTGAGCAGATCGGCGAGGCGCTGCAGCCGACGCTGGCGCTGGCGGCGCGCGCGGCAGAAGTTTCGACGCCCGGCTACCGCTGGCTGGGCGGCTTGCCGCGCGCGCAGACCCGCCAGCACATCAAGCGCGCGCATGTGCTGGTCAACAGCTCCACCATGGAAGGCGGCGCCCATGTGATTCTGGAGGCGGTGCAGTCCGGCACGCCGGTGCTGGCGTCCCGCATCAGCGGCAACATCGGCATGTTGGGCGCCGACTACGCCGGTTACTTCGCGCCTGGCGACGATGCCGCGCTGGCAGCGCTGTTGCAGCGTTGCGCGGCTGAGCCCGGCTTTTTGGCGCTGCTTGAGAAACAATGCCGCCAGCGCGCCCATCTGTTCAACCCGCTCGAAGAAAAGCGCCTTGTTCTAAACTTGCTGCAAGATGCGCTCCAGCCCAGCGCAGCACACCCTGCCGGGCAGCCCGGATGAACCCGCTTCGAAAGTTTCGCCATGAATGCGCCTGACCCCATCACTTCGCCCGCCCCGCCCCGCCTGAGCAGCCTGTCGCATGGCGGCGGCTGCGGCTGCAAGATCGCTCCGGGCGTGTTGAGTGAAATCCTCAAAAATTCCAGCAATCTGCCTGGTTTCAATCTACCGCCGCAATTGCTGGTCGGCATTGAAACCTCTGACGATGCCGCGGTCTACCTGCTCAACGACGAGCAGGCGCTGATTGCCACAACCGACTTTTTCATGCCCATCGTCGATGACCCCTATGACTTCGGCCGCATCGCCGCCACCAACGCCATCAGCGACGTCTACGCCATGGGCGGCACACCGATCATGGCGCTGGGTCTGGTCGGCATGCCCATCAATGTGCTGCCGCTGGAGACCATTGGCGCCATCCTGCGCGGCGGTCAGGATGTCTGCCGCGATGCCGGCATTCCGATTGCCGGCGGCCACACGATTGATTCGGTCGAACCGATCTACGGCCTGGTGGTGCTCGGCTTGGTTCACCCGTCGCGGATCAAGAAAAATTCGGGCGCCCGCGTGGGCGATGTGCTGATACTGGGCAAGCCGCTGGGCGTCGGCATTTTGTCGGCGGCACTGAAAAAGGATGCGCTCGACGCCGAGGGTTATGCGCGCATGATCGCCGTGACCACCCAACTGAACAAGCCGGGGATGGCGCTGGCCAGGCTGGACGGTGTGCATGCACTGACCGACATCACCGGCTTCGGCCTGCTCGGCCACGGGCTGGAACTGGCGCGCGGCGCCAAACTGAAAATGCAACTGCAACTCGACCAGATTGCGCTGCTGCCCGGCGTCCTGGCCCTGGCGGCGCAAGGCATGGTGACCGGCGCTTCGGGCCGCAACTGGGCCAGTTACGGCAGCGAAGTGGTCCTGCCGGCCGGCATCAGCACGGCGCAGCAGGCCTTGCTGTCCGACCCGCAAACCAGCGGCGGACTGCTGGTGTCCTGCGCCCCGGACATCGCCGACGAAGTGCTGGCCTGTTTCCACAGCCAAGGCTTTGCCGACGCCTGCGCCATAGGCCGGATGACCGAAGGCAGCGGCGTGGAAGTCCTCTAGGGACCATACTGTTCGCTTAACCGTTCGGGCTGAGCTTGTCGAAGCCTGTTTGCACTGTGACGACCCTTCGACAGGCTCAGGGCGAACGGGGTTGTAGCGCTTAAATGAACAGCATTGCCTCTAGGGATAACACCGTCACAAAGCGGCCTGTTTGCCTTCTATAGTCCTCTATAGAAGGCAATCCGCGCCAACCCGCATCCGGCAAGCCCGCTTCCGCGGGCTTGCCGGATGATTTTCAATGCGTGAACTCTTTTTTTCCTGGAAACAAAATGCGCGCCTTATTGAAGTTTTCAAACGCCGTGGACTGGCTCAATGCTCAGATCGGCAAATATGTGATCTGGCTGATCCTTGTCTCCACCGTCATCAGCGGTGTCAACGCCGTGATCCGCAAGGCCTTCAACATGAGTTCGAACGCCTTCCTGGAGGTGCAGTGGTACCTGTTTGCGGCCTCCTTCCTGATTGCGGCGGGCTACACCCTGCTGCAGGGTGAACACGTCAAGATCGATGTCATCTCCAGCCGGCTGTCCAAGCGCGGACAGATCTGGATCGACATCATCGGTTTCGCTTTTTTCCTGACGCCGGTGTGTTTTGCAATCCTGTATTACGGCATTCCGTTTTTCCTGCAAGGCTACCGATCTGGCGAGGTCTCGGCCAATGCGGGCGGGCTGATCCGCTGGCCGGTGTACGCGATGATTCCGCTGGGCTTTGGCCTGCTGATGCTGCAGGGCTGGTCGGAGTTGATCAAGAGGATCGCCTTTCTGAAGGGCCTGATCGAGGACCCGACGCTCAAAAAAGTTGAAAAGACGGCCGAAGAAGAGCTGGCCGAGGCGATCCGCCGCCTCGCCGAGTCCAAGACCAGCGCCGGCTGATCAGAAAGACCCACATGGAATTTTTCATCGCCAACCTTGCCCCCATCATGTTCATGGGGTTGATCGTCTTCCTGCTGATGGGCTTTCCGGTGGCCTTCAGTCTCGGTGCCTGCGGCCTGTTTTTCGGTTTTATCGGTGTCGAACTCGGCGTCCTGCCCGAAGCGCTGCTCCAGGCCCTGCCGCTGCGCCTGTTCGGCATCATGCAAAACGACACCTTGCTGGCGATTCCGTTTTTCACGCTGATGGGACTGGTGCTGGAGCGCAGCGGCATGGCCGAGGATTTGCTGGACACCATTGGCCAGCTCTTCGGCCCGCTGCGCGGCGGCCTGGCCATCGCGGTGATCCTGGTCGGCGCGCTGCTGGCGGCGACCACCGGCGTGGTGGCCGCCTCGGTGATCTCCATGGGCCTGATTTCGCTGCCCATCATGCTGCGCTACGGTTATGACCGGCGCCTGGCCTCCGGCGTGATTGCCGCTTCCGGCACGCTGGCGCAAATCATCCCGCCCTCGCTGGTGCTGATCATTCTGGCCGACCAGTTGGGCCGTAGCGTCGGCGACATGTACAAGGGCGCGTTCGTGCCCGGCTTCATCCTGACCAGCATGTACGTCGGCTATGTCTTCGTGCTGGCCTTCGTCAAGCCGCAATGGGTGCCGGCCCTGCCGCCTGAAGCCCGCACCCTGCGCGAGGACAGCGGCAAGGCCGGCCTGCTGTCGCTGCTGCTGCTGACGATTGCGTCCGCCGGCAGCGCCGTCTATTTCGCCAAACACTACGCCGATGTGCTCAGTTGGGGGAAAGGTGAGGCCGTGGCATCGGTGGCACTTGACGAGACCATTGTGGTGTCCATGTGTGCCGGCGTGATCCTCGCTTTCGTGATTGCCGTCATCAACAAGGTCACGCGCCTGGGCCTGCTGTCGCGCATGGCCGAGCGCGTGACCTTTGTGCTGATCCCGCCGCTGCTGCTGATCTTCCTGGTGCTGGGCACGATTTTCCTCGGTATCGCCACCCCGACCGAAGGCGGCGCGATGGGTGCGCTGGGCGCGCTGATCATGGCGTTTGCGCGCCGCCGGCTCAGCTTCTCGCTGCTCAAGCAAGCCCTGAACACCACCACCAAGCTGTCCTGTTTTGTGGTTTTCATCCTGATTGGTTCGACGATTTTCAGCCTGGTGTTCCAGGGCGTGGACGGGCCGAAGTGGGTCGAGCACCTGCTCAGCGGCCTGCCGGGCGGCCAGATCGGCTTCCTGATCGTGGTCAATGTGCTGATCTTCTTTCTGGCCTTCTTCCTGGACTTTTTCGAGCTGTCCTTCATCGTGGTGCCGCTGCTGGCGCCGGTGGCCGAGAAGCTGGGCATCGACCTGATCTGGTTCGGCGTGCTGCTGGCCGTGAACATGCAGACTTCCTTCATGCACCCGCCTTTCGGTTTCGCGCTGTTTTACCTGCGCAGCGTCGCGCCCATCAAGGCCTACACCGACAAGGTCACCAAAAAGCTGATCCAGCCGGTGACCACCATGCAGATCTACTGGGGCGCCGTGCCCTTCGTACTGATCCAGGTCGTCATGGTCGGCCTGATCATTGCCTTCCCGGGCATTGTGTCGAGCGGCCTCGACAAGGTTGAAAAAATCGACCTGGACAAGGTGATCCTGCAGGTTCAGGAAGAGCCGGTCGAAGCGGCCCCGGCCCCCGGCAGCGCGGCTGAAGCGGCGGCGGAACAAAAACTCGCGGACGACGACCCGATGAAGGCCATGCAGGACTCGATGGCCCAGGACAAGAAGTAGCCGTCAAGCCGGCGAGCCGGTGGCGGCTTGTTGCGCAGTCCGCAAAAAAGCCCCGCAGAGCGGGGCTTTGGTCAGAAGCGCAAAGGTCTCGCTTACAGTTTCTGGGCCTGCATGAAGCTGTCGAAGCGCGCTTCGGTGAAGCGGAACCACAGGTTCTGTTCCTTGCGGAAGGCAGCGTAGTCCTCGTAGACCTTTTTCCAGTTCGGATTTTTGGCGCTGAGCTCGGAATACAGGGCCATGGATTCCTTGAACGCCAGGTCCAGCACGTCTTTGGGGAAAGGCAGGACTTTGGTTTTGTTGCCGACCAGTTGCTTGAGGGCTGTCGGGTTCTTGGCATCGTACTTGGCCTGCATTTCGACGTGGGAGTAGGAGGCAGCCGCCTCGACGATGGCCTTGTTTTCCGCCGACAGGGCTTCATACGCCTTGCTGTTGATGAACACGTCGAGCTGGGGGCCGCCCTCCCACCAGCCGGGGTAGTGGTAGACCGGCGCCACCTTGTTGAAGCCCAGTTTCTGGTCGTCGTAGGGACCGACCCACTCGGCGGCGTCAATCGTGCCTTTTTCCAGCGCCTGGTAGATCTCGCCGCCAGGAATGTTCTGCGGCACCGAGCCCATGCGTTCGAGCACCTTGCCGGCAAAGCCGCCGATGCGCATCTTCAGGCCCTTCATGTCCTTGGCCGACTTGATCTCCTTGCGGTACCAGCCGCCCATCTGGCAGCCTGTGTTGCCGGCCGGGAAATTGACAATGTTGTACTTGGCATAGAACTCGCGCATCAGCTTGCCGCCATTGCCTTCGTACATCCAGGCGGTCATCTGGCGGCTGTTCAGTCCGAAGGGGATCGCGCAACCAAGCGCAAACGTCTCGTCTTTGCCAAAAAAGTAGTAAGCTGCGGTGTGAGCGATCTCGACCGTGCCATTCTGCACCCCATCGACCACGCCGAAAGCGGGCATCAACTCGCCGGCTGCATGGGTCGAAATAGTGAACTTGCCGCCACTCATCTCGCTGACCTTCCTGGCGAAGGTCTCGGCGCCGCCAAAAATGGTGTCCAGCGATTTCGGAAAGCTCGATGCCAGGCGCCAGCGAATGGCTCCGCCCTGAGCGTGGACAGCCGGCGCAACGCCCGCGGCCAATACACCGGCCATGCCGGCATTTTTGATAAGGGAACGACGATCCATGAGCGAACTCCTAGTGTGAATTTAAAGGAATGAAAACACCCGCGAGTTTATGGCACTCTGTATCCGTAAATACTGGGAGTTACCCCCCCCAAAGCGCAAGTCCGGCGCAATGGAACGCCGCGGCGCGCTCAGTCCTTGCTGCGCTCGATCACCGCATAGGCATCGTGGGCGTGGATTGACTCGAAGTTGGTGACCTCCACCCGGTAGCTGGCTATGCGTGCATCCGCATCCAGCGCCAGCGCCACGTCGCGGATCAGGTCTTCGACAAACTTGGGGTTGGCGTAAGCCCGCTCGGTCACCCATTTTTCGTCCGGCCGCTTGAGCAGGCCCCACAACTCGCTGGAGGCGTTGTCTTCGGCAAAACGCACCAGTTCGCTCCAGTCGATGGTTTCCTTGAGTCCGGCCTGCAGGGTGATGTGCGAACGCTGGTTGTGCGCGCCGTCATCGCTGACCTCCTTGGAGCAGGGGCACAGCGACTTCACCGGCACCGTGGCCTGCATGCTGATGCGGGTCACGCCGCCTTGGCGCTGGGCCAGCCAGGTGCCGTCGTACTCCATCAGGCTTTGCTGGCCGGTGACCGGCGCCGACTTGCGGATGAAGAACGGGAACTTGACCTCGATACGACCATCGTCGGCCTCCAGCAAGGTCAGCATGCTGTCAATTTCAATACGAAGCGAGTCGGCCGTCAGCGCCGTGCCGCGGCGACTGAAGGCATCCAGCCAGGCGACCAGGCGCGACATGTGGGCGCCCTTCTGGTCGGCGGGCAGGCCCACATCCAGCGTCCAGTTGCCGACGGTCGGCTGCACGCTGCCCGCCACCGCCACGCTGAGCGGGTAACGCAGCGACTTGATGCCGACACGCTGGATAGGCAACCGGCGCAGATCCGCGCGGCCCTGGACATCGGGCATGACCGCCAGCGCGCTCAAAGGGATGGCTTCGTTTTTCATGCCCGCTTTCATGTCCGCCTCATGCCACCGATTTCAGCGCCGGCTTGGACACTTTGGCCGAGGCCAGCAAAGCGCCAAAACGGGTGGTGACGGCTTGCTCAATCCCTGTCGCATCCAGCCCCTGCAGCGCCAGCAGCCGGGCCGGATCGCCATGTTCGGTGAATTCGTCGCGCAAACCCAGTTGCAGCAAGGGCTTGCTGACGCCGGCCTCGGCCAGCGCCTCGGCGACGGCGCTGCCAGCGCCGCCCATGACCGCGCCTTCTTCCAGCGTGACCAGCGCGTCGTGGGCGGCTGCCACCTTCAGCAGCAGCGCCAGGTCCAGCGGTTTGACCCAGCGCATGTTGACCACGGTGGCACCGAGTTTTTCAGCGGCCTGAAGCGCCGGGTAAAGCAAGGTGCCGAAGGCCAAAATAGCGATGCCCCATCCCTCTCGACGAACCTCGCCTTTGCCGAAGGGCAGCGCGTCCAGGTTCGCCTGTGTGGCAACACCGGCACCGGCACCGCGCGGGTAACGCACGGCCACCGGATGGTTTTGCGCGAAGGCGCTGCTCAGCAGCATGCGGCATTCGTTCTCGTCGGCCGGGCAGGCCACACTCATGTTCGGAATGCAGCGCAGGTAGGCCATGTCGTAGGCGCCGGCATGGGTGGCGCCGTCGGCGCCCACCAGGCCGGCGCGGTCCAGCGCAAACACCACCGGCAGGTTTTGAATCGCCACGTCGTGAATCAACTGGTCGTAGCCGCGCTGCAAAAAGGTCGAATAAATCGCCACCACCGGCTTGAGGCCTTCGCAGGCCATGCCGGCGGCAAAGGTCACCGCGTGCTGCTCGGCAATGCCGACATCGTAATAGCGCTCGGGGAAACGCTGGTGAAACTCGACCATGCCCGAGCCTTCGCGCATGGCCGGCGTGATGCCGACCAGGCGGCTGTCTTTTTCGGCCATGTCGCAGAGCCAATGGCCAAACACCTGGGTAAAGGTCTGTTTGGCCGGCGCGGCGGATTTTTGCAGACCCATGGCCGGGTCGAACTTGCCGGGGCCGTGGTAGGCCACCGGGTCGGCCTCGGCCAATTTGTAGCCCTGGCCCTTTTTGGTGACCACATGCAGAAACTGCGGGCCGTGGAGGTGCTTGATGTTTTCCAGCGTCGGAATCAGCGACTCGAGATCATGGCCGTCGATGGGGCCGATGTAGTTGAAGCCGAAATTTTCAAACAGCGTGGCCGGCACCACCATGCCCTTGGCGTGGGTCTCCAGCCTCTTGGCCAGCTCGAACAGCGGCGGCGCCACCCTGAGCACCTGCTTGCCGACGCTTTTGGCCGAGGCGTAAAACTGCCCGCTCATCAACTGCGCCAGGTAGCGGTTCAGCGCGCCGACCGGCGGGCTGATGCTCATGTCGTTGTCGTTGAGCACCACCAGCAGCTTGCAGTCGCAGACGCCGGCGTTGTTCAGCGCCTCGAAGGCCATGCCCGCGCTCATCGCGCCGTCGCCGATGATGGCCACCGCATGGCGGTCTTCGCCCTTTTGTTTGGCGGCCATCGCCATGCCCAGCGCGGCGGAAATCGAGGTGGACGAATGTGCCGTGCCAAAGGTGTCGTACTCGCTTTCATCGCGGCGCGGAAAACCGCTGAGGCCGCCGAACTGGCGCAGGCTGGCCATGCGTTCGCGTCGGCCGGTCAGGATTTTGTGCGGATAGGTCTGGTGGCCCACGTCCCACACCAGCCGGTCATCCGGCGTGTTGAACACATAGTGCAGTGCGACCGTGAGTTCGACCGTGCCAAGGTTGGAGCTCAGGTGCCCGCCGGTCTGCGACACGCTGTGCAGCAGATAGGCGCGCAGTTCGTCGGCCAGCGTTTTGAGCTGGGCCCGCGGCAGCAGGCGCAAATCCGCCGGGCTGTTGATGGTTTCAAGCAATGGGTACATCGTGATCTTGCCGTTTCTTTTGGGTCCTGTGCGCCGCTTCACGCCGGGCGGTTCACCAGCATGTCGGCCAATGCGCTGAGCGCTTCGACGCGCTGGAGTTCGCTGGCCTTCAGGCTGTGATGCGCCTGCGACAGCAACTCCTGCGCGTAGTTGCGGGACGCGGACAAGCCCATCAGCGAAACAAAAGTGGGTTTATCCTGGGCCGCATCCTTGCCTGCCGTCTTGCCCAGCGTGGCTGAATCGGCTGTCACATCCAGAATATCGTCCACCACCTGAAAAGCCAGGCCCACCGCCGCACCGTAGTCGCGTAGCGCGGATTGCGCAGCCGCGGAGGCGGTGCCGCAAGCGGCGCCCATCATCACGCTGGCCTGCAGCAGCGCGCCGGTTTTCAGACGGTGCATGGCGTGCAGTTGCTCCGATGACAGCGCCTTGCCGACACTGGCCAGGTCAATCGCCTGACCACCGGCCATGCCCTGGTAACCCGCGGCCTGCGCCAGCATGCGGCACAAGGCCGCCTGGGTCGCGACATCGACCGAGCCGTCCTCCGGTGTCAGCAGCTCAAACGCCAGCGCCTGCAGCGCATCGCCTGCCAGCAAGGCCTGCGCCTCGCCGAACTTCACATGAACGGTTGGTTTGCCGCGCCGCAAGACATCGTTGTCCATGCAGGGCATGTCATCATGCACCAGCGAATAGGCGTGAATCAGCTCCACCGCGCAGGCCACCCGCAAGGCCGCTTTCGGACTGCCATCCACCGCCTCGCAGGCGGCCATCACCAGCAGCGGGCGCAGGCGCTTGCCGCCATCGAGCACGGCGTAACGCATCGCGTCTCCGAGCCCGGCCGGGGCCGGCCTGGGCTCGGGCGGCGCCACCCAGCGCATCAAGGCCTGTTCCACGGCTGCGAGTTGCCGGGCGCTCCAGGCGTCCAGCGCAAAAGATTTTTTCTCGGTCAATGGATTTACTCTGGGTTCCAGGGCTTGAGCTCGTTGCCCTCCAGCACCTTGATCTGGTTTTCCACGGCTTGGAGTTTGTCGCGGCAGAACTTGAGCAGCTCGGCGCCGCGCTGGTAGCCGGTCAGCAACTGGTCCAGCGGCAACTGGCCCGATTCGAGCCGGGCCACCAGGGTTTCGAGCTCTTCCAGCGCAGCTTCGTAGCTGGCGGGGGCGGTGGGCGCAGGGGAGGGGGTAGCTTTTGCCATGGTATTTGGTTGAAAGACTGATTTTAGGCCGTTGTGCGCCGGTTTCTGGCCGGAACATATTGTCCACAGGACACATCCCCCCATTTATCGGATGCGCAGGCGAGCGGCTGCGTCCGGCACCGGACGCAACAGGGCTGCGCGCTACAATCGAAAGCGGTTCCCGTTCTGGCGCCCCGCCGGTCGCGGGGCCGTCTGCCCGTTCATCTACCCACCGAAAACGCCTGTTTCGGCAATTGCATGTCTGATTTAAGCCTTCGTCTGCTGCAGGCCACCAGCCAGCTCCCGGTCTCCAGCTACTTTGACGCCGGCCTGTACCAGCGGGAGCAGCAAAAATTGTTTGCCCATCGCCCGCGCTATGTGGGGCATGAGCTGGCCGTACCGGCGCTGGGCGACTATTATGCGCTGCCGCAGGAGCTCGGTGGCCGCGCGCTGGTGAGAAATAGCTCGGGCGTGGAGCTGATCTCCAATGTCTGCCGGCACCGCCAGTCCACCATGCTGCAGGGCCGCGGTTCGCTGGGTCACGGCACCGACAGCAACATTGTCTGCCCGCTGCACCACTGGACCTACAACACTTCCGGCGAGCTGATCGGTGCGCCGCACTTCCAGGTAGACCCTTGCCTGAACCTGAACCGCTACAAGACCAGCCGCTGGAATGGCCTGGTGTTTGAAGACAATGGCCGCGACATCGCCGCCGAAATGGCGTCGCTGGGTGCCATGCAAGACCTGAATTTTTCCGGCTACCAGCTCGACAAGATTCACTTGCACGAATGCAACTACAACTGGAAGACCTTCATCGAGGTCTATCTGGAGGACTACCATGTCGGCCCCTACCACCCCGGTCTCGGCGCTTTCGTGACGACCGATGACCTGCGCTGGGAACTGGCGCCCCACTACTCGGTGCAAACCGTCGGCGTGTCCGACAAGCTGGGCAAGCCAGGCACCGACATCTACAAAAAATGGCACGACGTGGTGTTGCAGTATCGCCGTGGCGTGCCACCCAAGTACGGCGCCATCTGGCTGACCTACTACCCCAATGTGATGGTCGAGTGGTACCCGCATGCGCTGGTGGTCAGCACCCTGCACCCGCAGGGGCCGGACAAGACCCTGAACGTGGTGGAGTTTTTCTACCCCGAGGAAATCTGCGCGTTCGAGCGCGAGTTCATGGATGCGCAGCAGGCCGCCTACATGGAAACCTGCGTCGAAGACGACGAAATTGCGCTGAGCATGGACGCCGGACGCAAGGCCCTGATGCAGCGCGGCGACAACGAATTCGGCCCCTATCAGAGCCCGATGGAAGACGGCATGCAGCACTTTCACGAGTGGTACCGCCGCGAAATGGGCGCCAGCAAAACCACGCAAATGCTTTGACGGGCTGGTCCCGCCATGCATGGGCTGAAATCACTTTTTACGCTGAACCCAGGCCCGACAGACGATGCAAGCCCTCTGGATGTTAGCCGCCGCCTTTTTATTTGCAACGATGGCGGTCTGCGTGAAGTTCGCGTCGGAATACTTCAACAGCGCGGAACTGGTGTTTTACCGGGGCCTGCTGGGCATGCTTTTCATGTGGGCGCTAGCCAGAGCCCGCGGCGTCACGCTGGCCACCCGGTTTCCCGGCATGCACATGTGGCGCAGCCTGGTCGGCGTGGTCGCGCTGGGTGCCTGGTTTTACGCCATCGCCCGCCTGCCGCTGGCCACGGCCATGACACTGAACTACATGAGCAGCATCTGGATTGCCGCCTTTTTGGTCGGCGGCGCGATGCTGACGGGCCTGCTGCCGGCGCAAGGCAAAGCGACTGCGGGGGCCATCCAGTCTCAAGGGCCGCTGGTACTGACTGTGATCACCGGCTTTATCGGCGTGGTGATGATGCTGCGCCCGACGATTGATCAGAACCAGGGTTTTGCCGGCCTGATTGGCCTGCTGTCGGGCCTGATGGCGGCTTTTGCCTACATGCAGGTGACGGCGCTGGCGCGTGTCGGGGAGCCCGAGGCCCGCACCGTCTTTTATTTTGCCGTTGGCTCGGCCTTGGCCGGTGGGCTGGGCATGGGGGTGGCCGGGGTGTCTGAGTGGCACTGGAAACCGGCGCTGTGGCTGATTCCGTTCGGAGTGCTGGCCTCGCTGGGCCAGTTATGCATGACCCGGGCCTACAGCCTGGCCAAAACACACAATGCCACACTGCTGGTGGCGAATTTGCAGTACTCTGGCATTGTGTTCGGCGCGGTCTACAGCCTGCTGCTGTTTGGCGACCAGATTGCGCTGATCGGTTGGGCCGGCATGGCGCTGATTGTGGCCAGCGGCATCGCAGCCACCGTGTTGCGCGCCCGCGCCGCACCGGACTCGCCCGCCGAAGAACACTGAACACGGTTGCCCCACAGCCTGAAGGACGGAAACCACCATGTACACCACGCTGATCTCCACCGAACAACTGCAAGCGCTGATCACCAGCCGCCAGCCCCACCGGGTGTTCGACTGCAGCTTTGACCTGATGGATGCGCAGGCCGGCAAGCAGCAGTACCTGCAAGTACACATTCCGGGCGCCGTTTACGCCAACCTGGACACCGACCTGAGCGCCAGACACGGCGGGCTGACCGGCGCCGGTCAGCCCGCCTCGGGTGGGCGCCACCCCCTGCCGAATCGCGAAAAATTCGCCACCTGGCTGTCCCGCGTCGGCTTCAGCAACGACATGCAGGCCGTGGTCTACGACCGCAACGGCGCCAACTACTGCGGCCGCCTGTGGTGGATGCTCAAGTGGGCCGGCCATGAAGCGGTGGCCGTGCTCGACGGCGGGCTGCCAGGCTGGCAGGCGGCGGGCGGCACCGTGAACCGCGACGAAGAACCCGCGCACTGTCGGTCCGACTTCTTTCTTGGCCCCGAAAAAGTTGCGCTGATAGCCTCAAAAACAGTAGCCAACCAGCTCGGCCGTCCGGGCCAGACCTTGGTCGATGCGCGCGCGCCGGCGCGCTTTCGGGGCGAAGTCGAACCACTCGACCCGGTGGCCGGCCATATTCCCGGTGCGCTGAACCGCCCTTTCACCCAGAACCTGGCCCCCGATGGCAAGTTCAAGCCGGCCGACCAGCTCAAAGCCGAGTTTGAAGCGCTGCTCGCCGGACGCGACCCGGCCCGCGTGGTACACCACTGCGGCAGCGGCGTGAGCGCCGTGCCCAACCTCATTGCAATGGAAATCGCCGGTCTGGGCCGTGCCGGTCTGTACGCCGGCAGTTGGAGCGACTGGTGCAGCGACCCGAGCCGGCCGGTGGCCCAGGGCTAAGCCATCATCCTAGAAACCGCAGTTGACCGCTTACACCCGCTGGCGAAGCCGCATGAACACGCACTTTTGTACTCACGAACAAACTCACCCAATGGGTCAGAGCGCTACGCACCCGATGGAGCCGCCCTGGCGCGCGATGGCCGCGTT